>CAWFYY010000012.1:0-22997 GCA_963820225.1 uncultured Gaiellaceae bacterium | reverse complement strand
TCCGCGTCGAGACGCTCCAGCAGCACTGGGCGTCGCGGCGGCCGCAGCCGGCGAGGTCACGGAAGCGCGCAAGCGCGATCCTGCCGGCGCTCTTGCACTCCTCCACCACGAGCGCCCGGGCGCGCTCGTAGGCCGCCGGCGAGACGGCGTATCCGTCCCCGAGGCGGATGAGCCGTCCGCTGCGCTCCAGGAAGCGAGCGAGCTCCGCGTCCCCGATCTTCACGGGCGCAGGCGCGGCCGCCTCGAGCTCGGCCTCGATCGCCGCAGCTTCGGCCTCCCGCGCTCCGAGACTCGCACCTGCGCCGGGGCGGTAGAGCTTCGACCCCTTCCGTTCGAACGGCAGGCGCGCCAGGACCTCTCCTGCCCAGGGCTCGACGGGCGCGTTCACGCCCGGATCCAGCGGGTCGGCGGCGTCGATTCCTCGCTCCAGCTCGGCCCGCAACTCCTCGAGCCACGCCTCCGAGTACCGCCAGGCGCCGTCGACCAGCACCGGTGCATGCACGGTCTTCTCGCCGCGCGCGGCCCGCTCGAAGACGGCAGGGTCGGCGTGACGGCGCGGAGCAGGGTCGATGACGGTGCCACCGCCCACTGTCGTCTCGCCGCGGAGGACGACGCGATCCCGCGGGCAGCGACCACCGGCGCTGCCAGGCGGAGCTGGGCGAAGCCTTCGCCCGCCTGCATGACCCGGGCCGGCACCGCCGCGGTGCCGCTATGAACGTGGAGGCGCGCGCCGTTTGCGATCGGCACGAGCTCCTGGAGTGCGACATCGAGGCGGTAGCTGGCCGCGAACGCACCGCGGGCGAGCAGCGCATCCCCACGCCGGACCTCGTGCCGCTCCACGCCCGGAAGCGCGACGGCCACTCGCTGGCCCGGCTCGGCGCGCTCGACCGGGCGATCGTGCACCTGCACGCTGCGCACGCGGACGTCGCGTCCGCCGGGCTCGGCACGGAGCACGTCGCCGGCTCCGATCGATCCCGACCACAGGGTCCCCGTCGCGATAGTCCCGATTCCGCGCAGCGAGAACACACGGTCGACGTACAGGCGCACCGCATCCTCGGCGCCGGAGTCGAGATTGTGCTCCTGTAACACAAGGTCCGCCGCGCGGGAGAGCGCGGCCCTGAGCTCGTCGAGCCCGGCTCCGGTTTTCGCGCTCACCTCGACGACTTCGGCTCCCGGGACGAGCTCCCGCGCCTCCTCGACGGCGAGCTCGAGCGTCTCGGAGTCGACCGCGTCGGCCTTCGTGACCGCGACGACGCCGTGCTCGATCCCCAGCAGGGAGATGATCGCGAGATGCTCGTGCGTCTGCGGCCGCGCCCCTTCGGCCGCGTCGACGACGAGCAGGAAGAGGTCGATTCCCGTAGCGCCCGCGACCATGTTCCGGACGAAGCGCTCGTGCCCCGGGACGTCGATCAGCGAGAGGCGGCGGCCGTCGGGGAGCTCGAGCGGCGCGTAGCCGAGGTCGATCGAGATCCCGCGCTCGCGCTCCTCCGGCAGCCGGTCCGTGTCCTTCCCCGTCAGCGCCCGCACGAGCCACGTCTTGCCGTGGTCGATGTGGCCGGCCGTGCCGACCGTCAGCGACATGCGCGAACCGCGGCCACGACCTCATCGGCCTCGGCATCGGTGAGGGTGCGGCAATCGAGCAGCGTCTGGCCGTCGCGCACGACCGCGATCACGGGCGGCTCGTGGCCGCGGAGCGCCGCTGCGAGCTGCTCCTCGACCGCGCAGGCGTAGCTCGGGAGCTCGGCGAGCGGGAGTGCGCCACCCCCCACCCGTGCGACCGTCTCCTCGACCGCACCACCGGTCGCCGCGGCGAGCCGCTCGGCGCGGGCGCGGACCACCTCGGCCGGCTCGCGCAGCATGCGAAGCACGGGGATCTCGTCCGGCCGGTCGAGATAGAGCGCGAGGGTCCCTTCGAGCGCGGCAAGCGTCAGCTTGTCGGAGCGGAGCGCCCGGTGGAGCGGATGGCGTTGCAGGCGCTCGACCAGGTCGGCCCGCCCGGCAAGGATGCCGGCCTGCGGCCCGCCGAGCAGCTTGTCGCCCGAGAAGCAGACGAGGTCGGCCCCTGTTGCAAGCGCGGCCGCGGGAGTCGGCTCGCCCTCGACATCGACGAGAGCGCCCGAGCCGAGATCGTCCACGAGCGGCAGCTCGTGGCGGCGCGCAATCCCGGCGAGCTCCTCGAGCCGAGGCTGCTCGGCGAACCCGACGACGCGGAAGTTCGACTGGTGCACGCGCAACAGCAACGCGGTGTCGGGCCCGATCGCCCGCTCGTAGTCGGCGGCTCGAGTTCGGTTGGTCGTCCCGACCTCTACCAGGCGGGCGCCCGAGCGGGCGAGCACGTCGGGGATCCGGAATCCGTCGCCGATCTCGATCAGCTCACCGCGGGAGACCACGACCTCGCGACCCTCGGCGAGGGCGGCGAGCGCGAGGAGCATCGCCGCGGCGTTGTTGTTGACGACGATCGCCGCCTCCGCCCCGGTCAGGCGCCTGAGCAGCGAGGCGAGGTGGTCCTGGCGCGAGCCGCGCGAGCCGGTCGAGAGGTCGTACTCCAGGTTCGAGTAGCCGGCGGCCTCCCGTACGCGCTCGAGCGCTGCCTCGGCGAGCGGCGCCCGCCCGAGGTTCGTGTGCACGAGGATCCCCGTGGCATTGAGCACGCGGCGGAGCGCGGGCTGCCTGACCGCCGCGAGCGCCTCGGCCAGCCGCTCCTGCAGGTTCCCGGGGTCCACGCCGGCCCGGATCTCCTCGCGGGCGCGGTCGAGCACGTCCCGCGCGGTCGTCACCGCGAGCGGGTCGTCCACGTCTCGGACCAGTTCATCGACCGAGGGGAGGTCGCGAAGCTTCACGAAAATGAGTGTAGAGCCGCCGGAGCGGCTACTTTGCAAATCGTGAGACGCGTGGGTCGGATGACGGTTGCCTCGCTCGCTGCGCTCGCCGTAGCGGCGATCGCAGCCGTCGCAGCAAGAGACGCCGTGTACTGGGAGAAGCCGCTCCCGGGCGTCACGCTCGCTCAGGTCGACCTCGCGCGGCCGATCGAGGTCTCCGTGGATGGAGAGACGTACGACGTCCGTCCCGGCGAGGCGCTGAGCGTGGACGACCGCGCGACGCAGGCTGCGCTCGTGCGGGCCGGACACGACTCGTTCCTCCGGCGTGTCCGGCAACTGGCCGATCCAAGCCCACCGGTGCTCGAAGTCGACCCAGTGCTCGTCTCGCGGTCCGGCGCGGAGAGCCTGGCCAAGCGGCTCTCACGCACGCTCCCCAAGCCCCGTCGCGCCCAGGTCGTCTCCCGCAACGGCTCGTTCTCGATCCTGCCGTCGCGGCCCGGCGACGCCGTCGACTCGGCCAGCCTCGTCGCCACGCTCGAGCAGGCGGCGCTCACCGGCGCCCGGACTCTCTCGCCGGCGCTGACCCACGTCGAGCCGACGCTGACCACTCCCGCTGCCGAAGCGGCCGTGGCCGAAGCACGGACGCTCGTCGGCCAGCCGGTTACGCTGACGTTCAAGGGCGAGGACGTCGGCGCACTCTCGCCGCAGCAGCTCGCACGGCTCGTCCGCTTCCGGGTCGGCGTCGAGAGCTTCCGGGTCGGGTTCGATCCTCAGCGGGTCGCGAAAGCCGTCGAGCCGCTGCTCGCTCAATGGCGTCAGCGGGCAGTCAACGCCCGGTTCGTCGTCGACGGCAAGCGAGTGCAGATCCGCCCTTCCCGGCCCGGCCTTGCGGTCGACGGCAAATGGGTGGCCGACTCGGTCGCCGCGGCAGCCGGCTCGTCGTTCAGCCGGGCGTCGCTGCGCTTGAAGCAGATCCGTGCCGACCTCACGACGCGCGAGGCCGAGAAGCTCGGGATCCGGCAGCAGATCTCGACGTTCACGACGGACATGGGGCCGTCTTCGTCGAACCGGATCCACAACGTGCAGCTGATGGCGGACTACATCGACGGAACGATCGTCCGCCCGGGCGAGTCCTTCTCGTTCAACGAGTCCGTCGGTCCCCGAACGTCGCAGCGTGGCTTTCGTGAGGGTCAGATGATCATCGGCTCTCTGCTCCTGCCGGCGATCGGAGGCGGTGTCTGCCAGACCGCGACGACCCTCTTCAACAACGCCTTCGAGCTCGGTCTCCCGATCCTCGAGCGCCACAACCACAGCTTCTACATCTCGCACTACCCGATGGGGCGCGACGCGACAGTCTCCTGGGGCGGGCCGGACTTCGCGTTCAAGAACGACCTGAAGACCGGAATCCTGATCAAGACGCGCTACACGAGCTCGACGCTCACGTTCAGCTTCTACGGCACGAACCCCGGCCGGCGCGTCGTGTCGTCGACCGGCGGGCGCACGAACTGGCGCTCGCCGCGGACGACGTACGCGCTCGATCCCTATGCCCCGCGCGGCTCGGTCCGCACGGTGTCGGGCTCGAACCAGTCCGGCTTCGACGTGACGGTGACCCGGAAGGTGTACGAGCACGGCAAGCTGGAGCGCCGCGACGCGTTCACGAGCGCCTACATCGCCGTCGGCCCGACCCAGATCTACGGGCCCGGACGCTCGATTCCCGGGCCGTACTTCGTACTGCCGAAGGTGTAGCTACCTGCTACTGGGCGTCGACCTTCTCCGGCGCGGCCGGAGAGGGCACCCGCGTGCGCTCGTCGTAGCTGTCCACCACGAAGCGAGCCGCTTCGGCGGGATCGTCCGTCAGGTGCAGCAGCTCGACATCCTCCGGCGAGATCATCCCGCCGGCGAGCAGGTCGCCGTGCACCCAGCCGAGCAGCTCCTGCCAGTGGTCGCGGCCGACGAGGACGACGGGAAAGTTGAGCACCTTGCCGGTCTGGATCAGCGTGAGCGACTCGAAGAGCTCGTCGAGGGTGCCGAACCCGCCCGGGAAGATGACGAACCCCTCGGCAGCCTTCACGAACATCGTCTTGCGTGCGTAGAAGTGCTTGAAGGTCATCCCGATGTCGCAGTAGGCATTGAGGCCCTGCTCGTGCGGGAGCTCGATGTTGAAGCCGACCGAGAGCCCGCCCGCTTCCTTGCAACCGCGGTTGGCCGCCTCCATCACGCCCGGGCCGCCGCCGGTGACGACGGCGAACCCCGCCTCCGCGAAGGCTCGCGCCGTCGCCCGCGCCTGCCGGTACGGCTCGCTGTCCTCGTGCACCCGGGCCGAGCCGAAGATCGTGACCGCCGGCCGGTCGATCTCGAGCACCTTCTGGAAACCGCCGAGGAACTCCGATGCGATCACCGCCACGTCGTTCGCGAGATCCTCGTGTGTTCGCTCGAGAACGCGCCTGTCGTCCATCAGAGGCGGTTCTGCTCCACGTGCGTCGCGATCATCCCGAGGATGAGCAGGACGACGAGCCCGGTGTAGATCAGGCTGGCGGCTGTGAGCCGGGCGACGACGCCCACGGAGCGTGCTCGCGGTGGCCGAGCCGGAGAGTCTTCACGGACCGCCACATGAACCCACCGTCGAGCGGCCGGACCGGGATCAGGTTGAACAGGTTCAGCAGAAAGCCCGTGTAGGCGAGCGCGATCAGCAGACGCGAGTCCATCGCCTCACCCGCCACCCAACGCCGAGGGCGCCGATCCCGCCCAGGAAGGGCCCGGCAGCGGCCACGAGCAGGTTCCGCCAGGGGTCATGCACGCTCTTCATCGCCACGTAGGCGCCGAGGAACGGGATGAAGACGGGCAGCGACGGTTTCAGCCCTTGCCGCGTCGCCTCGATGTAATGGCCGAGCTCGTGCACCGCGATCAGCAGCACGAACCCGGCGGCGAACGGCCAGCCCCAGATCAGCGCATAGCCGGCGACCGAGATGAAGATCCCGAAGAACTTGATCGCGAACGCGCCGAACTTGAGGAGAAACAACCCGAGGGCGATGATCGGCGCGAAGAGCTTCCGCAGGAGGTCGCGGAGGTTCAGCGGCTGCTTGACGGGCGAGTACTCCGCCTCGACCGGCTCGATCTCCCTGGGTGCGTACGGGTCGTAGCTCATGATCCCTGGCCAATCCATTCCTCGCCGCCCTCGTAGACCTCCTTCTTCCAGAGCGGCACGGTCTCCTTGAGCGTGTCGATCGCCTCGCGACAGGCGGTGAGCGCGGCCGCGCGGTGCGGCGACGAGACGGCGATCACGACGCTCGGCTCACCGATCTCGACCCGGCCCACCCTGTGGTGGATCGCGACTCCGGAGAGCTCGTGCTGCTCCGACAGCTTCGCGGCCAGCTGCGCCATCACGTCCTCGGCCATTCCCTCGTAGGCCTCGTACTCGAGATAGAGCACGCTGCGGTCGCGCGAGCGATTCCGGACGGTGCCGAGAAACGTCGCGATCGCACCGGCCTCGTCACGCGCCACTTCGCGCACAGCCGCGTCGACGGAGAGCGGCGCCTCGGTCAGCTTGAAGTCTCCCCCGGAGACCGGCGGGATCAGCGCCACCTCGTCCCCTTCGGCGAGCGCCGCTCCGGCATCCGCGTAGGTCTTGTTGACCGCGTAGAGGAGGCCGGGGGGCTCGTTCCCGAGCTCGAGCGCCGACCAGACGTCGGCCACGCGAGCCCCGTCGGAGAGCTCGAGCTCGCGCGCGCCGGTGCCGGCGCGCTCGCGTAGCCCGGCGAAGAGTCGGATGCTCACGTGCACGAACCGCAGCGTAGCTTTGGCTGGAAGGGTTGCCTCCCCCGGCCGTGTCATGTTACGTATGACGCATGCCGGTCACGGCCCCGCCCAGAACGAACCTGAACGACCAGGTCTACGAGACGCTGAAGGCGCAGCTCGTGCGCCGGGAGCTGGGCCCGGGCGAGAAGGTGAGCCTGCACGAGCTGGCCGCGACCCTCGGCGTTTCCCGCAGCCCGGTTCACCACGCGCTCACGCGGCTCGTCTCGGAAGGGCTGCTCAGCGTGAAATCCCGGCGCGGCTATTTCGTGACGCCGCTGACCGAGTTGACGATCGAAGAGGGCTACGACGTGCGGCTCGCACTCGAGCTCCAGGCGGCCGAAAGCGCCATCGGCCGGGTCGGACGGGACGGACTGCGCCGTTTCCGCGCGCTGCACGAATCGACCGTCGCGGCCGTCTCGCACGCCGAGTGGGACTCGGCGAATGCGGCCTTCCACGAGCACCAGGTCGACCTCGCCGGCAACTCCCTGCTTTCGCGCTTCTACCGCGAGCTCTCGGTCAACCTGATGATGCAGGTGATCCGCGGCGGCAAGCTCGAGGGCGGGGCCTACCTTCCGACCGAGCACGCGGCGATCGTCGCTGCGTACGAGGCCGGCGACCTCGACGCGGCCCGCACGGCGATCCGGAAGCACATCGCCAGCGGGCGCCGAATCGCGCTCGAGGCGATCGAGGAGACCGGCGGAGTGCTCTAGCCGTAGCATCCGCTGCGTGAACGACGAAACCGCGAAGCGGGAGACCGATTCGGGGATCGAGATCAAGCCGGTCTACTCCGCCGCCAACGGCGACGGCGAGCAGCCGGGCGAGTTCCCGTACACGCGGGGCCCATATCCGGACATGTACCGCGGCCGGCCGTGGACGATCCGCCAGTACGCAGGCTTCGGCTCCGCGGAGGAGACGAACGAGCGGTTCCGCTACCTGCTCGACCGCGGCCAGACGGGGCTCTCGGTCGCGTTCGATCTGCCGACCCAGCTCGGCTACGACTCCGACGACCCGCACGCGGCGGGGGAAGTCGGGCGCACGGGCGTCGCGATCGACTCGATCGAGGACATGCGCCTCCTCCTCGCAGAGATCCCGCTCGACGAGGTCTCCACATCGATGACGATCAACGCCCCTGCGTCGCTGCTGCTGCTCCTCTACGAGCTGGTGGCCGAGGAGCAGGGCGTCCCCGGCACAGCGCTGCGCGGCACCGTCCAGAACGACATCCTCAAGGAGTACATCGCCCGCGGGAACTACATCTATCCGCCACGGCCCTCGATGCGGTTGACGACCGATCTCTTCGCGTACGCGGCGGAGCGAATCCCGAGCTGGAACACGATCTCGATCTCCGGGTACCACATCCGCGAGGCGGGCTCGACCGCCGTGCAGGAGCTCGCGTTCACGCTTGCGAACGGAATCGCGTACGGCGACGCGGCAGTCGCAGCGGGGCTCTCGCCGGACGACTTCGGCGCACGGCTTTCCTTCTTCTTCAACGCCCACAACAACTTCTTCCAGGAGGTGGCCAAGTTTCGCGCGGCGCGCCGGCTGTGGGCGACGATCATGCGCGACCGCTTCGGCGCGACGAACCCGAAAGCGATGGCTCTCCGCTTCCACGCGCAGACCGGCGGCTCGACCCTCACCGCGCAACAGCCGGAGAACAACATCGTCCGCGTCGCGATCCAGGCGCTGTCGGCGATTGCGGGCGGCGCGCAGAGCCTGCACACCAACGGCTTCGACGAGGCGCTCGCACTCCCGACCGAGCGCTCGGCACGGATCGCCCTCCGAACACAGCAGATCCTGGCCGCAGAGGGCGGTGCAACCGACACCGCCGACCCGCTCGGCGGCAGCTATTTCATCGAGGAGCTCACCACCGAGCTGGAGGACAAGGCGCTGGAGTTGATCGAGCGCGTCGACGAGATGGGCGGCGCGGTCGCGGCGATCGAGCAGGGCTTCGTTCAGCATGAGATCGAAGAAGCGGCGTTCCGGTGGAACGAGCAGATCGAGTCGGGCGAGCGAACGATCATCGGGGTCAACCGCTTCGTCGAGGACGACGCCGAGGAGGTCGAGCTCCTCCGGATCGACCCGGACGCCGAGCAGCGCCAGCTGGACCGGACCGCACGCGTCCGGGCCGAGCGGAGCGCCGAGGAGGCGGAGGCCGCGCTCGCAGAGGTCCGCCGCGTCGCCGCCGGCCCCGAGAACCTCCTGCCGCCGATGCGCGAGGCGCTCCGCGCCCGCGTCACGATCGGAGAGATCTCGAACGCGCTCCGCGACGAGTTCGGCACGTTCGACGCTCAGCACTAGTTTCACCACTCGGAAACAGGAAATTCTCCTATCCGCAGCCCACGTGGGCGCGCGGCTCGCAGACGATGCGGCCGTCAACCAGGGAGGGATTGGTATGCGGATGAAAACAGTCTTCGCGGCTCTACTCGCGTGCGGCGTCGTTACGGCCGCTGCGGTCGCTGCGGGAGGAACGTTCACCGGGCCGAGCAGCTCCGTCTCGCCGTACGTCATACCGGCAAAGGACGGCGTGGTCACAAAGTCGATCCTGACGGTCGGCGATTCGGTCGACGGGTACCGGATGGTCGGAATTCCGGACGGCCTCGGTGCCTACGAGAGCCGGCCCGGCACATTCACGTTGCTGTCAAACCACGAGATCGCCACTCCGCTCGGCATCCCACGTGACCACGGCGCGCCCGGCGCCTTCGTCTCGAAGTGGGTGATCGCACAGCACAGCCTGCGCGTTGCGGCGGGACGCGACCTGATCAGCAAGGTCGCGACCTGGAACGTCACAACAAGCTCGTACAACCCGCCTGCGAAGGGCGTCGCACTCAGCCGGTTCTGCTCTGCTGACCTCCCAGCCCGCTCGGCGGTCTACGACTGGCGCTCCGGGTTCGGCTACAACGGGCCGCTGTTCCTCGACGGCGAGGAGGCCGGACCCGAAGGCCGCGCGTTCGCGCATGCCGAAGGCGGGATCAGCTGGGAGCTGCCCGCGCTCGGGAAGTACTCGTTCGAGAACGCGGTCGCGAACCCCGCTACCGGCCGGAAGACCGTCGTCGTCGGCACCGACGACACGACGCCGGGCCAGGTCTACGTCTATGTCGGCGAGAAGAAGGCGACGGGCAATCCGGCCGAGCGTGCCGGCCTCACGGGCGGCAAGCTCTACGGGATCAAGGTGCCGGGGATCCCGGTCGAGCCGACCAACACCGGCGTCCCGTCCGGGACGGCCTTCACCGCTGCTGATCTCGGCAACGTCTCCAATCAGACAGGCGCCCAGATCCAGGCGGCGAGCGTCGCCGCTGGCGTGACGGAATGGTTCCGTCCGGAGGACGCGGCGTGGGATCCAAGGCGCCCCACTGACCTCTACTTCGCCATCACCGCGAACTTCACGAGCCAGAGCAAGCTGTATCGACTTCGCTTCTCGGATCCCACGAATCCCGTGGCTGGTGGCAAGGTCGACCAGGTGCTCACGGGTCTCGAGACCGGCGGCACCTCAGAGCGGTTCCACATGCTCGACAACATCGGCGTCGACCGGCGCGGACACGTAATGCTGCAGGAGGACCCCGGCGGACAGGACTATCTCGCGCGGGTCTGGCAGTACGGCATCAAGGACGACTCGCTGACCCTGGTCGCAACGTTCGATCCCGAGCGGTTCACGCCCGGCAAGGCGGGCTTCATCACAAACGACGAGGAGTCGTCCGGGATCATCGACGCCGAGAGCATGCTCGGCCAGGGGCTGGTACCTGCTGGACGCACAGGTGCACAAGACGAACCCCGACCCGGAGCTCGTCGAGATGGGCCAGTACCTGGCCCTCTTCGTCCCGAGCAAGGGCCACGAGCACGACGACGGCGACCACCACAAGGGCAAGCACGACGACGACAAGAACGGCGACTGACCCACGCCGTAGTCGAGCCCGGCGCGGCCTGTCCGCGCCGGGCTCCTCTTCCTCCTAGGCCGACGCGCCCGAGTAGCGGCGCAGGCCGAAGCCCCACCACCAGCGCGTCGCGGCGAAGAGCACCACCGCGAAGCCGACCGCGACGGCGACCGTCTCCCAGCCCAGGCGCGACGTCACCGCCTCGGCGGGCACCGTGATCGCGAACGCGATCGGGACGATGAAGGTGACGCCGATCCGCAGCCACACCGGATAGATCGAAACCGGCCAGCGACCGGTCTGGTAGAGGCCGTCGAAGAGCTCGGCGATCTCCCAGACGTTGACGATCCAGAACGCGAGCGTCGCGATCACGAGCCAGAAGCAGTAGATCGTGATCGTCCCCACTGCGAGCATCGCGAAGAAGAGCAGCACGTCGCCCGCGGTGACAGAGTCCGTCAAGCCCGCTGATCCCGTACGCCAGCACTGCCCCGCCCGAGATCACGTCGACGGCACGCCAGATCCGCACGTCGCGGACGCTGACGAGCACCTGCGAGTCCTCCGGCTTGGTCAGCGCGAAGTCGAGCTTGCCGTCGCGCACCTCCTCCATCAGCCGTTGCATGTTCGGCTGGATCGAGGTCTGGATCACGCCGCCGAGCAGGATCTGGATGCCCATCACGACGAGCAGCTCCGACCTGCTCCACCCGTTCAGCTCCGCCGTGTGCGAGTAGACGAGCGCGAGCACGACGATCGCCGTGCCGACCGACACGGCCGACTGGAGCACCTGGATGAAGAAGTTCGCGCGGTACTGGAGCTCGTTCATCGAGCCGATGCGGAAGTAGAGCCAGGCCAGGCGGACGGGCCTCAATTGCCCACCGCCGAGTAGCGGCGAACCGCGAACCGCCAGATGAACAGCGTCAGCCCGGTCAGCACCACGATCCAGAACGCCTGCATCGCGAGGCCGCCGAGCAGCTCCTGCGTCGAGTAGTCGCCGACGAGCGACTGGATCGGGAAGTAGAACGACCACTGGAAGGGCAGGAAGGCGGCGACGTCCTGTGCCCAGTCGGGCATCAGCGGCAGCGGCACGAGCCGGCCCGACAGCAGCAGCTCGAGCGCGATCGCGAGCTCGAAGATCGCGCTCACGCGCGTCGTCCAGAAGGTGATCATCCCGAGCGTCGCCATGAACATCGTCCGGATCAGGTAGGCGCCCCAGATCGCGAGCGAGAAGACGCCGACCTCGAGCGCCGTCGGCGCGAGCACGGGGTCGAACGCGATCCAGAGCACCGCAGCGATCGGAAGCCAGAGCAGGATCGTGACGAACTTCCAGCCTGCGAAGGCGGCAAGGTCGTCGTGCAGCGGGTGGAGCGGCCGCAGCAGCGACGCGGAGAACTGGCCCTCGCGGATCCGCCATTCCCAGCCGTACGGGGTGAAGACGATGTTCATGTTCCGGACGAGCGTCCAGACGATGTAGTAGGCGGCGAACTCCCCGGCCGAGATCCCCTGCACGGAGCCGCCTTGCTGGTCGGCGATGGTCGTCCAGACGACGAGGTAGACGATCGGCTCGGCGAGCATCCCGATCAGCCAGAAGTAGGTCGCGACGCGGTACTGGAACTGGCTCTGGATCTGCGTGCGGCCGCGAACGACGTAGTAGTCGACGAGCGAGCGGGCGGCGCCGACGCGTGTGCTCATTCGCGTTCCTGCGCGAAGACGAGCTCGATCACGTCCTCGATCGGCGGGTCCTCGACGGTCAGGTCGGCCACGTCCCGCTCCGCGAGCAGCTGCGCGGTGACCCGGGCGGTGTCGGCCTTCGGCACGCGCAGCTTGACGCGCCCGCCGTCGCGCTCGAGCACGTCGCCGTAGCCGGAGAGATCGGCCGAGAGATCCTCGAGCTCGACGGTCAGCGTCTTCCACGCGGCGAACTGGTCGCCGAGCCGCGCCAGCTGGCCGTCGAACAGGATCTGCCCGTGGTGGATGACGATCACGCGCTTGCAGAGCGCCTGGACGTCGGCCATGTAGTGGCTCGTCAGGAGCACGGTCGCCTCGTAGCGCTGGTTGTACTCGGCGACGAACGAGCGGATCCGCTTCTGCATCGTCACGTCGAGCCCGATCGTCGGCTCGTCGAGGAAGAGCACCTGCGGCCGGTGCAGGAGCGAGCCGACGATCTCCACCTTCATCCGCTCGCCGAGCGAGAGCTGGCGCACCGGCTTGCGCACCAGGTCGCCGACGTCGAGCAGCTCGATCAGGTCGTCGCGGAGCTGCAGGAACTCGGGCCGCCCGATCCGGTAGATCGCCCGGTTCAGCTCGAACGAGTCGAGCGCGGGCAGGTCCCACTGGAGCTGGTTGCGGTTGCCCATCACGAGCGTGATCCGGCTGAGGAAGTCGCGCTCGCGCTTGGACGGCACGTGGCCGAGGACGCGCGCCTCGCCCGAGGTCGGGTAGAGCAGGCCGGAGAGCATCTTCAGCGTCGTCGTCTTGCCGGCGCCGTTCGGCCCGAGGAAGCCGACGACCTCGCCCGGCTCGATCTCGAACGAGATCACGTCGACGGCACGCACCTCGCGGGTCTTGCGGCGGACGAGGCTCTTGACGGCAGCGCGGAGCCCGGCCTCCCGCTCGGGGACGAAGAAGGCCTTGTGCAGGTCGGCGACGCGGACGGCGTGGTCGGGCATCTGCCGTGAACCTAGATGATTCGCCGGTGCGCATCCTCCTCGTCTCGCAGATGTATCCGTCGGCCGCCGCGCCGGACTTCGGCGTCTTCGTGCAGGGCCTCGAGCGGGAGCTGGCCGAGCGCGGGCACGAGATCGAGCGCGTCGTCGCTCGACCGCCGCGGCGGCGGGAAGCTGCGGCACGCGCGCCTGGCGCTCCGCGCGATCCGCGCCGCGCGCCGCTTCCGCCCGGACGTCGTCTACGCCCACTTTCTCTTCCCCACCGGGCTCTCGGCGCTGCTCGCCGCGCGAGCCGCGGGCGCGCCGCTCGTCGTCACGGCGCACGGCCAGGACGTCGCCAACGTGACGCGGTATCCGTTCGTCCGCCGGCCGACTCGCACCGTCGTCCGGCGAGCCGCCGAGGTGATCGCGGTCTCGGAGTGGCTGCGAGCCGAGCTCGAGCGCGGCGTGCCCGAGGCGGCCGGCAAGACCGAGGTGATCGACTGCGGCGTCGACCTCGAGCGGTTCAGGCCGCTCGACCGGGTCGGAGGTCCGAGCCCTGCCTTCGTCTGCGTCGGCTCCCTGATCGAGCGCAAGAACGTCGTCCGGCTGGCGAACGCGTTCGCTCGACTCGGCGAAGGGACGCTGACCTTCGTCGGCGACGGCGAGCTACGGCCCGAGCTCGAGGGCCGCGCCGGCGTCACGATCACCGGCTACGTCCCGCACGACGCGGTGCCCGGCTATCTCGCGGCCGCCGATGTCCTCTGCCAGCCGAGCCTCGTCGAGCCGTTCGGCCAGGCGGCGCTCGAAGCGCTCGCCTCGGCCCGCACCGTGGTCGGAACACGTGTCGGCGGGCCGCCGGAGTTCGTCCCGGAGGGCGCCGGCGTGCTCGTCGACCCGGAGGACGAGGAGGCGCTCGTCGAGCGCCCTGCGCGACGGCGGCCGCCCTGCCGGTCCCGAACCCGGCAGCGCGCGCGGCGGCCGAGGCGCACGACGTCAAGCGTCAGGCGGCTCGTGTGGAGGCGATTCTCGAGCGAGCCGTTCGAGGTCGGCGAGCCTGATCTCGACGAGCGGCCGGACCGCGTCCTCGATCCCCGCCTCGCGGGCGAGCTCGAGCGCCTGCTCGTAGCTCTGCCGCGATTTCTCGACGGCAACGCCCTGCTTGAGCCGGTTGTCGCCGGTGACGAGCAACCGCTGAATCTTGGCTCGCGTCACCTCCATCGCCGGGGGGGTTCACATCCGTAGCCTAGCCAGGCAAGATCACGCTGGGGGCATCGATGAAGACGCGCAAGCCGCCTCCGGTTCGGTTGCTGATCGCGGACGACCACCGTCTGTTCGCGGAGGCGCTCGAAGCCGTGCTCTCGACCGAGGAGCGGATCGAGGTGGTCGGGCGCGCCGCCGACGGCGGCGAGGCGGTGGCGATGGCCGAGCAGCTCGAGCCGGACGTCATCGCTCTCGACATCAGCATGCCCGTGATGGACGGCTTCGAGGCCGCCGTCGAGCTCGAGAAGCTCGCGCACCCGCCGGCGATCCTGATGCTCACCGGCTCGAGCGCACCGGAGGACATCGATCGGGCGCGGCGCGTCGGCGCGAAGGGCTACATCACGAAGGACGCGATCGCAGCGCGGCTCGTCGACGCGATCCTGGCCGCCGCCGGCAATCGCGGGTAGAGAGCGCAAGAGCGCTGCTACCCTCCTTCGCGCGATGTTGCAGATCTCCGCCATCTTCCAGGTGATCGTCTCGGTCGCGCTGCTGGCGCTGATCCTGATGCACTCCGGCCGCGACGCCGGCCTCGGCGGCATGGGCTTCACGCCCGCCTCCCAGGGCGGCACGCACATCGTCGAGCGGAACCTGACGAGGCTCACCGTCGCGGTCGCGACGGTCTTCTTCCTCAACAGCGTCGTGCTCTACCGACTCCTCGCCTGAGGCGCCAAAGGGCACGGCTACACTGTTCGTCCCCGCGCTGGTGGCGGAATTGGTAGACGCGCAAGGTTGAGGGCCTTGTGGCCTTAGGGCCGTGGAGGTTCAAGTCCTCTCCAGCGCATGCGGGAGTGCGGGACGCCGGCAGCGGCGTCCCGCTCGCATTAAGGTCGAACGACGATGCGCTCGCGGCGGATGATCACCGTCGTCGGCTGTCACGCCGGCGGTGAGATCGGAAACGTCATCGTCGGCGGCGTGCTGCCGCCCCGTGGCGCGACGGTGTTCGAGCAGATGCAGGAGCTCCAGCGCGACGGGCGACTGGCTCCGGCGGCATGCTGCTCCGCGAGCCGCGCGGGAGCGTGGCCGCCCACGCGAACCTCGTCGTGCCCGCGACGCGGCCGGACTGCGACGCGGGGTTCATCATCATGGAGCCGACCGAGTATCCGGCGATGTCCGGATCGAACACGATCTGCACCGCCACCGTCCTGCTCGAGACGGGGATGGTCGAGATGCGCGAGCCGGAGACGATCCTCCGGCTGGAAGCGCCCGGTGGCGTCGTCGAGGTGCGCGCCGACGTGTCGCGACGGGCGCTGCGAGAGCGTCGAGTTCACGAACGTCCCCTGCTTCGCCGACCGGCTCGACGCTCCGCTCGAGGTCGAAGGGCTCGGAACGCTGACGGTGGACGTCGCGTACGGCGGCATGTGGTACGCGATCGCCGACGCCCAGGCGCTGGGCTTCGAGATCGAGCCGCACGAGGCGCGTGACCTCTCGCTGGCCGGAGAGGCGATTCGCGCCGCCGCCCGGGAGCAGCTTCCCTGCGCGCATCCCGAAAACCCGGCGATCGCCGGCGTGAGCATCGTGCAGATCGCGGCGCCGTGGCAGGGCGTCGGCGCGGTGACGAAGAACGCCGTCGTCGTCGCGCCTGGGCGGCTCGACCGCTCCGCGACCGGAACCGGGCTCTCGGCCCGGATGGCGGTTCTTCATGCGCGCGGGCTGATGGCGGTGGGCGACGGCATGACGCACGCCTCTGCGATCGGATCGACCTTCGACGGCCGCATCGTCGAAGAGACCCAGCGTCGGAGACCGGGTTGCGATCGTCCCGGCGATCCGGGGCAGCGCCTGGATCACCGGCATCTCACAGCATTTCCTCGACCCGACCGATCCCTATCCGGAGGGCTACCTGCTCGCCGACACGTGGGGCGTCAGCGGCCTCGACGTTCAGGCCTGACCGCTAGGAGAACAGGCGCCAGCTGCGCGGGACTGATGTTGCCGCCGCTGACGACGAGCGCGACCCGCTTGCCGTGCAGGTGATCTCCGGAGCTTCAGCGCGGCGGCCAGCGGCGCGGCGCCGGCCGGCTCGACGAGATTGCGCGTGTGCTCGATCATCAGCCGGTTCGCCTGCCGGATCTCGTCCTCGCTGACGAGCACGAAGTCGTCCAGGTGCTCCCAGAGGATCTGCTGGGGAAGCTCGAACGGGACCCGGGTCGCGAGCCCCTCGGCGAACGTCGCGTTCTCGCCGTCCAGCAGCGCGCGGGCCTGCCACGAGCGAAAGGCTGCCGGGGCGGCGTCCGACTGCACGCCGATCACCTCGATCTCGGGCCGGATCGCCTTCGCGACGATGCAGGCGCCGGCGGCTCCGCTCCCGCCGCCGATGGGCACGATGATCGCGTCGACGTCGGGCCGGTCCTCGATGATCTCGAGCGTCTCGGTTCCGACGCCCGGCGATCAGGAGCGGCTCGTTGCCGGAGTGCACGTAGCGATAGCCGTGCTCGGCGGCGAGGCTCTCGCAGTGCTCGCGGGCCGCGTCGAAGTCCTTCCCGTGCACGATCAGCTCGGCGCCCAGCGCCCGCATCGCGGCGAGCTTGACCGGGTTGGCATCCTCGGGGACGCAGATGCGCGCCGTGACGCCGTGGAGGCGCGCGGCATACGCGATCGACTGTCCATGGTTTCCCGTCGAGGCCGCGATCAGCCCGCGTGACCGCTCGTCCTCGGAGAGCTGGGAGACGAGGTTGACCCCGCCCCGAACCTTGAACGCCCCGACCGGCTGGTGGTTCTCGTGCTTCACCCAGACCTCGGCGCCGAGCAACTCGTCGAGACCCGCGTAGGGATAGAGCGGAGTCGCCCGGAGATGCGGGCTGATCCGCCGGCGCGCCTCGAGGACGTCGGCGAGGGTGATCGTCGGCCAGTCCACGCTCTGCACCCAGTCTCGCACCTTCCTTGACGCCGTCCGGAAGGATCTCTACCCTTCAGAGCGAACACACGTTCGACACACGCTCTCACCGAGCCCAACTCTCATCGGAGGCACCATGTCTGCCGCACCCCAGCTGACCGCACGGCAACAGGAGATCTGGCAGTTCCTCGTCGACTACGTCGACCGGCACGGCTATCCCCCGACCGTGCGCGAGATCGGCGAGGCGGTCGGGCTGGCCTCGCCCTCCACCGTCCACGCGCACCTCGCAAACCTCGAGCGGGCCGGCCTGCTCCGGCGCGACCCGACGAAGCCGCGTGCCCTCGACCTGATCGGCCACCGGCGCGAGTCCCGCGGCTTCGATGAAAGCCGGCCCAGCCGGCGGCGATCGAGCTTCAGAAGCTGCCGCTGCTCGGCCAGATCGCGGCCGGTAGCCCGCTGCTCGCCGAGGAGAACATCGAGGACGAGCTCGCGGTACCCGAGCCGCTCGGCCGCAGGGCCGACTTCCTGCTCAGGGTCAAGGGCGAGTCGATGATCAACGCGGGGATCCTCGACGGCGACATCCTCGTCGTCCAGCGCGCGCAGGACGCCCGCGACGGCGAGATCGTGGTCGCGCTCGTCGGCGACGACGAGTTCGCGGACGAAGCGACCGTCAAGACCTTCTACCGCGAGGGCAATCGCGTTCGCCTCCAGCCGGAGAACGACTCGCTCGAGCCGATCTACGCCGACTTCGTCCAGATCCTCGGCACGGTCACCGGGGTCTTCAGGACGCTCTGATGACGGTCTCGTTCCTCAACCGCACCCTCGACCAGGAGCTGGCGGCGATCGCGCGCGGCGCCAGCTTCGAATGCCTCGTCTGCGGCGAGTTCCTCCTCAAGCGGCCCGTCGCGCACGCGTGCCTCGAGTGCGGAACGCTGCTCTGCGACGGCCTCGAAATCCCCCAATCCGAGCTAGAATTCGTGGCGCAGGCCGGGTGACCGCGTCGCCGCCGCAAGGTGGCGCCGAGGAAAGTCCGGACACCACAGGGCAGGACGCTGGGGAAATCCCAGGGGGCGAAAGCCGACGGAAAGTGGAACAGAAAGCAAACCGCCGACGGAGCATCTCCGGAGGCTCCGGCGGTAAGGGTGAAACGGTGGGGTAAGAGCCCACCAGCGTCGTGGTGACACGGCGGCTCGTCAAACCCCGTCCGGTGCAAGGTGAAGCAGATCCCGTTGAGGCGGCCCGCCGAGGGATCGGGTACACCGCTCGAGCCGTGAGGCAACTCCCGGCCTAGAGGGATGGTCACCCTCGACAGAATCCGGCTTACAGGCCTGCTAAGGAAAGCCCTGCATTTGCAGGGCTTTCTATTCTCTGCCGTGCATCACGTGAGCGCGGCCCCAGCGGCTCACTGCTTAGCCCAGGCTCCCTGACAGGAGGCGACTAGCCAAACGAGGTCATGAAGCCCGCAGGACAGGCACCAGGATTGCGTCTGGTAACGCGCTGAGTCATTGCATCGAGTCGCTCTACCGAAGCGAGACCTGGCCGGCCAGGAGACCCCAGACCGGGTGGTATTGGTAATTGCGCACGCGCGACGAGATGAATTCCACCGCGCGCGGGTTGACGAGCGGTACCGAGGCGGCCGCGTCGACGACTTTGCGGTCGACTTCGGCCCACGCCGCTGCCGCACGCTGCGCGTCCGTCAGTCCCAGTCCCGACGCGCGCCGCATGAGCCGGTCGACGGCGGGATTGCAGAACCGGCCGTGGGTCAGGCCTCCGCGGCAGGCAAACAAGACCTGGAGGAAGTTCGCCGGCGCAGGATAGTCCGCGTACCACGTTAACGGGATCACTTGGACGGTTCGCTGCTGCTCGGCTGAGTCGTCGGCACGCGAGAGGAGTCGTATGCCGGCGCCGTAGCCGAGGCTTCGAAGGACGCCGGCGATGTAGCGCGCCACGCCCTTCTGGAGCTCAACTCGTCGATGAACACGCCGATGGTGACGCGCGCGCCGACCGTGCCGGATGCGGCGACCAGCCGCCTGGCCCGTGCGAGGTCCGGCGCGGCCCAGCCGCCGTCCGCGCGCGCGTGGCGCGTGTAGGGGCAGTAGCGGCGGTAACCCGGAATCCCAGGCGGAAGCACCTGGCAGGTCGGCTCGGCGACGGTCGGGCCGCCGTAGAGCCGGACGATCTCACCGCGGTCGATCGCGTAGTTCAGCGCCTGCCGGACGGCTGGCCGGTCGAAGGGCGGCAGCCGGTTGTTGATCGTCAGGAGCTCGATCCCGAGCACGGGGTTCACCCGGAGCTGTCCCGGCGAGTGGATGCGGATGTCCTCCAAGAGCGGCAGCGGGATCTGCTGGAACATGAGTCCGCCCGGCCCGCCCGCACGGCCTGCGCCTGCGCCGTGGCCGAGATGCCGTAGCGCCAGACGATCACATCGGGATTGCCGTCCGGCTGGGCGGCGTGCGACCACTCGTGGAGGTCCGGTTGCGCACGAAGCGCGTCTCCTGCCGTGTCGCGCGCGCGACACGGTACGGGCCGGTGCCGGGGATCGGCCGCAGGCCGGTGTCGCGCGAGGGGTCCCGGGGGGAACGGGCACGGCGTAGCCGAGCGCGAGCTTGAAGAGCAGCTCCGGGTCGGGCCGCGCGAGGCGGAAGACAACCGTGCGGGTCGCGTCGTCGGCAGCGATCCCGCGCGACAGGTCGCAACTCTCGGGCTCTCGCGCACACGCTCGCCGCCGAAATCGAGCTGTAGATGCCGGCCGCCGGCGAGCCGACGTGAAGAGCCGCTCCAGCCCGCGCCGGACGTCTGACGCCTTTAGCGCCGTACCGTTCGAGTAACGGATCCCCGGCCGCAGCGAAAGGTGTATGTCCTTCCGCCCGAGGTCGCCGTCGGCAGGGCGACCGCGAGGTCCGGAACGAGGTGCATCCGTCGGGGCGTCGGCCCGTTCGAAGGCGACCAGGGTGTCGTACGCGAGGCCGAGGAACGACGGCGGCGGGTACCACTGCATGTTGAATGCCGGGTCGAGCGAAGGCGGCGGGTAGCCGAGCAGCGTCAGCGTGCCGCCGCGGTGTTCGTCTCCCGACGGACGCGTGGCGATCCAGATCTGGTCTCCCGCGGCGGCCACTGCGGCTGGCCGGCGGCCGCTCACTGTCAGCGTCTGCGTGACCGTGTTGCTGACGGGATGGATCCGGGAAACAGTGCGGGAGAACTCGCTGACGGCCCAGATCTCGCCACCCCCGAACGCCAGCGCGACTGTTCCGCTTCCGACCGCGATCGTCGCGACGACTCTTCCCGTTCGCGGCTTACCCGGGACACTGCCGTCCAACGCGTTCGCTACCCTGACTGAACCGGCGCCCGTCGCGGCCGCCGCCGGTCCCTGCCCTACGTTGACGCTGGCCAAGACCCTGTTCGAGGCCGGATCCACCTGCGCCATGGTGCCGGCGTCGTGACTCGCGACCCAGGCGCCGCCGAGCCCCACGGCGAGGGCGGA
This sequence comes from uncultured Gaiellaceae bacterium, assembly GCA_963820225.1. GTDB lineage: Bacteria > Actinomycetota > Thermoleophilia > Gaiellales > Gaiellaceae > Gaiellasilicea. Next base: position 2,310 of record CAWFYY010000012.1, on the reverse strand, counting down.
CGGCCGAGCAGCGAAGTTCGAGCCTTGTCGCGACTTTGCCGGTCCATGAGCTTCGATCCGCAGGAGTTCGTTTGCCGTAGCGCCGGCGACCCACACCGAACGTGCCACCCGACGCGATCGCCGCGGGCGTTCCGCCGAGCGCGATCGTCTGCGTGATCGTGCCCGCAACAGGGTCGATTCGCCTGACGGTGCCGCCGACAGTCGTCGCCACCCAGACCGAGCCGTCGCCGACAGCAACGTCGCCTGGCTGGCCGGAGACGGGGATCCGATCCTCGACGGCGCCGGAGGCGAGGCTGATTCGCGACACGACGCCTTCAGCGCGGTCGGCCACCCAGAGCGATTGTCGATCGGTTGCGATAGCGGCGGGGGATCCCGCGAACTCGACCCCTTGCTCGGTGCGTCCGGAGCTCGGATCGACCATGGCGAGCGCGTCTCCCGGATCACCGCCGGTGCCTGGGAGCCGTCGGTCTGGTCGAGTTTGAGAACGACGCCGACCGTCACGCCGGTCGCGACGATTGCCGTCGCGATCGCCGCCAGCCGTGATCATGTCCGCACTCGGCGGCTGCGCAGCCGACGGGTGCAGTGCCCCCAGAGCGGAGTCGTGACTCAGGATCTGGCGCTCGAGCTGGCGGAGATGCGTCCCGGGCTCAAGCCCGAGCTCGTCCGCGAGCCGATGCCCGCGCGGCTCCGGAAATAGACCTCGAGCGCCTCGGCCTGTCGCCCGGCAGCGGTACAGCGTGAGCATCAACTGGCCGAGCAGGCGTTCCCTGAACGGGTACTTATAGGCGAACAAGCCCTTGAGCTCGGCCACGAGCTCCCCGGAGAGCCATGACCGAGTGCAAGGTCGGCTTCGATCCGGTCCTCGAAAGGGCCGACAGGCGCTTACTCCTCGAGTCGCCTCGAGCCCTCAACTGAAGGCGAACGGCTCGTAGAGCGACGTCCGCGAGCGCGGCCCCGCGCCAGAGGCCGAGCGCGCTTCGAAGCGTCGCTGCGGCCCCGTCAACATCGTTTCGTGTCAGCTGCTCGCGGCCCTCCGCGAGCAGTCGCTCGAAACGCGCGAGGTCGAGCTCGCCCCACTTCAAGACGGATGAGGTAGCCCGGCGGCCGGCGGTCGATGCGATCCGCACCGATGACCTTGCGGAGGCGCGAGACGTAGTCGTCGAGGGTATGCGTCGCGCTGAAGGCGGCGGCCGCTCCCCCCACAGGCCGTCGATCAGACGATCACGGGAGACGATACTCGTTCGCGTGCAGCAGGAAGATCGCGAGCAGCGCACGCTGCTTAGGCCCTCCCAGCGGAAATAAGCTCACGACCGTCGTGCCGCACTTTGGCACGGGACCGAGAACTCCCGAACTGCACCACGAGTACCTAAGCACGGTTCCGAGCCGGTTACGAGGTGTCCGACATCGGGTCGCCAACCTCCGCGCATCGAGAGAAAGGAGTCCCGGGATGTCAATGCGGGTATGGCTCGTGGGCATCGTGTCGCTCGCCTGCGTGGTCGCGGTCTCGTCGGCACTCGCCAGCCGGGAAGCGGAGGCCTTCAAGGTCACCTCGACGCTCGACGGCAAGCGAGTGTTGCCGGCGCGCCGCATCCTGTGGCTCGCCTTCCCGAAGCCACGGACAGTGAATGTGACGGAGGTCGAGTTCCTCATCGATGGCAAGGTGCGGTGGGTCGAGCGCATCAGGCCGTACTGCTACGGCTGCCACGACGACCCCGACAACTACCTCGTCACCTCTTGGCTCACGCCGGGGCGCCACCAGTTCACGGTTCGAGCCACGGCTACCGACGGGCGAAAGGCGACAAACACGGCCGTCGCCCGCGTCCATCCTGCGCCGTCGCCAGCCCGTTGAGCTGGCGCGCACCCGGTGGGAACGACATGTCACCCAAGCGGAGGCAGGAGATGGACCAGCCGGCACGTGGAAGATCCTGATCGACAAGGTCGGCTGGAGCATCCGTGACCCCGTTGGGACGGGGAACCTCATCGATGTCGCCTACCTCTCACCGGGGCTACTCGAGGCGCGTGGCGGCATCTGGACGAGGCCAAGAAACCTGCAGCAAGGCAACGGCTGGTGCCAGGATACGAACGAGCGGCCGTTCGTTACCGCTGGTCGGTAGACAGCGACACCCTTGCCCTCAGGCTTGCGGGGTCCGAAGCGATGCGACGTGCAAAGCGGCGTCTGGGGAGGCAGCTGGACGCGCGTGCGATAGCAACCACGGCCGCAGTGGAACAATCCCGACGAGATGCGCGCCGGGCTCGCTCCAATCGCATCGACCACTGATCAAGGGCGACGACTTGAGTCGCTCGTTTTCA
>CAWFYY010000011.1:0-448193 GCA_963820225.1 uncultured Gaiellaceae bacterium | reverse complement strand
GAACGACGAGCGTGACCATTGTGACCACGCGTGGTCGAGCACTCACACCGCCATTGTCTCGTTGTCTTGCGATGGTCATCGGCCTCAACGCCGAACGCGAGCTCCGCTACCTCTGACGAGCGCTTCCACCTCTGCGAGCGTTGTTGTCGAGTTGTCGCCTGGGGTCGTCATCGCGAGCGCGCCGTGTGCGGCTCCGTACTCTGCGGCGAGTTGTAGATCGCCGAGCTCAATCAGCCCGTAGACGAGCCCGGAAGCGAAGCTGTCTCCGCCTCCGACCCGATCCAGGATCTCGAGCCCTGGGCGCGGTGTCGCCTCGACGAAGCCGTCGTCGCGGGACCAGGCAATCGCTGACCAGTCGTTAACGGTCGCACTGCGAACGGCTCGCAGCGTCGTAGCGACCACTGCGAAGTTCGGGAACTCAGTGACCGCGTGCTCGATCATCGAACGGAACGACGCCGAGTCGAGCTCGACTGAGGCTTCCATCCGCCCCTCCGACGCGCAGGCCGAGGCACGCCGTAAAGTCCTCCTCATTGCCGAGCATCACGTCGACGTACCGGGCAAGGCGTCGGTTGACCTCCTGCGCACGCTCGACTCCGCCGATCGATTCCCAGAGGCTTGGGCGGTAGTTGAGGTCGTACGAGACGATCGTGCCGTGGCGCGCCGCCGCCGCAACCGCCTCCTCGACCACGTCCGGAGTTGTCGCCGAGAGCGCGGCGAAGATCCCTCCGGTGTGGAACCAGCGGACGCCGAGGACGCCGAAGAGGTGGTCCCAGTCGATATCTCCGGTCGCGAGTTGGGCGGCGGCAGTGTTGCCGCGGTCGGAGACGCCGAGTGCGCCGCGTACGCCGAAGCCGCGCTCTGTGAAGTTGATGCCGTTGCGGACCGTGCGCCCGGCGCCGTCGCAGGGCGTCCACCGGATGAAGGAGGCGTCGACACCGCCCTGGAGGACGAGATCCTCGAGCAGCCGCCCGACGTCGTTGTCCGCAAACGCGGTCACGACTGCTGTGCGCAGCCCAAAGCATCGACGCAGGCCGCGGGCGACGTTGTACTCTCCGCCGCCCTCCCAGACGTCGAATGTCCGCGCGGTGCGAACGCGCTTCTCACCGGGATCGAGGCGCAGCATGATCTCTCCGAGAGCGACGAGGTCGTAGGCGCAGTCCTCGGCGGGGCGGATCGTCAGACCGGTCATGTCACGAGCTTTTTCGCGAGGCTGACAGCCTCGGCCGTGAGACGGGTGATCGCCTCGACGTCGCGCGCGGCCACGAGCTGCGGGCGCCACCATCCAGCTCCCGCCGATCGCGGCGACAGAGGGGAGGCTCAGGTACTCCGCGGCGTTTTCGCTGTTCACGCCGCCGGTCGGCACGAACCGCACGTCCGGGAACGGGCCCTGCAACGCGCGCAGCAAGTCGAGACCACCGCTCGCCTCGGCGGGGAAGAGCTTCAGCAGGTCGATCCCGAGGTCGAGTGCTGCCATCACGTCGGTGGCAGTCGCCACGCCGGGCAGGACAGGAAGGCCGACCGCTTGGCAGCGCTCGACGACCTGGGAGCTGAATCCGGGCGAGACGATGAACTGCGCGCCGGCGTCGAGCGCCAGGTCGACCTGATCCGGACGGACGATCGTCCCCGCTCCGACGAGCATGTGGCCGTCGGAGCGAGCGCTCGAACTGCAGCAGCTGCAATCGGCGTCCGGAAGGTGACCTCCACCACCGGCAGGCCGCCGGCTTCCAACGCTTCGGCAACCGGAAGCACCGTGTCGAGCTCGGCGAACATCGCGACGGGTATCACCCGTCTCGAGCAGAGGAGCTCCATGACGCCGTCGCTGCTCATCGCCCGAGCCAGCCACCGTCGACAGGGATGATCGCTCCGGACACGTAGTCGGCTGCGCGCGAAGCGAGGAAGACCGTAGCCCCGGCGAGATCGTCCGGTCTCCCCCAGCGCCCGGTGGGAATCCGCTCGAGCAGCGACCGGTTGCGATCTGGGTCGTTTCGGAGTGCCTGCGTGACGTCGGTCTCGATGTAGCCCGGCGCGATGCCGTTGACGTTCACCCCGTGCGCGGCCCACTCGTTCGAGAACGCGCGTACGAGGCCGGCGATCCCCGATTTCGCGGCGGTGTAGCTCGGAACCCGGATCCCGCCCTGGAAGCTGAGGAGCGACGCCGTGAAGATCACCTTGCCGGAGCCTCGTGCAACCATCCCCTTCCCGAGCTCGCGCGTGAGCACGAACGGGGCCGTCAGGTTCACCTCCAGCACGGTGTCCCAGTCGTCATCGGTGTGGTCGACAGCCGCCGAGCGAGCGATCGTCCCAGCGTTGTTGACGAGGATGTCGACTGCGCGCCCACCCGAGCCGAGCTCCGACGCGAACTGCTGCACCGCGACACGATCGGCGAAGTCGACGCAGTGACCGGCGAACGTGCGACCGGTCGCCTCGACCCGCTGTTGCACCTCGCTCGCCTCGGCCTCGAGTTGCCGGCTCACGCCGACGATGTCGGCTCCTGCACTCGCCAGCGCCTCGGCCATCGCCAACCCGATGCCGCGCCTGCACCCCGTGACCACGGCGAGCCTTCCGGTGAGGTCGAACATCCCCATCAGCTCTCCTCGCCGCAGGCGATGAGGATCTTCATCGCCTCGCCGGACTCGAGGGTGTCAAACGCCGCCGCGACCCTGCTCAACGGCTCGATCCGCGTGATCAGCGCGCGCTGCCGGAACGGCGCCTTCGTGCAGGAGTCGGATCGCCTCCTCGAAGTCTGAGCGGTCGTACACGCGTGCGCCGATGAGGGTCAGTTCGCGCCAGAAGACGCGGAACAGGTTGACGGGCGGCGGCGTCGCGTGGATCGCGACGACGACGAGTCGCCCGCGGACGGCCATCAGGTTGATGGCTTGATCCAGCCCTGCGACGGCGCCGGACACCTCGAAGCCGACCGTCACGCCGGCTCCGTCCGTCCAGTCCGCGACCAGCGCGTCCACGTCGCAGCCCGCCGGATCGACGGCCCTCAGTCCGAGCCAGCTCGGCGAGCGCCCGCCGCTGCTCGCTCAACTCGAGAACGAGCACGTCCGCTCCGGCCGCTCGCGCAACGCACGCTACGAGCAGACCGATCGGCCCGCCTCCGACGACGACGGCCTTCTCGCCCTGTTGGAGGGCGGCTCGCCGGACATCGTGCACCGCCACGGCGGTCGGCTCGACCATCGCGCCCACCTCGGACGGGAGATCCGGAGGCAGCGCGACGAGCACTCGGGCGGGAACAACCCAGCGCGCCTGCATCGACCCCGGCGAGTCGATGCCGAGGAAGTTCAGGTTGTGGCAGACGTGCGTATGGCCCGCGCGGCACGCTGGGCAGTTGCCGCACCAGTCCAGAGGCATGACGGTGACGTGATCGCCCACCGACCACTCGGTCACCCCGTCCCCGACCGCGGCGATCGACCCTGACATCTCGTGTCCGAGCACAGTCGGAAGCGAGACCCGCGCGTCCATCGCGCCGTGCACGATGTGGAGATCCGTGCCGCAGATACCGGTATAGGCGACATCGAGCTCGACCTCTCCTGCGCCAGGTCGTCGAGGCTCGGTTTCGAGCAGCGATACGGTTCTATCGCCGACGTAGCATGCTGCAGTCACCGGGTGTTTCCCGCGTTCTCGTCTCCGTTGCCACCCAGGTCCGTGTCAGGCGGCTCGGTCGCGAGAACGGTCAGCGCGTCCTCGGCCTGCATCAGCTGGCGGAGCCACTGCTCGCCCTCGGAGAGGTGAATCAGATCGGCAGCAGCCGCACGCTTGGCATCCCGGTCGCGCAGGGCGTTGTAGATATCCCAGTGGCGACGCTTGGTCACCTCGACCGCATCTCGCTCCCTGACCGAGCGCCCGAGGGCTCCGTTGCCGATGTAGCGAGCAGCATTCATATGATGAGCTTATATCTGTCGCGCCCGGGCCTTGAAAGATCAGACCAATTTCCCTAGTCTGCCCTCGATGCCCCGCCATGTCGAAGTCCGTACGGCGAATCAACAGACCAATGGCGGCGTGACGTGAAGATCGTCGGCGTCTCCGCGCACGACATCCGCTTCCCGACCTCGCGCACGCTCGACGGGTCGGACGCGATGCACCGCAGCCCTGACTACTCCGCCGCGTACGTGGTCCTGAATACCGACGACCCCGATCTTTCTGGCCATGGGCTCACGTTCACGAACGGCCGTGGCACCGAGGTCTGCGTCGCCGCGATCTGTGCGCTCGAGCCGCTCGTGGTGGGCCGCACGCTCGAGGGCATCACCGGCGACTTCGCCGGCTTCTGGCGCAGCCTCGCCTCCGAGGACCAGCTCCGCTGGCTCGGACCCGAGAAGGGCGTCATCCACCTCGCGACGGCGGCGATAGTGAACGCCGTCTGGGATCTCTGGGCAAAGACGCGGCGGGTGCCCGTCTGGCGCCTGCTCTCCGACCTCTCCCCCGAGGAGATCGTTTCCACCGTCGACTTCCGCTACATCGCCGACGCGATCACGCCGGAGGAAGCCGTCGACCTGCTGCGCGCAGCGGCACCGGGGCGAGAGGAGCGCGAGCATGTCTTGCGCACGCGCGGCTACCCGGCATACACGACGTCAGCGGGTTGGCTCGGCTACGACGACGAGAAGGTCGAGCAGCTCGTCCGCCTCGCGCGCCTCGACGGCTTCCACCACGTGAAGATGAAGGTGGGCGGTGACCCCGCGTCGGACTTCAGGCGCGCGGGTCTCATCAGCGACGCGCTCGGGGCCGGCGGCAGGCTGATGATGGACGCCAACCAGGTGTGGAACGTCGACGAGGCGATCGCTGCGATTGGCGAGCTCGCGGCGTTCGACCCGTGGTGGATCGAAGAGCCGACGAGTCCCGACGACGTCCTCGGACACGCGCGCATCCGCGCTGCCGTCGCGCCGATCGCCGTCGCGACCGGCGAGCACGTGCAGAACAGAATCATCTTCAAGCAGCTGCTGCAAGCCCGTGCGATCGACGTCCTGCAGATCGACGCGTGCCGCGTGGGGGGCGTGAACGAGGTGATCGCGATCCTTCTGCTCGCGGCAAAGTTCGGTGTCCCGGTCTGCCCGCATGCCGGCGGCGTTGGGCTGTGCGAGTACGTGCAGCACCTGGCGGCCTTCGACTACCTGAGCGTGAGCGGCGTGACCGACGGCCGCATGATCGAGTGGGTCGACCATCTGCACGAGCACTTCGCGCATCCGGCCACGGTCGTCGACGGGCACTACGTGCTACCCGAGGCGCCCGGTTACAGCATCGAGATGCTCGCGTCGTCGCTTGCCGAATACGAGTACCCGCACGGCCCGGTTTGGTCCGGCGACGAGGCGCTGGTGAACTGAGGATGGCCGAGCTGGCTGAATCCGTGGAACCCAGAGACGCGCGGCCCGCCGGCGGTGTCGACCGCACCTACCGGTTGCTGCAAGGCGTGCTACTCAGCCTGCGCGCGGGGCCGGCGCTCATCCTCCTCCTGCTGATCACGTCCTGGCATAGGTTCCCCGACGGTGCAGGACAACGGAGAGCGCGACGTGCTCGATGACGAGCCGCTGACTCACGCTGGCGCAGCCGTCGACGACGCGCCGTCCGAGCCCGAGCAGGCACCGGAGGCGATCAACGACCGGTCGTCACGAGCGATCAAGGGTGTCCTGCTGGCGCTGAAGGCGGGGCCGCTCTTCATCCTGGCTCTGATGATGCTGTTCCTCTGGGTGGCGACCGAGGGCCACGTCTTCATGACGTTCGGGAACATCGGAAACGTCCTCGAGCAGTCCGCCGGCGTCTGCATCATCGCCTTGGGCCAGCTTCTGGTGATCCTCACGCGAGGCATCGACCTGTCGATCGGCTCCAACGTCTCGCTGTGCTGCGTGATGGTCACGGTGGTCTACAGAGACACCAACTCAGCCTGGCTCGCCATCGGCGCCACCCTGCTGACCGGCCTCGCAGTCGGCCTCACCAACGGCCTCCTGCTTGTGAAGGGTCGCCTTCCTCATCCCTTCATCGCCACCCTTGCCACCTTGAGCGTCTGCGCCGGTCTCGCGTTGTACATCGCCGGTGGTTCCACCGTCCTGGGCTCGCCGTGGCTCGTGCACAAGCTCGGGGCCGGCCGTATCCCTGGGATCCCAGGAGCGGGCGACATCGGCTGGTTCCCCTACGCCACGCTGGTCGTCATCGTCTTCACGGTCATCTGCGCGGTCATCCTGCACAAGCTCGTGTGGGGACGCTGGATCTACGCCGTCGGTGGCAGCCCCGAAGCCGCGGTCCGAACCGGCGTGCCCATGAACGGGACGTTGATTTCGGTCTACGCCATGAGCGGGCTGTCCGGCGCGATCGGCGGCATGCTCTTCGTCGGTACCGCTGACGCCGGCTCTCCGTTCACCGGGCAGGGCATGGAGCTCAACGCCATCGCCGCGGTGATCATCGGCGGCGGCAGCTTCCTCGGAGGCCGCGGCGGCGTCCTCAACGCCCTGGCCGGCGCGTTGATCCTCGGGGTCATGCACAACGGCCTCAACCTGCTCGGCCTCGACCCGAACTTCCAGTACCTCGCCGTAGGAATGGTCGTCGTCGTCGCAGTCGAGCTCGACGTCATACGGGCCCTCGTCGAGAACCGGTTCCGCAGCATGCAGGCGAGGCTCGGATGATTGACGCCATGCACTCCGCGCAGCCCGACGCCGCCCCCATTGACGCGGAACCCGTCCTGAGTGTTCGTGGTGCCACCAAGACCTTCGGCGCCGTGGTCGCCCTCGACGGCGTCGACCTCGAGGTCCGCTCCGGTGAGGTACTCGCCCTGCTCGGTGACAACGGTGCCGGCAAGTCGACCCTCATCAAGTGCATCAGCGGCGTCCACAAGCTCGACCGAGGCGAGATCCGGATCGACGGCGCGCTCGTTCAGATCAGCTCGGCGGCGGATGCCCGATCAAATGGGATCGAGACCGTCTACCAAGACCTGGCCCTGTTCGACAACCTCAACCCGACGGCGAACTTCTTCGCCGGACGCGAGGTGGCCCACCCTTCCTGGCTTCCTCGGGGCCTGCAGTGGATGAAGAAGAAGGAGATGTCCACCCGCACCAAGGAGCTCCTCGACCGGCTGCAGATCCGCCTTCCCCACTTCGACGCGGACGTCGCATTGATGTCGGGAGGTCAGCGGCAGGCGGTCGCTGTCGCCCGGGCTGTGGCCTTCTCCTCCAAGCTCGTCATCCTCGACGAGCCGACCGCTGCCCTCGGGCTCAGGGAGTCGGCGCGGGTCCTGGAGCTAGTCGATCGGCTCCGAACTTCCGGTGTCGCGGTCATCTTGATCTCGCACTCGATGGACCACGTGATGGCCGTTGCGGACCGCGCGATGGTGATGCGCCGCGGACGCAAGGTCGGCGAAGCACCGGCAACAGCGGACAACCAAGAACAACTCGTGTCCTGGATCGTCGGGGCCCGGGGGAGCACAACCGTATGAAGCTTCACCAACTGGACGCACGACACGTGCGGCAAACCCGACAACAAGGAGGGCAACACACATGTCGACTCGACTGAGAGCACTGATCGTGCTCGGAGCGTGCGCGATGCTCGTCACCGCGACGGCCGCGGCATTCGGCAGCAGCAACAAAAACGCAACCGCAGCGGCGTCTGGTAGTGGGAAGATCAAGGTCACTCTTCTCACGAAGGCCACGGGCGGTTTCTGGGATGCCATGATCGCCGGGGCCAAGAAGTATGCGAAGGACCACCCGACGCAAATCGCGCTCACGACCAACGCGTGCAAGACCAACGACGACACGCCCTGCCAGATCGCACAGATCCAGGACGCTGTCACCAAGGGCGCCAAGGCGATCGTGATCTCCCCGATGGGCGTCGGCGTCACCGCCGCTCTGAACAAGGCTAAGAAGGCAGGCGTCCGGATCGTCTTCGTCGACAACACCATCCCCGGTGTCGTCCCGACTGCGGTCGCCGCGACGAACAACGTCAAGGGCGGCCTGGCTGCCGGTGCCTACATCAAGACCCGGCTGAAGTCCGGCGACACCATCGGTCTGCTCGAAGCCGTACGTGGCGTGCCGAACCTCGACCAGCGCATCGACGGCGTCAAGAAGGCCCTCAAAGGCACTGGCGTCAAGGTCGTGATCGGGGCTCAGCAAACCCTGTGCGACACCAAGACCGGCGCCACGGTCACGCAGGACCTCCTCACCAGGTACCCGGACCTCACCGCGATCTACTCGGCGTGTGACTCCCCGGCGATCGGCGCTGTATCAGTCATGGAGTCCAAGCAGCACCCGCTGTTGATCTTCGGCTACGACGGAGACCCGGAGATGGCCAAGCTCATCAAGGCCGGCAAGACCACGGCCACGATGGCCCAGTCGCCGTTCCGTATGACATACCTCGGCGTCCAGGCGGCGGTCAAGTCGCTCAAGGGCCAGAAGTACGTCAAGCGCATCGACACGGGCACCACGCTGGTGACGAAAGCCAACGCGGCCAAGTTCACCAAGGCCTGGCAGTAAGCCTTCCGCGTAGGAGCACGCCAGTTTCTCGGGCCCGGCACTCGCGAGAGTGTCGGGCCCGAGCGCTAGTCCACGTCGTCCACCTCCACAGAAGGAAGCGCGATGCGCACCCAATCCCCCTTCGGCCGCGTCCCGTCCGTCGGCAAGCGGATGATCTTCGGTTGCGACTACAACCCCGAGCAATGGGACGAGTCCGTGTGGTTGGACGACGTGCGACTGATGCGCGAGGCGGGCGTCAACTTCGTCAGCGTCGGCATTTTCGCGTGGTCGCTGCTGGAACCCGCAGACGGCGTTTTCGACTACAGCTTGCTCGACCGCGTGCTCGACTTGCTGCACGAGCACGAGATCACCGTCGACCTGGCCACCGGGACCACCGCAATTCCCGCGTGGCTTTCGCGTGCGCACCCCGAGGTCCAGCCCGTGGATCGCGGAGGTCACGTCCTGTGGCAGGGTGCACGCCAGAATTGGTGCGCGAGTTCGCCCATCTATCGCGAGAAGTCGCTGCGACTCGTGGAGACGACGGCGAAGCGCTACGCGAACCATCCGGCCTTGGCCATGTGGCACGTCAACAACGAGTTCGGCTGCCACAACGGGCGTTGCTACTGCGATGAGTCGGCCGCCGCGTTCCGCGTGTGGTTGATCGAGCGGTACGGCGACATCGAAACACTGAACGCGGCCTGGGGCACGTCGTTCTGGAGCCAGCGCTACTACAGCTTCGACGAGATTCTGCCGCCGCGCATTGCTCCCGCCTGGCGAAACCCGTCGCAGGAGCTCGACTACAGCCGGTTCAGCTCGGACATCATGCTCGTCCAGCTGAGGGCGGAGACGGACGTGCTCCGAGCCGCGACTCCCGACATCCCCATAACGACGAACCTGATGGTTGCGGCGTTCAACTTGCTCGACAACTGGAAGTTCGCAAGCGAACTCGACGTGGTGTCGATCGACCACTACCTCGAGTTCTACCCGGACCCGCACGTCGAGCTGGCGATGAGCGCCGATCTCGCGCGTGGCCTCGCCGGCGGTGAGCCGTGGCTGTTGATGGAGCACTCGACATCTGCGGTCAACTGGCAATGGGTCAACATCGCCAAGCAGCCTGGAGAGATGCACCGCAACTCGCTGCAGCACATTGCGCGTGGCGCTGACGGGGCGTGCTTCTTCCAGTGGCGCCAGTCACTCGCGGGCGCCGAGAGGTTCCACTCGGCGATGGTGCCCCACGCCGGCACGGACTCCGACGTGTGGCGCGATGTCGTCCGGCTCGGCAAGCACGTCGAGTCGATGGCCGAGGTTCTCGGCAGCACGACGCGCAACGACGTGGCGATCATCCTGGACTACTCGGCGTGGTGGGCGTCCGAGCTCCGCACGCACCCGTCGGCCGAGGTCAACTACCGCGAGCAAGCGTATGCGTACTACGCCGCATGCTGGCAGCTCGGAATCGGCGTCGACTTTGCTCGGCCCGGCTCGGACTTGTCGCAGTACCGGCTCGTCATCGTTCCCACTCTGTATTCGGCGGCCGCCGACATCGTTGCCTCCATCGACACGTATGTGCGCAACGGCGGACACGCGCTTGTCACGTATTTTTCGGGCATCGTCGACGAGCAGGACCACGTGATTCCTGGTGGCTATCCCGGCGCGTTTCGTGACCTCCTCGGCGTCAGAACCGATCAATTCTTTCCGCTCTCAGTTGGTCAGGCAGTGACGCTCACGGGCTCCATGACGGCGACCGTATGGACGGAGAATGTCCGGGCGACGACTGCCGAAGTCGTGGCCACATACGTGGACGGGCCGCTGCCCGGCGTGCCGGCCATCACGCGCAACGCGGCCGGAGCCGGAGTCGCCTGGTATGTGGCGACGCAGCCCGATCGTGAAAGCCTCGAAGGCTTGGTCGGACGCGTCGCCGCCGAGGCCGGCGTGAGCGCCGACGTCCCGACCGCTCCCGGCGTGGAGACGGTGCGCCGCCATGGCGAGGACGGCACGAGCTGGCTCTTCGTCATGAATCACACGAACGAGACGGCGCACGTCCCGGTCGGCGGAGTCGACATCCTGTCCGGTGCCGAACACCAGGCCCCGATGCAGATTGCGGCCGGCGGCGTCGCCGTGGTGCGCATCCCGGGGTAGTCGATGGAATCGCTCGCGGCAAAGAACGCGCTCGTCACCGGTACCTCGCGAGGTATCGGCCGAGCGCTCGCCCAGGCCCTTTCAGACGCCGGAGCACGCGTGCTGTGTCACGCTCGCACCCTTGCGGACGCGACCGAGGTTGCCGAGGCGGTGGGCGGGGTTCCGATATTCGGTGACCTCGGTCGCCCGGCGGAGCTTGAGCAGATCGCGGCCCAGGTGGACGAAGCCGTCGCTGCTCTCCACGTCCTCGTTCACAATGCCGCGATCAACCCGCGGCCCCGTGAAGAGCTCGGTGAGATCGATGCCCAGGTATTCGAGGCGGTCATCGGGGTGAACGTCGCGGCGCCGATTCTGCTGACGCAGCGCCTGCTTCCGCGCTTGCGGGCTGCCGGCGCCGCGCGGGTGGTCTTCGTCTCTTCGGAGGCCGGCCAGTTCGACGTTGGCATGCGGCCGCGCGGCCTGAGCTACGCCGTCTCCAAGGCCGCGCTGAACGCCGCGAGCGCCGTCATCGCCTCAGCGGTCCGCCCGGACGGCATTCTCGTGAACGCAGTGCATCCTGGATGGGTCCGGACCGGCATGGGGGGCCCGGATGCCCCGCTCCAGCCGGAGCAGGCAACGGCCACGACGCTCATGCTCGCCACACTGCCACCAGACGGGCCGAGCGGCTGCTTCTTCTTCGAAGGCCGCGAGATTCCCTGGTGAGGCGCTGATGCCTCGCTTAGCCGTCGTCCCGGATGGCCTGGCCGGTCGCGAGGTCGACAGGCACCCTTGGAGGACGTGAATGAGAGTCGGTCTTCTTGGCTGCGGCAATGTCAGCCCTCAGTACGCCATCGGCCTCGGCCTTTTCCCCGGCGTCGAGCTCGTGGCGTGCGCCGACCTGGACGGGCCGCGCGCGGAGGCGCTCGCTGCGCAGCACGGGATCGCAGCGCTCTCGCCTGACGAGCTGATCGGAGGCGATGCGGTCGACATCCTCGTCAACATCAGCCCCGGGATGGCGCACGTCGAGGTGAGCTCCGCCGCGCTCGAAGCCGGCAAGCACGTCTACTCGGAGAAGCCGCTCGCCGTCGACGTGGCCGGGGGCACCCTCCTGCTCGAGCGCTCGCGGGCGGCCGGCCTGCGCCTCGGCTGCGCGCCCGACACGTTCCTCGGCAGCCAGCTCCAGACCGCGCGGCGCCTGCTCGACGCGGGAGCGATCGGGACGCCGGTCGCGGCACACGCGACGATGATCGGCGGCGGGCACGAAAGCTGGCACCCGAACCCGGCGATCTTCTACACCCCGGCGGGGGGACCGATGCTCGACATGGGCCCCTACTACGTGACGGCGCTGCTCAGCTTCTTCGGCCCAGCCCGCCGCGTCGCGGCCTCGACGAGCGCGCGCCTGCCCGAGCGCGTCGTCGGGAGCGGCCCGCTCGAGGGGCAGAAGATCTCCGTCGAGACGCCCACGCAGTACGCGGGCGTCGTCGACTACGCGGGCGGCCCGACCGCGACGTTCATCGTCTCCTTCGACATCCCGCACGGTCGCACCGGCATCGAGATCTTCGGGACGGAAGGGTCGCTCGCGATCCCGGATCCGAACGTCTTCGACGCCCCGGTCGTGCGCCGCACCCGCGTCGGCACCGAGCTCCGCGAGGAGACGATGCCGGTCGCGCACGTCACGGGCGCCGGGCGGGGCATCGGCGTCGCCGACCTCGCGGACGCGATCCGCACCAACCGCCCGCACCGCGCCAGCGCGGAGCAGGCCTTGCACGCGCTCGAGACGATGACCGCGTTCCAGCGCTCGTCCGACAGCGGCACCCACGTCACGCTCGAGACGACGTGCGAGCGTCCCGAGCCTCTCCCCACGGCCACCGAGGAGGTCCTCTTTTGACCGTCGTCTCGCTGCTCACCCCGAGCTTCGTCGCCCGCCAGACCGGGTACGCGCTCTCCGGCGACTGGTCGGTCGGCGACAGGGCGACCAACGAGCACTACGCCCCGCTCGAGACGTTTGAGGAGCGCTTCGGCGAGCTGCTCGCCCTCACGCGGAGCCTCGGATTCGACGCGATCGACCTCTGGACGGCGCACCTCGGCCCGGGATGGGCGAGCGACGAGCACCTGGCGATCGCAAGGGCGTTGCTGGAGGAGCACGACCTTACGGTCGTGAGCCTCGCCGGCGGCTTCGGCGGGACCGCGGAGGAGCTCCGTGCGACCTGCCGCGTCGCTCATGGCGTTGGCACGGACCTGCTGGCCGGCAGCCTCCGCCTGCTCACGGCCGACCGCGCCGAGGCGGTCGCGATCCTCCAGGGCGAGGGCATCCGCCTGGGCGTCGAGAACCACCCCGACGAGCTAACGCCGGCGGACCTCCTGCGCAAGATCGACGACGGGGCGGACGGTCAGATCGGCGCGGCGCTGGACACGGGCTGGTGGGTCACGAACGGGTTCGACCCGGTCGTCGCGGTGCACGAGCTCAAGGACTGGCTCTTCCACGTGCACCTCAAAGACGTCTACGCGCCCGAGTTCGAACTCGACCACCGGAACGCAGCGCACGGGGAGGGAGCCGTCCCGCTCGAGGAAACCGTCAGGGCGCTGCTCGAGGTCGGCTATACGGGGCCGATCGGCGTCGAGGACCATCCATTCGACCGCGATCCCACGCGGACGCTGCCGCACGGGCGCGGGCTGCTCGAAGGCTGGCTACAAGAGCGAGTGTAGCCAGGTCATCTGCTCGCCCTGTGATCGTCGACGCCCACCACCACTTCTGGAATCCGGCCCTCATTCCGCAGGCCTGGATGACGGACGAGCATGCGGTGATCAACCGCCCGTTCGAACCAGCCGACCTCGCGCCGCTGCTCGATGAGAATGGAATCGGTGCGACGGTGCTCGTGCAGAGCGCGGCGGCCGACGAGGACACTGATTACCTGTTCGAACTCGTCGAACAGGCGCCGTTCGTCGGCGCGGTCACCGCCTGGTGCCGCCTCGACAACACGGGCGCCGCGAGACGGCGCCTCGACGAGCTGTCCGCGCAGCCGAAACTCCGTGCGATCCGCCACCTCATTCATCAGGAAGAGGACCCGCACTGGCTCCTCCGCGACGATGTGCAGCCCGCACTCGAGCTGATCGAGGAGCGCGGTCTTCTGCTCGAGTTGCCCGCCGTTTTCCCCCACCATCTGGACGACGTCCCGGAGCTCGCGCGCCGCTACCCGGCGCTCACGCTTGTCATCGACCACCTCGGAAAGCCCCCGCTCCGCACCGGCAAGCTGCCCGAGTGGCGCGCGCTCATCGCGCGGGCCGCGGCCTCCGGGACGGTCGTCGCGAAAGTGTCCGGTCTCAACACGATGCTGCGGCACGCGGACTGGGATGCCGCCGACCTCGAGCCGGCCGTGCGCTCAGCGGTCGCCGCGTTCGGGTCGGAGCGCCTCCTGTTCGGAAGCGATTGGCCGGTCGCGCTCTTGAACGGGAGCTATGGGCACGTCGTCCGCGAAAGCGTGAAGGCGATTCGCTCGGTCGCCGGGAACGACGCCGACGCGATTCTCGGCGGGAACGCCGTTCGCCTTTACGCTATGGCTGTCCAATGAGCGTCGGCCGCGCCACAGACCAGGCGGTCGCGAAGATCAAGGATCTGATCAGCTCTGGGAAGTTCACCGCAGGCTCGCGCCTACCGGCGGAGCGGGAGCTGACGCAGCGGTTCGGAGTCTCGCGCAGCTCATTGGGTGAGGCTACGCGCGCGCTGGCGCTCGTCGGCGTGCTCGAGTCGCGCGTCGGCGACGGCACGTACGTGACGACGCTCGAGCCGGAGTTGCTGCTCACCGGTGTCGGTTTCGTCAGCGATCTCGTGTCGGTCGGCTCGCTGCTCGAGATCCATCAGATCCGGCGCTTGTTGGAACCGGAAGCGACGCGACTCGCAAACCTGTCCCCAAACGTGAGTCGGGACCTACCTCGTACTCTATGCCGGCAACAGAAGTTCGCGTTCGCAGGTGCTTCTCGAAAGCCCTCTGACGGACTCGAACCGTCGACCCCCTCCTTACCATGGAGGTTCTCGTTGCGGGGGCGAGAGGGCTGAGCCGCGCTTTCCACCACGCTTTTCCCGCAAGTGCGCTGGCCGGGCCCGCAGATATGACCGGGATGCAGGACCACACTGGGAACGCCACCGGCAAGCGTCTCACGATGCAACAGCGCTTCGATGGCCGCCTTGTCGACGCCGTACTCGCCGAAGGCGGTCCGCGGTTCGTCCTCCGTCACGGGCACGCGAGCGGACCGTCCGTGCACCCAGATCGTGCCGCAATGCAGTAGCAGCGGACGCACCGGCCGAAGCGCCTCGACAAGGTGCTGCGCGGATGCTGGGGTGAAACAGATCAGGTCGACGACCGCGTCCGGTTGAAGAGCCGCGATGCGCTGACCGAAGCTGCCGGCGATGTCCTCGGCGGCACGGTCAGCCTCCACACATTGCACCGAGCGCCACTCCACGGCCTCGTGGTACGGCTTCCGTTCGCCGCGACTGACCGCTACCACCTGATGCCCGGCGCGAACCAGCCGGGGCACCAGGTAACTGCCGATGTGCCCCGTCGCCCCGATCACCACGACGCGCGCCACACCGGCAGGCTACAGCGCTGACTTTCTAAGCGATCGCGACCGGTCGAACCCAGCTCGCCGTCGCTCCGACGAATTTGAGCGGCAGGCAGATGAAGACGCCGCGGCGGCAGTCGCACGCGGCGAGCCGGTCGAGGACGAGATTCTCGACGAGGTGCACGTCGTGCTCGTAGAGGAGCAGCTTGTGCACGGCTCCGTAGGTCTCCTCATCCATCGGGATGCGCTCGGTACCGGCTGTGTCCGACCCGAGCAACGCCACGCCCCGGTCGCAGAGCCATTCCCCGGCGGACAAAGCGAGGCCCGGCTGCGCGTCGAGGTATGTGTCGCCGGATGAGCGCGACTGGATCTTCCCGGTCCGCACGAGCACGGCGCTTCCGGCCTCGATTGAGAGGTCGTGCGCGCGCAGCGCGCGCTCCAGATCGTCCGCCTCAACCTCTGCATCGTCGGGAAGCGAGGAGTCGCGCGCTGCCCCGGCGACATCGAGCAGCACGAACGGAATGAGGATAGGCGGGATCTCGTCGACGCCGCCCCGCACGAACCGCCCCTGGCTGGCGGCGGTGTCGACCGGCTCGCCGCCACGGACCAGGCCATCGAACTGCACGTGGACGGCCGCGTCGATGTGCGTGCTCGTGTGGAGCGAAGCCTCGATCGCCTCGACGGCGAACGTGACCTCGCCGCCCCCGCGCCGGTTTGAGGGCGACACCATCCAGCTGCGCGCGAGCCGGCGCGAGCCCGCGTCAGGCCATTGCGGCATCCCCTCGTGGATCTCGGCGCCGAGATCGAAGACACGCGGCTCAGGCAGCGCTCTGAGCATCTCGCGGACGGCGGAATCGAGTCGGCGCGGCTCTTCGGGGCTCTCCGCCACGATCGGAGAATCTTGCCTGGTCGTCGTCACGATCGCGGCCCGAGGTCGCACGTCGCGCGCGGCGTCAGGCAGACGACTCGAGCTCGAGGAACCCGCGCAGCCAGTCCTCGGCGGCCGAAAGATGCATCACGTCGGCGGCAGCGGCACGCACCGCGTCGCGCGCAACGAGAGCATCGTAGATCCCTATGTGACTCTCGAGCGTGGCCTCGGTCGCGCCCTGCGCAATCAGCGAGTGCCAGAGCCTCGCGCGCATCGTCCCGCTCGAGAGATTCTCGATGAGAGATGCGAGGGTCGCATTCCCGCACGCATCGAGGATCACCTTGTGGAACGCGGTGTCCGCCTCGATGAACGCCGGGACGTCGTCAGCGTCCTCCATCCGGCAAAGGCACTGCGCCAACCGTTCGAAATCCTCATCCGCGAGCCGCGGCGTAGCAAGACGCGTCGCCTCGGGCTCGAGTAGGCGGCGGACCTGGTGCATCTCGATGAGCGAGCCGACGGACACGAGATCGCTTACGAAGCCGAGCCCGGTCAGCAGCAGCTCCGGCTCGAGCGTGGTCACGTACGTGCCGTCGCCGACACGCGACTCGAGGACACCAATGAGCGCGAGCGCTCGCGTCGCCTCGCGCAGAGAGCTCCGCGAGACGCCGAACCTCTGCGTCAGCGCGCGCTCCGTCGGCAGGCGTGAGCCCGCGATGAACTCCCCGGAGCTGATCAGCTCCTTGATCTTCGCGATCGCCTGGTCTGTCGCTCGCTCGGCGCTCATGTCCGCCCGATAGCGTAGAGGCGCACGCGGAACCATGCGCTCGACCCACCTCGACTCGATGTGCGCCGAGATCCGCTCACCCGCCGCGGACGCGTCGCCTGCGGCCAGCGCCTCGAGGATCCTGCGGTGCTCGGCGCTCGTCCGCTTCAGCGCAGCGCGCATACCAACATAATGCGCCGGTCGATGGAATCGCTCGCGGCAAAGAACGCGCTCGTGACTCCAGATCGGAGCAGGCCGACTGCACGAGCACGGTCCGGTCGACTCCGACTCGCTCGAGCAGCGGAGCAAGATCCGCGGGCTCGAAGGTCCGCCTGATGACCGCGTGCTCCTCGGTCATCCACGATTGCGCCTCGCGCTCGAGGTTCCAGAAGTGGTGATGGGTGTCGACAAGCATTGTGAGTGATGGGGTTACATGTTGGGGAGCCCTGGGTGGTGTGCTCCCAGGGCTCCCGACCCGATCTTTTCAAGTCCCCCTCATCGGCACGCCGCCGCGGCGTGACGCCTAGAGCGCGAGACCGCTGTGAGGATCGAAGAAATGCATCCCGCGTTGATCGAGCGAGACCTCGATCTGCTCGCCCACACCAACTCGAGTGCGCGGGCTGAAAGACCCGACAAGTGTCGCCGAGGCGTCCTGCGCACCGGCCTTGAGTTGTTCGACGGCACGATCGTTGCCGGCATCCTCGGCCAGTTCTCGTATCTCCTCGGTGACCGCCTGACGGGCGGCGATCGTAAAGTGGACGAGCACGAGCGACCCGAGCGCTTCGCGGAGAATGACGCGGCCGTTCAGGAGCGGCCGTTCGCCGCCCTCCGACAGCACTGCATCTTCCAGATCCTCGGGGCGAATGCCGAGGACGACGTCACGTCCCTCGTACGCGCCGAGCGCGCTGTGCTTCGAGAGCGTCGCCTCGTCGAGCTCCAGCGTGGAAGTGCCGAGCGCGATGACGAGCCGGCCGGAGTGCCGCTCGATCCGCGCCTCGAGCATGTTCATCGCCGGACTGCCGATGAAGCCTCCCACGAACATGTTGACCGGGCTGTCGTACAGCTCCTGCGGCGGAGCCACCTGCTGCAGCTCGCCTTTGCGCATCACCGCAACCCGGTCGCCCATCGTCATCGCCTCGACCTGGTCGTGTGTCACGTAGATGGTCGTCACCGCGAGATCGCTTTGAATCCGCTTGATGTCTGCCCGCATCTGCACCCGGAGCTTGGCGTCGAGGTTCGAGAGCGGCTCGTCCAGCAAGAATGCCGACGGCTCTCGGACGATCGCGCGACCCATTGCGACTCGCTGCCGCTGCCCGCCCGAGAGCGCGCGGGGCTTCCGGCGCAGATACGGCTCCAGGTCGAGGATCCGAGCGGCGTCGGCCACGCGACGGTTGATCTCCGCCTTTGGAACCTTCGCGATCTTGAGCGGAAACGCGACGTTGTCGCGAACCGTCAGGTGCGGGTAGAGAGCGTAGCTCTGGAAGACCATCGCGATGTCGCGGCGCTTCGGCGACAGGTCGTTGACGACGCTGCCACCGATGCTCACGAGACCCTCGCTGATGTCCTCCAGCCCGGCGACCATCCGCAGCGCCGTCGTCTTGCCGCAGCCTGACGGCCCGACCAGAACCATGAACTCACCATCGGCGATCTCGAGATCGAGCCGGTCGACGGCCCGAGTGCCGTCGTGGAAGACCTTCGAGACGCGGTCGAAGACGACGCTAGCCATTCCTCACTCCTTCACTGCTCCGCCGACGAGACCCCGGACGAGCGCGCGCTGCGAGAGCACGAACACGACCGCCACCGGCACCACTGCAAGCAGCGTCGCGAGCGCAAGCTCCGGGCGGAAGATGTTGACCGACTGGCCCCCGCCGCCGGCGGCCGGGTTGAACGACGGCGTCGAGGCGAGCAGGTTCGAGAGCCCGACCGTGATCGGGTACTGGTCCGAGTCCGCAAGGACGACGTACGGCAGGAAGAAGTTGTTCCAGTCGGCGACGAAGCTGAAGAAGAAGACGAGCGCCACGATCGGCTTCGCCAGCGGCAGCGCGATCCGGCGAAACGTGAGCCACTCACCGCAGCCGTCCACCCGTGCGGCGTCGAGCAGGTCTCGCGGGAGCGACGTGGCGTAGTAGATGTACGAGAGGTAGACGCCGAACGGGAAGAACGCGAACGGCAAGATCACCGATGCCGCGCGCCCGATCAGATGCATGGCGTTCAGCTCCAGGAAGATCGGAAGCACGAGTGCGGCCGCCGGCATGATCATCGAGATGAGCGTCAGCGAGAGGATGAGCTTGCGGCCGGGGAACCTCCCGAGCGCGAGGCCGTACCCCGCCGGCACGCTGACGACGAGTGTGATCGCGGTTGCACTCAGCGCGTAATAGAGCGTGTTGACGAGCCAGCGCCGGTAGATGTGGTCGCTGAACGCGTCGAGGTGCTTCCAGGCGAGCGAAACCTGATCGAAGCTGCCGAACGAGAACGGGTCGCTCGTGACGAGCGCGTTATCGCCCTTCGTCGGCGCGAGGATCAGCCAGAGAACCGGGGCGATGAAGAAGACTGCGAATGCCGCGAGGATCACGAACCGCAAGCCGAGTGCCGGGATCCGCATCCGCATCAGTCGTCAGTCCTGAAGAGGCCGGTGCGCGTGACGATCAGCACCGCTCCGAGGAGCCCGATCGCGAGCAGGTCGACGGCGATCGCGGCGGCGCCGTTGAAGTCCGCGTACCGGAAGGCCAGCTGGTATGCCAGCTGGTTCGACGACCACGTGTCGGGGACGAGGCCGAGGCTCGCCTGGTTCACGAGCTGCGGCTCGACGAAGAGCTGCGTGCCGGTCGCGAACGAGAGAATCACCATGTAGGCGATCCACTTGCGCATCAGCGGCAGCTTCAGGCGCAGCGCGATCGCGATCGGCCCGGCGCCGTCGATCCGGGCGGCTTCCTCGAGGTCGTCCGGGATGGTGTTGAGCGCGCCGTACATGACGACGATCCAGCCGCCGGCGCCGGTCCAGAACGCGATCATCGCGAAGATGTAGGGCAGGTTCCCGGGGGCGATCGACTGGGCGAAGATGTTCGCCCCGAGCCCGTGGTTCAGCAGGAACGAGCCGGGGCTGACCGACGGGTCGAGCATGAAGAGCCAGACGAGGACGGCCGCTGAGCCGGCCAGCGCGCCGGGGATGTAGAAGAGGAAGCGGAAGCTCGCCGAGACCCGGCTCGCGCGGCCGTGGAGGAGGAGCGCAAGGCCGACGACGAAGACGACGAGCAGGCCGAGCCAGATAGTGGTGTACAGGAGGATGTGCTTGAACGCTTCGCCGAAGCGGTAGTCCTCGTAGGTCCGCTGGAAGTTGTCGAAGCCGACCCAGCCGCCCTCGAAGTTGGTAACGGCGAGATCGAGGGCGTAGATCGTCGGCGCGATGCCGAAGACGATCAGGAACGGCAGGTACGGCAGGACGAACGGCAAGCCGCGTAGATCGCGGGGGCCACGCTTGCGCATGGCCCCCGCGAGATTGGAGGTACGGGCAGGTGAGCTCAAGCCGTCAAGTCGTCATTGCCTGACGACCTTGTAGCCGGCCGCCTGCGCGGCCTTTGCCAGCTCGTCGCCGAGCGCCGGCAGCAGAGAGCTCAGCGACTTGCCGCCTATCAGCTGCGTGACGACGGTGTTCGACCAGACGGGCTGATCCGGATACGTGACCATGCTCCAGCCCTTCCAGATCAGCCCTGCGGCTGCTTGCATCGGCTTTGCCGGGCTCGCGGCGAAATACGGGATCCTTGCCGAGGTTCGCCAGCCAGCGCTTTGCGGCAGGCGCGTACGACGGGTAACCAGGGCCCTTGTCCTTGACGACCGGGCGAGGTCGTGACCCAGGTGACGAAGTCAGCTGCGGCGCGGATGTTCTTCGGAGTGCCTCGAGATGATCCACGGACCGCCGCCGATCTGGCCGGTCGTGATCGGTGACTCGCCCTTCCACCGCAGCGGCATCGCGGCCGTCATGCGCCCGGCCGGGATCTTCAGCGTGCCGCTGAAGACGTCCTTTGCGTACCACGTTGGCCCCGGCATCATCAGGACCTTCGGGTTCTTTCCGCCGTACTTCTGGGCGAAAGCCGGTGTAAAGATGTTCTCCGGCGGCGTCGCCCCGTTCTTGATCAGCGGATCGAGCAAGCTGGCCATCCGGGTGCAATGCGAGTTCGTTGAGTTGATGCGGACGCTGCCGTTCTTCTGCACCTGGCTGAGCGGGCACTGGTTGGCCCACAGGTACGTCCAGTGGCTGTATGAGTCCCCGGTGTTCCCGATGATGTAGCCCGGGTGCTCCTTGGCGACCTTCTGGCCGAGCGCAGCCCACTGCTGCCACGTGGTCGGGACCGTGTAGCCGAACTTGCGCATCAGCGTCCTGTCGTACCAGAGCAGGGTCTGCGCGAGGTTATCCTGGACGCAGATCTCCCGGCCGTTGACCGTGCACTGGCCGCGCGACGGTGCAGGCCAACTCGCTGAGGATCTTCGCCGGGATGAGGCCCTTGACCGGTGCCGCGTAGTCGAACGGCTTGGATGCCATCCAGACCGGGTCATTGGCCTGCTGACTGAAGATGACGTCCGGCCAGCCCTTGCCGGTGCGGTTCCAGAGCTGGATCTTCGCCTGCAGCGTCGTCGCGCCGTTGGAGTCGCCGTCGTAGGTGACGATCTTGACCTGGACGCCCTTGTGCGCCTTGACGTAGGCCTTCGCCGCCGGCAAGCGGACGGCGTCGACCCAAACAGTGATCGAGCCGGACACGCCCTTGCTTTGCTTGACGCCGCCGGTCGAGGTGGCGACCAGCGCCATCGCGACCGCAACGGCAAGCAGCACGATGGCAAGCCACCTGCGGTTGATCTTCATGTGCTTCGTCCTCCTTCGCTCTTGAGCATTGAGGGCACTCGCATAGGTCAGCTGAGCGAGCTCGCGCGGTGCTCGCCGACGAAGCTCGGCAACGCTATGCCGGGCTCCGTCGGCGCGTGCACCAGGCCATCCGGCCCGACACGCGGTTCGCGGGTCACTGGATTGGAGGTCACAAGCGACTCGTAGTACGTGCAGTTGGGAATGGACATGCAGAGGTGCACAGCCGTCTCGGTCGGCCCGTGGACTTCCGCCCTCAGCCGGAACGAGTCGGCCAGGTGGGCGATCCGCATCGCGCCGGTCATCCCGCCGCGGTGATTCGCACTCGTCCTGACGTAGGTGGCGCAGCCGGACGCGATGAA
Source organism: uncultured Gaiellaceae bacterium (assembly GCA_963820225.1). Taxonomy (GTDB): domain Bacteria; phylum Actinomycetota; class Thermoleophilia; order Gaiellales; family Gaiellaceae; genus Gaiellasilicea. The sequence goes on along the minus strand of CAWFYY010000011.1, from coordinate 426,244 downwards.
GTCTGCGGTGTTGAGATGGCTCCCGTCCGACGTCTCCCCCACGAGGAGCGGAACGTCGACGCGTTCGGCGAGCCACCGATATGCGGTGACGCTGAACTCGCGCATCGGCTCCTCGTACCAGCGATAGCCCGCCTCGGCGAGGGCATGGCCGAGGTATTCCGCGCTGGGTAGGTCGAAGCCCGCCGAACCGTCGTACATCAGATCGACATCGGCGCCGACGTGCGCGCGGAGCCGCTGGCAAAGGTTGGCGTCGGCGCGTGGATCGCCCCAGCCGTGCAGCTTGATCGCCGCGAAGCCGAGCTCGAGACACTGGTCGGCGACGTCGAGATACTCCTCGACCGTCGCGAACGTCGTGGTGGACGCATAGGCGGGGATCGAGTCGCGATAGGTCCCGAGCAGACGATGCACCGGCACGCCCAGCACGCGTCCTTCGAGATCCCAGAGTGCCACGTCGACCACTCCGAAGAGCCAGATCGGGAACTCGTCCGTTCGGTCGAGCTCCCAGAGCCGGTGCCAGAGCCACTCGCGACGGTCAGCCCGCTCTCCGACGAGCTCGTCCCGCAGCACGCGGTCGACGATGTCGGCCAGCATCGGCCCGCTCCACTCATGGTAGGCCTCGCCGACCGCCCCCTCGTCCGTTGTGATTCTCAGCACGGCCGTCGTCCGGGCTTGCGCCGAGCCGCGGAGTCCCCGCCGCCACGAGAACGGCGGGGTGACCGCAGGGAGGGAGATCAGGTCGACGTCGACGGCCGCGATGAGCACTGCGGCATATGATCATACGAATGATCAGCTGCTGTCAAGCGCCGCCTGAGTTCGCTTCCGTTCTGCCCATGCATTCGCGATGTGCCCGGAGATGAGGTCGCCGGCCCGCTCGCCATCTCCCGCTTCGAGTGCGTCGTAGATCGCGCGATGATCCTCGACCGTCCGCTCGAGGAGGTCGCGCGAGGATCCGGAGGAGAGGAGCGGCGTGACTCCTCCATGGTGGTGAATCGTGCGCACGATGGTCAGACCGACCTCGTTGCCGGACGCCTTCATCACGATTGCGTGAAAGGCGAGATCGAACGCACGAAAGCGTTCGTAGTCGTCGTACGAGGTTTCCATTCCCTCGAGGTTCTCGGCCAGCGTCGCCAAGTCCGCGTCGCTCAGGCGGGTTGCAGCAGCCCGAGCCATTTCCCCCTCGAGCAGGCGTCGGACGGTCACGAGACCGTCGAGCAGCGACATGTCGTCGTACTCCAGCGCGATGCGAATCACGACCGGGTCGAGCAAATTCCAGGCATCGCGGGGCTGAACCGTTGTCCCTCGACCCTGCTCGACGCGCACGAGCCCTCGCTCCTCGAGCAGCTTCACAGCCTCGCGAATCACCGTCCGGCTGAAACCGAACTGCTCGCAGAGGACCGGTTCCGTAGGCAAGACGTCGCCGACCGCGAGCGCACCCCCGATGATCTGGTGCGCCAGCTCCTCGACGACCACGGTCGCGAAACGCGCGGGCCGCCATGAACCCCGCCCGTCGCGTGCGACGAATGGCGCGGCAAAAGGAGGACGCTCTCTCATGCGAAACATCATACGTCCGACGCCCAACGGCACGGGAGGACAGAATCGGCCCGTATGAATCCCATCACCTGGCTCCCCAGGCTCGGACTCGGGACGGCTGCGCTCGCGGGACTCTATGCGGATGTCTCGGCGGCGTCGGCGCGCGCGACGGTTGACGCTGCCTGGTCGGCAGGTATCCGCTACTTCGACACCGCGCCGCTCTACGGCTCCGGACTGGCTGAGGAACGGCTCGGCGAGGCACTCTCCACGCGGCCGAGGAAGGAGTTCGTGATCTCGACCAAAGTCGGACGCGTGCTGCGACCGGGCCGGCCGAGCCAACACTTCCTGGGGGCGCCACCATTCGCGCCCGTGTTCGACTACAGCCGCGATGGTGTCCGACGCTCGCATGCGGAGAGCCTCGAGCGGCTGCAGCTGGCGTCGGTGGACATCGCCCTCCTCCACGACCCCGACCGGCACATCGACGAGGCGCGCCGTTCGCTCGACGCCGTACGCGAGCTCGCGGCGCACATTGGGGTGGGCACCAATGACGTCGACACCGCGCTCGCATTCGTCGAGGCCGGCGAGGTCGATATCGTCCTCCTTGCCGGCCGCTACACACTGCTCGACCGTTCGGCCGCACGCGAGTTGCTGCCGGTCTGCGCCGAGCATGGCGTGCCGGTGATCGCCGCAGGAGTGTTCAACAGCGGCGTGCTTGCCGGCGGCACGACGTTCGACTACGAGCCTGCGCCAGCGGACATTCTGAAGCGCCGGGATGCCCTCGAAGCGGCATGTGCTCGCTATGCCGTGCCGCTCGCCGCCGCGGCAATCCAGTTCCCGCTCAGACATCCGGCCGTCGAATCGATCCTGGTCGGCCCGCGTTCACCGGGCGAGATCCGGACCGACGCGCGACTCCTCACCGAGGCCGTTCCGGACGAACTCTGGTCGGAGCTCGACGCCTTGACGTGACCGAGTTCCGCCCACACTGAGCAGCTTTGTGATGAGGCAGGAGCTGCCTGCCGGGGTGGGCGGATGTCCTACGCGGACGGCCCGTGCCGTGTCCCGCAGGAAGGCGTTGTCCGGTTTGTTCGGCCTGAGACTGCGTGGTGCCGCCGCGCCCGTCGATTGAGCTTTCCTCAACTCCGGAAGAGGCCGTTCGCGCCCCAGCAGGTGCAGCGGCGTCTCGGTATGCGACGATGCGCGACGTGGCTGATCCAGCCCCCGTCGAGACAACGGTGCTTCGGGACCTCGTCGAGCCGCGCGTCAGCTACGCAATCGCGCGGCTAGAACGGGCTGTTCGGCAAGGGATAAACGAGCGGGTGCGCCCCTACGGCTTGACGACATTGCAGTACACGACGTTGAGCGTGTTGGGGCGGGGGCTGGGTCCTGATGGACTCTCAAATGCGCAATTGGCACGGCGGTCGTTTATGACACCGCAGGCGATGGGCGAGGTGATCGAAGCGCTGGAGACAGCCGGTTTCGTCAAGCGCAATCGGCATCCGAATCACCGTCGGGTGTTCCCGGCGACCATGACGGCGAAGGGGCGGCGGGTGCTGTCAGCGTGTGACGACGCGGTCTGCGAGATGGAAGAGGAGATGATGCGCGATCTGAACTCTTCCGAGCGAGCTGCGCTGCTGGAGGCGCTGAGGAGTTGTGTCCGCTCGCTCCACGGTGGCCCCGCGGAACGCTAAGCACGAAGGTGCGAGGTGGAGCGGGCATCGTGCCTTCCACCTCGCACCTTCGGTTCTTTCGGATCACCAGCCGAGCAGCGTTGCCCTCATCGCGAGCTGCCTACCCACACGTGCGAGACCGGCGCGCGGCCTAGCGGTTGGCCGCCTGGCCCCGCCTCGAAGGTCAGCCATCGCGCTTTCGGCCGATGCTGGGAGACACCCCGCTTGGAGTAGTCGCACACGCCCGTCGGGAACACGGCACGGAGCTGTGCCCACTGTGCGTCCGTAAATGCAATCGCGCCGTAGTCCGAGCGGGATAGGCGCTTCAGCCGGCACTTCATTACGTCTTGTGAGAGCGGTCCGCCTGCTGCGATTCGAGGCGCGGCGTAGTACTGCCACGTGCCGTTGCAGGTCAGGTCACCCTTGACCCCGCCTGCCATGAAGCACATATCTGAAAGGTCTGCGGGCTTGGCGCGCCGCACCTTGACCGATCGCCGGTCCCTACTCGTGTCGGCAGAGAGCTTGTCGAGCCACTGCCGCATGTAGTCGAACTGCGACGGGACGACGCCGCCGGGACGCGACAGCCACACGATCTGGTTGTCATGGTGTCCGTTCGACCGATCGAGCCGCGCGCGGTACGCGAATGTCTCGAACGCCGGGTGGAAGCCGGTGTCGTCCATCTGGGAGCCGGTGCGGTTGTCGATCTCCGGGATGTCACCGGCGCCCGAGCCGCTGTTCATGCGGCCCGTGCTGTAGAGAATCTCCAGCGCGGCCGGGTCGGCGGCCTTCCGCTCGGACATGAAGTTTCCGTCGATGTCGATGCCGCCGACCTTCGCGTTCAGATCGACGAACTGCTCGGCCGTGATCTGTCCCGCCAGTAAGGCGTTCAGCCCGTACTGGACGCCGACGTTGTCGGTCGCGCTCCGGCCCTTCCCGTTCGGTGCGTCGGAAGTGATCTGAACACCGAAGACGGAGCGCAGGTAGTCGAACGTCCCGCAGCGCTCCCCGGTCGGATTGGTTGGGCTCCAGATGAGCTCGGCGGGCAGCCCACAGGCGACTCCGGATGCGGGCAGAAGCTCGGTCCGGTCTGCGCCGAACAGCAGGATCTTCTGTCCGCAGAGGTTGTCTGGGTTCGCGGGGTTGCTGCCGAACACCGGCTGCCGCGAGAGCGGCGTCGGGAACAACGCATTCGGTGGCGCGGCAGCGTGTCCCGGAAGCAGGAGTGGGCTCGTCGGCCAGAAGTAGTGGTAAAGAAGGCGGCAGTCGAGCGATCCGAGCACTTGGCTCATGTGGTCGGCGAACACCTGGCTCGTAATCATCCCGTCGAGCAGCCCCGGGTAGTTCTCGGTCAGTAGATGCTGCTGCATCGAGGCGGCCGAACCGCCATTGCCCACGGTGTAGAGGAGCTGGCCGTACCGCTCGATGACGATCTCCTTCGTCATCGTCGTCGCCTCGGCCGAGACGAGGTCGTTGCAGTTGTTCGCATAGATGTTCAGGCTCGAAGTCGCCACCGCGAAGCCGAGCCCGAGCTGTGTCGCCTGGAGAACGTTCCCTGGCGCGGTCTGCGTGTGCTGGTTCCCGCAAGCCCCACCGAACGTGTAGAAGAGCTTGTGGCTCCACGGCTGCGTGGTCGACCACGGCTCGATCGGCTTGCTCGGGTCGACCAGCACCGCAAGCTGGTAGATGCCGCGATCCGCAGTCCCGGTCACGCGCTGGACAATGAACGGCACCGTCTTCCCGGCGTCCGTAGTCGTTTGGGCGATCAACGCTGCCGGCGGCGGACTGACGGGGTCGTACGCTACGAATTGCGCCGGCGTGGCGGTGTTCCGATAGAGGAGCTCCACCTTGGCCGGCGCGTTGCACTGCGCATCGATTGCGGCGCCGAGCGGCGGGTTCGACACGTTCGGATTGCAGAAGAACGGTGTGACCTGCGGGCCGGCGAAGACCGGTCCCCCGATCGGATGGTTGCGGATCGTGATCTGCCGGCCGAACACGATCTGGTTGTCATGCTTGCTCCTGCCATGGTGTCGTGTCGGTGCAGGGCGGGCAACCAGCAGGTTCTTGCCCACGCTGAGGCCGGTGACCAGTCCCTCGTACTGGCCGTTCTCGCGTACGGCGAACGCGTTCGTGATGTCTTTCCCGTTCAGGGTCACCTTCACGGCGGATGCGTCCGCGTTGCCGAGATCGATCGCGACGAGCGCGTCCCCGCCCGAGATCAGGTCGGCGCGGTTCGACAAGACCGTGATCTCGCGGATCTTCTGCGTACCGCCGCTCGGGTGACCCCAACTCGGAGCGCCGCGATCGTCTCGTCCGGCAGTTCCGATGGCGGTCACTCCCAGCGCGCACAAGCTGAGAGCGACGAGTGTCCCCAGGAACCGGGCGCGTCGCCGCGCCTGCAGAGCGTGATCCATGTGTTCCCTCCTCCGAAGGCCGCGTCATCGCGGCTCGATGAGGCCCCGCCACCGTCGGCGGCGCTCGCGCCGCGAAAGTATCAAACCACCTGATCTCTATCAAGTAACCTGATAGTGTCGAGTCGATGCGAGTTCTTGAAGGCAAGGTGGCGATCGTCACCGGGTCGGCGCGAGGGATTGGGCGTGCGTCGGCGGAGCTGCTCGCAGCCCACGGCGCCCGCGTAGTGGTCAGCGATCTCGACGAGGATCTCGCCCACCAGACGGCGGCGGAAATCGAGGGCGAGACCCTCGCCGTCGGCGGCGACTTGACGAAGGACGGCGTCTGCGAGGCCCTGGTACGCACGGCGATCGACGCGTTCGGCGTGCTCGACATCGTCGTCAACAACGCCGGCTACACGTGGGATGGCATGGCCCACAAGCTGAGCGACGAGCAGTTCCGGGCCATGCTGGAGATCCACACCGTCGTGCCATTCCGCGTGCTGAGGGCTGCTGCACCGCATCTGCGCGACCCGGCGAAGCTCGAGCAGGCCGAGGGTCGCGAGGTGTTCCGCAAGGTCGTCAACGTGACGTCGATCTCCGGCACGCAAGGCAATGTCGGCCAGGCCAACTACTCGACCGCGAAAGCCGGTCTCGTCGGGCTGACAAAGACGCTCGCGCGCGAGTGGGGACCACTCAAGGTGAACGTGAACGCCGTGGCGTTCGGCTTCGTCGAGACGCGGCTGACGGCGACGCCCGAGGAAGCGGGCACGTTCGAGCAGGGCGATGTGACGATCCCACTCGGAATTCCGGCCGCTATGCGGGAGCTCGCGCCGACGATCATCCCGCTCGGTCGAGCCGCGACGCCGCAGGACGCAGCCGGACCGATCTTCTTTCTGTGCTCACCGTGGTCGAACTTCGTCCACGGCCAGGTGATCACTGCAAGCGGTGGCCAGACGACGGGGATGACGTCGTGACGGAGCTTCTCGCGAACCCATTCGCACTCGACGCGATCGGGCAGACCGGCGAGGAGCGCCGCTTCGAGGTCACGGCGCAGGCGGTCCGCGCCTACGCCGAGGCCACCGACGACAAGGCGCCGGCCGCTCGGAAAGGGCGCATTGCGCCGCCCGTGTTCGCCATCCTGCCTGTCTGGGAGACGATCGCCCCCGCGTCACGCTCCGTCGCCTCGGACGAGGCTCGCCGCCGAGTCGTGCACTACGAGCAGGACATGGTCCTGCACCGGCCGATCGAGGTCGGGATGAAACTGGTTTCACGGGCGACGCCGGTCGCGCTCCTCCCGCGGATGAACGGAACCAGCCTCGTGATCCGCACCGAAACAGAGACGGCTGAGGGTGAGCCCGTCAACGCTCAGTTCGTGACGGAGTTCTTCCGCGGCGTCCACGTCGACGTGAGTCGCGGCGAGCGGCCTCCTGGTCATCGTCTCGACGAGACGGCGAAGGCAAGCGCGAGGCTGACCGAGATCCGCTATCCGATCGCGGACGATCAGACGGCGCGCTACGCGGCGGCGTCCGGCGACTTCTTCGAGATCCACCTCGACGACGAGGCCGCGCGCGCGGTCGGACTACCCGGTCGAATAATCCACGGCCTCTGCACCATGGCCTTCACCGGCCGCGCCGTCCTCGAAGCCGCCGGTGTGGACGACCCCGGTGCGATCGCGCGGCTCGCGGTGCGGTTCTCGGCTCCACTCCGGCCCGGGGGCACAATCGCAACACGGATCTGGGAGCTGGAGGGCCGACGCGTCTTTGCCTTCGAGGCGCTCGACTCCAACGGACAACCGGTGATCAAAGACGGACGCGCGGAGCTCCGCGTGAGCGGCTCGTGAGCGGCTCCGAGCGAAATCGTAAAGAAGTATCAGGTTCCCTTCCGTTCCTCCTCCGAACGTTCTAGTGTCCCGCACACGAAGAAGAGCGGTGTCCAGAGTCCTCCCACCAAGGAGCAGACTGATGAGCAGAAAGCTCGCGATCGCACTGACGGCGTTCGGCATTGCGGCCCTGCTGCCGCTGCTGACTGGCTTCAGCTCGAACAAGCAGGCGTTCACAGGGACGATCTATCTCGGCATGGACACGCCTCTGACAGGCCCGCAGGCCGTTGTCGGCCAGGGAGACCGGGAGACGGTCCAGGCGCTCGTCGCTTTCTGGAACGGTCGCGGCGGCATCAAGGGTCGCAGGCTCGTGGTCGACGTGCTCGACAACGCGTCCAATCCCTCGCAGGGCGTTCAGAACGTCCAACGATTCGTGGGCGACTCCAAGTACGTCGGGATCCTCGGCTCGGGGAACGCTGCCGCAGCTGTCGCGACGGCTTCGTTCGCGACCCAGGGTCAGATCCCGTTCATCGCGCTCTCGCCGCCGACGACGCTTGTGTCTCCGCCGCGGCCTTACGTCTATCTCGCTCTGCCGACCTCGAGGCTGTACGCGTACAACATGGCGCAGTACCTCCGCAAGCTGGGGATCAAGCGGATCGCGCTGATGGGCGACAACGGCGGCTTCGGCCGGGACGGGGTCGGGCAAGTTCAGACACTCGCGACGAAATACGGCTTCGAGATCACGGACTCTGTGATCTTCGCTCCGACAACGACGAGCTTCACCGCCGAGCTGACGAAGATCAAGAACTCGAACGCGCAGGCTTTGTGGCTGTGGACCGTCACTCCCGCCGCAACGACGATCGTGAAGGAGTTCAAGCAGCTTCAACTATCACAGCGGCTCGTGCTCACCGGCGGCAACCTCGCCCCCCAGTTCCTTCAGGGAACATGTCCCGACGTGAACGGCGCGCTCGTCAACGGCTACCTCGGCAACGTCTGGAAGTCGCTGCCGAAGAGCAATCCGAACCGGGCGCCGGCCGACCTGGTGCAGCAGCTCGTCAAGCATCCGATCTCAGTGTTCAACGTCGACGCCTCGACGGCTCTCTACGCCTTCAAGGCAGGCATCGAGCGTGGCGGCTTCACACGCGGGGCGATCAACACCGCACTCGAGACAAAGATCCGCGGTCTCCCGACACCGGGCGGCAGGCTCTACTTCTCGCCTACAAACCACAGCGGGATCCAACTTCCGAGCATGTGGGCTGGAAGGATTGCCTCGTGCAAACCAACGCCGCTGTTCGGCGCGGCATTCACCAAGGGCTGAGGACGCACAGCTAGTACGGTGCCGACTGAATGACGGAAGCAGGAGTGATCGGCGCCGCGTGCGAAGCGCGCGGCGCCGGCAAGTCCTTCGGCGCCGTCGCAGCGCTAGACGACGTCACCGTCCGGATTGCACCCGGCTCGCTGACCTGCTTGATCGGCCCCAACGGGGCGGGGAAGTCGACCTTGCTCGGTTGCATCTCCGGCTTCCTCCGCCTTGACCGAGGAGAGATTGTCGTCGGCGGGACGACTGTGACTCGCTGGACCGCTCACCGACGCGCCGAGGCGGGGCTTGGCACCGTCTTCCAGACGTCGCGTCCGATCGGGAGCCTTGACGTCCTCGGCAACGCCATGGTCGGCTGCCACCGCTGGACCCGCACTGGGTTCATCGAGGGGATGCTACGGCCACCGTGGCAGTGGCGTGAGGAGCAGCAAAGCCGGACGGAGGCTCACGACGCACTCGCGCTCGTCGGACTGGCTGACCGCGCCCGTGCTCCGGCGGCATCGCTCCCGCTGGGGCAGCTACGACTGCTGGCGGTCGCCCGTGTGCTCGCACAGCGCCCGAGCGTGCTCCTGCTCGACGAGCCGGCGGCCGGCCTGCGCGGCGCGGAGAAGGCGCAGCTCGTCGAGACGTTCATCGGCCTGAGGGAACGGGGGCTCACCCAGGTCCTCGTCGAGCACGACATGCAGTTCGTCGGCTCGCTGGCCGACCGAGTGATCGTCCTCGACCGAGGACGCGTGATCGCAGACGGCACACCCGCCGAAGTGCGCGAGGACGAGCGCGTGATCGAGGCTTACCTTGGGTCGGCGACGCTGTGACGCCTCTGCTCGAGGTCGAGGATCTCGTTGTTCGCTACGGACAGGCTGTCGCGGTCGACGGTGTGTCATTGCGAGTCGAGCCGCACGAGCTGGTCGCGCTGATCGGCCCGAACGGGGCCGGTAAGAGCTCGCTGCTCAATGCTGTCTGCGGCGTCGTCCGGCCAGCTTCAGGACGAGTCCGCATCGGCGGCGACGACATGACCGGGTCGACGCCGGCCGCGGTCGTCCGTCGCGGAATCAGCCAGGTGCCCGAGGGCCGGCACGTCTTTGCGACGCTGCCCGTCGAGGCCAACCTGCAGCTCGGCGCTTACGGGCGGTTCTTCAGCCTGGAGGTCGTCTCTTCCACGCTGCGCTACCTCCGCCACAAGCCGGAGATGCGAGAGCGGCTCGAACGTGTCTACACACTCTTGCCGACGCTGCGGGAGCTCCGCGAGCGACCAGCCGGACGCACCTCCGGCGGCGAGCAGCAGATGGTCGCGATCGGCCGGGCGCTGATGGCGCAGCCACGCCTGCTGGCGATCGATGAGCTCTCGCTCGGCCTCGCTCCTCTCGTGGTCGACCAGCTCGTCGAGTTCCTCGTCCGGCTCAACATCGAGGAGGGCGTCGCCATCCTGCTCGTCGATCAGAACGCGCGGCTGGCGTTCGGGCTTTGCGAGCGCGCGTACGTGATGGAGACGGGACGGCTGGCGGTCGAAGGGCCGAGCGCCGAGCTTCAGACGCGGCCCGAGGTACGGAGCGCCTATCTCGGCGACGGCTCGAGCCCTCGCGCATGACGACCTTCCTGCAGCTCATCGTGGTCGGCGTCTCGACCGGGTCCGTCTTCGGGATCGTTGGGATGGGACTCGTGCTCGTCTATCGCACCACCGGGATCGTCAACTTCGCGCAGGGCATCTCCGCGGTCCTCGGCGGTCTGTTCACCTTCGAGCTCCAGGAGCACATGCCACTGGGGCCCGCCATACTCGGCGGGATCCTTCTGGCATCGCTGTTCGCGACTCTCACGGCGGTCGTCGCAGTCGGCATCCGCGGCCGCACGACGCATCTCGCCAGCCTCGTCATCACTGTCGGGATCGCGCTCCTTGCCGAGGCCGTGCTGCTTGCAACGTTCGGCGAGGTTCCGCGCTCGTACCCAGGCATCTCGGAGCACGCCCTGGACATCGGCGGCGTCCTCGTCCAGCCGCAGTACGTCCTCATCGCAGCCGTCGCGATTGCGGCGGCTGTCGGTCTGACCTTCTTCCTCCGGCAGACGATCGTCGGGCAGGCGCTCGTCGCCTCCGCCGACTCGCCGCGGGCGGCGGAGCTCGTTGGCCTGAACGTGCGCTCGATAGCCGTGATCGCCTTCGCCGTCGCGGGTGCGCTCTGCGCCATCGGTGGCGCCCTCCTCGCTCCGACCGTCCCCGTGGTCTACAACTCCGACCTCGCGCTCACGATCAACGGCTTCGCGGCAGCGGTCTTCGGAGGATTTACCTCGATCCGGCTCGCCCTCCTCGGCGGCTACGCGCTTGGCATCATGGAGCAGCTGGTCGTGGGCTATGTCGACCCGCAGTACAACCTCACGATCGCGCTCATCGCGATGCTCATCCTCATCGGCTGGCGGTCTCGCGGGGAGCTTGCGGTCTGAACACCGACACGCCGAGCGACACGGAACCCCTGCGCCGACTGGCGAGGCCGGCGCGGCTCGCGGCGCTTCTCGCCGCAGCCGCCTTCGCGTGCTGGCTTCCGTTCCAACTCTCGCAGTTCGATGTCGGTCTGTACGACCGCATGGGGCTGTACACGCTCGTCGCGCTGGGGCTGACCCTGCTCATGGGCTTCGCGGGCCAGGTCTCGCTCGGACAGGGAGCGTTCTTCCTGATCGGCGCCTACACGTCCGGCCTGCTCACTGTCGGTCTCGACCCAGACAAGCGCCTTGTCGACGTCAACGCCGGAATCGACCCCCTAGTCGCCGTCGCAGTCGCACCCGTCGTGACGGCCCTGGTCGCGGCGGTCATCGGCGTGCCGCTCCTTCGCCTCCGCGGGCACTACCTCGCCTTCGCCACGCTTGCATTCCACCTGATCATGCTCTCGCTCCTCTACGCTCAAGACCGATTCACGGGCGGACAGTACGGCGTCACGGTCACGAAGCCGCTCGAGATCGGCGGCCATGTGATCAGCGGCGCCACGCACGCCGCCGTGGTATGGGGTGTCGTAGCCGTCTCTCTCCTGCTGTCGGCAAACCTCGTGCGCTCGCGCACCGGCCGGGCGCTCCAGTCCATCGCGACCAGCGAGCCGGCCGCCGCCAGCTCCGGGATCAACGTCGCCATGCTCAAACTGCGCCTTTTCGTCCTCGCCGCAGCGCTCGCCGGGCTCGCGGGCGGACTCTTCACTTTCTACACCCAGTTCCTCGGACCCGAGGACTTCGTGATCGTTCTCAGCCTCCAGTTCGTCGTGATGGTGGCCGTCGGCGGGCTCGGCAACGTCTACGGAGCCGTTGTCGGTACGGTCTCCATCCTCTATCTGGAGCACAAGCTCCGCGACCTCGGCACAAGCGAGACCCTGCTCGGCTGGAACCTGCCACCGCAAGCGCCGACTATCCTCTCACTCGGCGTCTTCGGCTTCATCCTGATTACAGTCATGCTCTTCTTCCCGCACGGCCTGCTCCCAGCGCTGCTCGACTCGCTCAGACGTGCGCGGCGGCACTGGACGCTCCGACCAGGCGGAGCCGAGTGAGGCCCCGCCGCGACGCAAGTGGTGTCCTGTGGAATCCGCCGCAGGATGTTCGGGAGACGACCGAGATCGGACGCTACCTCTCCTGGCTCGAGCGCGAGCGGGCGCTGGCGTTCCCGGACTACGACGCGTTGTGGCGTTGGTCGGTCGACGACCTCTCCGGATTCTGGTCGTCGATCTGGGAGTTCTTCGACGTGAAGGCACACGTCCCGTACAGCACGGTGCTCGCGTCGGACGAGATGCCCGGAGCGGTCTGGTTCCCCGGCGCGCGGCTGAACTTCGCAGAGCACCTCGTGGGCCACGAGGAGGACGCCGGCGAGGTCGCGATCGTCTCGCAGTCGCAGACCCGCGAGCCGGTCGAGCTGTCGTTTGCCGACCTCCGCGACCAGGTGGCACGTGCGCGGGCCGGCCTGGTACGGCTGGGCGTCGGACCGGGCGACCGCGTCGTCGCCTTCCTGCCGAACATCCCCGAGACGCTGGTGGCATTCGCAGCGACGGCGAGTCTCGGAGCGGTCTGGGCGAGCTGCGCACCCGAGCTCGGCGTGCGCAGCGTCGTCGACCGGCTCGCCCAACTCGAGCCTTCGGTGCTGCTGACGGTCGGCGGGTACGGCTTCCGCGACCGCTCCGTCGACCGCCGCGACGACGTGGAGACGATCCGCGCCGCTCTCCCGACGCTGCGCCATGTAGTCGCAGTCCCCTACGGCGAGCACGTGGTTCCGAATGCGCTCTCCTGGGACGAGCTGCTCGCCGAGACCGGGCCGCTGGCATTCGAGCCGGTCGCCTTCGACCATCCGCTGTTCGTGCTGTTCTCATCGGGAACGACTGGGCCGCCGAAGGCGATCGTGCACGGGCACGGCGGCATCCTGCTCGAGAGCCTCAAGGCGCACGCGCTGAGCTGGGACCTGAAGCCGGGCGGCCGCTTGCTCTGGTTCAGCACGACCTCCTGGATGATGTGGAACGCGCTCGTCTCGGCGCTTCTGGTGCGGTCGTCGATCGTGATGCTCGACGGCGACCCTATGTGGCCGGACACCAGCTGGCAATGGCGTGTGGCAGAGGAGACGCGACCAACCTTCATGGGAACGAGTCCGGCCTTCCTGATGGCGTGCCGCAGGGCGGGCCTCGAGCCCGGGCGAGAGCACGACCTCGATTCGATTCGCGTGTTCGGCACCGCCGGCTCTCCCCTCCCGGCCGAGGCCTATCGCTACATCTACGACCAGCTCGGCCCTCACGTGCTGCTGATCAACGGCAGCGGAGGCACCGATGTCTGCAGCGGGATCGTGGGCGGGTCGCCGCTGCTTCCGGTCTACGAGGGGGAGATCTCCGGGCGCTTGCTCGGCGTCGCGGCCGACGCATTCGACCCGCAGGGCGAGGCGCTCGTGGGCGCACTCGGAGAGCTCGTGATCACGAGGCCGATGCCGTCCATGCCCGTCAGGATGTGGGGAGACCCGGACGGCTCCCTCTACCGCAGCTCCTATTTCGAGCTGTTCCCGGGCGTGTGGCGCCAGGGCGACTGGATCATGTTCTCGGAGCGTGGCAGCTGCGCGGTCACCGGCCGCTCGGACGCGACCCTCAACCGCGGCGGCGTCCGCCTCGGTACGGGCGAGTTCTACAGCGTCGTCGAGGAGCTGCCGCAAATCACGGACAGCCTCGTCGTCCACCTCGAGGACGATGAAGGCGGCGCGGGCGAACTCGTGCTGTTTGTCGTTCTCGCCGACGGCGTCGTGCTGGACGACGAGCTGCGAGGGAGGATCGGCCGAGGCCTGCGCTTGCAGCTCTCTCCCCGTCACGTGCCCGACCTGATCCGTGCCGTGCCCGCGATCCCCCGCACGCTGACGGGAAAGAAGCTCGAGGCGCCAGTCAAGCGCATCCTCCGCGGCGAACCGGTGGAGAGCGTCGCCAGCCGGGACTCGCTCCTCGATCCGACCGCGCTCGACATGTTCGTGACGCTCGCGGAAGGTACCCGTGGTTGAAGGCCAGCGCCTCTCGCTCGAGGAGGTCGTCGCAATCGACGTGCACGCACACGTCGAGATGTCGGAAGCGGGAGGCGACTCGCTCCCCGACGAACTGCGCGACGCGGCCGTTCACCACTTCCGGGGCGAGTCTGCGAGACCCACGGCGGTCGAGCTCGCGCAGTACTACCGCGAGCGGCGGATGATGGCCGTGGTGTTTACGGTCGACTCGGAGTCGTTCACCGGGCAGACGCGGGTGTCGAACGAGGAGATCGCCGAGGTGGCGCGGGCGAACGCCGACGTCCTGATCCCGTTCGCGAGCATCGACCCTCATAAGGGCCGGCGCGGCGTCGACGAGGCGCGGCGCCTGATCGCCGAGCACGGCGTGCGCGGGTTCAAGTTCCACCCCAACGTGCAGGGCTTCTTCCCGAACGACCGGATGGCGTACCCGCTCTACGAGGTGATCGAGGAGGCTGGGCTGCCCGCACTCTTCCACACCGGGCAGTCGGGCGTCGGCTCGGGTCTCCCCGGCGGCGGTGGTGTCCGTCTCAAGTACTCCAACCCGATGCACGTCGACGACGTCGCCGTGGACTTCCCCCAGCTCCCGATCGTGCTCGCGCACCCGTCATTCCCCTGGCAGGACGAGGCACTCGCCGTGGCAGTGCACAAGCCGCAGGTGTACATCGACCTGTCGGGATGGTCGCCGAAGTACTTCCCACCGCAGCTCGTCCAGCACGCGAACACGCTGCTGCGCGAGCGGGTGCTGTTCGGCAGCGACTACCCGTTCATCACCCCTGACCGCTGGCTGGCGGACTTCGACACGCTGGACATCAAGCCCGAGGTGAAGCCGCTGATCCTGAAGCAGAACGCGATGCGGATGCTCGGGCTGGGCTAGACCGACTCGAAGTCTTCCCGCGGGGCTTGGAATGGAGGTGGTTGGCGAGGCGGTTCGTGAGCGCTGTGATCATGAATGACAGTTGCGTCCGCGGGACGAGCGACCGTCTCCAACGCGATCGCGGTCCGCTGACACGCGCTGAACACCGAACCGGCTGACGGAGCCGCGGCGAGTAGTCGGCCGAGGTCGTCAGCTGAGGGCGAAGCGCCAATCCGCACGCTCGAGCCGCTCGAGCAGAGGCATGCTCTCGATCACCACAAGGCGCGCGACCGACTCCGGATGCTCGAGCGCGAGACGCGTTGCCACCAAGGCACCTCGGTCATGGCCTACGACGGCGAACCGCTCGTGCCCGAGCCTCCGCATCAGCCCGACAACATCCTGCGCCATCGCGCGCTTGGTGTACGGCGCGACCTTCGACGATTCGCCGTAGCCGCGCCGATCGGGGCAAACGACCGTGTAGTCGGGCGCGAGGCGCGAAGCCACCATGTGCCAGGTCGCGTGCGTGCGTGGGTGCCCGTGCAAGAGCACCACCGGGGGCCCGTCGCCCCCGTATCGGACGCGGAGCGTTGCACCGGCGCCGCCGTCGACATGCTCGACTGTGAATCCGTCGAAGACGCCACGCTCGACAATGCCCTACCTTCTCGCATTGCAGTCACCTCGAGCCAGCGCGCGGGCCGTCCCCGTTCTGGTGCTGAGCCTCAGCGTCTGCGTGCTACGTGTCCGGCGGCGGCTCCGAGCAGCGCCGCGGCGATCACGTCGCCGGGATAGTGGACGCCGGCGAGCACGCGGCAGGCGCCGATCGCCGTGGCGCCCGCGTAGACGGCCGGCCCGGCGCGCGGGAGCGCGTTGGCGAGGAATGGCGCGGCTGCGAAGGCTGCCGCGACCTGGTCAGAGGGAAGTGACGGGCCTTGTGGGCGTTCGATCAGCACGCACACGTTGCGGCCTTCGTATGGCCTGGGTCGGCGGATGATGCGGGCGAGCGCGAGCGAGCCTGCATACACGGTCCAGGTCGTCGCCGCGCATCGGACAAGCGGCAGCGATCTCGACTGTGTACGCAGGAAAGCTGCTGCGGCGATCCAGGCGAGCGCGCCGCGGCCCGCGTTTGCTGTCAGCGCGATCGCGCCCTCGAGCTCCGCGGGCCGGACCGCCACGAGTCGGTCGAACGCTCGACCGTCCGTGGCGCCGACAGCGTCGACGAGGTCGCGCATGGATCGTGGTGTTCTGGAAGTGCCGGCCGCGATGACGGCCGCTATTCCGCAGCTTCGTTCGGGTCCTCCTCGGCCGCCAGTTGCAGCGATGTTGAGCGGACCGTCTCGAAATGCTGTTGCTGGATCGGCAGCGCCCAGGCGACCAGTTTCGAGACCGAGGCGCTTCCCGCCCGCTTGTTCAGCGTGTCGAGGATCTCCCAGTGGCCCACCTCGCCGGCTTCGGCCATGGTCAGGAACTCGAAGCCGTCGAGCGTGTCCGCGGCTTCGTCGAGGTAGGTCTTCATCATCTCCTGCGCCTTGCTCTTGACCTCGCGAGCCTCCTCGAGGATCGCGGTCTTCTTGCCGTCGAACGAGCCCGCCACCTCGGCTCCGCGCTCCTCCGTCTCTCTGGCTTGCTCACGCATCCGCTCGAGCGTCCCCACGAGTTCCTCGTTGCCCTCATCCTTCGCCAGCTTCGCGACTTTCTGGCCAGCCTCCTGGGCCGCCATCGCAAGACCGACAACCTCACCGAGCTTGGACTCCAAGTTCGTCAGCTCTGCCACGCTCATCACCCCTTTTGCTCGTGTTCGCTCCGAAGATGCGGGACCTCAACCCCACACATCTGAGAACGCCGAAGCACGACTGAAGGTTGCGGCCCTCGGCCGCGATTGTTGATCGAGCGGCCTACTCTCTCGCTGTCTGCCAAGCGACCAGCAGCGCCGTTTCGGCGGCAGCGTCGACGAGGTAGACCGGAGCGATACGCCCGCGTGCGACGAAGACCAGATCTACGAGAGCGAGTCCGACGGCGCTCCCGATCGCAACCGTTCGGAGCTCCCGCGCCACGGGCCGTCGGCCTGTGGCTGCATGTGCGAGCCCGACGCCAATCGCTACGACCGTGGCGCCCACGGTCTGGGCCAGCCAGAAATCCGTCTTCGGTCCCGTCAACCGCTCGAACGATCGCCGGTGCGCGAGCGGCCAAAGTCCGGTGCCGATGTAGTACCCCGCTTGCAGGGCCGCCACGCCGCGGCTATTCAAGTGCCCTAACCCTCGGGGTAAGGATCGTCGCGACTGTCCCCGCCGCTACGGGCGCTCCAGGAATACGGCCCGTCACAGTTCGGGCATGGCGGCAGCGACTGCACCGACCGAACCTGAAGTTGATAGCCGCAGTTGGCGCACTCGTAGGTGCCGGCTGAGACGTCGCTTCCGACGGGAATCGGGTCGGCCATGTTTGTCCTCCTCGGGTAGGTGCCGCTTGCTTCCCCACCCCTCTACTTCTCTAAGCACGGTTGGATCGGTGCTCTTCCGGATAGGTCAATTCTGATGTCTGCCTCTCCCGAGCGGCTGTTGGAGATCTATCTTGCGGATCATGCGGCGGCCGCAACAGCGGGGTTAGAGCTCGCCCGCCGAGTTGCGCGCAGCAACGCGTCAAGCTCCTTCGGCCAAGCACTCCAGAGGCTGGCTGGCGAAATCGAGGAGGACCGGCAAACGCTGAAGCGGGTGATCGCGGAGCTCGGGGCTCGGGAATCGAGGGCGAAAGAGGCTCTCGCCTGGGCTGGGGAACGGGCGGCGCGCGTGAAACTGAATGGCCAACTCAAGGGGTACTCCCCGCTGAGTCGCGTGCTCGAGCTCGAAGGGCTGTCGGTCGGGATCGCCGGCAAGCTAGCCCTGTGGCAGTCCCTCCAGACGCTCCCCCACGTCCGGGAACGCCTGCCCGATCTCGATCTGGGGGAATTGGCGTCACGCGCCCAACGCCAGCGGGACGAGGTCGAGAAACTACGCCTTCAGGCGGTAAGCAACGCCTTCGATTCCGCTGCGTGAACGATCCCGCTGCGTGTAAACGATCTCAAGCGTGTGTCAACGGTGCGCGGCTCTGGATGCCTTACGCCGGTTTCCGATTGTTTCGGGTCAGCAACCATCCGCCACCGACGAGGAGCGCGCCGAAGGTGAGGAAGGCGAGATCCCAGGCGTTCTGGTTGCCAGCTTCCCGCACGTGATGGATGCCGAGGAGATGGTGATCGACCAATCCTTCAACAAGGTTGAAGAGGCCCCAGCCGATGAGCATCCAGCCGACGAGCTCGCGTCCGTTCCTCGCCCAGCGCCACTCACCGGTCCGGCGCCAGAGAAACCAGACACCTGCGGCCACCGCCACCCAGGTCGCTGCGTGGAAGAGACCGTCCCAGAGCGTGTTCGTCTCGAGTCCGGCAACCGTGGAGACCGGGTAGCGATCTGTGCTGCTCAACAAGTGATGCCACTGCAGGATCTGATGAAGCACGATCCCGTCGACGAATCCACCCAGCCCGACGCCGAGCAGAATCCCTGGTGCCCGAATCCGGCCGAGAGGTCTCGCCGACTCAGCCGCCGCGGCCGGAGACCCGAGCGGCCTCGAAGGCCCGCGCTCACCTCCGGCTCTCGCCGCCACCGCCGGAGGTCCTTTCGTCCGTAGCGAGCGCGAGAGCAGCCGGCAAGCCCTCATCCTTCTGCACGATCCAGTAGCCGTCGCTCTTTTCGACCACGGTCTCGGCCTCGGGGAGGTCGTGGCCCGGCCGGACCACGAACAAGGTCGCGTCCTCGCGCACGCGACGATACGCCTCGGGCGTCATCCCGATCTGCACAGTGCAGCTTTGAACGCCACACTCGCAGACAATCCGCATCGTGTTCGTCGAGGCTGTGAAGGTGACGTTGAGCTTGCTCACTTCCTCGTTCACGCTACGGAAGATCGCTTCGTTCTCACCGATGCGCCGCTTGCGCTCGTTCACGACGAGACCTCCCCGCGCGGGTCGAGCTCGGCAACGATCTCGGCCGCCTCGCCGACCTTCTCTACGACCGTGTACCGGTCGAACTCGTCCAGGACGCGCACCCAACCGCCGCCGTTGACCGCATGCCCGCGCGCGTTGATGAAGTGTGTGGGATGCGCCCGGACCGCCTCGTACTCATCCTGTGACAACTGAAGCACGGTGGTACAGCTCTCCTCCGCGCACTCGCACAGGAACGGCAGCACATCGGAGTGGTCGAGCTCCATCGAATCCGCCGTCGAACGGATCCGCTCGTTCGCTTCCCGGAAAACCGCGTCATTGCGGGCGACGCGCTCCGCGGCTTGATCATGCCCTCCTCCCATGCTCAGTCAATCACCCGGCGTCACCCGACCAAAACCTCAGAAGCCCGAAGAAGTGGGGCGGCGAACAGCCGCCCCACTTCCGTGACTTCTCCTCCTACTTCTTCGCGGCCGTTTTCGGTCGGCGGGTCGTGCGCGACTTCGACTTGGACTCGCCGCCGTTTGCGGTCTCGCCGGTCGGTGCCTTCGGTAGTCCCGCCTGTGTACGCAGCTTCTCGGCGATCTTGGCGATCTCCTCTGGCGCGTAGTCGGGAGCGAACACCGCTGGCTGAGCCGGCAGATCGTGCGCGGGTGCGCCCTCGGGTGCCTCGTCGATCACTTCGAGCTCTTCTCCCGTCTCCGGATGCGGCCCGTTGAAGACAGCGGCCAGCTCGAGGTAGTCACTCGGTGAGAACCGATAGAGCCGCAGGTGCTCACCCCGCTTGATGTGCGGCTTGCACTCCGGGATCTTCTCGGTCGGAATCCGCGGGGCCGGGAACATCTTCATCAGGTTCGCCCCCGTCAGGTTCTCGATCGCACGGGCGTATGCGACCTGGTGAACGCCTCCACGGACCAGCAGATACCCGGTGAGCGCACGCGCGGCCGGATGCTCCACCATCTCGTACACCTTCAACTTCCCGTTCCGCGCTCCTGTCTCGAGGAAGAAGTTGTGCGTCAGGTCCTCGACGAGGTCGCCGGAGGAGAACACGTAGTCGCCGTTCCAAGGCCGGCCGAGCGAGTCTTGCGGCAACGCCCCCTGCCCGCCGACGAGGAAGTGATGTGGGTTACCGATCCCCAACATGGGCTCGAGCGGGCTTCCCGGCCCGCGGCCGTTCGGCGTCGCCGTCGGCGTCGCCCCTGTCAGCATCGTGTTGATCGTCTTCGCAACCAGCTCGACGTGCCCGAACTCCTCAGCGCCGATGTTCGCGACAAGGTCGTAGAACGGTCGCGCGCCTTGCTTGTTGCGGAAGTTGAACGACTGGAACGTGTAGTTCAGGAAGGTGGACATCTCGCCGAACTTTCCCCCCAGCAGTTCCTGAACAGCAGCTGCCCCCACCGGATCCGGCTCGGATGGCGGCGGCAGCTCAACCTGAATGCGGTCGATGCGTCGAATCATGGAAGAGACCCCCTTCGTCGCTGACACTCGGTCCTGACCTACCCCCGCCGCGCGGGTGCCAAAACCGCGGCGTGCGAGTTGATGACGCGCACTCCGGAGCCGACCCCGCTAGGCGCGATCCTCGAGTCCGCGGCAGCTAGCCGAACACCGTTCGGTCTTAGTCACGTCTAGGGGTTTGGGGCGCGGCCACTCATGGGGACGGACGTGGTGCCCACTTCGAGGAGGTCACATCGTGAAAGCAGTTACCTGGCATGGGGTCGAGGATGTCCGAGTCGACGAGGTGCCGGATCCGAAAATCGAGCAGCCGACAGATGCGATCGTCCGGATCACGTCCACGGCGATCTGCGGCTCCGATCTCCACCTCTACAAGCTGCTGAGTCCGTATCTCGACGAAGGCGACGTGCTCGGGCATGAGCCGATGGGGATCGTGGAGGAGGTCGGCGCCGACGTGGAGCAGATCTCGCCGGGCGACCGCGTCGTGCTGCCTTTCAACATCGCCTGCGGCAGCTGCTTCATGTGCGACCACGACCTTTACTCGCAATGCGAGACGACCCAGGTCAGAGAACAGGGCAAAGGCGCAGCGCTCTTCGGGTACACAAAGCTGTATGGGCAGGTCCCAGGCGGCCAAGCAGAGTTCCTGCGCGTCCCACAGGCCCAGTTCGGTCCCATCAAGGTTCCGGAGGGACCGCCGGACGAGCGTTTCCTCTTTCTCTCCGACGTTCTTCCAACCGCCTGGCAGGCAGTGCGTTACGCGGACGTTCCGAAGGATGGCACCCTTGTTGTCTATGGTCTTGGCCCGATCGGGCAGATGACGGTGCGGATCGCCAAGCACCTCGGGGTCGAGCGGGTGTTCGGCGTCGACCTCGTACCCGAACGGCTCCAGTTGGCGCATCGGTACGGCGCCGAGGTGATCGACTGGAACGATGAAGCCGATCCGGTGGCGGAAATCCTGGAGACGACGTCCGGCCGAGGCGCCGACTCAGTGATCGATGCTGTCGGCATGGAAGCGCATGGCGCACCTGTCGTGCAGGCCATGCAGGCGGCCGTCGGGAAGCTCCCAAGTCGAGTCGGCGCGAAGATTATGGAAACGGTCGGCAGCGATCGCACTACCGTCCTTCAGGCCGCCATCGAGACTGTGCGCCGTGGTGGCACGATCTCCCTGATCGGCGTCTACGGCGGTGCTGCGACTCCGATGCCGATGATGGACCTCTTCGACAAGCAGATACAGCTTCGGATGGGTCAGGCAAACGTCAAGGCCTGGATCGACGAGCTTCTTCCGCTCGTGAAAGGCGACGACGACCCTCTCGGCACCGAGGACTTTGCGACGCATAGCCTGCCGCTTGCCGAGGCACCGCACGCCTACGAGATGTTCCAGAAAAAGCAAGACGGAGCGATCAAGATCGTGCTCAGACCCTGACGCGCGAGGACGCGGCCGTGCGCCCGTTCCACGCCGCCGCGCTCGCGGCAGGCTACGAGGACCATGGTGCACCGGGCGAGCGCGCGATTTCCCACCCGGGGCTACCACGGCGCATTCGTGCTCGCCCCGGACGGGCATAACGTCGAGGTGGTCAACCACAACCGGAGCTGAGCCGTGGCCGACGAGTCCGTCCATCGCCTTCGATCGAGTGCGGCGGACGACGCGGCATAGGACGCCGAACCTCTCACCGCCGACGACGCGTTATTACCGTGTTCACCCAACCACTTCAGGAGGAGACAAGATGGCGACACCAGAACGGCGTAGTGGTATCGGCGGGATTTCAGTCGGCGGCATCATCGTTCTCGCCGGGATCCTGACGATGATCTTTTGGAGCGTTGTGCTCGGACTGATCATCACGCTGGTCGGCCTTGTCGCGTTCGGCGGGTTTGCTCGCGGCCGCTGGTACTGAGCGGGACACGCACGCTGCCGTCCGTCACACCTGCCTGCTATGCCGGATCCGCGCTCGCGGCCGGTGGTTCGCGCTGAAGGGGAACGAGCGGACGGCGGCAACCGCATATGATCCAGTCCGTGGAAGACCTCTGGGGAATCCAAGTTATGGTCATAACCGGGGAGAAGGTTGGCTCTCCGAGTCCTCGGGGACGGCTGAAGAAGTCAACGCGCATGTCCACGACTTCGTCGGGAAGAAAGGCGCGTTCAGCTCGGACTGGCTCGACACCAGCGTGCCGTCGATGATCGCTCGAGCGCACATCGTCGAGTTCGGAGCAGCGCCTCTGCCGCCTCGAGGGTCGTAGCTTCTCGCCCGCACCCCATCGTCTGTACGCCGACGGAGCGATCAGCCAAGACGTAAACGACCTGAGCATCTGCTGGATCGGCCCGAACCATCACCTTCCGGCAGGCCCTTGCAGTATTCCCGCCGCCCGACCCAATTACGAGTGGCGGGAAGACCAGAAGTGCCAGCGTCTCTCCCGTCGCCCTTGGATGTGACGCGAGCGCCGGACATGCCTGGCAAGATCACGGGTCGTGAGCGTCAAAGTCTCCTTCCTGAAGGGCGAGCAGCCCGTCGTCGTGAGCCGGCGCGGCAGTGGCGTGGAGGCCGCGGCTGAGAAGCTGCTCGCCGGCCCGACGGCCACGGAAGCGAAGAGAGGTATTCGTTCGCAGCTGCCGGCCGGCGTGCGGGTCAAGAGCCTGACCGTTGAGCACGGTGTCGCCGCGGTCGACCTCGGTGCGAAGTTCGCCTCGGGCACGAGCTCCGAGAGCCTGCCGGCACGGTTCGGGCAGCTCGTGCTCACCCTGACGGAGGTTCCGGGGGTCGACGCTGTGAAATTGCGCGTGGATGGCGATGTCCGCCAGGAGCTCTATCCGGGCCTCGACCTGCGCAGGGCGGTCACCGCGGCGATGCTCGCCAAGCCGAAAGGCAAGCCGACGGTCGCGAAGACCAAGAGTGGCCCGGCGCCGAAGGCGAGCATGCTCGAGCTCGAGAAGCGTCTCGTCGCGCTTGGTTTTCTCGACAAGGCGCAGGCGGATGGCCGCGAGAACGCGGCCACGTTCAACGCCGCAATGTCGTTTCAGAAGTGGGCCGGCATCGGCCGTGACGGCAAGATCGGGCCGATCACGCGCAAGGCGCTCGAGGCGGCAAGGCGCCCGACGCCGCGCACGCAAGGTGCGAAAGGCAAGCGCGTCGAGGTGCTGCTCGACCGCCAGGTGCTGCTCCTCATCTTGGATAACACGGTCATTCGCGTGTTGCACATCTCGAGCGGCAGGCCGGGCTATGCCACACCGACGGGCCGCTTCGCGGTGACGCGGAAGGTTAGGAAGGATTGGTCGGTGCCGTACGCGGTGTGGCTCCCGTGGGCGAGCTACTTCGTCGGCGGCGTCGCCTTCCACGAGTCGCCTGCCGTGCCGCCGACAGCAGCGTCGCATGGCTGCGTTCGCGTGCCGCACGGTGACGCAGAGTGGCTCTACCGGCGCATCCCCGTAGGCACGCGGGTGACCGTGGTTGCCAAGTCGCGTTGACGAGCCGTCCCTGGCGTCCGACCCAAGGATGCAGTCTCAGCGATGACCTAGACGAGTCAAGCCGGTTGGCCAGTGGACGGCCTGGCGGGCGGCCGATAGAACGAGAGTGGGATGCCCGACGCCGACACATACGCGCAGCTCGTGGCCCGTCATGGTCCCGGCAGGGTCGCGTCCGCCGTTCTGGCGCGCTGGATGCTCGACCCCGAGGCCGACGACCGCCGGACCGCGCTCGAAGACGACCTCGACCGGATGCGGCTCGCCATTCTCGGCGTCGCCTGCCCGACGTGCGGCGTCGACTTCGGGACATCCTGCCGGGTCGAGGGCGACGGAACCGACGTTCACACCGAGCGGATCACCGAGGCGCTCCGGCGCGGCTTCTTCTAGCTCTCCTCCTCGAGCGACTCGCGCACCTGCTCGTCCTGCGATCATCACGGCAAGCCAACATGTCGACGATGGACCATCACTCCGAGTATCTGGCCAAGGCGATAAGCCAGCTCACGCCTGAGGGGCACCGGAGGGTGGACGAGCTACTGGAGCAGCTGGCCGAGGTCGTTGGGGATCACGAGGCAGTTGCTCGGTTCGCCGCTGCTCGGAAGGTCGAGGCCGACACCGGGGTGCCGGAGTCTGTCGGCGTCCGCACCGGACGCCTGCTCAATCAACAGGAGCTGGACGTCTTGACTCGCGGCTTCATGACCATCCGCGATCAGGAGCCGTTCGATGACGTCGCCGACTGGGCGAACGCCGTCGTGGCGATGCTTGAAGACGAAGCTGCCCGCGATACGTAGGCTGCTGGCGGGAGATCAGGCGCGTCGACGATTGAGCGCCTCGTGCATCGAGCGGACGACAAGGGCGCCGTCTCCGACGGCTGACGCGACCCGCTTGGTCGAGCCGCTTCGCACATCCCCGATCGCAAAGACATCCGGTCGAGTGGTCTCCAGAAGCAACGGCTGGCCGTCACGGTACCCCCGATGCTCGGCAAAGCTCGGATGACGCCGTGCGTCATCGCCGGTGACGACGAATCCCTTGTCGTCGAGACCGACGAGTCCGCTGAGATCGTCGGTCCGCGGGGAAGCGCCGATCATGGCAAACACCGAGGTGGCGTCCAGCCGGCGCTCGGTCTGATCGCGGTCGACGACCGTCACGCCCTCGATCCCATCGCCGCCGTGAAGCGCCTTCACTCCGCATCCCTCATGGACCTCGACATTGGGGGCGGCGTCGATGCGATCGATCAGATAGCTCGACATCGTCGCCGTCAAACCCCGCCGCACAACCAGATGGATGCGGCGGGCGTAGGAGGTCAGGTTGACAACCGCCTGTCCCGCTGAGTTGCCGCCGCCCACCACGACCACGTCCTCGTCCGACGCCTGGATCGCCTCGAGATGAGTGGCCGCGTAGTAGAGCCCCCGGCCCTCGAACCTCTCGGCTCCCTCCGCCCGCAGGTGACGATAGTCGGCGCCGACGGCAAGAACGACGAAGCGGGCGCGTACCTGTTGGCCGTCGGCAAGCACCAGCTCCCGCAACCCGTCGCGCTCGGTCACGGAGAAGCGACAACCTCCGTGAGCGCTCGAGATGACTGCGCCGAACTTCCACGCCTGCAGCGTCGCTCGCTGGGTCAGGTCCGACCCGGACAGACCGGTCGGGAAGCCGAGGTAGTTCTCGATTCGGGCGCTGGTTGCCGCTTGCCCGCCAGGCGCAAAGCGCTCGATGACCAGCGTCGTAAGCCCCTCAGAGGAGGCGTAGACCGCTGCGGCCAGGCCAGCCGGGCCTGCACCGAGCACGACCGCGTCGAAGGTCCTCTGATCGACATTTGCCCGCAGACCGAGCTCATCGGCCACCTCGGTGACGGTCGGGCACCGCAGGACGCTGTGGGTGCGAACCAGAATCGGGCACTCTTCGGCGCCGATTCCAAGCCGCTCCAGAAGCGCCATGCTCTCGTCGTCGTTGTCGATGTCATGCCAGGTGAACGGAACGAGATTGCGCTCGAGCAGCTCACGGATGGCGAAAGCGTCCCCTGATGAGCGTTTGCCGATCAGCTGTTCGTTTCCGTAGCCCTGGGCTTTCAGCCACTCGCGACGCACGACCATCGTGCGCAGGAGGAGGTCACCGAGCTCCGCGGCGCCGGCGACCAGCCTGCGCAACTCATCGGGAGCCATGACGAGCACCGACGACTCCTCGGCAACGACGCCTCGGGCGAGCGTCGGCTCGCCCGTGAACATCGAGATGTCGGCAGCGAACGTCCCCGCCTGACATTGAGTGAAGTAGTGATCGCCGTCGAGTTGGTGGTCGATGATGTCGACCGCTCCCGAGAGGATGACGAAGAACGGCGTATCGCGTTGTCCCTGCTGAAAGAGGATCTCGCCCGGAGAGAACGAGACGGTCTCGGCGTGTTCCGCCAGCTGCTCGATCTGAGCGGCGGTGAGACGCGGAAACAGGATCGCATCGTCCGGATCCAGGAACCCCTCGACGCGCGGTGGTGGCGTGTATCGGCTCATGCTCGAAGGGTATTGGAGCGATCCGGGCTAGGGCGCTACGCGTTCCCACTGCTCGCGTGTCATCTCGTACTCGACCTCGCCTTCCTCGACTCCCTCCGCCGACCCGGTCATCGAGCTGGGGAAGGCCCGCACGTAACGCAGTCCGATCCGCTCCATGACGGCTCGCGAGCCGGCGTTGACAGCGATCGTCTGGGCGATGATCCGGTCCAGCCCAACGTCGTCGAAGCCGTAGCGCAGGAGCTCCCGCGCTCCCTCCGACGCGAGGCCCTTGCCCCAGTGACGCCGCAGCAGCCGGTAGCCGACATCGGCCACGCCGGGATCATCGGGCTGGTCGGGGCCATGAGCCGGCTGAAGAGTCCACCAACCGACGAACTCGTCGTCGACCAACCCGACCCAGAAGCCGAGTCCGTCCACCTTCCGCGCGGCTGCCATCCGCCGTGCGTGGCCGGCCTCGACCTCCTCATGTGTGCTGGCACGGCCGCTGAGGTGACGCATCACCTCCGGATCCGAGTCGAGCGCGACCTCCCACTCGAAATGTTCGTCGGCGAGTGGGGCCAGTGTGATCCGCTCGGTGTGCAAGGTCGGCTGGGGCACCGTCTGCGACCGGATAATGCACGGGTGACCGAGCTCGTCAAGCGCTCCGCCGCGTGGATGGCCGAGGCCATCCGCAGTCGCGAGCTCAGCGCTGTGGAGCTGCTCGACGCCCACGCTGCACGAATTGCCGAGCGCGACCCGGAGATCAACGCACTCGTGCTCCCGCGCCTGCAGGAGGCGCGCGTGGAGGCGCTCGCTGCTGACGCGGCGCTCGCGCGGGGCGACGGGGTGCCCGGCCCGCTGCACGGTGTGCCGCTTACGGCGAAGGACCCGATTGCGGTCGCCGGGATGCGCGCTCCGAATGGCTCGAAGCTGCTCGCTGACTACGTGTCGAGCGAGGACGCCGAGGCTGTTCGGCGCATGCGCGCCGCCGGGGCGATCCTGCTGGGCAAGACCAACGTCTCGGAGTTCGCCGCCTGGTGGGACTCGGTCAACCCCCTCTTCGGCGCGACCGCCAATCCGCACGACCCATCGCGCACGGCCGGCGGCTCGTCCGGTGGCGAGGCCGCCGCATTGGGAGCGGGCATGTCGCCGCTGGGACTCGGTTCAGACCTCGGCGGCTCGATCCGCAACCCATGTCACTTCGTCGGGGTGTTCGGGCTCAAGCCGGGGCGCGACACGGTGCCGTTCGCCGAGCACGTCCCGTTGCCGATGAGCCCAGGCCTCCGCCTGATGGCTGTGATCGGACCGATGGCGCGCTACGTCGACGACCTCGAGCTCGCGCTCGACATCCTGGCGCCGCGCACGCTGCCCGCTGAGCACCCGAAGCGCATCGCGGTCTACGAAGACGACGGCTTGCAGCCGGTAAGTCACGACTGCCGCGAGGCGGTGCGTCGCGCCGCTGCCGTGCTGCGCGCCGCCGGCCACGAACTCGCCGACGAGGCACCGCCAAGCGCGGCCGAGGTCCGCGCGGCCTACGACGTGGTCGTCGGCACCGAGCTCATGAGCGCCCTCCGCCCGTTTGTCGCCGGCCGCGAGCACGAACTCTCGCCCTACCTGCAGGAGATGATCGCGGCCCCGCAGGAGTTCCAGCCTTCCTGGGAGGACTACTTCATCGCCTCCGGCCGGCTGGCAAGCCTCGAGGTGGAGGCCGACCGCTGGTTCGCGCGCCATTTCGTCGGGCTGTGCCCGGCAGCGCCGGAGGTGGCGCCGCCCCTTCGCGGTGCCTGGTCGGCCGAGATCGACGGCGTGCCGACCAACCCGGGCGGCAAGCTGACGCTCGCCACCTACGCGAGCGCACTGGGGCTGCCCGCCGTCTGCGTCCCGGTCATGCGGTCGGCGTCCGGCCTACCCGTCGGCGTCCAGCTCATCGGACGCCGCGGCAGCGAGCGCACACTGCTCGTACTCGCGCGCCTGCTCGAGCAAGCGCTCGGGGGCTGGCTGGACCCGGACGAGAGCCCCCGCGGCGCGCATCCAGCGGAGTCACGCATGTGACGTTCACCCCTGCGGGTGTGACCCTCTCGGTCGCCGCAAGGGAAGGCGGAGATTGGACGCAGAAAGGCCCGCCCCGACGACCGGTTCTGGGTCGGAAGCATCACGAAGAGCGTCGGGCGACCGTCGTCATGCAGCTCGTCGCCGAGCACAAGCTCGGGCTGGACGACCGTGTCAGCAAGCTCCTCCCCGGACGACTTCGCGAAGCGCGGCGCATCCTTCTCCGGAATCCACTCAACCACACGAGCGGCATCCCGACTACATGCAGCTCGAGCCGTGTAGGAGCGCCGTCGCACGCAACCCTCGAACCGTGGTCTCCCGCGGCGGCTCGTCTCGTCGGCCGCGATGCTCCGCTCGAGTTGCCGCCGTTCCGCGCTCGCATGGTGAGGGATGGGGCTGTACAGGCTCCCGTCGCCGTGCGGTCGCTGGTTCTACGGGCACACCGGCGGGACGCCCGGCTACGTCACGTTCGCGGCGGGCTCGCGAGACGGCCGCCGCTTCTTCGTGGTCGACTGGAACGGCGTCAGCCCCGACGCCATCCACGCGATGGACAAGTACCTCGACGACCTCATCTGCCGGTCGTAGACAGAGGCTCGCCTCGCTGAGCTAGGTCATGGGCCCGCGCTGGTCGGACGCGGGCGGGTCGAGGATCAGGTCGGCGACGAGCGCCGTCCAGCCGGTCTGATGGGTTGCTCCGAGACCGGCGCCGTTGTCGCCGTGGAAGTACTCGTTGAAGGTCAGGTTGTCCTTCCAGGCCGGATCCGTCTGGAGCTTCTCGACCCCACCGTTGAGCGGCCGACGGCCGTCGGTGCCCGGCAGCCAGATTGCGACAATCCGGTCCGCGAGGTCCTGCGCGATCTCCCTGAACGTGAGCTCCTCACCCGAGCCGGTGGGGTACTCGAGCTTGAAGTCGTCGCCGAAGAAGCGCTGGTAGATGACGAACTGGCGGATCGCCAGGTAGTTGACCGGCAGCCAGATCGGCCCCCGCCAGTTCGAGTTGCCGCCGAACATGCTCGTGGTCGACTCGGCCGGCTCGTAGTCGATCGTCGCACCGGGGACGCCATCGAGCGTGTAGGGATTCCCCTCGTAGCGCTTCGAGACCGCACGAAGCCCGTGCGGCGAGAGGAATGCGGCCTCGTCGAAGAACTCCTTCAGCGTCCGCCGGAGGTCCTCGGGGTTGATCACCGAGACGAGAGCCGTCTGTTCATCGCCGATCTCGCGCACGCGGCCGACCATGCTTCCCCCGGTCTCCGCCCAGCTGTCGCGCAGACGCGCGAAGCGCTTGCCCAGCTTGCCGGCGGCCTCGACGGCCTTCGTCGGCAGCCCGACAGCCGGCAGCACCGGGATCAGCCCGGAGACGGTCTGCACCTTCACCGGCGTGCTGTCGCCCGACGGGTACACGAGACGGTCGTAGAAGAACCCGTCCGCGGCGTCGTAGAGACCCTGCCGCTCGAGCGCCCGTGCGATCAGCACGAACTGCTCGAGGAACTTGATCACCATGTCCAGGTAGACCTCGTTCTCTTCGGCGAGCTCGATCGCGATCACGAGCATCGTGAGCGCGTAGTACGCCATCCAGGCCGTCCCGTCGGCTTGCTCGAGCGCGACGCCGTCCGGGAGGTTGGAACGGTCGATCGGGCTGATGTTGTCGAGGCCGAGGAAGCCGCCGCTGAAGATGTTGTTGCCGTCGGCGTCCTCGCGGTTCAGCCACCACGTGAAATTGACCAGGAGCTTCTGGAAGACGCGCTCGAGGAACTCGCGATCGCCGGCGCCGTCGATGCGGTAGACGCGGAGAGCCGCCATCACGTGCACCGGCGGATTGACGTCGTCGAAGTTCCACTCGTACGCCGGCAGCGCGCCGTTCGGATGCTGGAACCACTCGCGCAGCAGGACGATCAACTGGTACTTCGCGAACGCGGGATCGAGATGCGCCCAGGGGATCGTGTGGAACCCGAGATCCCACGCCGCGAACCACGGGTATTCCCACGGATCCGGCATCGCGAGCACGTCGAACGCGTCGAGGTGGCGCCAGTTGCTGTTCCGGCCGTGGTGACGAGCCTCGGGCGGCGCTAGCTCGCCGGGGTCTCCGTCCAGCCAGCGGCGCACGTTATACGGGTAGATCTGCTTGCTCCAGACGAGACCGGCGCAGGACTGGCGCAGGATCGGCATCTTCTCGGGCGCCGTGCCGGCCGGCGCGAGCGCGGCGTAGAACTCGTCGGCGTCGGCTTCGCGCGCACCGACGGTCTCGTCGAACGAGGCGCCGGCCCAGCCGGCCTCGGCTTCCCGCTCAGCGTCGCCGGGGCGGTGGAGCCGCAGCCTCAGCTCGGCCTTGCCGCCGGCAGGCACCGTCACCCGGTAGCGAAGCGACGCTTTGGTGCCAAACCCATCCGGATTGACCGTGGCCGCACCCGAGACGACATGGTCGTTGATGCCGTCCTTCGGATAGAGGGTGGTCGCCTCCGACCCGAAGACGAGAGGTGCGTTCGATTCGTTCTCGCAGAAGAGCGCCTCGGGCAGCACACCGTCGGGGCCGGGCGCTGCTTCGAGCCGGTAGCCGGCGAGCGCGTGGTCGGAGACCACGAGCGCCGAGCCGTCGCCCTCGATGCGCGGCCGCACGACCTCGTCATGCCAGGACCACGTGTTCCGGAACCAGAGCGTCGGCAGCACCTCGAGCGTCGCCTCTTCGGGCCCGTGGTTCTCGACCACGATCCGAGCGAGGATCTCAACCGGCGTGGCCTTCGCGTAAGTGACGTCGACCGACCAGTAGCGGTCGTCGTCGAACGCACCGGTGTCGAGCAGCTCGAGCTCGGGATCGTGGAGGCCACGACCGTGGTGGATGAGCTCGTCGTAGGGGAAGGCGCCCTGCGGGTAGTGGTAGCGCCAGTGCAGGAGCGCGTGGCTCGGCAGACCCTCGAGGTACCACCAGTACTCCTTGACGTCCTCGCCATGGTTTCCCTGCGGGCCTGTGAGCCCGAACATCCGCTCCTTCAGGATCGGGTCCTCGCCGTTCCAGAGCGCGAGCGCGAGGCAGAGCTCGTGGCGGATGTCCGAGATGCCGGCCATCCCGTCCTCGTTCCAGCGGTAGGCGCGGGAGCGCGCATGGTCATGCGGAAACGACTCCCACGCGTTGCCGCTCTCGGAGTAGTCCTCGCGAACGGTGCCCCAGGCGCGTTCGCTCAGGTACGGGCCCCACTCGTACCACGGGTTCGCCGAGAAGAGATCGTCCTCGGCGCGGCCGGTGGCCTCGGCGAGGCGAGCGTGCTCGGCTGTCGCCGGAGGGCTGGATGTCGGCATGGTCAGTCCTCCGGAGAGTCGAGTGGGGTCACATCGAAAAGGTGCCAGGACCAGGGATCGAGCGCCACGTAGAGCCCGTCACGGAGGTCGTCGCCGCAGCGCTCGTAGGTCTCGCCGCCGGCTGCGTCGTCGAGTTGCCACTGCCGTCCGCGGACGTCGTCCCAGGCCAGCGAGACATGGCCGGCTGCGGGCGCGTCGCCGAGGTTCACGACCACGAGCTTGCGGGCCTCGCCGCCGCGCCAGCCCCAGGCGACCAGGTTCTGCCAGGTGTCGTTTCCCTCCCAGCCGCGTCGCTCGCCGAGTTGCCACTCGCCGTCCCGGAAGACACCGTCGCGGAGCGCCGTCAGCAGCTGGTCGTAGAACTCGTACAGGTCCATGTCCGGCTGCTCGTCGGGTCGGCGGGCGAGGAAGACCGGCAACTGGACGGTGCGGCCCTCGAGCTGGCCCTCGTGGACGAGCCGCGCGCCGGTCTGGCCCAGCGTGAGCACAGCGGCGGCACGTGCCTTCTCGCGCGGGAACGTCGCTGCGGCGCGAGGCTCGTCGTGGTTCTCGACGAAGCGGACCAGGCCCTCCTGATACCCGATGTCGGCATTCAGATGCCCGTGCACCGCGTCGGCACCGTCGTGCACCAGGCGGTCGTAGAGGCGCTTGTCGTAGCAGTAGTCGAATCCCTGCTGCTGCAGCGCCCACTCGAGATCCCAGTAGGCCTCGGCCATGAACACGAAGCCCGGGTGTGCGCCCTTCACAGCGGCGATCACGGTCGGCCAGTAGTCGGCGCCGGGTCTCGCCCCACCTCGCTCACCCCAGGTGCGCTCGAAGGTGTCGTTCATCATCAACATCGCCATGTCGCAGCGCACGCCGTCGCACTGCGCCGCAATCGAGCTCAGCGTCTCGGTCACGGCTGCACGCAGGTCGGACGAGAACGCGTTCAGCTGCACGACGTCGGGCCAGGCGGCGAAGTAGGGGTCGCGCCCATTCGCGAGCACACCGTCGCCGACGCGAACGAATGACGCCGGATCCCGCTCGAGATCCTCGTCACTCCCGCGCACGAAGTACTCGGGGTGCGACTCTGTCCACGGGTGGTCGGGCGCGACGTGGTTCGGCACGAAGTCGAGCAGCAACCCGACGCCGCGCGCCGCGAGCGCGGCCCGCGCGGCAGCAAGCCCCGCCGGTCCGCCGAGGTGGGCGTCGACCGTGTAGTCGCGGATGCAGTACGGCGAGCCGACCACGTCCTCGGTCTGGAAGTCGGGCAGGGCGCGACGGAAGCTCTCGACGAGGCCCGCGTTCTCGAGCGCGATCGCGATCCCCGCGGGACTGCGCTCCCAGACACCCATCAGCCACACCACGTCGAAGCCGAGCGCCGCGACCGCATCCCACTCCGCCTCGGGCACGCTTGCAAGGTCGATCGCAGCGCCCTCGCGGCGGCTCAACTCGTCGAGCCAGACCCAGGTGTTGATCTCGTAGATGAAGGGGTACTCGACCGTCGCCTCGCTCCTTCTCGCGGGGCTCCGTCAGCGGACACCCGCTCAGGAGCATAGGTACGGGAGGCGGATCCACGGGCCAGTGGCGCACGCGTGGGTTATGGTGTTCCCGATGAGCATCCGCACGCGCCTCTTCCTTCCGGCCCCGCAGGGCCTGCGCGCGCTTGCCCTCCTCCTTCCCCGCTAGGGGATCGAGCGACTCGACATACCCGTCCGCGCTCCCGCACCAACGGGAGGAGTCCGCCTTCGCCGAGGAGTTCCCATGCCGATGCCGCACTGGAAATACAGCCCCTATCCCACCGTCGACCTGCCTGATCGAACCTGGCCGAACGTCGTTCTCGACCGCCCGCCGATCTGGTGCTCGACCGACCTCCGCGACGGGAACCAGGCGCTCGTCGAGCCGATGGACTCGGCGCGCAAGCAGGCGATGTTCGACCTGCTCGTTCGCCTCGGGATCAAGGAGATCGAGGTCGGCTTCCCCTCGGCTTCGAAGACCGACTTCGACTTCGTGCGCAACCTGATCGAGAACGAGCTGATCCCGGCGGACACGACGATCGCGGTGCTCACCCAGGCAAGACCCGAGCTGATCGAGCGGACCTACGAGGCGATCGACGGGGCGCCGCGCGCGATCGTCCACCTCTACAACTCGACCTCGACGACACAGCGGCGAGTCGTCTTCCGGCTCGACAAGGACGGGATCACCGGCCTGGCGATGCGCGGCACGTCGCTCTGCAAGAAGCTTGCCGAGCAGACCTCGACGGAGATCGTCTTCCAGTACTCGCCGGAGAGCTTCCACGCGACCGAGCTCGACTACGCACTCGAGATCTGCGAGGCCGTGATCTCCATCTGGGAGCCGACCACGGAGAAGCCGATGATAGTCAACCTGCCGACGACGGTCGAGGCGTTCCCGCCCAACGTCTATGCGGACAGGATGGAGTGGTTCGGGCGCAACGTCTCGTGCCGCGACGCGATCGTGCTGAGCGTTCACCCGCACAACGACCGCGGCACGGCAGTTGCAACGGCCGAGCTCGGGCTGATGGCCGGCGCCCAGCGAGTCGAGGGGACGCTCTTCGGCAACGGCGAGCGCACCGGCAACGTCGATCTGATCACGATCGCGCTCAACCTCTTCACCGACGGTGTCGATCCCGGCCTCGACCTCTCGCAGATCGACGAGGCAAGGGCAATCGTCGAAGCCTGCAACCAGCTGCCGGTCCACCCGCGCCACCCCTACGTCGGCGAGCTCGTCTACACCGCGTTCTCCGGCTCCCACCAGGACGCGATCAACAAGGGCATGGTCGCGCAAGAGCGGAGCGGATCCACGGTCTGGGACGTGCCCTACCTCGCGATCGACCCGATGGACGTCGGCCGCACCTACGAGGCGATCATCCGCGTCAACTCACAGTCGGGGAAGGGCGGCGTCGCCTACCTGATGGAGACCGAGCACCACCTGCAGCTGCCACGCGGCCTGCAGATCGACTTCGCGCAGAAGGTGCAGGCGATCACGGACGCCCGCGGCGGCGAGCTGACGCCGGCCGAGCTGATGGAGATCTTCCGCCAGCACTACCTCTCGCACGAGCGACCCTACGAGCTCGTGTCGTATGTCCACTCGAGCGGGACGGAGGACCGGCTCGCCGTCCGCCTGCTGGTCGACGGCGAGGAACAGGAGGTCGAGGGTGTCGGCAACGGCCCCATCGCTGCGCTGGTCGACGCCTTCCAGCGCTCGTTCGGAAGCACGATTCGAATCCGCGACTACCACGAGCACGCGATGTCGGCGGACACGAACGCCACCGCGGCCGCCTACGTCGAGATCGATGTCGACGACGAGACACTCTGGGGCGTCGGGCTTCACTCGAGCATCGCGACCGCGTCGCTTGCGCGCGGTGATCAACGCTGTCAACCGGGCCGAGGCGGCGCGGGAGGCGCTCGCAGCCGAGACAGCCGCGTTCGACGCCGTCT
Organism: uncultured Gaiellaceae bacterium; assembly: GCA_963820225.1. Lineage (GTDB taxonomy): Bacteria > Actinomycetota > Thermoleophilia > Gaiellales > Gaiellaceae > Gaiellasilicea. The sequence continues at coordinate 391,070 of CAWFYY010000011.1, read as the reverse complement.
AGACGACCCGCGCCGGTGCCTGATCGCCGGTGCGGGCCTGCCAGTTCCGCCCGATCTGCTTCATCATCTGCGGGTAGACGATCCGGTGCCGGAACGGCCTGATCACAGCCATATACGCCGTTCCGAGCCGTCCGTTGGGCTTCGCGTAGACGGCCATCTGGCCGCGGTAGCCGCCCAGCCCGTCCGGGACCCAGCCGAGATGCAGAACCCCGTGCATGGTCCGTTGGCGATCTCGGCAGCCCACTCGTCGTCGATGAGATAGAGCGAGGTGAAGGGAAGCTTGCTGAAGTCCGGGCCGGTCGGAGCGTCGCGCAGATCGGCCGGCAACCGGTCATGGAGCGTCGGCACCCTGGAGCCAAGGCCGCTGTCGGGGTCGTCCCAACCGAGTACCTTCCCGAGCTTCCACCGGACCGCGAAGAGCACGCGGGCAGCACGGGAGGAGCCTTTCGACGATTCGCCCGAGGCGAACCACTGCACCAGTCGAGGGAAGTCGTCCGCACCGCCTGGAGTCGGCAGCGCCCACACGTCCTCGAGCACGAAGTCGCCCGTGAGCTCGTGAATCCGCCATGGCCGTGAGGTGTGCGCGGTGTTCGGAAGCCTCATCGCCCTCAGCTACTCGATGCTCAGAACCGGGCTCCCGAGAGCCGACTCGTCGATCGCCGGCGCCATGATCGCCTCGAGCCGTTCGCGACTGGCAGCGGGCCAGAGAGCTTTCATGTCGTAGTAGACCTCGAACGCGGGCGCCGACTCCGGGAGCGTGATCCACTCCACCTTGGACTTCGTGAAGATGTGGACATCGGGCACGACGCCGGCGGGCTCGTCGAGCGTGCCGGCACGGACGAACCGCACCTCCGGGCGCGTGTACTGGCTGAACAGCGCCACCTGACAGGTCGGGCAGCGGAAGATCCGTTGCGTGCTGCCGTCGTCGCGAGGGACGTCGACCGGGTGTGGCTCACCCGCGAGCAACTCCACGCGGTCGGCCTCGATCAGCACATTGATGACGAAGGCGCTCCCCGTCTGCCGCTGACAGTTCAGGCAGTGACAGCAGTGCGTGAAGAGCGGGTCGGATGTGAGCCGGTAGCGAACCGCACCGCAGGCGCAGCCTCCCTCACGTTGGACGCTCATGATCTCCTCCTCGAAGACAGGGCGACGGAGCCCTGGACACTAATCGTCAGGCGGCAGTGAACTGCGCGCCGAGCGTCGTGGCCAGCGTGCGATGCGCGGCGCTCGTGCCGACGAGTATGGATCGCGACCAATCGAGCTCGTGAGCTCGCGCGAAGGCGAGGATCAGGCCCGGCAGCGGCGGCCTGCACCAGCACGTCGGTGGACCGCCGGGATGCGGGCACACAGCCGCCTCGACAACGCCCGTGACGTGCCCGGCGACACGTTCGACCTCCGCTGCAAGCGATTCCACACTGCCGTCGGGGAGCCAGTCGAACACCAGGTGCGGAGCGTCCCCGACGGCGATCCAGCCGTTCTCCCGCACGGCCGACGCGGCGACGAACACACCGACGCGAGTGGAACCGTGCGACGCGCGGGTGAACTCACGCCGCTCCACAGCGACGAACCCTTCGTCGGTCGAAGGCGGCTCGAGCTCGCGCACGCTGCGCATCTGCGAGGTCGGTCCGAGCACGCCCTGCTCGCGCTTCGCGCGCTCGCGCAACTCGGCGGGACCAGGCAGCTCTCCGAACCGGTCGAGCAGGCGCTCGGTGAGATTCACCTGCGCCTGCGCGAGCTTCGTGTCGAGCCAGACACAGCGGACGGGCGCTCCGCGGCGTGCAGCGGCGTCGAGGACATAGCTGCGCGAGGCGCGTGTGAGATAGGTGTTGTCGAGCACGACCCGCGCGTCTGCGGCCGCCAGTTCTTCCTCCAGTGAGAGAGCGAGCTCGCGCAGCGTTCCACCCCGCTCGTCGCGGTTGAGCCTGATGTAGCCACGTTCGACGTATTCCTCGGCGACATGGCTCTTGCCGGCGCCCGGAATGCCCATCACGATCACGACCTCGGCGCCGGCCCGGGGTCGTGGACGCTCCACGTGCGGACGCCCGAACGTGCGTGTGAGCTCGGCGACGGCGTCTGCGCCGAGGTCGAGCGCGGCGGCGCGGGCTGCAGAGCGTGCGGTCTCGGGTCGGCGCGCGCCCGGGATCGGGACGACGGCCGGCGAGAGACCGACCAGCCACGCGAGCGCCACCTCCGCGGGCGTTGCGCCACTCGCATCGGCGACGTGGGCGAGCGCCTCGACCCGGCCGACGCGCGCCGCCCGAGCCGGTCCGCCGAGGGGCGAATGCGCCATGATGGCTATCCCCTGCTCCGCGCAGCGCTCGACGACTCCGCCGCGCACCGCGCGGTCGTCGAACGGGCTGAGCGCGACCTGGACAGCGGCAACCGGTACCAGCTCCAGCGCTTCGTCGAGCTGAGAACGGTTGACGTTCGCGAGTCCGATCCTGCGGACGAGACCGTCGTCGGCGAGCCTCGCAAGTGCGCGGAGCGACGTCCGCCACGGTGTGCGCGGATCCGGAGCGTGCAGCAGGTAGAGGTCGATCGGCAACCCGTCCAGTGCGGCGAGGCTCGCTTCGCAATCGGCGCGGATCGCCTTTGCGCGGCCGTCTGCAACCCAGGCGCCGCCGGCGTTCGTCATCCCGCCCTTGGTCACGATTCGCGCACGCTCGTGTGCGCCACACGCCCGCAACGCCCGGGCGAGCAGCAGCTCGTTGTCGCCGTACGCGCGCGCCGTGTCGAAGACGGTGACTCCCGCGTCGGCGGCGGCGGCGATCGTCGCGAGCGCGTCCTCCTCCGCGACGGCCTCACCGGTCGACAGACGCATGCAGCCGAGACCGATGCGCAAGTCCGAGCCGCCAAGCCAGGGAAGAGCGCCCAGACCGACAGCCTACGCGAGGCTTTGAGCGATGACGCTACGCAGTGGTGTTGGAGCGCGCCCCGTGATCCGGAAGACCTCCTCCGAAACCGCGGCCCAACGCTGCTCGCGGACCGACTCGAACATCGACGAGAACGCATAGAGCCACCAGGGCGACTCACCCTCCTGTGCCACCTCGATGCAGTACTCGGCCGGCGCCAGATCCACGTACTCGATCGGCACCCCCCAAGCGTCTTGGCCGAGGGCGGCGATCGCGGGCAGGTCGAGCGACTCCGGCCCCGTGAGGTCGTGATGCCGGCCGGTCGGCGCCGCGGTGGCGAGCGCGGCCAGGCAGCGGCCGACGTCAGTACGCGACACCAGCGAGATGCACCCGTCCGCGGCAGGCAGGCGGATCTCGCCGCTCACACGGGCGCGGGTCAGCCATCGCATGAAGAACTCGGTGAAGATCGATGCTCGGGCGATGGAGATCGAGCAGCCGCTGTCGTAGAGAAGCTGCTCGGTGTGGCCGTAGGTGACCGCGTAACAAAACGGCGACCTCAGGTCGGCGTCGAGGCCGCTCAGAGCAACGATGTGTGCGACACCGCTGTCAGCGGCGGCCCGGACCACGTTCTGGTGGTGGAGGATGACCTTCTCCGTCTCACCGTCGCTGGAGACGAACACGAGCGTGTCGATGCCCCGCAGTGCAGTCCGCAACGAGACCGGGTCGGCGTAGTCCGCGGCCACGACGGTGACGTGGCGCGATTGCCGCGCAGACGTCCGTCCCCATCGGGAGACGGCGATGACTTCGTGAGCTTCCTCAGCGGCCAGGAGCTCGACGACCTGGCCGCCGAGCTGACCGCCGGCGCCGGTCACCGCGATACGCAATGTGCCATCTATCGCTCGTCGACGATCTCGCCGTCGTCGGCGCTTCCGTTTCGGGTGAGAGACATTGCCGCACGAGCTTCGGGAAAGCTGGATGCCGCCTCGAGCGCCACCTGCATCTCGTCGGCGGAACGCCAGCGCCACGTGTCGACGAGAGTGCCGTCCGCGAGGCGGATCAGACGGGCCTCGACCAGGCCCGGGTGGTCCACCCGGATGGCCGTGATCAGCTCCGCCCGTCTGGCGAGGAGCTCTTCGAGGTCGGCCGGGTCATCAACGCTGTACCGATGGATCCTGATGTCTGCCATGTCGCCTCCTTGTCGAAGCCTCAGCCTGGGTACCAGACAACCCGCGGGTCGTCCGCAGCGCGCCGGTAGTCCCAGGCGGCGTCGGTCATCCTCTTCAGGTCGTAGCGGGGCCGCCAGCCGAGGAGGAACTTCGCCTTGGCGTTGTCGAGCCAGGTCGAGAAGTAGGGCGTTCGAATCCCGACGGTGGGAAGGCCGCGCGACTCGGTGAGGTAGGCGCCGAGCTCGGCGTAGTCGACGGGCTCGTCCATGCACACGTTGAAGGTCTGCCGGCGCGCGGCGGGATTGTCGATCGCCGCGAGAACCGCGTCGACGAGATCGTCGAGGTGGACGAAGTTCCGTTTGACCGGACGCCCCTCCGGGTCGAGCATGATCGGAACGGTCTGACTCTCGACGTACGCGTCAGCCTCGTCCGCGCCGACGAGATCACGCCAGCGAGGGCCTCCGAACACGTCCTCGCCGAAGGACAGCTGGTACTTGAAGTCGTCCTTCTCCATGATCCACGGCGCACGCAGGCAGCAGCCGTTCAGGTCGTACTGGATCCCGTACTGCTCGAGCATGACCTCCTCGAGCACCTTGGACAGTGCGTAGCAGCCCTCGTATGCGGTGTGGCCCTGCGCCTCGGTCACCGGATTCGGGTGCGGATAGACGAAGTGCCCGACACCGGCGTCGCCGCCGATCAGGACGAACTGCTCGAACGTGGGACTCGCCCGGCACGCCTCGAGCAGCCAGAAGAGGCCCTTGACGGCCACATCCATGATCGACTCGGGCGACTCCTTGCTGGTTGCCAGATGCACGACATGCGTCGCGCCGGCCACTGCCTCTTCGGCCACCTCGCGGTGCTCGATCGAGCCCGTCACGACTTCCACGCGGGGGCCGGGATCGAGCTTCCGGTTGTGGCAGAGCGCCCGAACCCCGAATCGGGCGAAGCGCTCATCCGACGAGCTCAGCAGCCCGTCGATGAACGCCTGTCCCACCTTGCCTGCCGCTCCGGTGACCAGGATCCGCTTCGCGTCGCTCAAGGCGTCCTCAATCTAACGCGACTTGACATTTTGATCCGCATGCGCTCAAATAGTTAGTCAATCGACTAAGTCACTCGCACAAGGAGGGACAATGGCTTCGCAAGGCACCCCATCGTTCTATGCCTCGCCGGAGGCGGCGCTCGAGGGGCCGCCGGAAGAATTCCTCTACCTCGCCTGCCTGCACGAGGGCACGGGCGTCGAAGCGCCGGACTTCCTGGCGGTCGTCGACGCCGAAAGCGGGCGGATCGTGCACGAGACGCCGATGCCGAACGTCGGCGACGAGCTCCACCACTTCGGTTGGAATCGCTGCAGCTCGGCCTGCCACGGACCGGATCGCTCGCACCTGATCGTGCCAGGGTTCCGCTCCTCGCGGATCCACATCGTCAACGTCGAGGACGACCCGCGCCGGCCGCGGATCGAGAAGGTGATCGAGCCGGAGGAACTAGCTGAGAAGACGGGCTACTCGCGACCGCACACCGTGCATTGCATGCCTGGCGACAACATCGTGATCAGCATGCTCGGCGATACCGAGGGGAACGGCGCCGGCGGGTTCGCGGTCCTCGACGCAAAGACCTTCGAGGTCAAGGGTCGCTGGGAGAACGGCGGCGAGACGCCGCCACTCAACTACGACTTCTGGTACCAGCCGCGCAAGAACGTCCTGATCTCATCTGAGTTCGGCGAGCCGAAGGCCTACGAGAAGGGATTCGACCTCGACGACGTGGCGAAGGGACGCTACGGCAGCCGGCTCCACTTCTGGAACCTCGCCGAGCGCAGCGTCGAGCAGACGGTCGATCTCGGCGAAACGGGGCTCGTCCCGCTCGAGGTGCGTTGGCTGCACGACCCCGAGGCGGAGGAGGGCTTCGTCGGCGCCGCGCTCTCGAGCACGATGTGGCGGTTCCGGCGGGACAACGGCGGTTGGGGCGCCGATCAGGTGATCGCGGTCGAGAGCGTCGAGCTCGAGGGCTGGCCGTTCCCGGTGCCCGGCCTGATCACCGACCTCGTGCTCTCGATGGACGACCGCTTCCTCTACTTCTCGAACTGGTTGCACGGCGATCTGCGCCAGTACGACGTCTCCGACCCGGCGAACCCGAAGCTCACCGGCCAGCTCTGGCTGGGCGGCCTGCTCGGCAAGCCGAGCGATGCAGGACGCGAGCTGAACGGCGGTCCGCAGATGCTCCAGCTCTCGTTCGACGGTCGCCGGCTCTACGTGAGCAACTCGCTCTACTCGACCTGGGACAACCAGTTCTATCCCGGGCTCGAGTCGTGGCTGCTGCGCGTGAACTGCGACCCCAACGGCGGGATGGAAGTCGACCGGGACTTCTTCCTCGATCTGCACGACCGGCCGGGCGGTCCGGCTCGGGCGCACGAGGTGCGGCTCCAGGGCGGCGACTGCACGACGGAGATCTTCCCGTGATCCTCGCCCACCACATGGGCGAGGACCTGATCCCCGCACTCGTGGCGGGAGGCGGAAGCGCCGTGTCGATGACGCTCCTGGTGATGCGAGCCCGGTTCAACGACCTCGTCGACCGCCTGAGGCGGCGATCGTGAGCGTCGCCGAGCGGACGGCGACGGAGACGGCCATCGTCGAGACGGTGCTCGACTACTTCGAGGGCTGGTTCGACGGCGATGCGGCCCGGATGGAGCGCGCGCTTCATCCGGGTCTCGCCAAGCGCTCGCTCGGGCGGGACGGCCGAACGCTGGACGAGACCACCGCGGGGTGGATGGTCGATGCGACGGGACGAGGGGTCGGGCGTGAACGGGACCCCGGCGACCGCCGGATCGAGGTCGAGGTCGAGGACGTTCACGGGTCGATCGCGAACGCAACCGTCCGCTCCGCGGTGTACAGGGAGTACGTTCAGCTCGTGCGAACGCCTGACGGGTGGAAGATCGTGAACGCGCTCTGGGAGCTGACATAGCCAAGGTCTCGGTTGCGCGCTCGACCGCGGAGGAGGCTCTCCTCGACGCGGCCGAGCGCGTGCTCGTGGACGCCGGCTATGCGGGCATCACCACGCGGCGCCTGGCCGAGGAGGCGGGAGTCAACCACGGACTCGTGCACTACTACTTCGGGTCGGTGGAGAACCTGCTCGCGCGGGTGCTCGAACGCTTCACCGAGCGTCAGATCGCGCGGCAGCGAGAGCTGTACGCCGCCGACATCCCTTTCCTCGAGAAGTGGCGGACGGCGATGCGGTATCTGATGAGCGAGGACTTCGCCTACGAGAAGGTCTGGTTCGAGCTGCAGGCGCTGGCGTGGAACCGGCCCGAGCTGAAGGAGCGGGTCGACAGCGTGAATGCCGCGTGGCGGGCGGTTCTGCTGGAGGCGTTCGCCGAGCCGCGCAAGCACTACGGGATCGAGATGCCGCTCGAGGCGCTCGTCTCCCTCGTGATCACGTTCAACGAGGGGATCATCGTGGAGCGCCTCGCCGGAATCACCGATGGGCACCAGGAGCTTCTCGACTGGATCGACGGATGGCTGTCGAGGTAACGGCCGCTACGCGCGAACAATCGCGTGCGCGCTACCCGGACACGGAGGGCTACGTCGAGCGGGACGGCGTTCGCGTGTTCTACGAGGTCTACGGCAAGGGGGAACCGACGATCCTCTTCGTGCCACCCTGGTCGCTCGTTCACTCGCGCTGCTGGAAGATGCAGATCCCGTACTTCGCGCGGCACTGCCGCGTGGTCGTCTTCGATCCGCGCGGGAACGGGAAGTCCGACCGGCCGCAGTCGAGCGAGGCGTATACGGAGCCCGAGTTCGCGGCCGACGCGCTGGCAGTGCTGGACGCGACTCAGACCGAGAAGGCGTTCGTCGTCACGCTCTCACTCGGGGCCCAGCGGACGGTCGTTCTCGCCGCGGAGCACCCGGAGCGCGTCCAGGGCATCGTCTTCCTTGCGCCGACGCTTCCGATCGCGCCCGGGCACAGCTATCGCGACATACCGTTCTACGAGCCGCTCGATTCGGACGAGGGGTGGGCGAAGTTCAACGCCAACTACTGGCGCCGGGACTACGCCGGCTTCGTCGAGTTCTTCATCTCGCAGTGCGTGACGGAGCCGCATTCGACGAAGCTGATCGAGGACGCGGTCGGCTGGGGATTGGAGACCGACGCCGAGACGCTGATCACCCTCTCCGCAAAACGCTTCCTCGACGAGGGTGCGATGCGCGAGCTCTGCGCGAAGGTGCGGTGCCCGGTGCTCGTGATCCACGGCGACGAGGACGCGATCACCCCGCACGAGCGCGGCGTCGAGCTCGCGCGGGCGACCGGCGGCGAGCTCGTGACGATCGAGGGCAGCGGCCACTTCGTGCACGCGCGTGACCCGGTGAAAGTCAACGTCTTGCTCCGCGACTTCATTACGCCGCCGGCCCCGCAGCGCCGCTGGGTGCGGGGCAAGTCGCGACGCAAGCGCGCCCTCTTCATCTCCTCGCCGATCGGCCTCGGTCATGCACAGCGCGACGCGGCGATCGCCGACGAGCTCAGGAAGCTCCACCCCGACCTGGAGATCGACTGGCTCGCCCAGAGTCCCGTCACGACGGTGCTGGAGCAGCGGGGCGAACGGATCCACCCGGCAAGCGCCGACCTCGCCAATGAGTCCAGCCACATCGAGAGCGAGTCCGCCGAGCACGACCTGCACTGCTTCCAGGCGATCCGGCGGATGGACGAGATCCTGTTCTCGAACTTCATGGTGTTCCACGACCTCGTACGGGACGACCCGTACGACCTCTGGATCGGAGACGAGGCGTGGGAGCTCGACTATTACCTGCACGAGAATCCCGAGCAGAAGCAGGCCGCGTACGTCTGGCTGACCGACTTCGTCGGCTGGCTGCCCATGGAGGACGGCGCCGAGCACGAGGCGTTCCTGACCGCCGACTACAACGCGGAGATGATCGAGCACATCGCCCGCTTCCCACGCATTCGCGACCGCGCGCTCTATGTCGGCAACGCCGACGACATCGTCTCCGACGCGTTCGGACCAGGGCTGCCGACGATCCGCGACTGGACCGAGGCCCACTACGACCTCACGGGGTACGTGACCGGTTTCGACCCGGCCGCTTTCGCCGACCGTGAGGCGCTGCGTACAGAGCTTGGCTATCGCATGGACGAAGAGGTCTGCATCGTCACCGTCGGTGGCTCGGGCGTCGGCGGCCACCTGCTGCGGCGAGTGATCGACGCGTTTCCGGAGGCGAAGCAGCGCGTTCCCGCCCTGCGGATGATCGTCGTCGCCGGGCCGCGGATCGATCCCGCGACGCTACCCCAGGTCGACGGGCTCGAGATCCGTCCCTACGTGCACGATCTCTACCGCCACCTCGCTGCGTGCGACCTCGCCGTCGTGCAGGGCGGGTTGACGACCTCCATGGAGCTGACGGCGAACCGGCGTCCGTTCATCTACTTCCCGCTCCGACACCACTTCGAGCAGAACTTTCACGTGCGCCACCGGCTCGAGCGCTACGGCGCCGGCCGCTGCATGGACTACGAGACGGAGACACCGGAGACGATCGCGCGGGCGATCGCCGAGGAGATCGGACGCGAGGTCGACTACCGGCCGGTCGAGGCCGACGGCGCGGCGCGGGCAGCGGCGCTCATCGCTGAGCTGCTCTGACAGCGGTCGCTATGTGTCGGCGTACGGGCTGACGCTCAGGTACTTGAACCCGGTGTCGACGGCGAGCGTCACGATCACGGCGTCCGGCCCGAGCCGCTCTGCAAGGCGATGCGCGCCGACGACGTTCGCCCCGGTCGAGATGCCGGCGAAGACTCCCTCCTCGACCGACAGTCGCCGCGTCATCTCGATCGCCTCCTCGTCCCCGATCGGCTCGACGTGATCGACCTTCTCCGGATACCAATGCGGCATGACGAGGCCGGTCCAGCCCTGGATGGCGAACGACCCGCGCTCGCCGCCGCCGATCGCCGCCGAGCTCGCCGGCTCGTGGGCCTGGATGAAGACCCCGTGTGGCTTGAGCGCGTCGGAGACGCCCATCACCGAGCTCGCCGTTCCCATCCCGTGGCAGAAGGCGGTCACGCGTCCCTCCGTCTGCTCCCAGATCTCCCGCCCGAGGTTGTCCCGGTGGTCGACGATGATGTACGGGTTGTTGAACTGATCGGTCGCGTAGTGCCCGGGGCGCACTGCGAGCTCGGCCGCCCGCGCCACCATGTTCTCGATGTCCTGCGCGGTGACGTTCGGACAACCCCTGACCGAGGGGATGACGTCGAGCTCGGCGCCGAGCGCCCGCATCAGCTGAAAGCGCTCCTCGGTGAAGCAGTCGGCGATCACGATCAGCGCGCGATACCCCTTCGCTGCACAGACGAGCGCGAGCGCGGGGCCGGTGCTCCCGCCCGTGTACTCGACGATGGTGTCGCCGGCCGAGATCAAGCCGTCGCGCTCTGCGCCCTCGATCATCGCGAGCGCCATTCGGTCCTTCATCGAGCCCGTCGGGTTTCGGTTCTCGAGCTTCAGCCAGAGCTCCGCCCCGTTCGACGGCGCGCATTGGTGGAGCCGAACGAGCGGTGTGTCGCCGATCGCCTGGAGGATGGAGTCCACGCTGCAATCATCGCCCATCGGTCTCGGCCCGCCGCCGCTGTGCGATTGTTCTCCGCATGACCCAGACAGCGACCGAGGCGCTCGCACCCGAAGTCTTCGACGAGGCGTACCTGCGCGTTGCTCCGCTCGTGCACCGCACGCCGCTGCTCCACTCCACGTCGCTCTCGAACGAGACCGGCTACGACGTCTGGCTGAAGGCGGAGATGTTCCAGCGGACCGGCTCCTACAAGGTGCGCGGCCCGAGCAACAAGCTGCCGCAGCTTTCACGAGAGGAGCAGCAGGCGGGCGTCATCTGCTCATCGGCCGGCAACCACGCCCAGGGCGTCGCATACGCGGCCGCGCGGCTGGGGATCCCCGCGACCGTCCTGATGGCGAGCAACGCAACGCCGGCGAAGATCGCGGCCACGAAGAGCTACGGCGCCGAGGTCATCCTCCACGGCACGATCTGGGACGAGGCGAACGACGAGGCGATGCGCCTGAGGGACGAGCGCGGCCTGACGTTCATCCATCCCTTCGACGACCTGCAGCTGATCGCGGGCCAGGGAACGGTCGGGCTCGAGATCCTCGAGGACGCGCCCGACGCCGGCACGGTCGTCGTCCCGATCGGCGGGGGCGGCCTGATCTCGGGCATCACGGCCGCGATCAAGGGGCGGCAGCCGGCGGTCAGGATCGTCGGCGTCGAGTCGACGGGAGCACCTGCGATGACGCTGAGCGTCGAGCGCGGCGAGCTCGTCACGCTCGAGGAGAATCATTGCGCGATCGACGGCCTGAAGGTGATGCGCGTCGGCGAGAAGACGTTCTCGATCGTGAGCGAGCTCGTCGACGCCCTCGTCACGATCGACGACGAGCGCATCTTCGACGCGGTGCTCTGGACGATGTCCCGCTGCAAGCTGGTCGTCGAGGGCGCAGCGGCGGCGCCTGTCGCCGCGCTCCTCGAGGGCCGCGTCGACGCGGAGCCTGGCTCGAAGGTGGTGTGCGTGCTCAGCGGCGGCAACGTCGACCTCGAGCACCTGCGCGGGCGGGTGCTGAACTAGGAGGGGTTCGCGGTCCGCGCGTCGAGCCGGATCGTCCACGGCTCGATCGTGCCGACCCGAAGGTGTGTCTCGCTCCACGGATCACGCGCCAGCGTGGCACGGACGACGTCCTCGGACTCCGCCTCGACCGCGTGCACGACACGGAACTCGTCGGCGAGCGGGCCGCCCAGCACGATGAATCCCGAGTCGACGAGGCCGTCCATGAAGGACGCGTGCTCCGGCCAGCCGGACTGGCCTTCGAGTTGCCGCGACGGGTCCCACTCCGGGCCTGAGCGGAGGAGTACGACATGGAACATCGCCACAGTTCAGTCCTCTCACTCGCGCCGGACCCGAATGATTCCAGAGCCGGCTCGGCGGCGAGCCCTCTGACGATTCAGCCACGCTCCACGGCGTAGGCATCCACGATCGTCTGGGTCACCGAACGGCCGGCCGTGTCGGTGGCGGCGACGCGCAGCGATGCCGACCCCGAGGCGGGGTTCCACAACCCGACGATGCAGCGCTGCTTCGTCTTCGGAGCGCACGCCTGCAGCTTCGCCGGGCGCCACGTGACACCGCCGTCCCAGGAGACGTCGACCGTGACGCGCGCGATCGGCTTCCGTTCGACCTCGGCCGGCATCCCGAACGCGAGCCCGAAGGAGAACGGCCCCGGGCGTGCCGCGCCGTGAGCGTCGAGCGGCAGGTCGAAGTCGACCGTCATCAGCGGCAGCACTTCGTGATCGCCCGCGGTGCGCGCCGACGAGAAGGTCCAGGCGCTCTCGGACATCGTCGAGCGCTGCCAGAAGCCGTTCTGCCGCCGGTTCGTGTACACGAGTCGGTAGTCGTGAGCCTCGGGCGGTGCTTCGCCCTGAAGCCGGAGCGGATCGTCTCCCTCGAACATCAACTCGCCGTCGCGGTAGAGCTTGCCCTCGAACTCACCGAGGTAGAACGGAAAGCCCGAGTGCCCGGCGTCGTCGGTGAACGTCGGCATGAAGAGCCAGAAGTAGTCCCCCTGCCGATACGGCGACGCTTGCCACCCCAGTGCCGTTTGGAGCGGTGACACGTTCGGCGCCACCGGGCCCCCGAACCATCGGTCACGGATCGTCTGGCCGGCGCGGACCGGCACCTTCGGCGCCCACAGCATCCCCTCGGGGAAGCCGGCCGAGTCCCTGACCTCCACGGTCCGCTCCCACTCGGCTACCGGGCTGACGTAGTGCGTGACGGTGCTCGGCACGGCGACGGGACGGACGAGACCATACGCGGCATAGCCGCGCCCCGGCACCCAGCCGATCGGCATCTCCCACACGAAGTGCCCCTCGGCCGACGTGCCGCCGAGCGAGTCGTAACGCTCGACAAACGCTGCCACGCTACGAGTCCGCCCGTCGAGAGTCGCGCCGGGCGGCACCGATCCGGACCACGCGCCGGCCAGGTCGTAAACGTACGCCGGGGCTGTCGTGGGTCGTAGCCATGAGCTGTCGCCGGTGTGACCCGAGCAGCCGAGCCGCGTCGTACGGGAGCACCTGGTACGCCGGCAGAGCTGCGGGCGCCGCAAGCGTTCCGGCGCAGTCGGCGCCGTCGACCGGGTACGCGACCATCGCGGCGGCGCCGGCCTGCTGGAGCGCTGCCGCGGTGGCGCTGAGGTCGGTGCAGGTGCCTCCGACGACGGCAATCGCCCCGACGCACCGAGGACGTATCGAGCGCGGCGACCGTGCCCGCGTCCACGAGCCGGTACGACCCGTCGATCCGTCCGCCAGACGCAAGCGAACGCAGGAGGACCGGCTGCGCCCCCGGGAGCGCGATCTCAGCAGCCGGCTGGGAAAGCATCCAGTTCAGCGCCGCGTCGACGCTGCCGGCGCTGGAGCTCGCGAGCGGTTGGGCAAAGAGGCGGTCGAACGCGCCGGCGAGCGTGAAGTTCGAGAAGCCGGCCTGCCCGTTCCAGTCAACGCTCATGATCTGTCCGTCGGTGAGCGCGGCTCGGCCGGTGACGACATCGAACGGCCGCGCCGTCGCCTCGTCGAGCACGACCGTCGTGTTCGCACCCACGCTCAGGGACGGCTCGTACGCGAGGACGCCTTCCGCGGCGCTATCCGCGGCGAGCCCGAACGTGAGCCCGCCGGCGCTGTACGTGCCAGGCGGGACACGGAAGGTCGTCGTCTTCGATCCGCTCCCCTCGAACGTCCGTTGCTCGAAGAATCCGTTGTCGAGGCCGACGAGACCGACGAGGTGCGACGCCCGCCGCGTGCCGGCACGCGGCCGCAGCATCGACCGTGACGTCGTAATGCTCGCTCTCGAGCGAGAAGCCGAACGCCGTGCGCACCGACGAGCCGGTGCCAGGGTCGGCAACGACGACGCCCGAGAAGGTGCCGACGCCTGGGATGCTCGGATCGAGCTGGACATCGACCACCGCCGTGCCGCCAGGGGCGAGCGTCAGCGTCGAGGCGGAGAGCGAGACGCCGGCCGGAGCGCCGGCCGCGCTGTCCTGCGCCGCGACCGAGAGGGCCAACGTCACCGGGGCGACGCCGAGGTTCTCGTAGCGAAGCGGCGTGCGCGTCGGCTGCAACTCCTGTTGCGGCCAGGGATAGGAGCCGAGATTGAGCGCTGGGGCGGAGACGACGTTCACGCCGAGCGCTTGCAGCGCGTCGACGCGCCCGGTACCCGCCTCGAACGCCGTTGCCGACGGCACCGACACGGCACTGCCGGTGATCGCGGCCTTGATGCGCTCGCCGTCCCACGCGGGATGGCGCTGCTTCACGATCGCCGCGACGCCGGCGACGTGCGGCGTCGCCATCGAGGTGCCGTCGAGGCTCGTGTACCACTCGTCCACGGGTCGGCCGAGCTCGGTGCCGGCGGCGCGGGCGGCGATGATGTCGACTCCGGGCGCGACGACGTCGGGCTTCACCGCTCCGTCGCCGAGGCGGGGGCCGCGGCTGGAGAAGTAGGCGAGCGTGTCGGAGCCGTCGACGGCGCCGACGGTCAGCGCCGCGTCGGCCGAGCCGGGCGCGGTGATCGTGCCGGGATTGGAGCCGTCGTTCCCGGCTGCGACGACGAAGAGCGTGTCGGACGCTGCCGACAACTCGTCGATCGGCCGGCTCAACGGGTCGCTGCCGTCGCTGGCCTCGCCACCGAGGCTCATGCTGACCACGTCCGCGCCGTGCTCGACCGCCCACTGCATTCCGGCGAGCACCCACGAGTCTTCGCCGAAGCCCCCGTCGGCGAGCACCTTGCCGACGAGCAACTTCGTGCCCGGGGCGACGCCCCCGTGCGAGCCCGCCGATGCTGCTCCGGTCCCGGCGATCGTCGAGGCGACGTGGGTGCCGTGGCCGTTTCCGTCGGCAGTGGTCGCGTCGGTGGTGAAGTTCGCGGCGAGCTCGACGATCGCCGGCCAGATCGAGATGGGTGGCGTCGTAGCCTGTGTCGAGCACGGCGACCGTGCTGCCGCTGCCGTCGTAGCCGGTCGCCCACGCCTCCGGTGCATGGATCTGGGAGACCGGCGGGTCGAACGTCGCGCGGACACGGCCGTCGAGATCGACGCGGGTGGCACCTGCGGCGGTCAGCGAATGCCAGAAGGCGCGGGCGTGCTCCTTGTCCGCGGCGAAGGCAGCAGCGCCGAGCGAGGCAATCGTGACGGTCTTCCGCGCATGCGCCAGATCGGCTCTGCGGGCATCGGCCGCGGCCGCGGCGCCACGGCCGTCGTCGACGATCACCGGCAGGGTCGCGCGATGTGCGTCGTCATAGCGCTGTCGGACCAACCCGGCGACGTCGAAGAGATCGAGATCGAGCCGCTTCGCCGCGACGAGCGACATGGCGGAGCGCGGCACGACGTACGCGTGCTCGCCGACCTCCGTGATCGCCGCGTCGGGAATCGTCCCGTCCGCGCCCGGTTCGAAGCTGAACGACCGCCGGCCGTCGCGTCGCGTCAGCATGTGGACGACGTCCCGGTGATCAGCGTGACCGTGGACGACACGGGAGGCGCCGCCTGCGGGTGTCCGTGGGCGGCCGCCCGGCGCGCGTCCGAGAGCGGCGCCGACGCGAGGACGATCGTAAAGACGAGCGCGAGCAGCAGCGCCAGCCGGCCCATCCTCAGGGCGGTGGCCGGGCCGTCGAACGGCGGCAGCGGTGAGCCAGGAATGCATGAGCTTCCTTTCGTCGCGTTCGAAGCAGCCCGGAAGGTCTGCCCGGCAGGGTGACCCGACCGATCGGAGACGGTACTGCCAGGCCTCAGGACGCCACAGACATATCTGCGTCGAATTCACGCTGGTCGCGGCAGTCCTCGAACTGGCCCCCGGATTACAGCGACCGTCAGTCGACGTCGGCGCGGCGGTAGCGCCACGTCGCGGCCAGCCAACCCGCGACCGCGATCGCGGCGAGGACGACGAACGCAGCGGCGGCGGACCCGGCCTTGTGCGACACGTCGACGTCGGGCGCGAGGCTGAGAACGGAAGCTCCCCACCCGTTCACCGTGAAGCGAGCCGCGCCCTCAGCAGTGTGGGCGACGACGTTCTCCCACAGAAGCGACGAATGCGAGCCCCCACCAGACGGCGCGCCGGAACCAGATCCCGGCCGCGACGAAGAGGCCGGCGTACGCGAGCGCCGCGAGCGACGCTGCAAGCAAAGCCGCGGGAGCGACGTCGGCGGCACCCGCGACGAGGGCGGACACGGCGAGCGGCACAGCGGTGAGCGGCACGACGACGCTGGCCGTCGCGAGCACGGCGGCGGCCGGAAGCTGCCAGCGGGCACCGGCTTCAGCCAGAGGTAGACGAGGAGGCGGTCGTCGACGAGGTCGCCGATCGCCGACGTGCCGAGCCAGAGCGCCGCGAGCGGCACGAGGATCCCGAGCCCGTAGGACGCGATCGCGTCCGCGGCGGCCTGTGCCGGGTCGTCGTCCCAGCGCGCGAAGAGCCCGATCAGGATGCGACAGCGCGCCGAGCCCCGCGATCCCCAGCAGACGCGTGACCGTGATCTGCGTCCGGAGCAGCAGCCGGTAGAGGGCGACGAGCGAGACCAGCGTGCCCGGGCGGGCCGGCGCGGCGCGCGACGTCGACGGCGCTCATCGCTGCACCACGTAGCGGAAGACGCCTTCGAGATCGGCGTCGAGCGGGATGCACCTCGAACAGCCGCGCGTCCCGCTCGCGCGCGACCGGCGCGAGCGCGTGCGAGAGCGCGCGGGCGTCCGTCGTGTCGAGCTCGAGCACCTGATCTCCGTCGAGCCGAACGCCGACGGCGGTCCCGGCTTCGAGCAGCGCAGCGGCGAGCTCGCGCGGACGGTCGGTGCGGACGCGGATTCGCATCGGCCGGTCGTCCATCAGCGCGCGCAGCTCGCGGAAGTCGCCGGCGGCGGCAAGCCGGCCCTGCGACATGACGAGAACCTGCGAGCCGAGCCGCTCCACCTCGTCGAGCACGTGGCTGGACACGATCACGCAGCGGCCCTCGCTGCCGAGCCGCCGGAAGAGCGCCACGAGATCCGCGCGCTGGCGCGGATCGAGACCGGTCAGCGGCTCGTCGAGGATGAGCACTGCCGGGTCGTGGACGATCGCCTGCGCCACCTTGACGCGCTGCCGCATTCCCTTCGAGTACGTGGGCAGCCGCCGGCGGTCGGATGGGTCGAGGCCGACCGTCTCGAGTGCCGACGTCGCCGCGGCCTCGGGCTCGGCGAGCCCGTGCAGCCTGGCCGACATGGCGACGAACTCCTGCGCGGTCAGCGGCTCGAACACGCTCTCCTGCTGCGGAACGAGACCGATCAGCCGGGTGACGCCCGTGTCGCTGCGCGGGTCCCCGCCGAGGACCCGCACGGTGCCCTTGGAAGGCCGTGCGAGCCCGCAGAGCATGCGGAACATCGTCGACTTGCCGGCGCCGTTCGGGCCGAGGAGCGCGGTCACCCCGGGACCGACGTCGAAGCTGACGTCCGAGACCGCGACGAGCGGGCCGAACCACTTCGAAACGCCGTCGGCGACGACACGTGGCTCGACAGCTGCGCTCACCGGAACGCCTCGATCCGCCGGTACCGGAACCAGCACACGAGAAATCCCGCCGCGATCGCGGCGCCAGCCCGCCCGCGACGACCCAGGTGGAGAGCAGCGTGACCGGCTCCTCGTCGTCGGGCACCTCGCCGAAGATCCGGTACGCGAGATCGGCCGCGACGAACGGGAGGCTGAAGAGGTCGAGCTCGTTGGGCGCACCCGTGCTCTCGATCGCGGTGCGGACGACGCTGACCGGCACGGAGAGCGCGAGCACGACACCGACCGCGGCGGCCGCCCGCCGCGTCGTGAAGCTCGAGACGGCCATGGCCAGCGACGCGTACAGAAGCGCCGTCGCAATCCCGGCCGCCAGGATCCGCAACAGGAGCTTCGGGGTTCTCGCCGGCCGAGGGCCCGAAGCCGGCGAGCGACGAACGCGGCGAGCATGAAGAGCAGCGGGCCGACGGTGATCAGGAGCATGACGGCGACGACGCCGACGCCTTGGCGAGCAGATAGCGGTTGCGGTCGAGCGGACCGGCGAGATAGAGACCGAGCATCCCCGTCCGCCGGTCCGGGCAGAGCGCCTCGGGAGCGACGAGCGCTGCGAAGAGTGCGAGCGCGCTCCCGATGATGAACATGTAGTCGCCGTACGAGATCAGCTCGTCGGGGCGGAGGGCGTCCACGATCGCCGCGAACGCGACCGAGATGAAGGCCGGCAGGAACGCGATCCCGAGCGTGATCGCAGGCAGCACCTTGTGCCGCGCACCGCGCCCCAGGCCGAGCACGCGCCGCATGGTGAACACGGCCAGCGTGAGGATCGCGCGGGCCGGGCGCTCGCGGAGGCCGTCGTAGCTGCGGTAGCCGAGGTCGAAGAGCTGTGCGTCCTGGCCCGTGTCACGTGCCCGCCCCCAGGTAGACGTCCTCGAGCGTCCGCCCGCGCGGCCCGAGCCGCCGCAGCCCGACTCCGAGGTCGGCGACGGCGTCGCGAACGGCGTCGTAGACGGCGTCGTCACCGTCGAGCAGGAGCACGGCGCCGTCGATCGTCACGGCGAAGCCGCGCGCGGCCAGGATCGCGGCCAGCTCGTCGGCTCGCCCGTCCACCTCGACGACGAGCCCGTCGGGGCCGCGGCGAACGTCTGCGAGCGTCCCCGCGTGCACGACCTCGCCGCCTTCGACGATCACGACCCCGTCGCAGATCCTCTCCACCTCCTCGAGGTGGTGGGACGAGACGATGATGTGCATCCCGAACTCGGTGCCGATGCGACGGATGAGATCGAGCATCTCCGTCCGCTGCATCGGGTCGAGCCCGTCGGTCGGCTCGTCGAGGAGGACGACCTCCGGGTCGTGCGCGATCGCAGAGGCGAGCTTCACGCGTTGCCGCTGCCCCGTGGACATCGTCCCGACGGGACGGAACCGCTCCTCGCCGAGGCCGACCAGCCAGAGCGCGTCGTTGGCGCGCTGCACCGCCGCGCGGCGGGGCAGCAGGTGCATCTCGGCGAGGTGCCGCACGAGATCGGTCGCCGCCAGCTCCGCCGGCAGGTCGTGGTGCTCGGGCGCGTAGCCGATGCGCGATCTCAGCTCGAGCCCGGCTGTCGCGGGATCCTGGCCGAGGACGGTCAGCTCGCCGGCGTCCCGGGATCGGAGCCCGAGGACGAGCGAGATGAACGTCGTCTTGCCGGCGCCGTTGGAGCCGAGCAGGCCGGTGATCCCGGGCCCGATCTCGGCGTCGAGGCCCGCGAGCGCGACCGTGCGCCCGTACCGCTTCACGACCCCGCGCGCCGAGACGACGGCGCGCGATTCGGCTTGCGGGAGATCGCTCACGCCCGGAACGCTACGTGCCACTCTCGCCTGTTGCCTTGGAGAAGGGTTGCCGCCCCGGCGCAACGTGTGCGACTGTCGCTTCGGTGACGAATCTTGCGATCGTCGCTGCGGTCCTGTGCACGGTGGTCGCCGTCGGCCTCGCGATCTGGCTGCTACCGCGCTGGCAGGTCGAACGCTGGCGCCGCGCGGGGATCTCGAGTGAAGAGAAGCTCGCCGAGCTCGGCGTGCAAGCGAGGAGCAGCATCATCCAGGCGCTGGGTGGGGTTGCGCTCATCGTCACCATCGCGATCACCGCGTTCCAGGTCAACGAGACACGACGAACCGCGGACGAGACGCAGCAGGCCGCAGCCAAGAGCCTCCGCCTCGCCGAGCAAGGACAGCTCGCCGAGCGGTTCGGCAGGGCGGTCGATCAGCTGGGTGCGAACATTCCGGGCACCAGCCGCCCGGCGACCGACGTGCGGATGGGCGCGCTGTTCTCCTTGATGCGGCTCGGCGTCGACTCGACGACGTACAAGCAGGCACCTCTCGTCGTCGTCGCGACCTACGTGACGAGCAACTACCGACCGCCAAAGGCGCCGCGGCCGCATGGCTGCAAGGCCGCGTTTCGAACACGGCCTGACCTCGTCGTCGCGCTGAAGTTCGTGCTGCCGAGGATCGCGAAGGGACTGGACACGCGGGACTTGCTGGCTTCAGGGGCGCCCCGCTCGACGGCCTCGCGCTCGATGGGCTCAGCCTCAACCGCTACAACCTCACGGGCGTCAAGTTCCGAGACGCCTCACTGGTGGGGCGCCAGCTTCCGCAACGCGAAGCTCCCATACGCTCGGTTCGATCGCGCCTGCCTCAGGGGCGCGGACTTCCGGGGGGCGGCTCTACAGGGCGCAAACTTCCGTGGCGCGATACTCAATGGCGCAAAGTTCACGCGGGAAGAGCTCGACCGGGCGCCTCTCTCGAAGGCGCAGCGGCGCCAGGCCGTGCTCTTCCCTACGCGCTCGCTCCGCTCAGCGCAGCCCGTCGAGCCGCTCGCGGTACTCCTCACCCGTGATCTCGCCGCGGGCGTAGCGCTCGGCGAGGATGTCCCTCGCGCGCTCGGCGCCGGTCAGTGCGGGTGGCCCGCCCCAGCGCCTGCGCTTGAAGAACCACACGATCGCCACGATCACGACGAGCCAGAGCAGCGGCCAGATCGGCCACCAGTGGTGATCCCAGTCGTCCTGGCTGGCGAGCAGCGTCATCAGTGTGATGGTCATCGATTCATCTCCTCTCGTTGCCTCGCGGCCCAAGGTACGAGTTCGTCTGTCCCGGGACGACACCCCGCGGGCTGAACCTCGACGTGGTCGGCGGAGGATTTCCGCGTCCTCCCACGGGCTGAGCAGGATCCTCCTGAGGGGAGACTCGCGGCTCGATGCGGGCCGTTACCCTCGGGTCGTGAACCACAGGGAGCTTCTCTTCGACGCGGCCATCGCCACGGCCGTGTTCGCTCTCACGCTGGCGCTCCTCGCCGCGGGTGGTTCCGCCGAGGACACACGCGGTCTCGACCCGCTCGGCGTCGTCCTGGCCGCGCTCGCCTCCCTCCCACTCGTCGCCCGGCGCCGGGCGCCCCTCGCCGTGTTCGCATTCACCGCCGCCGCCAGCGCCGTCCTGAACGGGCTCGGATACGCACTCGGCCCGCCGCTCGGCCCAACAGTCGCCCTCTTCTTTCTTGCCCTCAACCCTCCCGAGACACGAGCCGGGCTACGGCTGACCGGCGCCACCGTCATCGGCATGTTCGCGATCCACGTCGCCGCCGCCGGCATCGGCCACGACGAGCTTCCGGTCGTGCCGCTGCTCTTCGGAACACTCGTCTGGGGCGGCGCCTGGGTCGTCGGCGACCGCGTCCGTCAGCGTCGCGCGCGCCTGGCCGAGCTGGTGGACCGGGCCCTGCGGGCCGAGCGGGAGACCGAGCGCGAGCGCCGCCTCGCGGCTGCCGAGGAACGCACCCGCATCGCGCGCGACCTCCACGACTCCGCCGGCCACGCGATCAACGTGATCCTCGTCCAGGCCGGGGCGGCACGCCTGCTGCAGGAGCAGGATCCACCGCGCGCACGGGCCGCGCTCGAAACGATCGAGGAGGTTGCACGCGAGACACTGGGCGAGATCGACCAGCTCGTCCGAGTCCTCCGCGAGGACGGCTCCTCAAACGGGAGTGCGGTCGAGCCGCCTCCGGGCCTCGCCGCGCTCGAGACACTCGCCGAGCGCCATCGCGCCTCGGGGCTCGCCGTCGTCGTTCGCTTCGACGGCAGCCGCCTGCACCTCGTACCCGCCGTCGACCGGACGGCGTACCGGATCCTCCAGGAGGCGCTCACCAACGCCGCCCGCCACGGAAGCGGCAGCGCGGACGTCGAGGTGACGTTCGGCGAGCAGGCGCTCGAGCTCACCGTTACCAACCCGAGCCCCGGCGACGAACCTCCGTCCGAAGGCCACGGCCTCGTCGGCATGCGCGAGCGCACGGAGCTGCTCGGCGGCAGCTTCGAGGCCGGCGCCGAAGCCGGCCTGTTTCGCATCCGGGCGCACCTGCCCTACGGCGGCGGCGAACGGCGGCGATCGTGAGACCGGTTCGCGTCCTCCTGGTCGACGACGACGACCTGATGCGCGCCGGGCTCACCGCCGTGCTCTCCAGCGACGAGACGATCGACGTGGTCGGGGAGGCTCCCGACGGACGCACGGCCGTCGATCGCGCGATCGAGCTCCGGCCGGATGTCGTGCTGATGGACGTGCGGATGCCGGGGCTCGACGGTATCGCCGCCACACGCGAGCTGCTCGCGGTCTCCCCGGATGTCAGGGTCGTCGTCCTCACGACCTTCGAGCAGGACGACTACATCTTCGGTGCGCTCAGCGCCGGTGCCTCCGGCTTCCTGCTCAAGCGCACGAGACCGGAGGAGCTGATCGCCGCCATCCACACAGTGGCGGCGGGAGACTCGCTCCTGTCACCGTCGGTGACGCGCACCGTGATTCAGAGGGTCGCAGGCCAGCCTGCGCCGGATGCCGCCGAGGAGGCCCGGCTGGACGAGCTCACCGCACGCGAGCGAGACGTACTCGAGCTGATCGCCCGCGGGCTCTCGAACGGGGAGATCGCGGCGACGCTCGTGATCGAGGAGTCGACGGTCAAGACGCACGTCAGGCACATCCTCAGGAAGCTTCGGCTCCGCGACCGTGTGCAAGCCGTGATCTTCGGCTACGAAAGCGGCCTGATCCGGCCTTAGACGGTGGTTACAGGAGTCGACACGATCCGGTCGTTGGCCCGTTTGCCCTCCGATGCGAGGGGTTAGGATCGCGACCAGTGGATCTCTACGACTGGCTCCTCTTTCTCCACGTACTCGGCGCGTTTCTGGCAGTCGGAGCGCTGACTGCGCTCTGGGCGCTCGTGCTCAGCTCGCGAGGCGCCACGCCTACGCTGTCCCCGGACTCGGCGATGCGCTTCGGACAAACCGCCGGCATCGTCGTCGGGATCGGGATGATGGGCGCGATCATCTTCGGCATCTGGCTTGCGATCGATGTCGACGGCTACGAGCTCTGGGATCCCTGGATCCTCATCTCGATCGTGATCTGGGCGATTTCCGGCTGGGCCGGAGGCCAGGCCGGTAGGGCCTTCGCAACCGGTCCCGGCGGCCGGGAGGCAGGCATCCGCTACCAGGCCATCAACAGCGTCGGGCTATTCGTCATCCTGCTGCTCATGATCTGGAAGCCAGGAGCGTGAGCATGCTCGCTGCAATCCGCCCGGACGACGTGAACTTCCCGCTCTTCCTGCACGTCTTCGGAGCGATGCTGCTCGTCGGGACGCTGTTTGCCGTAGCCCTGGCCACAGTGCTCGCGTGGCGGCGGCCTGACGACGCCGTCGGCCTGACACGCTTCAGCCTGCGCACGCTGCTGATGGGCGTCCTGCCCGCGTACATCCTGATGCGGGTGGGCGCGCAGTGGACCGAGTCGAATGAGAACTTCCCGGACGACTTCGAACCGGCCTGGCTCGGGATCGGCTACATCACCGCGGACGCCGGCGCGCTGCTGGTTCTCATCTCGCTCATTCTCGCGGCGTTGGGCCTCCGGAAGCTGCGGAGCGAATCCGGCGGTGTCGGTTTCGGCCGGGCTGTCGGGGTGATCTGCATCCTGCTGCTCGCCGCCTACATCGTCGCCGTCTGGGCGATGACCGCGAAGCCGACCTAGCTCGATCCCGTCCCACGTGGGCCAGCTTCGGGGTTCAGGATCGACCGCACCGCGACGACGAGCCCGTCTGCGATCTCGAAAGCGGCCACCCAGACGGCGCCTTCCGGCCTCGGATAGGACGAGTCCCGGCTCTCCATTGACGAGCGCCGCGCGGTGCGTGAAGCCGCGCTCGCGTGCCTGGCGGCCCCAGCCGATCAGGGCCTTGGCCACGCGCTCGGCGCCCACGAGCGGCACGGGCACTGCCGGCGCCTTGCCGCCACCGTCTCCGTAGACGGTCGCATCCGGGGCCAGCAACTCGACGAGGCTCTCCGTGTCCCCCTCCTCCCAGGCGGCCAGGAAGCGTCGCGCCACCTCCTCGCGCTCCTCACGGGAGACATCGAAGCGACGCCTCCCCTCGTCGATGTGCCGGTGCGCCCGGGCAAGGATCTGGCGGCAGTTGTCGGGGCTCTTGTCGACGATCCGCGCCGACCTCCTCGTAGGGGTAGTCGAAGACCTCGCGGAGCAGGAAGACCGCGCGCTCGACCGGCGAGAGCTTCTCCAGCAGGTGCAGGAACGCGAGCGAGAGCGAGTCCGCGCGTTTCGGCGTGACGTACCGCCTCGTCGTCGACCAGCGGCTCGGGCAGCCACTCGCCCGGGTAGACCTCGCGGCGGGCACGCGCCGAACGGAGCTGATCGATCGCAAGACGTGTCGTGATCGTCGCCAGGTAGGCCTTCGGCGAGTCCGCCTCGATCTCCGCCTCGTGGTAGCGCAGGAACGCGTCCTGGACCACGTCCTCCGCTTCGGCGACCGACCCGAGCATCCGGTAGGCGATCGCGAACAGGTACGGCCGCAATTCCTCGTGCGTCTCCATCGCGGTGAAGACGGAATAGCAGGTGCGCGTGTGACGCGCGTCACACGAACGCGCCCCGGCTCGTCTCCTCTCTGACAGACGAAAGGAGAGAATCATGCGAGTCCTTGTGGCAGGGGCGAGCGGGGCGATCGGCTCACATCTCGTCCCACAGCTCGTCGAACGCGGCCACGACGGTCGTCGGCAGCTCCCGCTCGCCGGAGAAGTCCGACCGACTGGCCGCTCTGCGGCGCCGAGCCGGTCGTGCTCGACCTACTCGATGCGGCCGCCGTGCGAAAGACCGTCACAGCCGTCCGGCCCGACGCGATCATCCACCAGGCAACTGCGCTCAGCGGCCTGAGCGACCTCGAAGAACCCCGACAAGGCGTTCGCCCAGACCAACCGGCTTCGCACCGAAGGCACCGATGCACTGCTGGCAGCGGCACGCGATGTCGAGTCCAGCCGCTTTGTGGCCCAGAGCTTCACGAGCTGGCCGTACGCCCGCGAGGGCGGGCCGGTCAAGACCGAGGAGGATCCGCTCGATCCTGCGCCGGTCTCGACGATGCGCGAGACGCTGGACGCGATTCGCCATCTCGAACAGCACGGTCGTCGGTCGCCGGTGGGATTGCGCTCCGCTACGGAGGTTTCTACGGCTCGCCCGACGACGCGCAGCTCGAGCTCGTCCGCAAGAGGCGCTTCCCCATCGTGGGCGACGGCGGCGGAATCTGGTCGTTCGTCCACCTCGACGACGCCGCCGCCGCGACGATCCTCGCGCTCGAGGAAGGCGCACCCGGGATCTACAACATCGTCGACGACGAGCCCGCGCCGGTCAACGAGTGGCTGCCCGCGCTGGCCGAGGCATCGGCGCGAAACCGCCGCGCCACGTCCCGCGATGGCTCGCCCGGCTCGCTGGCGGGCGACGCCGGCGTCGCGCTGATGACCGAGATCCGCGGCGCCTCGAACGCGAAGGCCAAGCGGGAGCTCGGCTGGACGCTCCGTTACCCGAGCTGGCGGTAGGGTTTCCCGCCGCCTACAGCCCGGGTCGAGCGCCTAGTCGTTGAGCTGCGCCATCCGCATTTGGTTTCCGGACGGATCGCGGAAGCCGACGTCGACGCCGTACGGCTGCTCCTCCGGCTCGCTCTGGAACTCGACGCCGCGGCCCTTCAGATCCTCGTAGCTGGCGTACACGTCGTCAGCCGCGAAGAAGAGACCTCCGGCGGCCCCCTTTGCCAGTATCTCCTGGACCTTCGCCTGTGTGTCGGCGTCGAACACATGCGGGCCAGGGACGGTCACGCGCCAGCCCGACGTCCTGCCCGGGCAGCCGACCGTCACCCAACGGAAGTTGCCCATCTCCGGGACGGTCACATCTTGACGCAGCTCGAATCCAAGCTTCTCGGTGTAGAAGGCGACGGCTTCGTCCTGATCGTGGACCCAGACACTGACGTTGGTGAGGCTCGTGAGCATGACTTTCCTCCCGTGCTGTCGATTGGAAATCACGCTAGCCAGGCTGCTCGCCGCTGTCTTCTCGAAACCTGCTGGACGGCCGGCGCGCCCACGCACGCAGCACGCAGGTCGGGACCGGGCGCGTGCCGCAGCGGGTGGATAGGTCGCGCGGTATGCGGTCGGGGAGAGCCCGTACGTCCGCCGAACGTCGTGGTGAACGACCCGACGCTGCGTCAGTCCGACCAGGAAGCAGATCTCTGCGACCGAGCGATCGGTGTTGCGCAACAGCGCCGCCGCACGCTCCATCCGGCGCGTCAGAAGGTACTGGTGCGGCGTCTCGCCGAACGCGCGGCGAAACTCACGGCTGAAGTGCGCCTGCGAGAGAAGCGCGGCGCGGGCGAGCCGAGCCACGTCGAGCGGCTCCCGGTAGCGCGCGTCGACGAGGTCGGCGGGATCACAAGCTCCCTCTCACGTCACGACTCGCCTCCTATCTCGGTCCTCCAAGAGTAGGACTTCGGTGCGAAGCGCATCTGATCGCCGCCCGCGGGCAAGCGGGACGGCTGCTGCCCTACGCACCGCTCCGCAGGTCGCCGAGCCGCGTTGCCTCGTAGGCGATCTGGTCGAACGAGACGGCACAGCCGTCGCCCACCGGCGCTTGCGCGGCGAACCCGATTGAGAGCTCGCCGGCCCCATCGAGCGCGAAGTGGCGGATGAAGCTCCAGCTGCTGCCGTCGGTCGAGGCGTGGAAGGCAAACGCGGGCCCGACCCCCGCGATCCGGAGCCAGACCGACGCCTCGTCCACCACGAAGGAGTTGCAGTCGTCCGAGACACCCCTGGTCACGACCGAGACGACCATCGGCTCGCGCTGTGGCGAGTACTCGAAGCAGAGCTTCGCCCAGACGTCGTCGCTCTCGTACACGACGAGCACGCCCGCATCGAAGGTCCCGGCGAAGTCGACCGTGACCCGTGCGCTGAGGAGGAAGTCGCCGCTCGAGGGGCCGAGGAGTGCCGGCGCATTCAGCCTCGGCTTGACCGGGCGCTTGGGATCGACGAACCAGTCGGTCTGTGGACCCGCGGTTACGAGCAGCGACTCTCCATCGGGAACGCTCCAGCTCTGCGGCTTCCGCAGCCACCGCAGCGGCATCGGCAAAGCCTCGATCCTGACGGGCTCCTCGACGGTCACCAGGCGGACGCTACAGCGGCGACCACGAGGCTCGAAGAGGGAACCCCGCCGGGGGAGCGGGGTTCCCTTCGAGCTTGGACCGACCTGTGCCTAGCCGACGGCTTCGAACACGTCGTCCTGGACGTCGATCCCTGTGTTCTCCTCGATGATCTGCGCCAGGGTGCGCCTGTAGTCGATCCCGAACAGCCGCCGGAGCTCAGGCAAGACCGCATCGTTCTGGTAGAAGAACCGGTCGCCGTCACGCAGCGCCTGGAACTGCTGCTTCCACATCGCAAGCTGCAGCTCACCGAACTCCGAGCCGTGCACGTGCCGCTCGGAGAGCATCCCGACGAATGCGTCGAGCTTGCTCGGGTCTCCGTAGATCGCCTTCAGCCGCGCCGCGAGAGTCGTGCGGCGAACTCCGACGACGGCCTCGGCCTGCGCGGCCTCGCTCCCGAGCGGGATCGGGTTGCCGGCGGCGTCGAAGAGTGCGGTGAAGTCGAGGCTGTTCGGATCGTTGATCGGGTTCCCCGTGATCAGCGGGTCGTTGGTCGGGAAGCGGTCAGTGGACTCGCCGGTGATCCCCGTGAACGACTTCTGCTCCTTCAGCCCGAAGGCCTTGCGCATGTCGTTGTACAGCGGCATCCCGTGATCGCGGCCGCGTTCGATGTCGACCGCGCCGAGATCGACCACGCCCTTGAAGCACGCCGGCAGGGTCGGCCCGTCGAGGCAGCCTTCGTTGCCCGGCACGGGAACCTGGAAGAGCACGCTCCGGAGCTGATTGTCGATCATCTCGTCGTTCTTGTACTGCGGCTCGCCCCCGAGGCCGTGGAGGACCGCCCCGGTTCCGACCAGCTTGAGAAGATCCGGGTTGCCGAAAGCGAGATTGAGCGGGATCACGAACTCGACCTCGTCGCCGTCCGCCGCGACCTCGACTCCCTGCGCCTCGATCGCCGCAAGCTGTGCCGCGGTGTAGTCCGCCGCCTCGCCGATCGCCTCGAGCTCACCGTGGATCATGCTGTGTGCCCGATAGCCGACGGTCGCGAACTCGTTCCCGAGGCTGGCGTTGACGTTGTCCTTGTAGCCCTGGTAGGCCGGCAGGCTGACGCCGAGCGAGGGGAGGAACTCCTTGTAGGTGATGTACTGCTGCTCGGCCCCGATCACGCGGCGGGCGATCTGGAACTTCAGCTCCTCGGGCAGGTTGCTCGGGAGCTTCGAGACGATCCGGTTGTGCTCGAGTGCGAACAGGGTGTGTGTGGATGAGAGTGCGATGTTCTCGTTCGCCCGCTTGTCTCCGGCGACGAAAGCCTTCGCCGCCCCTCCCGGCGCCTCGAGGCGCCCCATCAGCGCCATCTCGGGCGTCGCCGCACCGACGCGCCGCGGATCACCACCGCGCGGCAGGAAGCCGTTGTCCAGCAGGAGCTTCGCGCCGTTGTTGGACAGCCTTCCGTCCACCGGCCCCTCGCGTAGCCATTCGAGCCGCGTTGCGTCAGGGCCGTAAACGCTGGCCCCGTCGATGTAGCTCGAGACCGTGTTGATCTGCTGCCTCGCCGTCGTTCCCTTGCCCGTATTGGATGCGGCGGGCGTACGCATGAACGGGATGGAGCCGACGGTGTTCGTGAAGGCTTCGAGCGGGTCGGCCTTGCTGAAGGGGATGTTCGCGGTCTCGCCTCCCGCTTCCTGACGCAGGCCGAACGTGTGGTCCATGAACTGCCCCCACACGAAGCCCCACTGGGTGACGCCGTTCTCCGAGAACAGGTTCTGGTGGGCGTCGTTGAAGATGCGATTGCTGACATACCGGGTCGAAAAACCACCGACCGGCCTCGCGATCGCGTCGGCATAGTTCGTCCCTGGCAACGCGCAGATATTGCGTGTTCGTCGTCCCCCATTCCGGATGGCCGCGGTTGTTCCCGCTTCCATCCAGCGTTCTGATCTCGTCGGCGATATCCGCTCCCGCGACCGGGGTGAGCACCAGCAGAGCAGCCAGCAAGAGAACGATCTTGCGCATGTCGAAACCTCCTCGGAAGGATGACCGCAGATGTCTTCCTTGTGGCGCCCGGCAGGCAGGACCCTCGTCAATGACTGCCCCGGGCTTTCGGGCATTGTCTCGCCCCGCGGTTTGAAGTCAACCGCAGCCCGTAAGAATTGCCGAAGAATTGACTAAGAATTGGCAGAACGAGGTTTAACGCTCGCGCAAGACGTATCCGACACCGCGAATCGTGTGAATCAATCTCGGCTCATCACCCGATTCGATTTTCCGGCGGAGATAACCGACATAGACATTCAGCGAGTTCGACGACGGCCCGAAGTCGAATCCCCAGACGTGGCGGAAGATCTCCGTTCGATGGATGACGCGGCCAGGGTTTCGGAGCAAGAGCTCCAGCAGGCTGAACTCGGTCGGTGTGAGGTCGATCGGCCGGCCCGCGCGCGTGACCGCCCTCGTTTGGGGATCGAGCATGAGGTCGAGGAAGCTGACCGGATCCTCCAGCGCGTCGCTACGACGCAGGAGCGCACGCACACGAGCCAGAAACTCGGCGAGCGCAAATGGCCGCACGAGGTAGTCGTCGACGCCCGGGTCGAGGTCGGTCACGCTGTCGAGCACGCTGCGCCCCGGGCTCAGAACGAGGAGCGGCAAGTCCTTCTCCTTGGCGCGGATCCGCTTGCAGACGTCCACAGCCCCCTTCTCGCACGGCGGCAGATCGACGATGATCGCGTCCGGGGCGCCACTCCCGACGATGCGCATCGCCTCCGATTCCCCCGCGGCCAGCGCGACGTAATATCCCGCGACCGAGAGCGCGTGCCGGAGCGCCTCGGTTCCGCGCGGAACCGTCTCGACGACGAGAAGCCGCGGCTGCACGTTAGTGCTCACGCGGCTCCGCCGTTCCAGTATGTGGAAATGCGAGGAAGGACATGGCGTAACGCGCGGTGCGTCGAATGCGACGCACCGGAGGAATCAGCCGCAGCAATGATCTGTGGCGTGACCATCGCTGAACGCACCCCCCGTACCTGTCGTTCCGAACGTACCCCCGCCGATGAAGCGAGTCAAGAATTCATTGCGCGCGCACAAGTTGCGACCGGAATAGTCGTTCTCAGATCTGTCAACGATCGCGAGCTGCAGATGGGTGGAGCAGCGGTACGAGCGGGCTCCAGCCGGAGCGCAGCAGCGCGAGAAGCGACGGCGGTGTGATCACGACCGCTTCGCCCCGGGCTCTTCGGGGCCGACGGCCGGAGTAGCCCGAGGGCGTCCAGCTCCAAAGATGTGCTCCTAGTACGAGCCACGGCTTCCCGTCCTCCAGGACGAAGGCGCCGTCCGGAAGCTGCGCGATCGACGCGCGGTGGAGGCGCCGCTCGTTCGAGGCCGGATCGAGGCGCTCGGCGTGGAGTTGGACGTCGATCGCGTCGGCTCCGACCTGGCCGGGATGGAGATCGCGCCAGATGCCCACCAGGCGGTCGTAGTCCTCGCGGCGACACTCCGCGCACGGGCGGTGGCCGGCCGCGAGCGCGGTCACCTCGTCGAGGAAGAACAGCTCCGTGTAGCGGCCGGGCTGCAAGAGCTGAGCTCGCCGGCGGCCGCGGAACTCGAGCCGGCACGCGATCCAGCGCTTCACCGCGTAGCGACGGCGGATCCGGCCGTGAACGTCGTGGAGGCAGCCGCGATTGCCGTACACGAGGCCGCGCGCCGAGTCCGCGACGAGATCGCCGAGCGGCGTGACTCGGTTCTGGAGTGGGCTCAGACCTCACCTTCGAACGAGTCGTGCAAGTAGGCCTCGCGCGCGGCGGCGTCGCGCGGCGAGAGAAGGAAACGACTCCACGCCTGCTGCTCGTGCCAGACCGCGCCGAGCTCCCACACGCAGAACGTCGGCCGGTGTGTCCCCTCCAGCGTCCACGGCCGGAAGGAGACCTCGCTCTCGCCGTTCTTGGCCCAGACCGTCTCCCAGACCTCGTTGTCGTTCCGCCAGGTCGCGACGATGAGGAAGTAGAAGCTCTCACCGCACCGGTGCAGGATCACGAAGCCGAGGTCGTCCGAGAGAGCGAGCGATCCCGACTCCGCCGCAGCGCGCAGATTGCCGCGCGCCAGTACCTGAACGTCGCAGGGCACCGGCTCGTCCGCGGGGGCGATGTCGTACCACTTCAGCACGGCGTCGTCGAGGGTGATCGCCGGCGCGGGTCGGATCAGCTTCGAGCTGTGCCGGTAGTCGGCCTGGACACTGCTTGCCGTAGCGCTCAGAACGGCGTTCACGTCTCTCCTCCCGCGGGTGCGAAGTCCATCACCCAGTTCGTCTCCCAGGTCTCGCCACCGTCATCCGAGAAAGCCTGCTCCCAGTGCGGAGTCGGAGTCGTCACGCGTGACCAGATGAAGCGGACGCGGACCGGCTCGCCCGCAAACGTATCGTCTCCGTGGAAGACGCCGGTGTCACCCGCGAACGAGCCGAAGAGCGGCGGGTCCAGGACTCCCGGGCGGCGGCTGTCGGCCCAGTAGATCGACCACTGCCGGCTCGACGGATCGAAGAACCGGAACGACATGCCGACGAAGCCGCCGTCGTGGTCCGTGCGGAACTCGTCCTCGTTTCCACAGCCGCCGAGGATATGCCTGGCGACGCTCGTCGCCCCGAACTCGTCCCACTCATCCGACCCTGCAAGCCGCTCGCGCAGCCTCCGGTTGCTGACGTTCCATTCGCCGGGCAGGAAGTCGAAGTCGCTCGCCTCGCTCATCGTCTCTCCTCGTTCTCGGGTGCCCCGCGAGGCTATCGGGTAATTAGGGCGATTCTTGCCCTCTATCCCTGGTTAACTGCGCCCATGGCCTCACCGACCTCCCGCCTCCTCGAACTGCTCGAGCTCCTCCAGACGCGCCCGCTCACGACCGGGCGCGAGATCGCCGACCGGCTCGGGATCGACCCGCGCACGGCGCGGCGCTACATCGACGTACTTCAGGGCCTCGGGATCCCGGTCGAAGGCCAGCGCGGGGTCGGCGGCGGCTACCGGATCCGGCCGGGCTATCGACTGCCGCCGCTGATGCTCGCGGACGACGAAGCAGTCGTCGTCGTGCTCGGCCTGCTCGCGACCCGCGGCTCCCGGGCCGACGGCTCGCCGGACGCCGTCGACGGCGCCCTCGCGAAGATCAACCGGGTGCTGCCTTCCACGCTCCGTCGCCAGGTCGAAGCACTCGAGGAGACGCTCAGCTTCACGAGAACGACGGGCGCCGCCCCCGCCGACGCCGCTGCCGTGCTCCTGCTCGCCGACGCCATCCGCCGGCGACGCCGGCTCCGGATCGCCTACCGCACGTTCGCGGGGGAGGAATCGGAGCGAGAGCTCAGCCCGCACGGTCTCGTCGTCCACTCGGGCCGCTGGTATCTCGCCGCCTACGATCACACCCGCGACGACCTACGCACCTTTCGAGTCGACCGGATATCGCGCACCGCGCTCGCCGATGCCGCTTGCGTCCCACCGCCGGACGAGTTCGACGCGGTCGCCTATGTGTCCCGCTCGCTTGCCAGCACGCCCTGGACGTGGGAGGTCGAGGCCCTGCTCGATCTGCCGATCGACGACGCGGCGCGGCGCATCCCCGCGACCCTCGCCGAGCTGGTCGACGAGCCCGACGGCACGCTGCTGCGGATGCGCGTGGACTCGCTCGACTGGATGGCGACCGTGCTCGCAGGTCTCGATTGCGGCTTCACGATCCGACGCCCCGACGAGCTGAAGGCGAGCGTGCGCGCGCTTGCCGAGCGGCTAGCCTCGCAGGTATGAACCGCTGCGCCTGGGTCCCGCTCGCCGACCCGCTCTACGTCGCCTACCACGACGAGGAATGGGGCTTGCCCGAGCGGGACGAACACAGACTCTTCGAGCTGCTCAATCTCGAGGGGGCGCAGGCCGGCCTCTCATGGTCGACGATCCTCCACAAGCGCGAGGGCTACCGGATGGCGTTCGCCGGCTGGGACATCGACGCGATCGCACGCTTCGGCGAGCAGGACGTCGAGCGGCTGGTCGGCGATCCTGGAATCGTCCGCCACCGCGGCAAGATCGAGGCCGTGATCGGCAACGCGCGGACGGTGCTGACGCTCGACGTGCCGCTCTCGGAGCTTCTCTGGTCGTTCGTCGACGGGGAGCCGCGCGTGAACGAGTGGAAAACGGTCGCGGAGATCCCCGCCGAGACGGCGGAGTCGAAGGCGATGAGCAAGGAGCTCAAACGGCTCGGATTCCGCTTCACCGGCCCGACGACGTGCTACGCGTTCATGCAGTCCGCAGGGCTCGTCGACGACCACGTGCTCGACTGCTTCAGGCGGCAGGAGCTGTGACGAACGGCAACAGGTCGTCGAGAGTCAGGACGGCCGACGTCGGCAGCTCGTCGGCAATGCAGATGGCCTGAGCCAGCGCCGCGGCCTCCGCCCTCGCGAGCCACGCCTCGTAGGCGTAGACGCGGGCAAAGCGATTGAGCGAGGCCACGATCCCCGCGCGGGCGTCCGCGATCGGAATCGTGCCGAGATAGACGGTGTCGTCGAGTGGACGCACCTCGATGCGCCCATGGATCGTCCTGACGAACCCTCGGCGCGCCAGGGAGAAAATCCGAGTCGGTGCAAACGTCTCGATCGCGAGCCCACGGGTCCGGCCTCCGAGCCATGCCACCGGTCTCGCCGTCTCGACCAGGCGTGCCCGCAAACCGCCGTAGGTCGCGTGGAACTCCGCAATCTGGTGGCCTCCTGGCCGCCCGGGCGTGAAGCGCGCGCGGACGGCGTCGCGCCGCAGCTCGTCGAGGAGCAGGCCGCGCGCGGCACTTCGTGACAGCGGGATCTTCTGGAGCGCCGCGAGGTAGGCCGAGAGGTTGCCGCGAAAGTGATCGTCGACGAAGGCGAGCTCGGCTGCGAGCACGGCACGCGCGTCGAGCTCGACCTCCTGCTGGAGCACGAGCCGCTCGAGTACGAGGCTCGCCGCGATGTCGCGATCGCCGATCGCCCGCGCAAGCGGGTCGACCGCGACGGACCGGATCTGCCCGGCGGGGAGCGTGCACAGGACGCCCTCGGGCAGGTTCAGCTGCCCGACGGTGAGCGACGGGTCGAAGTCCGGCCCTGCGGCGCCCGGCCCGCTGCAGAGATTCTGGTCGCGAACCCAGAGGTAGACGCAGACCGCCTCGCCCTTGTCGCGGTCGATACCCGCCGCGCTGAACGTCGCCCAGCCCCAGGACCAGATCGAGTGCGCCTTCAGCTCCTGCGTCACCTGACGGGCTGCCAACGCCTCGAGCTTGACGATCTCGAGCCACTTCGAGCGCGGTTGCAGCCCCTCCCTGCCACCGGTACCCGGCGCCGACTGGAACTGGAGCTCGAGTGCGACCCGGCTCGCGGGAATCCCGATCTCTGTGAAGCGGCGGACGAGCGCGCGCATGCCCGTGCGCATCGATCGGCTGGCGCGCACCGGGCCGAGTGCGTGCAGCTGCGGCACGTTGGGCGAGGTGAAGAAGACCTGCCGGATCAGGACCGCGACGGAGGCGAGGTCGCGCCACCACTGTGCCGCGTCGCCGCCCGTGTACGGCGGGTTCGCAATAGTCACCGCGGGTTTCGCGCCTCGCTCCGCGAGCCTCCGAACGAGCGCCAGCGTGTTCGCGCGGTACTGCGCCGTCGTCGTCGTCCAGGGCGTCGGCGTCTGCGCTCCGAAGAGCTCGTTCAGCGCGATCCACGGTGTCTGACAGCCGGTCACGGAGACGGCGAAGTCGAAGAGACGGTCCGCACGATCGGTGATCGTCGCCGGGTCGGCCGGCACCGTCGGCGTCCCGACGCGGTTGTTGAAGTTCAGATCGAAGAAGACCGTCGCGGCACCGGCGGTGCGGGCCTCCGCCGGCTTGACCGTCCCCGAGGTGTAGGCGAGCACCAGGCCCGGCTTTTGCGGGACCGGCGCGTCGTGCCCGGCGAAGTCGACCCAGAGCGGGTTCGAGTCCGCGATGCCGCACTCCCGGGCCGCGGCGGTTTCGGGCAGAACCAGCGCCGCAACGGCGGCAAGGGCAACGGCGAAGCGCACGAGCTAGTTGTAGCGGGAGGGCAGTACGGCGCGGTCAGCGCCGGTCGCGGAAAGGCACGGGCTCGTCGCCGACGCGCACCGCGAGCGGGCGGGTGCCCTCCTCCTCGGCCCACTCGTCGATCAGCTCCTGGAGGGCGTCGACGGAGGGATGAGCGGGAGCCGGCAGGCTGCAGACGAGCCAGCGGTCGTGCTCGACCTGTACGGCGTAGGCGCTGTGGCCGCGCAGCTTCCGCAGCAGCGAGCTGGTCTCCCACTGGGTGCTCGTCTCGACGGTGACGAACCTGGTGGCGGTCGCAGGAATCGTTTCCCTCCTTCTTTTCTGACCTTAGCACGGGCCGAAATCGCGTCCACAATTGTCGACGGTCGGCCCAGGCGTGGGAAACGGGCGTCCCGGGGACAACGTCACGGTGAGCTCGGGGTCGATCGCAGCGAAGGGCCAGCGCGCGGCAAAGAGTCCGTGGGTCGAGCGCTTCGGCCGAGCCGGCCTCGTGGCGAAGGGCGTCCTCTACGGGGTCGTCGCGATCCTCGCGATCGACGTGGCCCTGGGGAGCCGTAGGGAGAGCCCCGACAAGAACGGCGCGCTCCATGCGATCGCGGAGCAGCCATTCGGCCGGGTCTTGCTCGGCCTGCTCGCCGCCGGTCTCGGTGCGTATGCGCTCTGGCAGCTCTCGCTCGCGATCTTCGACCGCGAGGACGAGGGCGAGGGCCCGAAAGGGCTCGCCAAGCGCGGCACCGCCCTTGCCCGGGCGGGCTGGTACGGCGTTCTCTGCTGGCTGACGGTCTCGACGCTCGCCGGCAACGGCAGCGGCAGCAGCAACGAGCAGCAGCAGACCGCCGGCATCTTCGACCACGCCGGAGGGCGGTATCTCGTCTACGCGGCCGGGCTGGCCTTCCTCGGGGCAGGAGCGTTCAATGCCTACCGCGCGATCACGTGCAAGTTCAACAAGAAGCTGAAAAGCGGCGAGATGAGCGAGGCGGAGGAAGCCGCCGCGACCGGAGTCGGCATCCTCGGGCACCTTGCGCGCGCCGTCGTGTTCTTCCTGATCGGGGCGTTCCTCCTCCGGGCGGCGTGGGAGTTCGACCCGAAGGAGGCGAGGGGGCTCGACGGTGCGCTGCTCGAGCTGGCCCAGCAGCCGTACGGAAGTTTCCTCCTCGGCGCTGTCGCGGTCGGCCTGCTCGCCTACGCCTTCTACTGCTTCGTCCAGGCGCGCTACCGGCGCATCTAGCCAAATCTTCGCTGGAAATCGACCACTTTCTCGCCCCCGGCCGCGGTCGGTGCGGCGACACTCGGACCAGTGAACGCGACACCGGAGCCATGCTCGCCGAACTGCACAGCGCACATATTTGAAAAAAAATACAACTACAAAAAAAAACAACAACACAACAACACCACAACAACACCACCACCACCACCACCACAACAAAAAAAAAAAAAAAAAAAAAAAAAAAAAAGCGAACCGAGCCCTGCTCGCCGAGCTGCACGCGCACACGACCCTGGAGCGACGCCGATCCCGGTCGCTCATGCCCACGCTCTCGCGGTCGGCCTCCGGCGCTTCGTCTCCGTCGACGAGGGCATCGACCGGGCGATCGAGACCGCCGTTTCGACCGGCGCAGCTCTGATTGCGGCGCATCCCTACGACGACGAGCCCTCGCCCCACACGGGTCGGCTGACGCAGCGCTTCTCGCGTGACCCCGAGCTCGCGGCACGTGTGCATCGATTCGAGCTCTTCAACCGGACCCAGCTCTTCTCGTGGGTCGCGCGTGCGGGCCTCCCCTGCGTCGCGAGCGGCGACTTCCACCGGCTGGAGCACCTCGACGGCTGGAAGAGCGTCATCCCGTGTGGGCGGGACGAGGAAGCGGTGGTCCGGCACCTGCGCTCGCGCCGGCCCGTGTTCCGCGCGCAGGTCGGCGTCGCGGCCGAGCGCGCCGCAGCGTAAGCGGCGAGATACAGTCGAGCACGTGGCGACGATCGCTGACGGCCGCACGCTTCCCTTCGACTGGTACACGAACCCGGATGTGCTCCGGCTCGAGCGCGAGCGGATCTTCCGGAGCACGTGGCAGTACGCGGGCCGCGCCGATCAGGTCGCCGAACCCGGCTCATTCTTCACCTGTGACGCGGCCGGGGTCCCGGTCGTCGTCGTCCGCGACAAGGAAGGGTCGGTGCGCGCGTTCCTGAACGTCTGCCGCCACCGCGGCTCGCTCGTCTGCGAGGGCGAGGGGAGGCGCGAGACGCTCCAGTGCCCGTACCACGCGTGGACGTACAGCCTCGACGGCTCGCTTCGCGCAGCTCCGCGCACGGAGCGCGAGGAAGGCTTCGACAAGTCGGAGCTCGGGCTCGTGCCCGTCCAGGTCGAGGCGTGGGGGCCGTTCGTCTTCGTCAACTCGGACGCGGACTCACCGCCGCTCGCGGAGCACCTCGGAGAGCTGCCTGCGCTCCTCGAGGCCGCCGGCCTCGACCTCGACTCGCTTCGGTTTCTCAAGCGCTCGACCTCGAAGTACAAGGCGAACTGGAAGGTGTGCTGCGAGAACTTCCTCGAGTGCTACCACTGCCAGATCGCCCATCCGGCCTTCTCGAAGGTCGTCGACGTCTCGGTGGACGCGTACGTGCTCGAGCAGAGCGCCACGTTCTCGACGCAGTACGGCCCGGTGCGTGAGGCGTGGAAGGGAGACTTCGACCCTCGGGGGCCGGTGGAGCGCGGCCAGTTCCACTTCCTGTGGCCGAACATCACCATCAACGTCATGCCCGGCCAGCCGAACCTCTCGATCGGCCCGGTCGTGCCTCGAGCCGCGGAGCGCACTGGCCGCTTCCTCGACTACTTCGTCGGTCCCGGCGTCGACGACGCGTGGATCGCGGACATGCTCGAGTTCGACGATCAGGTCGGCGCCGAGGACACCGTCCTCGTCGAGCGCGTGCAGAAAGGGCTTCGCAGCGGCGGCCTCGAGCACGGCCGCCTGCTGCTCGAATCCGAGCGCCTGCTCGCGCATTTTCAGAACCAGGTCGTCGCCGCGCTAGGCTGAGTGACGTTTACCAGTCGGTTACCCACCCGTAACACCAATCTCGACATGCTTGCGCGATGACAGCGACTGCTGCGCGCGAGACGTTCGGTCGCCTGCTCAATCGCGAGCTGTCGACGCTCGAGTACAGCGCGCGACTGCTCGACTTGACCGGCGACGATTCCCTGCCGCTCCTCGAGCGGGTGAAGATGTGCCGGTTCGTCTCGTCGAATCTGGACGAGTTCTTCATGGTCCGCGTTGCAGGGCTGATGGGCCAGGCCGCGTCAGGGCTTGCCGTGCGCTCGGCGGACGGGCTGACGCCGCGGTCGGCGCTGACGCAGATCCGTGAGCGCGTCCTCGAGCTGACCGAGCGACAGGCGAAGCTCTGGAGGAAGACGCTCCGGCCGGCGCTCGCGGACGAGGGAATCGTGATCGCCCAGATCGACGATCTCGATGCCGACGAGATTGCCGAGCTCGACGCACGCTTCCAGCGCGAGATCTTCCCCGTCCTGACCCCGCTTGGCGTCGGCCCCGGCCAGCCGTTCCCGTACATCTCCGGCCTCTCGCTGAGCCTCGGCGTCCTCGCCCGCGACCCCGAGACGGGCGAGGAGCGCTTCGCGCGCGTGAAGGTGCCCGAGGGTCTGCCACGCTTCTTCGCGGTCGGCAAGCGCGGTCGGCTGCTGCCGCTCGAGACGCCGATTGCGCACTTCCTGGACCGGCTCTTCCCCGGTATGGAGATTCTCGAGCGCTCCGTCTTCCGCGTCACGCGGGACGCGGACTTCGAGCTCTCGGACGAGGCCGATGATCTGCTCGAGGCAGTGGAGGTCGAGCTGCGGCGCCGGCGCTTCGGCGACGTCGTTCGGGTCGAGGTCTCGAGCTCGACCTCGCGCGGCATGGTCGAGCGGCTGTGCGATGGACTCGGGGCCGCGCCCGACCAGATCTACGAGATCCACGGCCCGCTCGACCTCGCCGACCTCGACCAGCTGACCGACCTCGACCGTCCGGAGCTCAAGTTCGAGCCGTCGCTCGGGGTAACACCCTCGCGGCTCGTGCACGCGAAGAACCCGCGCGACCTGTTCGCGGAGATCCGGCGCAACGACTTCCTCGTCCACCAGCCGTACGAGTCGTTCGCGGCCAGCTTCGAGGCGTTCGTGCAAGCGGCCGCCCGCGACCCGGACGTGATCGCGATGAAGACCGCCGTCTACCGGACGAGCGGCGACAGCCCGCTCGTGCCGGCGCTGATCCATTGCGCGGAGGACGGCAAGCAGAGCGTCTGCCTCGTCGAGCTGAAGGCGCGCTTCGACGAGCACCGGAACATCGAGTGGTCACGCGCCCTGGAGCAGGCGGGTGTGCACGTCGTCTACGGATTCCCCGACCTGAAGGTGCACGCGAAGATGACGCTCATCGTCCGGCGGGAAGGCGACGTGCTTCGACGGTACGTCCACGTCGGCACCGGGAACTATCACGCCGTGACCGCCCGCTCGTACGAGGATCTGAGCCTCTTCACCGCCGACCCGGCAATCGCGGAAGACATCGCCTCGCTCTTCAACTATCTGACGGGCTTCGGGCGGCCGTCACGGTTCCAGAAGATACTCGTCGCACCGTTCGGGCTGCGCACCCGACTGGTCGAGCGGATCCGCGCCGCGGGTGAGGCCGCGTCGGAAGGCAAGCACGCACGCGTCCGGCTCAAGGTGAACGCCCTCACGGACGAGACCGTGATCGAGGAGCTCTACACCGCATCTCAACACGGAGCGAAGATCGAGATCGTCGCGCGCTCGATCTGCATGCTCAAGCCGGGCGTGCCCGGGATGAGCGAGAACATCAGCGTGCGCTCGATCGTCGGCCGCTACCTCGAGCACAGCCGCCTGTACGGGTTCGAGATCGGCGACGAGGTGGAGGTCTTCCTCGGCAGCGCCGACCTGATGACGCGCAACCTCGACCGGCGAATCGAGGTCGTCGTGCCAGTCGAGCAGGCGCGCCTTCGCCAGGAGATGGTCGCGATCTTCGACAGCTCGTTCGCCGACACGACATCGTCATGGGAGCTCGCGGCGGACGGGACCTGGACGCGGCGAAAACGCGGCAAGGAGGAGCGCGCGCACAGCCATCAGCTCAACCTGCAGCGGCGGGCACGACTGCGGACACGCGGGCGGCGGGAGGTACCCGCAGCACGTGAGCGCTCGGGGGTCTGACCGGGGTGCTCGCGAGAATGACGGGCATGAGGGTCGGAGTGATCGACGTGGGCTCGAACACGGTTCGCCTGCTCGTCGCCTCGGTGGCCGGCGACGACGTCCGCAGCGTGCGCGAAGAGCGGCAGCACCTGGGGCTCGGCGAGGAGATCCTGCGCCACGGACGCGTGCGCCGCAGCAAGCTCGACGAGGTACGGGAGGTGACCGGCGAGTACGCCCGTATCGCGCGAAAGCTCGGCGTCCGCGAGTTCGAGACCGTCGTCACCGCGCCCGGGCGTCAGGGCGATTCTCCGGAGCGCCTGCTCGACGCGATCCGCCGCGCGACCGGCGGCGAGGTCCGGGTCGTCTCCGCCGAGGACGAGGGCCGGCTCGCCTTCTCGGGCGCCGTCTCGCGAGCGCACCCCGGCGAAGGGGTCGTTGCGGTCTGCGACGTCGGCGGGGGTTCGACTGAGGTCGTCGTCGGCACGGAGCTCCTCGGGCCGGCGTGGGTCCGCTCCGTCGACCTCGGCTCGCTCCGCCTGACCGCTTCTCTCCTGCACGGCGATCCGCCGACGGCCGCTGAGATCGATGCCGCGCGCGAGGCGGTGCGGAGTGGGCTGGCTCGGCTCGAGCCGCCGCAACCGCAGATCGCGCTCGCAACGGGCGGCAGCGCGCGTGCTCTCGCACGCGTGATCGGCCACGAGTACGGGCCAGCCGAGCTCGAGCGCATCGTCGACGTGCTTGCGAGCAGGCCGGCGGCCGAGTCGGCGGACGCGCTCGGAGTCCGACCCACCCGCGCCCGCACGCTCCTTGCCGGCGCCCTCATCCTCGAAGAGGTCTCGCGCCTGCTCGGGCAGCCGTTCACACCGTCACGCGGCGGGATTCGCGAAGGTGCCGCGCTCCGGCTCGCGGCCCGCCGCGCCGCGGCAGCCTAGAGATCGCGTCGAGCAGGACGCGATCGCGATCGTAGGAGAGGAGCTCCGCGGCCTCCTCGCGGGTCAGCCAGCGGATCTCGTCCACCTCGTCGGTCGGCGCTGAACTCGCCGAGGACAGACTCCATGCGCCACCAGCGAACGCGCTTCGGGCGGCCTCGCGAGTCGGTGTAGTGCGTCGGCGGCAGCTCGGCGCCGAGCTCGCCGCGGAGCCCGGTCTCCTCCTCGACCTCGCGCACGGCACAGGCCTCGTCGCTCTCCCCCGGCTCGCACTTCCCCTTCGGGAACGTCCAGTCGTCGTACTTCGGCCGGTGCAC
Source organism: uncultured Gaiellaceae bacterium (assembly GCA_963820225.1). Classification (GTDB taxonomy): domain Bacteria; phylum Actinomycetota; class Thermoleophilia; order Gaiellales; family Gaiellaceae; genus Gaiellasilicea. The sequence continues at coordinate 349,664 of CAWFYY010000011.1, read as the reverse complement.
GAGCAGGAACCGGCCGTCGCGCACGACGATCCCGCCCGCCGCGCGGACTACGCCGTCTTCGCCAGCTTCTTCCACGCCGACCGCCACTCGTCGCGCCCCCGGAGTGCCCGCACGTGCTCGCGCTCGATCAGCCGCCCCGCCGCGAGGGCGGCGTCCGGCATCCGCGTCGCGAGGCTCACGCAGCCGCTCGGCCGCGACCACTGCATCCTGGTGCTCGCCGAGCACATCCTGAAGCACCTTCGCCGCCGTGACGTAGGCGCCGGCACCGGAGAGCTCGGCCGCGTAGCGGGCGCGCTTCACGTGAATCCGCACCGCGTGCAGCTCCTCGTCGGCTGACGCGTCGTCGAGCGTCTTGACGGCCTTCCTGAGCCGCTTGTGCTCCGCAGCGTGGATCTCCTCCAGCGTCGGGCGCGTCGGCGATCGTCGCGACCGGCTGCTCGAGCGTGTCCAGGAGCGCGAAGTAGCGGTCGCTGTCGAGCAGCGGCGACCAGCTTCCGGCGCGCGGTGCGCCTGCTGCGCTCGAGGGTTCGGAGGAGCTTGCGGCCGTGGACCTGGTCGTCGCCGAGCGACTCGACTTCCGCTGTGAGGTGCTCGACGAGGACGTCCAGGTCGCGCACCGTGCCGAGCGCCCCGCCCAGCCACTTCAGCTCGTCCCGCACGGACTCGCGACCACGCGGGATCGAGTAGCTCGCTGCCGGCCCGCTGGAAGGCCCGGAGCCGTCGCGTCGCGACGCGCATCTGGTGCAACTCCTCGGATTCGGTCCCGAGCCTCGTGCCCGGATCGTGGGCGAGCACGCGCTCGACCTGTTCCCGAATGCGGGCGCGCAGCGTCGCGGCGCTCGACTCGTCGTCGGGCTCGCCGACCGGGCTCGGCCTGGAACTCGAGATCGAGCGCCTGGAACACCTTCGGGCGGGTCTCGCCGTCCGTGGCGCCCGCGCGCCGAAGCTCCTTCTCGATCCGCCGCAGCGTCTTCTCGTCACCGTCGATCAACTCGACCTCGAGCTCCTCGAAGCTGCGGGTGACACGCTGGTGGTCGAGGACGGCGACCGTGTCGTGGACGACCTCGGCGCCGTCGGCCACGGACGCCCTCGCGGCGGGTCCGGAGCCGCGCGATCGGCAACAGCGAGGCGCCACGAAGGTGGGCGACGAGCAGTTCCAGCATGTCGTCCGGTGGCGAGCCCGGCCCGCCGTCGGCCTCGAGCTCGAGCCGAGCGTTGCCCCGCAGCAGCTTCAGCTGCCAGAGCCCCTTCCCGTTCTCGACGCGGTGCCGCAGCGTGATGCCGCGACGCGCGAGCCGGTGGTCGGCCGTGTCGTGGTAGGTCGAGATGAAGAGACGCGGCTCGATCGCCTCGCCACCGAGCTCGGGCAGCTTGAACTCGCTTGCTGCCCGCAGCTTCACCTCCCGCTCGAGCGTCTCGCGGATCGCCATCACACCGAGTCTAGGCACGCGGCGGTGAAGGAGCGGTGAACGGTACTGGCTAGTGGCCGCCGGTGAGCTTGCGGCGCGAGCGCGCCGAGAGCGCGCGAGCGATCACGCTCGCCACGAGGACGAACGAGATCAGGACCAGCGCCGCGGTCCACGCGAGCGCCTGCTCGTCCGGGTCGGGCGACTCGGAGTAGGCGAAGATCGCCACCGGGATCGTGGGCAGCGCCTCGTGCACGTCGAAGTTGATCGCGTTCGCCGTGATCGAGGAGGTGAAGAGGAGCGGCGCCGTCTCGCCCGCGACGCGTGCGACGGCGAGGACGGTGCCCGTGACGATGCCGCCGATCGCGGTCGGGAGCACGACGCCGAAGACGGTGCGCCACCGGCTGACGCCGAGCGCGAGGCTCGCCTCGCGCAAGCCGCCGGGCACGAGCGCAAGCACCTCCTGCGTCGCGCGCGCGACCATCGGCACCATCAGGATCGAGAGGCGCGAACGACGCCGGCGAGGGCGCTCTGGCCGCGTCCGGCGACGACCACTCCGAAGACGAAGATGCCGACGACGATCGCCGGGATCCCGTTCATCACGTCGAGGACGACGCGAACGAACGTGCCGATGCTCTTGGTGGCGAACTCGGCGACGTAGATCGCGACGAGGACGCCCATCGGCACCGCGATCAGCGTCGCGATCGCCGACGATCAGCAGCTGCCGATGATCGCGTCGGCGATCCCGCCGGGCTCGCCGAAGAGCCCGCGGGGCTGCGTGAAGAAGTCGAGGCTCAGCGACGCGGCGCCCTTGGCGATGACGGAGCCGAGCGACGATGCAGAGCATCGCCGACGGCGGCGACGGCGCGCAACGTCGCGATGCACGGCGAAGATGTTCTGGACGATGCGGCGGCGTCGAAGACCGGCGGAGCGAACCGTGACGTCGAACCGGCGTGCTCATGCGATCTTCCCGCGCGTGCGCTCGAAGCGGCGAACGACGGCCTGCGCGGCGACGTTCGTGACCAGCGAGATCACGAGCAGGATCGCGGCGAGGTAGAGAATCGAGTCGATCTGCAGGCCGCGTGACCGCGCCCTGGTACTGCGACGCGATCCGGCTGGCGAGCGTGTCGGCCGGCTCGAAGAGCGACGTCGGAATGCCCGAACCGGATCCGATCACCTGCGTGACCGCGATCGCCTCGCCGAAGGCGCGGCCGAGCCCGAGCAGGACCGCGGCGACGATTCCCGGGCCGGCGTACGGGATGGCGACACCACGGATCGTCTCCCACCGCGTAGCTCCGAGCGCGAGAGCCCCATCCGAGAGGTCGCGCGGCACGCGCGAGAAGAGCTCGCGGCAGATGCTCGACGTGATCGGGACGATCATCAGGGTCAGCACCAGCGCCGCCGGGAGAAGGCCTGCCTGCGACGGTTCGCCGCTGAAGAGCGGGATGAAGCCGAAGCCAGCGCTCGAGGAACGGCTCGAGGTGCTCCGCGCACCAGGGGCCGAAGACGAGAATGCCCCAGAGGCCGAGGATCACGCTCGGGATCGCAGCGAGAAGCTCGATCAGCGTCCCGACCGGGCCGCGGATCCAGCGCGGCGCGAGCTCGGTCAGGAAGAGCGCGATCCCGATCGAGAGCGGTGTCGCGAGCAGCAGAGCGATGAACGACGTCATCATCGTCCCGTAGATGAAGTCGAGCGCGCCGAACTCTGGGCGACGGGATCCCAGGCGACGGTCCAGATGAAGCTGAGGCCGAACTCCTCGATCGCGCCCCAGGCCTGGGCGACGACCTTGAACGACAGCCACACGACCAGGCCGAGCGTCGCGAGCGATGCGGCCGCCGTGATCGCGTAGAAGACGAGGTCTCCTACGCGCCACGGCAGCCGCCCGCCCTCGAGTCCCAGGCGGGGCCTGGTCGTGCGTCGTCGTCGTCACTGCTACGTCGAGGCCTGGATCTTCTTGATCTGCTTGTAGTTGAACGCGAGCACGCTCTTCGGCAGCGGCGCGAAGAGCAGCGGCGGCCCGAACTTCTGGCCCGGCGTGATCGCCCAGTAGATGAACTTCCGCAGCTCAGCCGCCTTCGGCGAGCGGTCGGAGCGAGCACGTACGTGAAGGTCGCGATCGGGTAGGCGAGCGGTTGGGTCTTCGCCGGGTTGACGATCGAGATCTCGCCGTTGCCCGTCACCTTGCCGACCGAGGCCGCGGCTGCGTTGATGCTGCGGAGCCCCGGCAGCGTGAACTTCTTGGCCGCGTTCTGCACGCGGGCGAACTTGAGCTTGTTCGCGAGCGCGTACGCGACGTCGGCGTACGTGATGCCGCCTTCGGTGCGGGTGACGACGCCGGTGACGCCGGCGCTGCCGCGAGCGCCCACGCCCGTCGGCCAGTTGACGCTCGTGTTGGTGCCGACCTTGCTCTTCCAGGTCGGGCTGGTCTTCGACAGGAAGTCGGTGAAGTTGTAGGACGTCCCCGAGCTGTCGGACCGGTAGACCGGCGTGATCTTGAGGTCCGGGCAGGTTCACGTTCGGGTTCAGCTTCTTGATCCCCGGCGCGTTCCACTTCTGTGACCGACCCGAGGTACATCTGGGCGATCAACGCCGGCGTCAGCTTCAACCCCTGAGGCGCTCCCGGCACGTTGTAGATCACCGCAGTGGCCGAAAGGGCCCACGGGATCTGGACGCAGCCCTTGCATTCCGTGAACTGGTCGGGTGAGAGCGGCGCGTCCGAGGCGCCGAAGTCGACGGTGCGGGCGGTGATCGCCGCGATGCCGCCGCCCGAGCCGATCGGCGAGTAGTTGATCTGGGTCCCCTGAGCCTGGTCGTACGCCGGAATCCACTTCGAGATCAGCGGGTACGGGAACGTGGCCCCGGCCCCGACCAGCGTCCCGGCGGTCGCCTTCGCACCGCCGTCGACCGCTGCGCCGGAGACGCCCGCAGCCGCAAGTGAGACCGCAGCGCACGCGAGCGCCGCGATCAGAAGAGCTGTCTTCCTCATGTCCTGCTTCTCCTCTGAGTGAATGCAACAGTCGGGCGGGAGTCTCCCGCCGGCATCGCCTCGGTGGGGGCTGAATGGTGGTGAACACCGCGCGTCGAAGTGGTGAACGCCGCTCACCCGTTCGTCACCCGATCTTCACCAGACGTTGACCCACCTCCAGGCGGCCGGCACGAGAATGGCGCGATGGACATCGACACCCGCTCCCGGGCTCCGCAGGGCATGCAGATCGACGTGCCCGAGCAGGCGATCGAAGAGGCGCTCGCCGAGATCACCGGCCGCCCCACCGTCTTCGCGATCAAAGACCTCGGCGTCTGGTACGGCAAGTCGCTTGCGCTTGCCGGCGTGACGATGGACATCCGCAAGAACACCGTCACCGCCGTCATCGGCCCCTCGGGTTGCGGGAAGAGCACCTTCATCCGCTGCCTCAACCGGATGAGCGACGCCGTCCCCGGGATCAAGGTCGACGGCACGATCGAGTATCACGGCCGCGATCTCCGCGGCTCGCGAGTCGACCCGGTCGAAGTGCGGCGGCGCATCGGCATGGTCTTCCAGCGGCCGAACCCGTTCCCGAAGTCGATCTACGACAACATCGCCTTCGCACTCCGGATCCTCGGGATGAAGGACGACCTCAGCGGCCGCGTCGAGCGAGCCCTCCGCAAGGCGGCGCTCTGGGACGAGGTCAAGGACCGCCTGAAGGAGAGTGCGCTCGGCCTCTCCGGCGGCCAGCAGCAGCGCCTCTGCATCGCGCGAGCAATCGCCGTCGAGCCCGAGGCCGTGCTCTTCGACGAGCCGTGCTCGGCCCTCGACCCGATCTCGACCTCGGCGATCGAGGATCTGATGCACGAGCTCAAGCGCGAGTACACGCTCGTGATCGTCACGCACAACATGCAGCAGGCTGCGCGCGTGGCGGAGATGACTGCGTTCTTCAGTCTCGACGAGGTCGACGGGCGGCGCACCGGCACGTTGATCGAGTTCGACTCGACCACAAAGATCTTCACGAACCCGGCCGACAGCCGCACGAACGACTACGTCACCGGCCGCTTCGGCTAGAGCGTTCAGCCCGGATGAACGTGTAGGCGAGGGCCGCGATCGCCGCGCCGAGGATCGGCGCGAGTAGGTAGATCCAGATTGCGCGCAGCTCGCCGGCGACGATTCCGGGGCCGAGTGAACGGGCCGGGTTCATCGACGCGCCCGTGATCGGGCCGCCGAACATGGCGTCCAGGCCGACGGTGCCGCCGATAGCGATCGCGGCGGCCTCGCCGACTGCCCGCGTGTCGGTCGCGACGGCCATGATCACGAACATCAGGAAGAACGAGAGGATCGCTTCCCAGAGGAAAGCCTGTCCGTCGGAGCCGCTCGGGAAGGTCGCGCCGACGTGCGCGATGTCTCCGAGTGAGCCGCGAAGGACTGCGGCCGCGATGACGGCACCGGCGAGCTGTGCGGCCCAGTAGAGCGGTACGTGACGGCGCGGAAAGTGCCTGGCGAGGGCGAACGAGAAGGTCACGGCCGGGTTGAAGTGAGCGCCGGAGACATGCCCGACCGCGTAGATCATTGCCATGATCACGAGCCCGAATGCGATCGCCACGCCGACGTGGCCGAGCGCGTTTGTCTTCTCGTCGACCATGATCGCGCCGCAGCCGGCGAAGACGAGCGCGAACGTCCCGATCGTCTCCGCGACTAGTGCCCGCGCGAGCGGGAGCGACGTCAACTGTCGGGGGGCAGCAGCTCGCCGACCAGCGTCATCACGCGCGCGTCGAGCTCGTCGCGGATCCTGCGGACCGTGTCGATCTCCTGGCCGGCGGGGTCATCGAGCTCCCAGTCCTCGTACTTCTTGCCCGTGTAGATCGGGCAGGCATCGCCGCAACCCATCGTGATCACGACGTCCGCAGCCCTCACCACTTCGTCCGTCAGCGGCTTCGGGAACGCCTCGGTCATGTCGACGCCGAGCTCGGTCATGGCGTCGATCACCACAGGGTTGATCTCCTCGCCGGGATCGCTGCCGGCCGACCGGACGTGGATCCTTCCCTCCGAGCGAAGCTTGACCAGACCCGCTGCCATCTGGCTCCGGCCGGAGTTGTGGACGCACACGAACAGCACTTCCGGCTGCTCCTTGGCGATCACCCCCTGAGCCTGTCCAAGCGCCTTCAGGCGCTCACGGGCGAAGCGGTGCGCCAGGACCGGCACGAAGGCGTTGATGCTGCCGCCGCTCAGCAGGTCGGTCGACTCGGCGATGAAGCGGGCGATCGTCTCCTGCGCGAAGATCCCCGCGAACTCGTTCTGCAAGGCATCCGCCGCCCGCTCGACGTGCCTGCGGGTAACGGGATCGAGAACATCCAGGCTCGCAAGACCCTTGTCCGACATGATCGCCTCCTCGGCCATCGATGGAGATCAATACGCGGCGATGATCGCAGACGACATCGATGGCTGTCAATATCGACTTCTGCCAATATGGACCTGTGGAGACTCGGTCGATAGCGACAATCGCCGCCCCGTGCCCTCCCCTCCTACAGGGCCCCCTCGATCAACAGGAAGCCGACCGTCTCGCCAAGGCGTTGAAGACGATCGCCGACCCGGCGCGACTCCGGCTCCTCAGCCTGATCCAGGCACAACCTGACGGCGAGGCCTGCGTCTGCCACCTCACCGAGCCGCTCGGCCTCTCCCAACCGACCGTCAGCCACCACCTGAAAGTGCTCCGCACCGCCGGCCTCGTCGAGCGGGAACGCCGCGGCAGCTGGGCGTACTACCGGGTCGTCCCCGAAGCGCTGGGCACGCTGCGCGAGGTCCTCGGTTAGCTCGACTAATGCGAGGCGTCGGTGAACTCGCGGAACTCGCCGGTGACGAGATACGCGGTCTGCTCGCCGATGTCGACGGCGTGGTCGCCGATCCGTTCCAGACAGCGCGAGACGAGGATCATCCGTAGCCCCCACTCGCGCGCCTCGAGCTCGTGGCCGAGATCGAGCAAACGGTTGACGACCCGACGGTTCGCCCGGTCGATCAGCTCGTCCAGCTCCAAGAGCGACTCGGCCGCGACGCGGTCGCGCTGCTCCAGTGAGCGCAGTGCGACGCGGATCATCTGCTCGGCCCGCTCCCCCATCTCCTTGAACCCCTCGAGCAGCGCCTCGTCGGGCGAAAGCCCTTTCGTCAGCTTTGTCAGCTTCGCGATCGTGACGCAGAGGTCGCCCATGCGCTCGAGGTGCAGGTTGTCCTTCAGGAGGGCCAGCACGAGACGGAGGTCGCTCGCGACAGGGGTCTGGCGCGCCAGCAGCAGCTCGATCCCCTGCTCGACCTCGAAGTACTGCGAGTCGATGTCGTCGTCGAAGGCGATCACCTCGTCGGCGAGCTCGAGGTCCTGCGAGCACACGGACTCGACGGCGCCGCGGAGCGAGCGGAGCACCAACTCGCCCTCGAGGCGCAGCGAGTTCTCGAGCTCGTCCAGCTCCTCCTGAAAGGAGACCCGCACCTAGCCGAACCGTCCTGTCACATAGTCCTCAGTGCGCTGGTCGGCCGGGGTCGTGAAGATCTTCGCCGTCCGGTCGTACTCGACGAGGACGCCGGTCCGCCGCCCCCCCTCGGGCGAAGCGTCGACGGAGAAGAACGCGGTCATGTCGGCGACCCGTGCCGCCTGCTGCATGTTGTGGGTCACGATCACGATTGTGAATTCCCGCTTCAGCTCGTGCATCAGATCCTCGATCCGCGTCGTCGAGATCGGGTCGAGCGCCGAGGCCGGCTCGTCCATCAGGATCACGTCCGGCTCGACCGCAAGACAGCGGGCGATGCAGAGCCGCTGCTGCTGGCCGCCTGAAAGGCCTAGTGCGCTTTCCTTCAGGCGGTCCTTGACCTCGTCCCAGAGTGCGGCCTGATGAAGGGCCCGCTCGACGCGACCGTCCATGTCGTTCTTCATCCCGAGCACACGCGGCCCGAAGGCGATGTTGTCGTAGATCGACTTCGGAAACGGATTCGGCTTCTGGAAGACCATGCCGATCCGGCGCCGCACCTCGACCGGGTCGACTTCGTCAGCGTAGAGGTCCTTGGCGTGGTAGAGCACCTCGCCTTCGACCTTCGCAGTCGGCACGAGGTCGTTCATCCGGTTGAAGCAGCGGATCAGCGTGCTCTTGCCACAGCCGGACGGTCCGATGAACGCCGTGATCGCGTTCTTGAAGACGTCGATGCTCACCTCGCGGATCGCGACGTTCGTGCCGTACGAAACGGCGAGATCCTTCACCTGGAAAACCGCCTCGCGGTTCGTCACACCCGCGTCGCCGTGCTGCTTCGCAATGTCGGCCAGACTCATCGGCTCGATCGTAGTGCTTGTGTCTGTGGACATGGTCACCATGCTTTTCGGTAGCGGTTCCGGATGTAGATGGCGAAGCCGTTCAGAACCAAGAGAATCGCGAGCAGCACGATGATCGCTGCCGCCGCGAGCTGCTTGAACTCCTCCTGGGGGAGCCGGACCCACTGGAAGATCTGGATCGGGAGTGCCGTGAACGGCCCCAGGATCGTCGGGTCGAAGGAAATGAACGTGACGGCGCCGATCATGATCAGCGGGGCTGTCTCGCCGATCGCGCGGGAGAGCGCGAGAATCGAGCCGGTCGCGATCCCCGGGATCGCCGCCGGCAGCACCTGACGTGAGACCACCTGCCACTGCGTCGCACCGAGGGCATAGCCCCCCTGCCTGATCGAGTCGGGCACCGATCGGATCGCCTCGCGCGCAGAGATGATCACCGTCGGCAGGACGAGCAGCGTCAGGATCATCGCGCCGGCGAGCAGCACCCGGCCGAGGCCGATCCCGCGAACGAGGAACGCGAGGCCGAGAATGCCGTAGACGATCGACGGCACGGCGGCGAGATTCTGAATGTTGATCTCGAGCAGACGGTTGTACCACCGGGTCTTGTTCGCGTACTCCTCGAGGTACAGGGCGGTGCCGACGCCGATCGGAACGACGAAGAGCAGCAGCAGCACGCCCATGTAGAGCGTCGCCAGGATCGCGGGGCGGGCGCCGGCCTGCTGGGGGTCGGACGAAGGCCCGTTCGTCAAGAGGGTGAGGTCGAGGTACGGCAGGCCGTCGTGGAAGACATCCGCGAGCAGGACGCCGAGCGTCGCGAAGCCGACGAAGAGCGAGAGAAGCAGGAGCCCCTTGAAGATCCCGCCCCAGAGAGCGCTGCGACTCATTCGTACACCTCGCGGTACTTGCGAACGAGACGGATCGCGAACACGTTCATGATCAGCGTCAGCACGAACAACGTTGCGCCGACCGCGAAAATCGTCTTGTACTCGAGCGACCCGGTCGGGACGTCGCCGGCGCCGGTGGCGGCGATGAACGCGGTCATCGTCTCTGCCGCCTCGCGGGGATCGAACGTCAGGTTCGGCTGCTGACCCATCGCGATCAGCACGATCATCGTCTCGCCGATGGCGCGCGAGATCGCGAGCACGAAGGAGGCGACGATGCCGGAGACGGCGGCCGGCACCACGATTCGCGTCGCGACCTGCACCTTCGTGGCCCCGAGCGCGTAGGCCCCGTCGCGCAGGTCGCGCGGCACGGCGCCCATCGCGTCGTCGGAGAGCGAGGCAACGGTCGGCATCAGCATCACGCCCATCACGAGCGCCGCGGAGAGCGTGTTGAAGACATCGACCTGAATCCCGACATCGCGCAGGAGCGGCGTCATGAACGTGAGCGCGAAGTAGCCGAACACGATCGTCGGGATCCCGGCGAGCAGCTCGAGCGCCGGCTTGAGGATGCCGCGTGCGCGCGGCGATGCGTACTCGCTGAGGTAGATCGCCGCACCGAGCCCGAGCGGCATCGCGACGACGGCGGCGATCACCGTCACGAGAAGAGTCCCGGAGATCAAGGGCAGAACGCCGAAATGGGCAGGCTGGAAGAGCGGGGCCCACACCGTTCCCGTCAAGAAGTCGCCGATCGACACCTCCTGGAAGAACTCGAAGGCCGGCACGAAGAGCGCGATCACGATCCCGACCGTCGTTGCGACCGAGATCAGCGCACAGACGGCGAGGACGCCCTTGACGACGTCCTCGCCGTACCGCCTCCGCTTGGCGCGGAGCTGCGGCCCCGCGCCGGCGGCGAGTTCAGGTGAGGCCAACTACGACCCCAGCGCGCTCTCGAGGTCGCTCTTCGCTTTCGTGAGCTGCTCGTCCGTGAGCGGGACGAACTGCGCGGCCTCGGCGATCGCGGTCTCGTTGTCGAGGATGTAGCTGAGGAACGCCTCGACCTCCGGCCGCGCGAGCGAGTCCTTCTTCACGTAGATGTAGAGCGGGCGCGAGAGCGGTTTGTAGGTGCCGTCCTGGGCAGTCGCGACGCTGGGGGCGACACAACCATCTCCGCCGTCGATCTCGACGGCCTTCAACGTGTCCTGGTTCTCCTCGAAGTACGAGAACCCGAAGTAGCCGAGGCCGCCCTTCTCGCCTGCGACACCCGTGACGATCGTGTTGTCGTCCTCGCTCGCCGAGTAGTCGGAGCGGCTCGCGCCCTCCTCGCCGTTGATCTCTCCGGTGAAGTAGTCGAACGTGCCGGAGTCGGTGCCGGGACCGAAGAGCGACAACTTCTGGTCGGGGAAGGAGGGGTCGACCTCGTTCCAGTTCTTCACCTTGGAGTCCGGCCCCCACATCTTCGCCAGCTGCTCTGTGGTGAGGCACGTGGCCCAGTCGTTGTCCTTGTTCACGACGACCGTGAGTGCGTCATTCGCAACCTGGAACTCGACATACTCGATGCCCTTCGCCTTGCAGGCGGCGGCCTCGTCGTCCTTGATCGCGCGCGAGGCATTCGAAAGGTCCGTCTCGCCGCGGCAGAAGCGCTCGAAGCCGCCGCCGGTGCCGGAGACGCCCACCGTGACCTGGACGCCGCTGTTCTGCTGCTGGAAGCGCTCGGCCGCCGCAGTCGCGTACGGGCCGACCGTGCTGGAGCCGTCCGCCTCGATGCGCCCCGAGAGGTCGCTGCTGCCGCCGGCGGAAGTCGAGGTGCCGCTCGCGTTGTCGTCGTCGCGGCCACAACCGGCCGCCAGCAGGGCCACCAAGCCCAGTATCAACGCAATCTTCGTGATCGTTCCTGATTTGTTTGTCATACGGCCGAGTGTTCCAACTCCAGCCCGAGCAGGGGGTGCCGGATGGTGAAGATCAGGTGAAAGGGTGGTGAAGGAACTACGACCGAGTGGGGAACGAGCAGCGGATCTCGAGCCCACGCCCACGTCCACCGCTGGCATCGACCGTGCCCCCCGCCGAGGTGACGACGTGCTTCACGATTGCCAGCCCAAGACCCGTACCGCGCGAGCCGCGCGAGCGGTCGGCCCGGTAGAAGCGTTCGAACAGGCGCGCGATGTCGGCCTGGTCGACGCCGGCGCCGTCATCGACGACGCGAAGCACTACCTCGCCGTTCGACTTGCGCACCGAAAGGATCGCGTTCGCACCCGGGCCCGCGTAGCGAATCGCGTTCTCGGCCAGGTTTCGAGCGACGACCCGGAGCATTCGCGGCCGCACCTCCGCCGTTGCGTCGTCGTCCCCCTCGACGACCAAGGTCACCGCAGCTCGCGCCGCCTGCTCCTCGAGCTCGGACGCGACTTCGTGCAGGACGGGGAGCACCGGCTCGGCGCCAAGCGAGACGACGCGGGTCCCAGACTCGAGCTCGGCCAGGAAGAGCACCTCGTCGATCAGCTCGACGATCTGATCGATCTCTCGGCGCGACTGCTCGAGGAGTTGCGGCACGTCCTCGCCCGGCAGAGCGGCGAGCTCCAGGAGTGAGAGAAGCCGTGCAAGCGGCGTGCGCAGCTCATGCGAGACCGCGGCAGTGAAGCCCGAGCGGAGCTCCTCGTAGGCGGCGAGGTCTCCTGCCTCGGAGAGGTACAAGAGCCGTTCCGTCTGCCCGCCGACCTGGTAGCTGACCACGAGCGGGGCCCGGCCGGCATCGGTGCGAAGCAGCTCCGGAGGCAGCAAGTCGCCCTCCAGCACGCCGTCGAGCGACTGTCGTGCCCGGCGGCTGGCTGCGAGCACGCGTCCCTCTTCGTCGATGACGACGACCGCTTCGCGGCTCTCCTCGATCAGTACCCGGCCCCGTTGCGCGTCGCGTTCCATCCGCCGGTTCTAACAGAGGGCCAGCACACCGGCACCGTTTCACCACCTAGATACCATCCCTTCACCACCATTTGCCCCCTGCAACCTGCGGGGGCTTTCATGATCTGGATACCGGATGGCGAAGGTTCTGATCATCGAGGATGACGACGTCATCGCCCAGGGCATGGCGCGGCACCTGACGGCCGCCGGCTTCGATGCCGTCGGTGTCGCCAACGGTGAGACCGGGCTCGCCCGGCTTCGGTATGAGCAGCCCGACGTCTGCGTCCTCGACCTGATGCTCCCCGGCATCGACGGCTGGCGGGTGATCGAGCAGGCCCGCGGCGAGGGGATCGGCACGCCGATCGTCGTCGTCAGCGCTCGCGGGACCGAGCACGACAGGATCAACGCGCTCGAGCTGGGGGCTGACGACTACATCGTGAAGCCGTTCTCGATGAAGGAGCTCGCGGCCCGCGTGTCCGCTGCCGCACGCCGGGGCACCCGCGCGCAGGAGCCGCGACGCGGCGACGAGATCAACGTCGAGGAGCTACGGCTCGATCCCCGCAACGTCCAGGCCTACATCGACGGCGAGAGCGCCGACCTGACGCCGACCGAGTTCCGGCTGATCTACGCACTCGCGCTCGACCAGGGCCGTGTTCTCACCCGTGACGAGCTGCTGCAGCGGGTCTGGGGCCGGCGCGCCTCGCATCGTGACCGCACGGTCGACGTCTTCGTCCGCAAGCTGCGGGAGAAGATCGACGCCCGCTCCTCGACGAACACCTTCATCCAGACGCGCTACGGCGTCGGCTACAAGCTCGACCCCGCCCCGAAGTAGCGGCTAAGCGCCGACGTAGAGGAGCACCAGCGAGCCGCGCGGGATGTTGGCGCCGCCCGACGGCGTCTGCGAGAGCACAGAGCCCGCGCGCGAGCGGTCGTCCGTCGGCTCCTGGAGCGTGAGCTCCTCGAATCCGGCCGATTTCAGCTGGTTCCTGCCGTCGGCCTGTTTCTCGCCTGTGACATCCGGAACCTGCACGTCGGGCGCGGGCTCGGCCCCGGTCGAGACGTTCACCTGAACGGTGTCCCCGGCCTGGAGCTGGGCACCCGGCGGTCTCGCCTGTGCCACGACGCTGCCTGCCGGCTCGTTCGAGGGAACGTAGACGACGGCGACCTTCAGTCCCTCCTCGCTGAAGGTGCGGGCTGCGTCCGCGAGCTCCTGGCCGACCACGTCCGGGACGACAGCCGGCTCAGGCGCGGTGGTGGTGGTGTCGGCGCAGTCGTCTCCGGCGCGGTGGTCGCGGGAGCGGGCTTGGCGGCTTCGGCGACGTTCAGCCTCACAGCCGAGCCGTCGGCCACCTCCTCGCCGGCCGACGGATTCTGTGCGATCACCGTGCCGGGCGACCGATCGGAAGGCACGGAGACGAGATTCGCATCGAGACCTGCATTACGAAGAGTGGCCGTCGCCTCGGAGGACGTCGTACCGACGACATCGGGAACAGTCACCTGCTGCTGCGTCGTGGTCGACGCGGTCGCCGTCGTTGCCGTCGCCTCGTCGTCGTCGCCGGCGAAAAGGAGATACGCGCCGAGGCCGCCGAGCACGACGACCAGGAGCGCGAGCAGCCACGGCCAGATCAATGGGCGCTTGGGAGGGGGCGGCCCGGTCTCCTCCTCCTCGACGAACACCTCACTTTCGAGGCCCCAGTCGTCGGCGACGACCGTCTCGTCCTCCGGCGGGACGATGACGGTCTCGTCGTCGGGATCGGGCGGCACGCGGGGAGGCTCGGCCATGCGCACGATCGTTCCCGCAGAGCAGAGAAACCACGCCTCACGAGGTTAGAGTCGGCGCGTGGGCGCCTACCGCACTCCCGACGAGCAGTTCGACGGCCTGCCCGGCTACGACTTCGAGCCGCACTACCTCGAGCAGGACGGCCTGCGGATGCACTACCTCGACGAGGGGTCGGGCCCGCCGGTTCTGCTTCTCCACGGCGAACCGACCTGGTCGTACCTCTACCGCAAGATCATCCCCGAGCTGACGCCGTCGGCCCGGGCGATCGCGCCCGACTACTTCGGCTTCGGACGCTCGGACAAGCCGCTCCAGGTCGAGGACTACTCCTACGACTTCCACGCGGCGTCGATCGTCCGGCTGGTCGAGGATCTCGACCTACGCGACGCCACGGTGGTCGTGCAGGACTGGGGCGGCCCGATCGGGCTCCGCCTCGCCGTCGAGCATCCCGACCGGGTCGGGCGGCTCGTGATCATGAACACCGGCATCGGCGGCGGCCGGCCGCCGTCCGAGGAGTGGCTGCGCTTCCGCGACTGGCTGGTGCGGCTCGGGACCGAGATCGTGCCCGGCCGGCTCGTCCAGATCTCGGCCGTCCAGCCGATGAGCGAGGAGGTCGAGACGGCGTACAGCGCGCCCTGGCCGGTGCCCGAGTCGAAGGCGGGGATCCTCGCCTTCCCAGGGCTTGTCCCGATCTCCCCCGACCACCCGGACCTGCCCGTGCACATGAAGGTCCGCGAGGAGCTCGCGCACTGGGAGAAGCCCGCGCTGGTGCTCTTCTCCGACTCCGACCCGATCTTCTCGCCCCGTGCCGCGGAGCGGATCGCGGCTCACATCCCGGGCGCACTCGAGCCGGAGACAGTCCAGGGCGCCGGCCACTTCCTGCAGGAGGATCGGGGCGAGGAGATCGGCAGACGGATCGCGCGCTTCGTCGCGGCCTAGTGGCCTTCTGCCTCGACCTCGAGATGCGGTAGCCAGCCCAGCCAGCTCGGCAGCCACCAGTTGCGGTCGCCGAGCAGCTCCATCGCCGCCGGGACGAGCACCGAGCGGACCAGCGTCGCGTCGATCAGGAGAGCGACCGCGATTCCGAAGCCCATCTGCTGGAACATCACGAGCTCTCCGGTCGCGAACCCCGCGAAGACGACGATGATTATCAGCGCCGCGCCGGTGATCAGGCGGGCGGTCGTCCGGACCCCGAACGACACCGCTTCGCTCGTGTCCCCCGTCTGCGTATAGCGCTCGCGGATTCGGCTGAGCAGGAAGACGTGGTAGTCCATGGACAGCCCGAAGAGAACGGAAAAGAGAAAGAGAGGCAGCCAGGCCTCGATCGCGTCGACTTGCGGGAAGCCGAAGAGCTCGTTACCGACTCCCTTCTGAAAGACGAGCACGATCATGCCGTACGCGGCACCGACCGACAGCAGATTGAGCACGATCGCCTTCGCCGGCACGACGAGTGAGCGGAACGCGATCGTCGAGCAGCACGAAGCTGAGGCCGAGCACGAAGAGAAAGACGATCGGCAGCCAGCTCCGAAGCATCTCCCGGTAGTCGACGATCTCGGCCGTCTCGCCGGTGACGAAGACGCTCAGGTCGGTACCGGCTATCGCGCGCGGCACAACCTGGGCGCGGAGCCGTTCGACCGCCTGCACGGCGGATTCGTCACGGCTGTCGCCGCGAACCTGTGCCTCGACGATCGCCAGCTCACCGTCTGGCGACATCGAAGCCTCCGGGGTGCGGAAGGCCGGGTCGTCGGAGATCAGCTGTACGAGCTCACCGATCGCCTTGCGTGCCTCCGCGCTCTCGACGTTGCCCTCGGCGACCACCTGCGCCGAGTCCACGGTGCCCACGCCGAACTCGCTCACGAGCGCATTGAAGCCGTCCTTCGACGGATAGCCGTCCGGGATCGTCCGCACACCTGCCGAGCCGGTGCGAAGCTCGAGTGCCGGCAGCGCGAGCGCGACCAGGAGCGCAACGGACAAGACAAGGCTGACGAGCGGCCTCCGCTGCACACGCGAGACGACCGAGCCCCAGAAGCGGCCTTCACCCGCCGCGCGTCGGCCCAGGAACGGGAGCCGGAGCGCGTCGACCCGGTCGCCCAGCAGCGAGAGCACCGCCGGCAGCAAGGTCATCGCCGCCGTCACCGCCGTCACCCCGACGAGAACGGCTCCGAGCGCGAGGCTGCGCAGGATCGTGTCCGGTACGAGCAGCATCCCGCTGAGCGCGATCACGAACGCCGTACCGCTGAAGAGAACGGCCCGGCTCGCCGTCCGGCCGGTCGCCTCGATGGCCTCGATCTTCTCGACCCCCCGCGCTCGCTCCTCACGGAAGCGGGAGACGATGAAGAGCGAGTAGTCGACCCCCAGCGCGAGGCCCATGCCCGTGAGCATGTTGACGATGAAGAACGAGACCTCCGACACCTGCCCGGCGATCGCAACAAGCGCCAGTGCGAAGACGATGGCGACGATTGCCAGCAGCAGCGGCACGAGCGAGGCGACGACGGCGCCGAACACGACCAGCAGCACGAGCAGCGCAGCCGGAAGACCGAAGAACAGCTCTCCCTCCTTCAGATCCTTGTTCGAGAGCGAGAGCAGGTCGTCGTCCGCTGTGTACTCGCCGGTGATCGTCACCTCGTAGGGACCGTCGTCGGCGCGCTCGACAGCGGCGATCACGTCCTTGATCCCCACGTCGGGGTCGGACCCCATGCCGATCGTCAGCACCGCCGCGTCCCGGTCGCGCGAGAAGAAGCCGGCGTTGTTCGAGCCGTACGGGCTCGTGACCCGGAAGGTGCGCCCGGTCGCCTCGAGCGAAGCTGCGAGCTGCTCGACTGCGCGCCGCACATCGGCATCCTTCGCCACGTCCCGGCCGGGCGCCCGGAAGACGACGACCTCGTTCACGAAGTTGTCCGAAGGACGGGCGTGCCTCGCCATCGCCGCGTAGCCCTGTTCCGACTCCGGATTGTTCGTGACGTGGGCGTCGGTCGTGATCGCGGACGGGAGCAGCGCCGCGATCGCGGCGATCGAAAGGACGAAGACCGCCCCCCAGATCGCGACCATCCGCTTCGGGTGCAGAGCCGCGTGCCGGGCGAGCCGCTCGGTCATGGCTCCACGCTAATGACCCGGATGGGGGACGCGCAATAGCTTCCATTTGGTAAACTCATAACCAAGTTAATGGTTAACGACGTTATCGCCGACCCCCTCACCGTCGCGAATCAGCTGCGGCCGGCGTTGCTGCGCCTCTCGCGCCAGCTACGCCAGGAGACGGAGCAGCTCGGCGTCACGAGCCGTCAGGTCACGCTCCTCTGGCTGGTTCGCAACAACCCGGGCATGAGCCTGCGCGAGCTGGCGGCCGAGGAACGGATCTCGGCTCCCGCCCTCTCCGGATACGTCGACCGGCTCGAGAAGGCAGATCTGCTCGCGCGCGTGCGCGACGAGAACGATCGCCGCCGCGTCGGCCTGGCGCTCACCGACGAAGGCGAGCGGTTGCTGCGCCGTGTGCGCGCGCGGCGGACGACCTGGCTCGCCGATCGGCTCGGCGGGCTCGACGACGACGAGCTGGCCGCGGTCGAAGCCGCGATCGAACCGCTCGGAAAGCTCCTGTGACGGCCGGTCTCCTCGCGCTCAACGCGCGCACCTTCGCAAGCCTCCGCCGCCACCGCAACTACCGCCTCTTCTTCACCGGGCAGGTGATCTCGGTGAGCGGCACCTGGATGCAGAACATCGCGCTCGCGTGGCTCGTGGTCGAGCTCACTCACTCCCCGCTCGCCGTCGGAGCGCTCGCATTCTGTCGCTTCGTCCCCTTCACGGTCTTCGGCCTCGTTGCGGGGGTCGTCGCCGACCGGATCGACAACCGCAAGCTCGTCATCACGACGCAGAGCGTCTCGATGACGTTCTCCGCGGTTCTCGCTCTCCTCGTCCTCACCGGCTCGCAGACGCTGTGGCTCGTCTACGTGCTCGCCATTCTCTCCGGGACGGCGCTCGTGTTCGACGCGCCCGGCCGCCAGGCGCTCACCTTCCAGATGGTCGGACGCGAGGAGCTGCCGAACGCCGTCGCCCTGAACGCGAGCCTCTTCAACGCTTCGCGCGTCGTCGGCCCGGCGGTCGCCGGGGTCCTGATCGCCGCGGTCGGCGTCGGGGCCTGCTTCCTGATCAACACGATCACGTTCCTCGCCGTCCTGGCGGGACTCCTGCTGATGCGGAAGGAGGAGCTGATCCCGCTCCAGCGGAGCGGCGAGCCCCCGACGATGATGCGCGGCATCCGCGAGGGCTTCTCCTGGGTCCTCGGCCAGCCGCAGATGCGCCTCGTGCTCCTGATCGTCACCGTCGTCAGCACCGTCGGCTTCAACTTCCACGTCCTCCTGCCGCTGCTCGCCTCGGACACGCTCAACACGGGGCCGGAGGTCTTCGGGATCCTCTCCGCCTGCTTCGGCGGCGGCGCGCTCGGCGGGGCACTGCTGTCAGCCGCGATCGGCCGCGCCAGCTGGAAGGTGCTCGTTCTCGGCACGGGGGGCTTCAGCATCTCGCTGCTCGCTCTCGCCCCGCTGGAAACGGTCTGGGCATGCGGCGTGCTGCTGTTCATCGCCGGCGGCTGCTTCACGCTCTGGACGTCGAACGCGAACTCGATCCTCCAGCTCAACGCGCCTGACCACCTGCGCGGACGGGTCGTCAGCCTCTATCTCTGGGCGTTCGCCGGGTTCGCGCCCATCGGCGGACTCTTCGCCGGCTGGCTGGTCGAGCTCGGCGGCACCCAGCTCAGCTTCACGGTCGCCGGTCTGACCGGGCTTGCGATGACGCTGCTCACGGCGCGGCAGCTCGTCAGCATGCGGCGGACCGCCGCGGCCGCTACGGCGTAGCCGCGTCCGGATCCATGCCGGGAAGCGGCTTCGCGCCGAGCTCCTCCGGAGTCTCCGGGCGATAGCCGTCGTCCTGCTCGGACTCGGCTTCGGACGAGACCGGAGGCGGGCCGGCGAGCTCGCGCTCGACGATCTCCTCGTCCGGAGCGGGCTCGGCTTGCGGCGGTGCGACGACATCGGCGCTCGCGACAACTCTCTTGACCGACGCCTGGGGCTTGGCTGCGGCGTTGGGTGTCTTCGGCCTCGACTCGCCGTGCGGCAGTCGAGTCGTGTACGTCGTAGGCTCGGGCCACGCGAAAACGACGACGGCAGCCAGGCAACTTCCGGCGAGGATCATCCCCAGCCAGACCAGGCTTCCGAGGCGGCGGCGACCCACAGGTCCCTTCTTACCGCAAATCCGGACTGCACCAAACTCATGAATCCTTCGTTTCCCAGCTGAAACTGATGTTTTTACACCGCCATTACACGGAGGGCACGACACGGTGACGAAGGTCGGCAACAATGCGCGCATGAAGCCGAGACGATCGAAGGCGCTCTGGGCCGTGGCGGCCCTCCTGCTCGTGAACGCGGTGCTGCTTGCCGCTCCGGCAGGCTTCGCGCTTCCAGGCTCGCTCGGGACGTATTTCTTCGGCCCCAAGCTCGTGCGTGCCGACGTCCTGGTCAAGGACGGCGGCGCCCTGCACCTCTACCGGGTCGACCGCGGCGTCATCCGCAGCAAGGCGAACGGGGCGCTCGTGCTCCGCGAGCGCGACGGCAGCCTCGTGACGATCGCCGTGGCGCCGACCGCCGCGATCACCGTCGGTGGGCAGCCGGCCGCATACGCCGCTCTCCGGAAGGGCATGACTGCGACCGTGATCCGGGACGGCGACGCGCCGGCAACCGAGGTCCGCGCCGGCCGGGGATGACCGCGACGGAGCCCGCGGGGTCCAACGCCGCGGCCACACCCGGCGCGCAGCTCCTGCTCGTCGAGGACGAGGAGTCCATCGGCTCGCTCGTCAGTGCGTATCTGGAGCAGTCCGGCTACCGGGTCGCGTGGGTGCGGTCCGGCGAGGACGCGCTCGCAACGCTCGACCAGGTCCGCCCCGGCGTCGTCATCCTCGACATCGGCCTTCCGGGCCAGGACGGATTCGACGTCTGCCGCGGCATTCGTGCACGCTCGACCGTGCCGATCCTGATGCTGACCGCGCGCGACGAGGAAGCCGACCGAGTCGCGGGACTGGAGCTCGGCGCTGACGATTACGTCGCGAAGCCGTTCTCGCCCCGCGAGCTCGCAGCCCGGGTCAAGGCCTTGCTCCGCCGCAGCCAGCCCACCACGCTGTCGGCGACGCTCGAGCTCGGCGATGTCGTCGTCGACACCCTCGCGCGTGAGGTCACCGTGTCGGGCGAGCCCGTGGAACTGACCGGCAAGGAGTTCGACCTGCTGGCCTACCTGCTCGAGAACGCGGGCATCGTCGTTTCCCGCGACCAGCTGCTCGATCGCGTGTGGGGCATGACCTACGCGGGCGGCACGCGCACCGTCGACGTCCACGTCGCACAGCTGCGCCGCAAACTTGGCCGGCCGGATGCGATCCGTACGTTCCGAGGGTCGGGCTACAAGGCCATCCGCCCGTGAGCTTGACGTCGCTGCGAGCCCGCCTGTTCGCGGCGATCGCGCTGGTTGCGCTGCTCTCGCTGGCGCTCACGCTTGCACTCGGAGCGGTGCTCACACGCCGGGCGGTCGAGCGGAACACGGTCCGGGACGTCTCGGCCCAGCTCGACCTCCTCGTCGAGCGCGAACGCGACGCGATCCTGCCCTTCTCGCGGCTCCAGTCGCTCCAGGACTTCTTCGATCGCCAGGACCAGAGAGTCGAGCAAGTGGCGCTGGACGGCTCGTCGCCGCTCCTCCCACCCGACCGAGCAGCACGACTTCGGCGCGGCGCCCGGCTCGACGGGACGATTGAGTCCGAGGGCACCCGATACCTGTACGCCGCCCGACTCGTTCGCGGCAAGGGGTTCGTGCTGCTGCGGCCTGCGAGCTCGACCAACTCGGCCTGGCGACCGCAGGTGCAGGGCCTGATCGTGGCGGCAATCGTCACGTCCGCACTCGCAGCCCTGATCGCGTTTCTGCTTGCGCGGGCGATCGCGAGACCCGTGCGGCGAGTCGCCGAGGCGACCCGCGGCCTCGCGAGCTCGACCGAGCAACCGCCGCTGGTGCCGGTCGAGGGCCCGCGAGAGCTCGCACAGCTGGCGGAAAGCTTCAATGACCTCGCTATTGCGCTCACCAAGGCGCGGGAAGCCGAGCGAGCGTTCCTGCTCTCGGTCAGCCACGAGCTGAAGACGCCGCTCACCGCAATCCGGGGTTACGCCGAGGGACTGCAGGAGGGGGTGCTGCCACCGGGGGAGGCGGCGGGGACGATCGTCGGCGAGTCACACCGGCTGGAGCGGCTCGTGGGCGACCTGCTCGATCTCGCGCGGATGAACAAGGCGGAGTTCAGCGTGCGGCGCGAGCCGATCGACCTGTCCGAGATCGGACGGGAGGCGGTTCGGCGCTACGAAGGACAGGTGCGCGACTTCGGCGTGACGCTGGAGCTCGTCGCCCAGGGCGAGGCACCGGCGATCGGAGATGCGGACCGAGTGCTCCAGATCGTCTCGAATCTCGTGGAGAACGCCCTGCGTCTCGCGCCGGCGGGAGCCACCGTTCGCATCGTCACGGCTCCAGGCGAGCTTCGAGTCGAGGACACGGGCCCTGGCCTGAAGGCGGAGGAGCTTGCGCGCGCCTTCGAGCGCTTCTATCTCTACTCCCGCTATGGACGCGAGCGTCCGGTAGGCACGGGCCTGGGGCTCGCGATCGTGAAGGAGCTCACGGAAGGGATGGGCGGCTCCGTCGAGGCCTCGAGCGAGCCGGGGCAGCTGACTGTCTTCACCGTGCACCTTCCCCTCCCCGCACCGGGCGGCCCTGAGCCCGCCCACGCGGCGCTCACCCAAGCCTAGGAGGGCTTGGTGAAACATCGGCTGAGCCGCTGGGCCGCGCTGCACGCCCCGAGGCCGCGTCCTCAATCGCGCCGATAGCTTCGGCTATCGGCGCTCCCTGCGTCCTTTGCCTCGGAACGAGCATCGCACCCCAGCGACGAGCGACTTTCCACCAAGCCCTCCCGCCGTTTTACCTCGGTTTTACGTTGGGCGTACTGCCGGCTGACAGGCCCTGGAAAGGATGGGCCTACGAACTTCGACTCATCAGCGTTCCAACAGGAGGACATCAGATGAAGAAGGTCAGGTACATGGTCGGCACCGTTGCGGCTCTCACAGCTCTCGTCGCCACCGGCGCCGCGATCGCACACGGCGTCGTCGTGATCAAGGGCACCATGAAGGCCGACAGCATCACCGGCACGCCCGGCGCGGATCGCATCATCGCCCGCGCAGGTGATGACATCGTCAGCGCCGGCGACGGCAACGATCACGTCTACGGCAACCGCGACAACGACACGCTCAACGGCGACACCGGCAACGACCGCGTCTGGGGCGGCTACGGGAACGACACCGTCAACGGCGGCGACGGCAACGACGTCCTCCGCGGACGCCCGGGCGACGACGCCCTCGACGGCGGCCCCGGCAACGACCGCATCTGGCCCGGCCGCGGCACCGACACGCAGCAGGGCGGCGACGGAGACGACGTGCTTCACTCGCTCGCACGCGACCGCCAGGTCGACACGATCGACTGCGGCCCCGGCAACGACGTCCTCTGGCTGAACGCGAAGGAGACGACGGACGTCTACATCAACTGCGAGACCGTCAAGAGCGTCACCGTGCACGGCGACGGCGACGACTCCTAACGAAACCCGCTTCACACCGACGGCCGGGGGCGCTGTGGCGCCTCCGGCCGTTTTTCGTTCCCGCACGCATGTCCCCCGCATGAGGGACGACGACTGCCACATCGGACGCCGATACTCCACCTATTGCGGTGAACGAACCCCGGTCCCTTGCGGCGGCCGGAGAGGAGTAGGTGCATTCCATGTATGACTTTGCGAGCGGTCCAGGCGCGTCTGCGAGCCTGCTTGGTGGCTCCGAGCCTCCCTTGAGCCCCGAGCTGATCGGACCATCTCCGTCGTTTCTCGATGTGCCCGTTCCCTTGAAGCCCGTCCCCGTGATGTCGACGACGACGCTGCCGCCGGCGGCTCCACTTCCCGATCCCCCGGCACCGATTGCGACCGTCGAGCCGCTCGCGCTGGTCGAGTCGCCGGCGGTGGAGACGACCGCAGCGAAGCTCGTCGTGCGGATGCTGGGCGGCGAGGAGTTCGAGCTCGGCACGTTCGACGATCGCACCGGCGCGATCGATGCAGCGAAAGAGCTCGTTCGCAGCTTCAGCACCGCCGAGGAATCGGGCGACTGGCCCGAGCTGGACGGACGCTTCCTCCGCCCCGCCTCGGTTGCCTCGATCGACGTCCTCGTCTCGTAGAAGTCTCCCCTAGGCGGGCTTCGAGGCGACGATCCAGATCGGGCTGTCGCCGCACTCGACCCGTCGCGCTCCCTCGCCGGGATCCGTCAGCCGCGTCTGCAGGAGCACGACCTGCTCCCCGTCCAGCTCGGCGACGGGCGCGACGAGCCCGGAGAGACCGAAGGTGAGATGCCAGGCGCGAACCTGGTTGTGGATCGTGCGCGCATGCTGCGACCAGTCGACGCGCGCGTAGTCGTCGTCCTCGAAGTGGCCGGCCCAGCTCACGCCGTCCGCCGGCTGTGGGTCTCCGGGATCGCCGGCTGCGACTCGCGCGAGCACCGCGGGCAGAAGGTCGAGGCCGGCGCGAAGGAGCTTCGGGCCGAACTCGCCGATGTCGACGTCGTCGTCCTCGATCGGCACCGTCGCCTGCCCGAGCACGTTGCCGGTGTCGAGCTCGGCGTCCATGCGGTGCCACGTCGCACCCCATTGGGTGTCGCCGTCGCGTAGCGCCCAGGCGAGTGGAATCGGGCCGCGGTGGCGCGGGAGCAGTCCAGGGTGATGGTTGATCGATCCGAGCCGGGGTACGTCGAGCGCGACCTGCGGAATCTTCCAGGGGAAGCCCCAGCAGATCGCCAGATCGGGCTCATACGCACGCAGAAGACGCTCGATCGACCACTTGTCGCGGGCGAAGAGAACGTCAACCCCTGGCGGCGCGCTCGCGCCGGTGAGCCGGAGGAACTCCTCTCGCTCGTTGTCACGGCGAGGTGCCAGGAGCGCGACCGGATCGTGCCCGAGGTCGCGAAGCGCCCCGACGAGGGCCTCGGCGATCGGCCGAATCGTGCAGATGGCCACGATGCGCCAGGACTCGGCCACACCGCGAGCTTACTGGCGAATCACGCTTCCGAGGGACGGCGGGCACCCGACGTCGGTCGCATAGTGAGCGTGTGGAGTGGCACGCCGCTCCGCAGCCGCCAACGTTCCAGGAGAGACCATGCACGCCTTCAGCGAGCCGCCCCTCAGCCCCGTGATCGTCGGTGCCGAGCCGCGCACGGACCCGCTCGATCAACAACGCCGGGTCGTGCTCCGGCTGCGCGACGGCGAGACAATTCTCGTCGGCGGCGCCCCCACCTACGAGGACGCGCTCGTCCTGGCTCAGAAGACGATCGCGAAGCTCGCGGATGTCAACGACGGGGAGTGGCCGATGCTCGGCGACCGCTTCCTGAACCCGGACGCGATCGTCTCGATCGACGTCCTCAAGTGGCACTGAGACGCCGCTAACTCCCGCGCGACGATCTTCATTCTTTGAGATCGTATGTGTCCGCCGTGGTCGTCTACTACGCAGCGATGAGCCTCGACGGGCGGATCTCCGGGCCCGACCACGACCTGTCGTTCCTGCAGACGCTCTCGAGCGGGCCGGAGGGCGGCGACTACGCGAGCTTCTACGCCGGGCTCGACTCGCTGATCATGGGCGCACGCACCTGGGATTTCATGGTCCGGCACGGCTCGTGGCCGTACAGCGACAACCCGACGTGGATCGTCACCCATGCGGAGTCGCTCGCCCCGCTCGCCGGCGCGGAGCCGATCGAGCTCTTCGCAGGAGACCTCGCCGAGCTGGTGCGATCGATCGAGGCGCGCGGGTTGAAGCGAACCTGGCTCGTGGGTGGCGGCGACCTCGCGGGACAGATGCTCGCGGCCGACCTGCTCGACGAGCTCGTGTTGAGCGTGGCGCCGACGCTGGTCGGCCGCGGTCCGACGCTGGCCGACGGCGAGTTCCCATTGCGGGCGTTCGAGCTCGTCGAGCTCGAGCGCCTGGGTGACAACGGCGTCCGCCTGCGCTACGAGCGAAGGCGCTAGCGCCTCGGGCCTCCCGTCTCAGCCTCGGCATCCTCGACATCTTCGGCATCCTCGGTGACGTCCGGGTCGATCTCGTCGGCCTTCCGCTGCAGATCCGCGGCGGCGGCCTCCTCGCGCTTCGCGCGCTCCGCCTGCTCCTCGGCCTGCAACCGAGCCTGCTCGGCACGCCTCTCGGTCGCTCGGGCTTCCTCCCGCGTGCCCTGCGCTTCCTGACGGCGTTCCTCGACGCGTTCGGCCTCCCGCTTACGCCAAACGCTCCAGGCGATGGCGGCCACGATGAGAATGGCGATCACAAAAATCACGATCACTGCTGTGTCCAACGTTGTCCTCCTATCGGTTTTTCACTGAGACGCGCGCTCGTTCGTCGTCTTCCGTCCCCGGCACGACTGGTTTGAAACGGGACGGGCCTAGATCCAGTTCCGGTGCTTTGCGAGGCCGATCGTGAGCGGTGCTATCGCGACGATCACGGCGACAACTGCCCAGAACAGCGTCGGGTCGTCGAAGAGGCCGACCTTGAAGTTCATGCCCATCACGGCGGCAAGCAGGGCGCCCGGCAGCAGGATCACCGAGGTGAGCGTCAGGACCTTCATGATCTCGTTCGTCCGGTGACCGCCGCGAGCGATGAGGACGTCGAAGGAACCGACGATCGCCTCGCGCGCGTCCCGTGCCTCCTGCACGGTCGACTCGAAGCGCTCGAGCAGCGACTGAAACTGCCGGCTCGAGTTGTGGTCTCCGAGCGCCTCCAGCTCCGGGTGCGTGAGCGACACGAGTGCCGAGCGATGCGCTGCGAGCGCGCGCCGGAGGTTCCCCACCCCGCGCCGCATCTGGATCAGCCGCTCGATGTCTCTTTCGGCGTCACCGTCGCCGCGCATCGCGTCGATGTCGAATTCCTCCAGCCTGTGCTCGATCCGCTCGAACGCGGCCGAGTACGACCCGAGCACCCACTCCAGAAGCGCCGCAAGGAATCCCGGCCCGTCGAGCAAGCCCGTATCACCGGAGCCCGAGACCCGCTCGGCGAAGTCCCGGAGAACGGGGATCGGTTGATCGTGCGCCGTGACGACCCAGCGTTCGCCCACCACACACTCGAGCGAGACCAACTGCCTTTCGTCGTCCTCGTCCGGCGCATACGTGGTGACGTGGATGTAGCGGCCGTGGTCGCGAAAGATCGCTCGATCCTTCGAGGTCGCCAGACAGGCGCGCGTCTCGCGGTCGAGTCCGAATGTCTCCGCGACGCGACGTGCCTCCTCCTCGGAGCCGCGATCGACATCGACCCAGAGCAACTCCGATCGGCCGAGCCGCTTCGGCCGCTCGGCAATGTCGTTCAGTCGCTCGACCTGATCCCGGTCGAACAGAATTGCTTCGCTCATGCTGGTCGGTGCCTCCTTGGCTCAAATGAACGAGGCCGGACTCTCGCCCGGCCTCGCACCGCGAACGGTCGTGCGCGCCGCCGCCTAGCCGCGCGCGCCCCTTTTCGCGGCATTGCGTGCGTGAACGAGATGCTTCACGCACTGCCCCTGATTCTTGAACTTCGGGTTCGTGAAGGTCTTCCAGCCGCCCTTCTTGCACGCGGCCGAGGCCAGATCCTTGCCGTGGCCCTTCTTCACCTTCTGCGCCTTGCCGTTGAACGTGATCTTCGTCAGGTCGGCCGTCCCCTGAACATCGATCAGGACGCTCACGGATTGGATCGTGCCGGTCGGTGTCGCGACCTGCTGCCCCGCAGCCGCGAGCGTCTCCGCGGTGAAGACGTACGTGACGGTGCCGTTCGTGTTGGTGACCGGCGTGACGTTGTTGCAGCCGACCGGGAAGAGACCCGTCGCCGTGACGATGACGAACCGAGGCGACCCGCCCTGGCACTGAGTCGCGCTCGCGAGCGTGAACGAGGCCGATGTGAAGGTCTGGCCCTCGGCGCCCGAGATGTCCGCGCCGGCGGCCGCGTTCACGGACGTCGCGCAGTTCTTCTCGAGGTGGAGCGTGCCCTTGGAATAGACCGCCTTGGGACAACCCGTATTACCGGGGTCGTAGACACCGGGACTCAGAGCCGCTGCCGCAGCGGCCGCGAACGCGAGCATCGTGGTCGCGGCGACGGCCGCGACAAGAGTCTTCTTCATTTCGGTGACCCCCCAGTAGTGGCTTCAAGGGGTAGACGCGCGGGATCGCACAACTTGCGCGATCAGATGTAAGGACTTTGTGCAGTGGCGTGAAGCGGCGTTCGTTCGGGCATCTACAGGTGATGGCCACAAACCCGATCGGGATCCAGGCAAACTCTGACCTGGACGAGCTCTACCGAGCCCACGCAGCGGAGGTCTACCGCTACGTCTATGCCGTCCTCGGCAACCGGGCCGATGCCGAAGACGTCACGCAGACGACGTTCGTCAACGCCCTCCGTGCGCTCGAGCGGGGAGATCAACCGCGCAAGCCCGCGAACTGGCTGATCACGATCGCGCACAACCTGATCCGGCAGCGTTTCCGCCAGCAACAGTCCCGGCCGCGCCAGGTCGAGCTCGACCGCGACCTTCCTTCAGTCGAGGCCGACGAAGATGCGCCGTCGATCGACGATCTCGTCCGGGCACTGCAGCGGATCCCCGACACGCAGCGTGAAGCACTCGTCCTCAGGGAGATGGAGGGACGCTCGTACAGGGAGATCGCGGCGATCCTCGACGTCTCGGAGCCCGCGCTCGAATCGTTGATCTTCCGTGCCCGCCGCTCGCTCGCCGAGGAACTCGAGAATCTCGTCACGTGCGACCGCGCGGAGCTCGCGCTCTCGCAGCAGACCGACGGCCGCCTCGGCCGGAAGGAGCGCAAGCGGCTCGTCGCGCATCTGGCGGAGTGCCCGAGCTGCGCCCGCCTCGGCACGCTCGGGCTGAGGCGCCGGCGCGCCTTCAAGGGCCTCGCACTGCTGCCGTTGCCGTTCTCCCTGACGTTCTTCAAGGGCGCGCCCAGCGCGTCCGCCGCGATCGGCCTGCCGACGATCGGGGGCGGCACGGCGGCGGGCACGGCCGCCGGGGTGGGAACGGGGGCTGTGACTGCGAAGATCGCCGTCGGCGTCGCCGCAGTCGCTCTCGCAGGCGGTGCCGGCTACGAAGGCGTCAAGGTCGTACGCGAGCCGGCAGACCCGACCCCCGGCCGTCCGACCCAGGTCGCTCCTGCCGCCGTCGTTCCGGCCGTTGCACAACCGGCGGTCGTGCGTGGCAAGCCAGTCGCCACGAAAGTCCACAGCGCCCCAGCACCCGGGCACACCGAGGCGAACGGCCGTCGCGGGACGGGCCTTGGTCACGTGAAAGCGAAGGCGAAAGCCAACGCGAAGGTCAAAGTGAAGGCGAAGCCGAACATGCCGAACATGAAAGTGAAGGCGAAACACGCCAAGCCTCCCGAGGAAACACGCAAGACGAATGGCAAGAGCGCGACCGCGCCGGGGCACACGAAGAAGCCGAAGACCAAGCCGCGCGACTAGCTACCCAAAGAGGCAGCGGCCGACGGCGTGCCCGACCCAGAGCGACAGGATTCGGGGCCAAGATGCCTCATTTCTCTGCACATCGGCCCGGCGCGAGGGCATACTGACGGGTTGTGAACGAAGGACAGACAGGCGTACGCACGTTCGTCATCGCCGACGTGCGCGGCTACTCCCGCTTCACCGAGGAGCATGGGGACGAGGCCGCTGCACGACTCGCCGCCAAGTTCGTGGAGTTGGTCGCGGACGGTGTCGAAGCGCACGGCGGCGTCCTGGTCGAGGTTCGAGGCGACGAGACGCTCGCGGTCTTCACGTCCGCGCGGCAGGCGATCCGGGCGGCCGTCGATCTTCAGGCGCGGTTCGCCGAGGAAGCCGACGCGGATTCGAACCTTCCGCTCAAGGTCGGGATCGGCATCGACTCGGGGGAGGCCGTCCTCATGCCCGACGGGAGCTACCGCGGCGCCGCGCTGAATGTGGCGGCCCGCCTCTGCGGTCGCGCCCATGGCGGCGAGGTGGTCGTCAGCGAAGGAACCTCGCGGCTCGCCGGCCACCTGGGCGGGATTCAGTACAGCGATCGCGGCCGCGTGCACCTCAAGAACATCCCAGACCCCGTCCATATCCTCCAGGCCTACTCGGAGCACGATGCGCCACCCGCAAACCGCTGGGTGCTGATGTTCTTCGGCAAGCCCGGCCGAACGCTCGGCTGGAAGCTCGGCCTGGTCGTCGTCCTCGTCGCCGCCGCGACGGCTGCATCCGTCGTGTACCTCACCGCCGGCGATCACACCGAGGGAAGCAACGCCGCGCCGACGACGACAGACACGAATACGAACGGCGTCCTGGGGTCGCAGTCGCCGGAGACCTCGCTCGCTCCAAACGCGGGACTCGACGCAATCATGCCGGCCGCGCTCTGGCAGGACTGCCGGCTACAAACGGTGCCCCAGCCAAACGCAATCCAGACCGCCGTGTGCCTGCCGCCGAAGGGGCTGCCGGACCGCTGGGAGATCTCGTCGTACCCGAGCGCCTCCGACTTGATGTCGGCGTACCGGTCGGAGTTCCGCCGTCACCCCGAGCTCAGCTCCAACACCGGCAAGTGCAACGCTTTCACCTGGGGCGGCGAGCTCCAGTGGCTTCACGGGCGCGACAAGCCCGGGGGGCGCGCGTTCTGCTACTTCGACGGTAACGATGCGGTCATCGTCTGGACCCACCAGCGGCTAGGCCAGCTCACCCATCGCGACGTGCTCGTGACCGCCCGCGAAGGCGGGATCGACCACGTCACCCTGACGCGCTGGTGGCGTCCCTGGCACCATCTGATCGGGAAGGCTCAGTAGCGGGACCGATGATGGACGTCGCCGCGTCCGCGGATGGCATCCCGGTGTGGTTCGAGAGTGAGAGCGGGGGTGCGCCGGCGCTGGTTTTCGTCCACGGCTGGTCTTGTGACCGGACGTACTGGAGGCAGCAGACCAGCCACTTCGCCGGACGACACCTGGTCGTCGCGATCGACCTGGCGGGCCACGGCGAGTCGGGGGGCGGACGCGAGGCGTGGACAATGCCCGCTTTCGGTGCCGATGTCGCGGCGGTGATCGAGAAGCTCGACCTACGCGACGTGGTGCTGATCGGCCACTCGATGGGCGGCGATGTGATCGTCGAAGCAGCGCTCGCGCTGCCCGACCGTGTCGCGGCACTGGTCTGGGTCGACGTCTACACCACACTCGGGGAACCGCGCACGCCGGCGGAGCTGGAGGCATTCCTGGCCCCATTTCGCCGAGACTTCGTGACCGAGACCCGGAACCTGGTCCGCGGCATGTTCGTGCACGGCTCGGATCCAGACCTCGTCGAGTGGGTCGCCGCCGACATGTCGAGCGCCGCCCCGGAGGTTGCCGTCGAAGCGATGGCGCACGCCGTCGGCAACGGTGCCGCCGTCCTGGACGGTCTCGCCGAGCTGACGGCGCCTGTCATCGCCATCAACCCGGACTATCGGCCAACCGACAGCGAAGCACTCGCGCGCTACGGAGTGAAGGCCATCCTGATGTCCGGAGCCGGGCACTTCCTGATGCTGGAGGATCCGGCCACGTTCAACCGCCTGCTCGCCGGATCGATCGCAGAGTTGCGCTGATAGCCTCGGCTCAACGTCACGAACTGGGTCCGGCCCAGACGCAACGCGCGCTCCACCGCGCCGTGCTGGTTCAGTGTCGCCTTCGCCGGATCCGCGCGGGATCTCTCGCGGGAAGGATGGAATGCAGATGACTACATCTCCGATCACCGCGGAGCAGGTTGAGAGGTGCAACGCGACGGGTCGCACTCCGGTCGTGTTCATCCACGGCCTCTGGCTGCTCCCGAGCAGCTGGGACCGCTGGGCCGAGCTCTTCGAGCAGGCCGGTTACACCGCGCTGACGCCCGGCTGGCCCGACGATCCCGAGACGGTCGAGGAAGCAAACGCACATCCGGAGGTCTTCGCCAACAAGACCGTCGGCCAGGTCGCCGATCACTACGCCGAGGTGATCGAGATGCTGGACACGAAGCCGGCTGTGATCGGCCACTCCTTCGGGGGACTCCTGGCCCAGATGATCGCCGGCCGCGGGCTCTCGGAAGCGTCGGTCGCGATCGACCCCGCACCGTTCCGGGGCGTGCTGCCGCTGCCGATCTCGGCGCTGAAGTCGTCGGCTCCGGTTCTCGGCAACCCCCGCAACCGCCACCGTGCCGTGCCGCTCACGTACGACCAGTTCCGGTTCGCCTTCGCGAACGCGGTCGACGAGGACGAGGCCAAGGCGCTCTACGACACCTACGCCGTCCCGGCGCCCCGGCGCGCCACTCTTCCAGGCCGCCGCCGCCAACCTCAATCCGTGGACAGAGGCGAAGGTGGACTCCAAGAACCCGGACCGGGGGCCGCTCCTCATCATCTCCGGCGAGAAGGACCACACCGTGCCGTGGTCGATCGCCAATGCGTCGTTCAAGAAGCAGAAGCAGAATCAGGACGTGACGGAGATCGTCGAGATGCCGAACCGCGGCCATTCGCTGACGATCGACAACGGCTGGCGCGAGGTCTGCGACACGGCGCTCGCGTTCGTCCAGCGGTTCACCGGCAGCGCCGCTGAGCGGACGGTCGACGAGCATGAGCGCTCGCAGGTGTAGCCGACTGCGTTCCCTGGTGGTCGCGCTAGCGAGCCGACTCGACGTCGGCTCGGAGCTTCGCGGCCGCAATGTCCTTCAGATCAGGCTCCGCTCCCTCCGGTAGGTCTGGGCCGGCGTCGGTCGTGGCGTCTGCCTTGTCGCCGCCGCTCGAGTCGATGCCCTGCTCCGTGGTCGGCTCGTCCGAGCCGGTCGTCCTGCCGAGAACCGAGCTGCCGAGCTCCGGATCGTCCTCGAGCAACTCAGGCGGAGCATCGGATCCGCCGAGCTCGGCGGGAACCACTCCCTCGGCCGCGAGCTCCGACCAGCACCCCTTCTCGCGAACCTCGGCCTCGTCGGGTGTGTCTCCGCCGCGCTGCTCGGTGGGCTTTACCGCGCCCTGGCCGTCGCCGTTGTCAGCCAATGGACCTCCAGATCGTGTGAAAAGGACGAAACGCAAGGTCTGTACCGGCAGAGGCATGGCTAATCGGTGCGGAGCGCTTCACGCCGCGGCGGCCATCTCGTCGGTCGTGCGTCGCGGCTTCTTGGAAGCCGTGGCGCGACCGCCGAGCACGGTCACTGCGAGGGCGGCGAGCAGGAGCAGCGAGAGCGTCTCGGGCAGCCCGATCTGATCGGCGAGGATGCCGATCACCGGCGGCCCGACGATGAAGCCCGTGTAGCCGAGCGTGAACGTCGCCGCGAGCGACGGCCCTGGCGGCTCCAGCCGCCCGGCGGCGCTGAAGAGCAGCGGCACGGCGTTGGCGATTCCGAGGCCGCAGAGCGCAAAGCCGATCACGGCGGGTACCGGCTCGCCGATCAGCAACACGCCTCCGAGCGCGATTGCCACAAGCGCCATTCCGCCACGCAGCAGCCTCCCCGCGCCAACGCGCGCGTTGAGCACGTCGCCGCCGAGGCGCGCGACCGCCATCCCGAACGAGAAGCCGGTGAACGCCATCGCCGCCGCAGCGGTGCTGGCGCCGGCGTCCTGACGGAGATAGATGCCGCTCCAGTCGGCGATGCCGCCCTCGGTCATCATCACGAGGAAGCACAGGCCGCCGAGGAGCACCACCGCACGCGAGGGCAGGGCGAACCCCGCTCGCGCCTCGGAGTGGGTGGATGCGCTTCCCAGTCGAGGGCCGATCCACAGAGCGGCCAACCACAGCGCGACGCCGACGAGCAAGCTCTCCAGCCGAGGATCGACTCCCGCCGTGGCGGCGATCGCGACCAGGCCGGCAGAGGCGAAGCCGCCGACGCTCCAGCCGCCGTGCAGCGACGACATGATCGGCTTCGGCAGCTGGCGCTCGAGCGCGACGCCGTGTGCGTTCATGGCAACGTCCATTGCACCGTTGGCCGCCCCGAACACGAACAGGATCGCGCCGAGCATGTATGGGCTCGTCGCCAGCAGCGGCAGCGGCAGCATCAGGCAGAAGATCAGCGTCGCGACGCGTGTCACCGAGGCGCTCGAGCGACCGTCGAGGATGTGTCCCGTCAGCGGCATCGAGACGAGTGCCCCGGCGGCCATGCACAGCAGGCAGAGGCCGATCGTCGACTTCGAGACCCCGAGGTGATCCTGCAGCCACGGGATGTGCGCGATCCAGGTGCCGATCATCGCGCCGTTGACGACGAAGATCGAGAACGTGGCCAGGCGCGGGGTCAGACGACCACCACGTTGATGCCGGCCGTTGTGTACTGACGCGTCAGCTCGTCACCGCCGTCGGTGACGCGAGCGAGGCGACGATCCAAGGACTCGCGGAGCGCAGTTTGTCCGGCGTCGCGAGCGCTATCACGACACACCGTGAGATATCAGATGGTCCAGGTGTCGCCGCTGCCCAGCAGCGCCTCGAGCTCGCCTTCGCTCTTCCCCTTCGCGACGCTGATCTGCTCGGCCATCAGCTCGTCGTAGACAGGGCGCTCGACCGAGCGGAAGACGCCCATCGGCGTCGCACCGATCACATCCTGCGTCATGCGCGACAGGGCGAACGCGTGCGCCGGCTCGGCTGCGTGGGCGTCGTGCACGAGCAGGCCCGGTTCGGTCGCAGCCACGACCTCCGGTGAGCCGTCGGGGCGCAGCCGAACGCCCTTGTCGCCCCACACGATCGGCTCGCCGTGCCGCAGGTACAGCCGGTTCTCCTTCTCCTCGCGCACGAAGTCGAAGGCGCCGTCGTTGTAGATGTTGCAGTTCTGGTAGATCTCGACGAAGGCGCTTCCCTTGTGGTGCGCGGCTGCCCGAAGCACCTCCGTCAGCTCCTTCTTGTCCGTGTCGATCGCGCGCGCGACGAAGCTCGCTTCGGCACCGATCGCGAGCGACAGCGGGTTGAACGGATGGTCGATCGACCCCATCGGGGTCGACTTCGTCACGGTGCCGGACCTGCTCGTCGGCGAGTACTGGCCCTTCGTCAGCCCGTAGATCTCGTTGTTGAAGATCAGGAGCTTGAGATTCACGTTGCGGCGCAGCGCGTGGATCAGGTGGTTGCCGCCGATCGACATCGAATCGCCGTCGCCGGTCACGACCCACACCGACAGATCCGGACGCGACACGCTCAAGCCGGTGGCGATCGCCGGCGCGCGGCCGTGGATCGAGTGCATCCCGTAGGTCTGCATGTAGTACGGGAAGCGCGCGGCGCAGCCGATCCCCGAGACGAAGACGATGTTCTCCCGCTTCAGCCCCAGCTCGGGCATGAACGACTGGACGGCGTTCAGGATCGCGTAGTCGCCGCAGCCCGGGCACCAGCGCACCTCCTGGTCGGACTTGAAGTCCTTCGCTTTCAGCTGCACCAGTTGGCCATTGCCGTCACTCATCGCTTGCGCTCGTTTCCTCGCTTGAAGTTACCGGTCGCCTTCGCCATCAGCAGCTGCTGGCCCTGCTCGTCCTCGGTCGGCGCCACCTCGAGGAATTTCTCGGCGATCTTCCCGGCCAGCGTCGTCGCGTGCCGGCCCTTCCAGAGGATCTCGACCGTCCCGTCCCGGCGCGGCCGGTATGAGAACGGCCGCTCCTTCAGCAGGACGCCGCGCTGGTCCGGAGTCTTCTTCTTCGGCCTCACGAGTCCACCAGCGCCGTGATCGCGTCGGCAAGCTCGCTCGCCTTGAACGGGGTCCCGCGCACGCGGTTGTAGCCGATCGCGTCGACCAGGAACTCCGCGCGGATGAGCCTCAGCAGCTGGCCGAGGTTCATCTCCGGGATCAGGATCTTGTCGTAGCTGCGCAGTACCTCGCCGGTGTTGAGCGGGAACGGGTTCAGATAGTGGAGATGCGCCTGCGCCACGTGATGCCCGGCCCTGCGCACCCGCTTCACGGCCGCGCCGATCGGGCCGTACGTCGAGCCCCAGCCGAGGACGAGCGTGTCGGCGCCATCAGGGTCGTCGACCTGGAGCAGCGGGATGTCGTTCGCGATTCCCGCGACCTTCGCGGCGCGCAGGCGGGTCATCAGGTCGTGGTTCTCGGGGTCATAGGAGATGGAGCCGGTCACGTCGGCCTTCTCGAGCCCTCCGATCCGGTGCTCGAGCCCGGGTGTTCCGGGGATCGCCCATTCCCGTGCGAGCGTCTCGGGATCGCGCGCGTACGGCATGAACTCGGCCCCGCCGGCGGTCGCGAATTCGGTCGAGATGTCCGGCAGGTCGCCGACACTGGGGATCAGCCACGGCTCGGAGCCGTTCGCCAGGTACGCGTCGCTCAGCAGATAGACGGGCGTCCGGTACTTCAAGGCGATGCGAGCCGCCTCGATCGCGGCGTGGAAGCACTGCGCGGGAGTCGAGGCCGCGAGCACGGGCACGGGACTCTCGGAGTTGCGCCCGAACATGACCATCAGCAGGTCGGCCTGCTCCGGCTTCGTCGGCATCCCGGTCGAGGGGCCGGCGCGCTGGATGTCGAGGATCAGCAGCGGCAGCTCGAGCATGATCCCGAGCCCGATCGTCTCCTGCTTGAGCACGATCCCCGGCCCAGCCGACGTCGTGACGCCGAGCGAGCCGCCGAAAGCCGCGCCGAGGGCCGCGCCGACCGCGGCGATCTCGTCCTCGGCCTGGAACGTCCGGACGCCGAACGACTTGTGCCGCGCCAGCTCCTCGAGCACCGAGCTCGCCGGCGTGATCGGATACGCGCCGAGAAACAGGTCGAGGCCGGAGAGCTTCGATGCCGCGATCAGTCCGTAGGCCAGAGCGGTGTTGCCGCTGATCTGCCGGTAGACACCGGGCGTCATCTTGGCGGGCGCGATCTCGTAGCTGACCGCGAAATCCTCGGAGGTCTCGCCGTACGCGTACCCCGCCTTGAAGGCCGTCGCGTTCGCCTGCGCGATCTCGGGCCGCTTCGCGAACTTCCTCGCGACGAAATCGAGCGTCCCCTCGGTGGGCCGGTTGTAGAGCCAGCTCATCAGCCCGAGCGCGAAGAAGTTCTTCGAGCGCTCGGCCTCGCGGGGTGTGATCCCTTCGATCCCCTTCAAGGCCCCGACGGTCATCGAGGTCAGCGCGACCTCGTGGACGTGGTAGTCGGCGAGCGAGCCGTCTTCGAGCGGGCTCGTCTCGTAGCCGGCCTTCTGCAGGTTGCGCTCCTTGAAGGTGTCGGTGTCGACGATCAGGGTGCCGCCCTTCGGCAGGTCGCCGACGTTCGTCTTCAGCGCCGCCGGGTTCATCGCGACCAGAACGTTCGGCGCGTCGCCGGGAGTGAGGATGTCGTGGTCGGCGAAGTGGAGCTGGAAGCCCGAGACGCCCGGGAGCGAGCCCGCCGGAGCGCGGATCTCGGCCGGGAAGTCCGGCAGCGTGGAAAGGTCGTTTCCGAGCACTGCGGTCTCGCTCGTGAACCGGTCACCGGTGAGCTGCATCCCGTCGCCCGAATCGCCTGCAAAGCGGATCGTGACCTGCTCCAGCTGCTCGACAGCTTTTGCCATGCCCTAGTTGTATCGCACGCGAGTGACACTCGAAACGAGCGTTGACCGGGCGGAAATCCCTACGGTGAGAACGAGTGACAGCGAGACAAAGGAGGGCTGCTGCAACCTGAACTTCACACACTCTTCGCCAGCGAGCGGCTGCAGGACGACCACGATGTCCGGCTCGAGCAAACGCCTCGGCCGGCGCTGAGAACGGCTATTCGGCCTGGCGACGAACGACCGACAGACCCCAAGCCTCGCCCGACGCGAACAGCGCATCGGGATCCACGTCGTCGCGCCAGCCGATGAAGTGCTTCTCGGGGTCGTCCGCGGTCGAGCCGAGGACGGCGAGCCGCTCCTCGGGCGTCTCTGCGACCGGGCGCTCGAGCTCGTCGAGCCGGCGCTCGGCTTCGTCCGCGGCGGGACCTTCCATGTAGCCCCTAGGCATCCGGCGCCTCGGCGAGGAGCGCGTCCAGGTCGAGCGGCTCGCGGATCATCGACAGCGTGCCGTCGGGGTCGTGCGGCCATTCCTCGCGCGGCCGGTCACGGTAGAGCTCGACCCCGTTTCCATCGGGATCGTCGAGGTAGATCGCCTCGCTGACACCGTGATCCGAGGCACCCGTGAGCGGCACGCCGGCCTCGACGAGCCGACGGAGCGCATCCGCGAGCTGCGCGCGATCGGGATAGCGAATCGCGGTGTGGTAGAGGCCCGTCGAGCCGCGCGGCGGCGGAGCTCCCGCCCTTGCTCTCCCAGGTGTTGAGGCCGAGGTGATGGTGGTAGTTGCCCGCCGAGAGGAACGCGGCCTGGTCGCCCATCCGCTGCTGCAGCTCGAAGCCGAGCACACCGACGTAGAAGTCCAGTGAGCGGTCGAGGTCGGCGACCTTCAGGTGGACGTGGCCGATGTCGACACGTGGATCGATCGGAGCCATGCCACGACGATACCGGGGTTAGGGATCGCGGTGCGGCGGAGAGAACCGCCGCGTGGAGACCTGCTCCCACTGCGGCGCCGACCTGCCCGAGAACGCAACTTTCTGCCCTTCCTGCGGGCGCCGCACCGACCTGCCCGCCTCCGGAGCCGCACGAGGAGCCGATCGACGTCCAGCACGCGCAACCTCGATTCTTCGGGCTCGGGTCGCCGGTCTTCGTCTTCGGCGTCATGCTCGTGCTGCTCGTGGCCGGGATCGTCCTGATCGTCATGGACGCGCTGGTCGTCGGCGTGATCTCGATCGTCTTCGCAGCCTGTCTCCTCCCCACCTTTTTGGCCGGTGCGCGACGCTGGCCCGAGACGCGGCTCGCGCGCGTCAGCGTGGGAACGGCAGACCGCGTCCGCGACGAAGCGGACGTGGCCGTCGAGTCGATCTCGACCTGGTCGAAGGCAAGCCGGGACGTGATCAGGCTACGGAAGGAGCAGTTTCAGCTCCGGCGCGAGCGAGACGCCAGGATCCGCGAGCTCGGTGTGTCGGTCTTCGCGGAGGACGGACGTGCCGACGAGCTCAAGGCTTCGGCGAAGGAGCTCGACGAGCGCCGCCTGCGGAACGAGCGAGAGCAGCAGCGGGCGATCGCGAGCGCGCGTCGCAGGACACGGAAGCGGCACGCGGCCGTCGTCGCGACCGAGATCATCGAGCCGGAGCAGGAACAGACGAAGAGAGCGCAGAAGCGCTAGACGCGCTCGACGTACGCGCAGCGCGGGCCGCCGGGCACCGGCCGGCCGTGCTTGCAGACCACGAAGTGGCCGGCGTTCTCGGAGTCGCCGTCGACCTCGACCGTGGGCGCCGACCTCCGGGGCCGGGCCGGGACGCTCGAGCAGCGAATAACCGCCCTGGGTCGGAATGAAGAGGACGTGCATGTGCTCGTCGTCAACCGACGTGACGACCTCAGCCTGGCCGTGTAGCCGCCCGAGCTCATCGGCCTTCTCGGCCAGCTGCCGCTCGCGGTCGGCGAGGTCCTCGCGCAACCGGGTCGGCCGTCGCCTCGTGGGCGCTGTTCATCCGTGCGATCTCTTCGGCGACTTCGGCCAGCTGCCGATTGCGGTCGGCGAGCTCCTCACTCGTCCGCGCGATCAGCTGCTCGCGCTCGCTCACGTCCTGGCGCAACGCGGCCATCGCGTCGTGCTCGACGTTCTCGACCAGGGTCGCCCTCTCGGACAGCTGCCGGTCGCGGTCGGCGAGCTCGGAGCGCAGGCTGGTCAGCGCCGCCTCGCGCTCGGCGCTCTCCGCCAGCTCGCGGTTCAGGCGCGCAATCTCGTTGACGTTCTCGGCCAGCCGCCTGTCGCGGTCGGCAACGTCCTCACGGAGACCGGCCATCGCCTCGTGCTCGACGTTCTCGACGAGCGCGCGAAGGTCGACGGTGCTCGGCTGCTCGGTGGGGCGCGCCGCAAGCTGCGTCGCGCAAGCTTGTCAGCTGCGCCTCGAGCTCGGCCACGCGGTCCGAGTCGGATGCGCCGTCGGCCTTCGACGCCTCGTTCTCGGCGAGCTGCCGGTTTCGGTCGGCGAGATGCTCACGCAGTGTGTTCACCGTCTCCTCGTGCTCGGCAGCGGCCGCCTGCAGCTGGGCCTCGAGCTCGGCCAGAGCGGCAGCCGGCTCGGCGGCGGTGACCTCGGCCTGCGCGAGCTGGGCCTCGAGCTCGGCGACACGCGCCAGAGCTCCCTCGACGGCGTTCTGAATCTCTCCGGCACGGGCTTGCTCTGAGGCGAGCTCGCCCTGGAGCTCCGAGGTGCGCTGCTCGAGGAGGGCGCGCTGCTGCGCGGCATCGTTGAGCTGCCCCTCGAGCACCGAGACACGGGCCGCGGCGCCGGCCGAGGCTTCGGAGAGCTCCGCATCACGTGCCTGCGAGGTCTCGCCCAGTCTGGTCTGAAGCTCTGTGAGGTTCTCGGTGAGTCCCTGCCGCTCGGCCGCGGCGGCCTGAAGCTGCGTCTCGAGCTCCGCGATCCTCTCCGCCTGGGCCGGATCGGCCTCCGGCGTGGCCGCCTGCGCGGCCGCGAGCTGAGCCTGAAGCTCGTCGAGCGTCTCGGCCAGCCCTTGACGCTCGGCCGCGGCAGCCTGCAGCTGCGCCTCGAGCTCCTGGAATCGCTCGCCGCCTCGGCTGGATCGGCCTCGGGCGTGGCTGCCTGCGCCGCCTGGGCGGCCGCCAGCTGAGCCTGAAGCTCGGTGTAGTGCTGCACGATGTTCTCGCGGTCGGCCGCTGCCGCCTTGATGTGGGCGTCGAGCTGCTGGATGTGCGCCTCGAGCTGCTCGATCCGAGCAGCCTGCGCGGGATCGGCCTGCGGCGCCGCGTCTCCCGTCGCCCCCGACGCGAGCTGCGCCTCGAGCTCGGCGACGCGGTTGGAGAACGCGTCGCGCGCCTGCTGGCTGGCGCGAAGCTTTGCTGCAGTCTCGTCGAGACGCGAGGAGAGATCGGCGATGCGCGTCTCTTCCGCGCTCGGCATCTGAGCGGGGATCGGGCGTCTCCGCGACCGGCTGGGGCACGAGCGGCGGGCCGTCGGCCGGAGGCGGATACAGAGGGATGACGCGGAGCCCGACGGACTCTCCCTCAGCGTCGCTCTCCTCGGCTGCCTGGCGGTCTTCG
The DNA here is from genome assembly GCA_963820225.1 of uncultured Gaiellaceae bacterium. Lineage (GTDB taxonomy): Bacteria > Actinomycetota > Thermoleophilia > Gaiellales > Gaiellaceae > Gaiellasilicea. The sequence goes on along the minus strand of CAWFYY010000011.1, from coordinate 309,356 downwards.
GGCGCTGGGATCAGGGGCCGGACGGGCGCGCTTGCGAGACCGGCGTCGGACACTCCGCGCAGGCCGGCGCTGACGCCGTATTCGGTCTTCAGCAGGCCGCCGTGCTGCTCGGCAAGGGAGTTCGCGACTGCACCGGGCGATGCGAAGCCGAGCTCCACGAGGATCTCACCGAGCGGTTGGCCGGTCCGGTCCTGCTCTGCGAGCGCCTGCGTCAGCTGGTCAGAGGTCAGGATCCCCTCCTCGACCATCAGCTGGCCGAGTTGGCGTCTGTTGTCGTGGGCCGCTTCCACCGTTCTCCTATCGGCCTCGAAGGGCCGCGACTAAAGCTCTATGCGCGCTCGCCTGCAAGCGCCCACACCACGAACGCCAGCCAGTGCACGCCGATCACGTCCGTCTGGATCCCGAGCACGAGCACGGCGCCGAGCGCGGCGCCCAGCCAGGGGGCACGGCGGAGCGTGACGCGCAGCAACGCGACGTTCCAGGCGATGAACGCGAGCATCCCGAGCAGGCCGATCTCGACCCCGAGCTCCGTGTAGGTCGACTCCCCCGCCTTGATCTCTCTCCCGGTCCGCTTCGCCGTCACCCCCGAGTTGCCGAGCCCGTAGCCGTACGGGTGCTCGACGACCGTTTCCGACCCCGTCGCGCAGGCTGTCGAGGTGGCTGTCGAACGACGATTCGCCGGGATCGAGCGGGTTTCCGCTCGTCTCCTCGACCTGGCCTCCTGCCCGCTGGATCTGGAGCTCGGCCGGAGTGAACCGTGTCTCGGGTGCGATGTCGGGATAGGCACGGACGAAGAAGAACGCGGCCGCGAGCAGGAGTGCGGCGGCTGCGACGGGCCACCACGCGCGGAGGGCATAGGCCAGGAGCGCGAGCCCGACCACGAGCGCCGCGATGGAGGTGCGCGAGTAGGTGAAGAGCAGCCCGACGGCGAGGAGGGCGGTCAGCGCGGTCAGCCTGCGGTTGCCGCGCAGAGTCGCCGCGAGCAAGAGCGCGACGACGAGCAGGTACGCCGTGGCGAGTGGGCTGAGGAAGGTCGAGACGAGCCGGCGGAGGGGCCGTTCGTCACCGGGGTTGTAGACCCAGTTCTCCGGGAGGCCGGAGAGCCCGTTGCCGTAGTCGAGCCCGAGCTGCTCGTGGAACCATCCCGGCACGCCGGAGTCGCGCCATGTCTGGAGCGAGATCGTGTAGATGTCGACGAGCCCCCAGGCCGCGACCACCGCCGCGACGCCGAGGATCAGCCAACCGACCCGCTCGCGGTCGCGATGCGTGAGCGTGATCCCGCGGCCGAGGAAGTACGCGGCGACCGGAGTCAGATCGTGACGGAGGGCGTAGAGGACGCCGCGCGTCGACGCGTCACCTCCGAGCCAGTCCTGCGGGATCAGGGCGTAGACGAGGACGAAAGCCGTGTAGACGAGCGCCAGCCAGTCGGTCGTGGTCGCCTTGAACGGGATCCCGCGGCTCCGCCAGACGATCGCGCCGAGCGCCACCGCGAGCAGCACCTCCTTCCACGCAGAGACCACGTCGAGCGCGAAGCCCCGGACGCCGGCGTCCCAGAGCATGGCCATCACCAGGTTGTGGAACGGCAGCGCGACGATGAACGCGTAGAGCGCCCACTTGGGTAGGCGCGCGCTCACCTCGGTATCACCACGCGCTGTCGGGGCGCGCTGGGCGAGTGCGAGGCAAGGACGCAGGAAGCCCCGATAGTCGTACTATCGGGGCGACTGAGGAGGCGGCCTCGTGCCGTCCAGCGCGTTCCGGCAGCCCGTGCTTGGTGCCGAGGTGAGCGCTTAGTCAAGGACGGCTACCAGGGTCAAGCCGAGGTTCACGACCCTCGCCTCGCGCGGGAAGAGGTCGCGCAGCTCGCCGGGGCCGAGCAGGTGGTTGTCCTTCGCCCACGGCTTGCGCGCGAGGTCGTACGCCCGGTGCGAGACAGCGTCGGGGAACCAGTGGACGAGAGGCAGCCGGGTGTGCACCTCGACGGGGAACCACCGGTTCGGCGTCGTCACGAATGCGCGCCGGGAGACCCGCAGCGCCTCGTCGACGAAGCGGCGCTGCTCCGCCCGGCCGCCGACGTGCTCGATCACCGCATTGGAGAACGCGATGTCGAACTCGTCGTCTTCGAACGGGAGCGCCAGCGCGTCGCCCTGGACGTACCGTGCCCGCGGGTAGCTCTCCCGAAAGCGCGCCCCCTCGTTCAGGCCGAGCGCCGTGACCTGCTCGGGCCAGGGATACAGCTCCTCGAAGAAGTTCAGCGTCCGGCAGCCGGTCTGCTCGCCGAATGCGACGTCGTCCACGCCGATGTCGAGGACGGTCGTCGACTCTGTCGGCGCCATCGTCTCCATGAAGAGGCCGAACTTCTGCCGGCGCGAACGCAGTGAGATCCGGTCGGCCAGGGCCATCAGCCCACAAGAGTAAGGTGCGCGAAGGTGATCGAGGACGTCGTCAGACCGCGCGGCCCCTACCGCCTGCACCTGATGACCTACCGGCGCCCGGCTTTCGAGACGCCGCTCCCCGGCGGCCGCCGCGGGCAGGCGTGGCAGCGATCGGACGGGCTCGTCGTCCTGCGCGCACCGGACGAGGAGTCGCTCGCGCTGCTGCGATTCATGCTCGCGGTGGACTCCGACACGACCGAGTTCGCGCAGCGCTTCCGCCACGACCCGTTGCTCGGCCCGTCGATCCGGAACCTCCACGGCCTCCGGCCGCTGCGCCGGCCGACCGTCGCACACGCGGTTCTGCGGGCCGTGTGCGGGCAGCTGATCGAGGCCAGGCGCGCGCTCGCGATCGAGCGGGCGATCGTGCGCGCGTGCGGCGAGGCGGCGCCGAGCCGGCAGGCGATCGGAGCGCTCTCACCGGCGGAGCTGCGCCGGCTCGGGCTGGCCACGCAGCGAGCGTCGACGCTTGTCCGCGTGTGCCGGACCCTGGACCTCGAGGCATTACGCGCGCAGCCGGTCGAAGCGGTGGCGGCACGGCTGCTGCGCGAGCGGGGCCTGGGGCCGTGGTCGCTGGGCGTGATCGCGCTCGAAGGCCTCGGCAGCTTCCGCCACGGCCTCGTCGGCGACCTCGCGCTCGTCAAGCTCTGCTCCGCACTTCGGGGCCGGTGGGTGGAGTTGCACGAGACCGCCGAGCTGCTCGCTCCGTACGAGGAGTGGGCCGGGCTCGCAGGCGTGTATCTGATGAAGGGATGGGCCGCCGGGCTCGTTCCCGGAGCGAGCGCGGATCGCGCGCGTCTCGTGCGTTGCCGAGCCGCATAACAGCCGATTTTGCCTTTGGGCCGCGAAGCGGCCCCTTCAGGGGTCTTCGCGCGGGTCGAAATCCGCTCCCGCGGATTTTGGCCCTTGCGCCAAAGGAATAGGATCCGATCATGCAGCTCGGGCACAATTCGAAGGTCGATCTGATCAAGAGCGTCCCGCTCTTCGCGTCCGCCTCGAAGGCGGAGCTGGCCGAGATCGTCTCGATCGCGGACGAGATCGATCTCCCCGCAGGAAAGACGCTGATCAAGGAGGGCGATACCGGGCGCGAGTTCTTCGTGATCGTCGAGGGAACGGCGGACGTGGAGCGTGGCGGAAAGAAGATCGCCAAGCTCGCGCCAGGGGACTTCTTCGGCGAGATCGCGCTGATCGCAAAGACGCCACGCAACGCGACGATCCAGACCACGTCGCCGGTCCGGGCGCTCGTGATCACCGACCGTGCCTTCCGGCAGCTCCTCGACCACTCGCCGAAGGTCCAGGTCACGGTGCTGACCGCGCTCGCCGAGCGGCTCGCACCGATGTCGCTCTAGCGCCAGAGCCAGCACGGCCGCGCCCTACACTTCGCCGATGGCAATCGACGAACGCAGGATCGCGATCCTCGGGGCAGGCCAGATCGGCGAAGCGCTGATCGCCGGCCTGCTCTCGGCGGGCTGGCGCACTGCCGCGGAGCTGTCGGCGTCGACGCGGCGCGAGGAGCGCGCGACCGAGCTGCGGGAGCGGCACGGCCTGCACGTCACCCTCTCGAACGCGGAGGCCGCAGCGGGCGCCGCGCTCGTCGTGATCGCCGTCAAGCCCCAGGACATCGAGACGCTGCTCGGCGAGATCGGGCCGCTGATCCAGCCCGAGCAGACCGTTCTCTCGATCGCGGCGGCGATCCCCACCGGCGGCGATCGAACGCCACCTCGGCGACGGTGTGCCGGTCGTCCGCGCGATGCCGAACACGCCGGCGGTCGTGCACGAAGGCATGGCTGGGATCTGCGCAGGCTCGCACGCAGGCGAGGAGAGCATGGTGCTCGCCGAGGAGGCTCTGCGCCACGTCGGCGCCGTCGTCCGGGTCGCGGAGCCGTACATGGACGCGGTCACGGCGGTGTCCGGCTCGGGGCCGGCCTACTTCGCGCTGCTGGCGGAGGCGATGATCGAGGCGGGCATCCTGCTCGGCCTCTCGCGCGAGGTCTCGACGCAGCTCGTCGTCCAGACGATGCTCGGGACCGCGAAGCAGCTGCGTGACCTGAAGATGCATCCGGTCGAGCTGCGCGAGATGGTCACCTCGCCGGGCGGGACGACGATCGCAGCGATCCGCGAGCTCGAGCAGGCGGGCGTCCGCGCCGCGTTCCTGAATGCGATCCAGGCTGCGATGGACCGCTCGCGCGAGCTTGCCAGTGGCGACTCGTAGCCTCAACGGCGTCGAGATCCACATCGTCGACGATCCTGCGCGGGTGACCGCCGAGCTCCTCGTCGCCACCGCCGGCCAGATCGCGCTCTCGGGTGGCTCATCCCCCGCCGCTGCCTTCGAGCTCGCGGCCCAGCTGCGCCCCGACTGGTCCGGCGCCCACATCTGGTTCGGGGACGATCGCGCTGTGCCGCCCGACGACGAGCTCTCGAACTACCGCCTCGCGAAGGAGACGCTTCTGGACCGGCTCGCCGTCCTGCCGGAGGTGCATCGGGTGTGCGGGGAGCTCGGCGCCGAGCAGGCAGCCGACCTCTACGACGACGAGCTCGAGGGCGTCACGCTCGACCTGGCGCTGAACGGCATCGGCCCCGACGGGCACACCGCGTCGCTCTATCCCCACGCCCCCGCCCTCGACGAGAAGCAGCGGCGGGCGGTCGCGGCCGAGGCGAAGTGGGAGCCGTTCGTCCCACGCGTGACGATGACGCCGCCCATGCTCGCCGCCGCGGAGCTGCTCCTCTACCTCGCCACGGGCGAGAGCAAGGCCGAGGTCGTGCGCCGCGCGTTCGTCGACGAGCCAAGCCCAGAGACGCCGGCGAGCATGATCCGCGGCCGCACGACGATCGCGATCCTGGACCGCGCCGCGGCCTCGCAGCTCCCTCAGGGATAGCGGCGCGGACCAGGCCCGTCCGGAACGAGAGGCCCGAGCCGGTGGCGGCTGCCGGCGACGAGGCGGTACGGCGCGCTGCTCGGGCTCCAGATCGAGCCGTCGGAGCGGACGAGATGCGCGCTCGCGTAGCGCGTCGCTTCGGGTAGTCGCGTGAGCAGCGGCGCAGCCTCGGCGTCGTCGAACGGGAGATAGGCGTACCGCCCGCGATCGATCCGAGCAGCGACACGCGCCGCGAAGCGGCAGAAACGGCAGCCGCCGTCGTAGAGCAGAACCGGCCGGTTCACGGCAGCAGCTCCGACTCGAGCTCGGCAGCGATGCCGCGGCGGCCGGCCAGCGCCTGAAGGACGAGCACCGTGTCCGCAACCGGGACGTCCTCGAGATAGGCCTCGCGCGTCTCGAACGACTCGAGCACCTCCTCGACAGCTTCGACGTAGCCGACGACGTCCTCCGCCGCGATGAACGCGAGCGCATCGCCGACCTCACTCGGGAACGTCGTCGTGCGTGCGGGCGTAGTCGGCATGTGGCCGCACCTCGTCCCACTCTCCGAGCACGGCGAAGGACAGGGCGGCGGCGTAGCTGCCGATCGGGGAGTCGGAGTCGGCCGCGCCGACCTCGAGCGCCCAGCGCGCATCGTCCGCAGCGCCACTCCCAGTCGCCGGCGAGGATCCGCGACTTGATCGCGCCGATCGGCCGGCCCCAGCTACCCGGCGGCGCGTGCTCCCAGCTCTCCCGGTACCGCTCGGCCGAGCGCGCGAACCACTCGCTGCCGTCGCGACCGGCCATGAGCGCCGTGAGCGCCGCTGCGGTGGCGGCATTCCCCATCCGCGTCAGCTGCCGTTGCCGCTGGTCGGGATCGTCGGGAAGCCGCGCTTCACCGTCCTCGTAGCGCTCGCGCGCACGCGCGTGCAGCTCCTCCCAATCGGGCATCGGCCCAGAATAGGCGCTCCGAACCGCCGGAATTCGGGTATGCTGCGAGCAGCGCCGCTCGTCCGCTCCAGTCAACAAAACGGGCGCGCCACTCCTGAGGAAAGCAGCACTTCAGATTCGTGCTGCGCATATGTCAGAAGCGATACTGAACCCGACACTTACGTCGGACGCGACGGATGGTTTGAATGCCGACGCGCTCCGCGCGGCCAAATGGGCCGGAGAGCCATTCCTTCACCCCGGCGAGGATCCGGGTGAAGCGCTGGCCCCCGGCACCGCTCGCCGGACAGCGCTCGACGAGGCCCTGGCCGAGCTCGACACCGGCCGCAAGGCACCCTCGTCTCGCTGGAAGGTTCGCTTCGGGTTCCTGCTGGGGCTCGAGCGCGTGCTCTCGATGAAGCCACCGGCGACCGCCGCCGGGACCGAGCTCCGGAAGCACCAGATCGACGCACTGGCCGGGATGCTCACCGAGCTGATCGCCGCGAACCAGCGCCACGCGGAGGACGAGAACGGGAACGGGAACGGGAACGGGCACGGCGACGCCGAGCTCGAGCCGGAGGATGCCGAGGAGGAAGACGAGGCGGTCGACGACGAGGGCGACGACGAGCCGGAGGGATTCGTCGGCGAGGATCCAGGCGCCGTCCGCCGCTACCGGTTCCGCCACCCGACGGCATCGGGGAAGACGATCGCGGCGGCAGGCTTCGTCGAGGCCGCCCGCTCGCTCGGGATCCTGATCCTCACCCACCGGCGCCTGCTCGTGACGCAGTTCCAGCGAGACCTGACGACCGAGGGCTACGGCGAGCGTTTCACGGACGCGATCGAGCGCGGCAAGGAGCCGCTCCGCGGCGATCCGATCACGATCCAGACGTACGCCTGGTTCGCCCGCCATGCCGACTCGCTCTCGCGCGAGGCCTATCAGCTCGTGATCTGCGACGAAGCCCACACGGCGCTCGGCGAGAAGACGAGCGCGGCGATCCGCAGCTTCCCGGAGCCGATCTACATCGGCATGACGGCGACCGAGCAGCTGATCGCGAAGCAGGTCTCGGACGTCTTCCCGGCCTCGGTCGACGACCTCCCGCTCGCGGACGCGGCCCGGCGCGGGCTGATCGCGCCGCTGCGTTGCCTGCGCGTGCCGCCGGCGGCCGCGATCAACTCGGTGCCGATCGTCGGCGGCGACTTCGAGGAGCGCGCCCTGGCTGCCGCGCTCGACCACCAGGCTTTGAACCAGGCGGCCGCGAGCCTCTACCGCGAGCGTTTCGACGCCACGCCCGGGATCGTCTACGCGGCCGGCGTCGACCACGCCTACAACCTGGCGCAGGAGTTCCGGGCAGCCGGCCTGAAGGCGGAGGCCGTCTCCGGCCGCACCCCGCCGGTGAAGCTCGCCGAGACGCTCGCGGCCTATGAGCGCGGCGAGATCAACGTCCTGATCAACGCGATGCTCCTCGCCGAGGGTTGGAACTCGCCGCGCGCGACCGTGTGCATGCACCTCGCTCCCACGGCATCCAAGCGCGTCTACCAGCAGCGGATCGGCCGGATCATGCGCACCCATCCGCGCAAGGAGGCGGGGATCGTCCTCGACTTCACGCCCAAGTCGGCGACGCACAACGAGCGCGTCGTCTCGCTCCATTCGCTCCTCGACGCCGACTTCTACCGCGAGGGAGCGCGAGTCACCCCGGCGCCGCGCCGCCGCGTCCAGCGCCGCGCCCGCCGCAGGCTCTCGCCGGCGACGTGGCTCGTCCCGGTCACGCCCGACGTCTCGCGGCGGCTCGCAGTCATCCAGCGCGAGTGGCAGCGGATCGACCCGATGTACATGGACGAGGACGAGCAGCGCTTCTGGGCGACGATCGCCGGCCGGCAGCTGCGCTTCGACCAGCGCGCCGAGTTCGCGAAGAAGTTCGCCGAAGGCCGGGCCTCGAAGGCGGCGCTCGAGACCTTCCTCTCGGTCTGCTCGGCCGAGAACCCGAACCGGCGGTTGCGCATGACCGCGCTCCAGGACCGCGTCTCGATGACCGTCGAACGCGCCGACTTCGACGATCTGGTCACGCTCGTCAGCCAGGCGCCGCCGTGGGACAAGGACCGGGCCGCCGGGGCGAGGATCCTGCTCCGCGCGATCGGGGAAGGCAAGGCGAACGCACCCGATCAGATTCTCCAGCGCTGGACGTGGAAGCTGGCCAAGGCAACGAGGAAGGTCCAGGATCGCCGCGCCAGCACCGAGTTCCCGGAGGCCAAGCGCCTGCTCGGAGCGGTCGCGAACTCGCGCGGCCACCGGCACGAGGACAACGTCGCGAAGCTGATTCAGGTCGCGAAGGCGCTGCCGCTCGAAGTCGGCGCCGCACTGCTCGCCTCCTCCGAGGGGTACACGCCGCGCGCGAACAATGCGCTCGACCGGGCCCGCGAGGAGATCGGCGAGATCCGGGAGATCGCGAACGCGCTCGCCGACAACCTGCCCGCGCCGAAAGCGCCCTCGCGCAAGTCGCGCAGGCGCAAGCGCCGGAAGAAGGTCGGCGGACAGCAGCAGCCGCAACCGCAGCCGCAGCAGCAGCAGCAGCCGGCGTCGAGGTCGCCGCGGCGAGCAACGGCAGCGCGCCGACCGAAGCGGGAGCGGCGAAACCGAAGCCGCGACGCCGGCGGCGGCGCAAGCCCGCAACAGCGTCTGACGGCGGCTCGGCTGCTGCGACCGACGGCGCCGCCGAACCGATCGCACCCTCCTAGGCGAAGGTCCTACGATGTTGCTCCTGCTGGCGATCGGCTTCGTCGCGGGGATCGTGACCGCCCTCTCGCCGTGCGTGCTCCCGGTGCTGCCGATCGTGCTCGCCGGCGGCGCGACCGGCCGCCGGCCGCTGGCGATCGTCGCCGGCATCGTCGTCAGCTTCACCGTCTTCACGCTCTTCGCTGCCTGGCTGCTCGACCGGCTGGGACTTCCGCAGGATCTGCTGCGGAACCTCGCGATCGCACTCCTCTTCGTGGTCGCGCTCACGCTCCTCGTGCCGCAGTTCGGCGAGCTGCTCGCCCGGCCCCTGCAGGCGCTGACGCGACGCGGCTCGGGAGATCTCGGCGGCGGCTTCCTCCTCGGCGCGAGCCTCGGGCTCGTCTTCGTGCCCTGCGCCGGCCCGGTTCTGGCTGCGGTCACGGTGATCGCCGCCAAGCGTGACGTCGGACTCGACGGGCTGCTGCTCACGCTCTCGTACGCCATTGGCGCCGCGCTGCCGATGCTGTTGATCGCGTTCGCGGGCCGGCGGGCCGCCAGGGTGTTTCAGGCCCGCGCCGAGACGGTCCGCCGGATCGCCGGCGTGCTCGTCGCAGCGGCGGCGATTGCGATCGCGCTCGGCGCCGACCAGGAGCTTCAGACCGTGATCCCGGGCTACACCGAGTCGCTGCAGGAGCACGTCGAGCGGTCGTCCGCTGCACAACGGGAGCTCGGCGAGCTCACCGGCGCCCGCGCACCCAAGGCGACCGGCAACAGCGTGAGCGCGCTCGAGGACTACGGACCCGCACCGGAGTTCCGTGGCATCGAGGGCTGGGTCAACTCCAAGCCGCTGACGCTGAAGGGCCTGCGCGGCCGCGTCGTCCTGATCGATTTCTGGACCTACTCCTGCATCAACTGCCTGCGCACGCTTCCGCACATCCGCGAGTGGGACGACCGCTATCGCGCCGCCGGGCTGACGATCGTGGGCGTCCATACGCCCGAGTTCGCGTTCGAGCACGTTCCGTCGAATGTGCGCGAGAATGTGAAGAAGCTCGAGCTCCGCTACCCGGTCGCGCTCGACAACGGCTTCGGCACCTGGGAGGCGTGGCACAACCAGTACTGGCCGGCGAAGTATCTGATCGACCGGAACGGCCACGTCCGCTATTTCCACTTCGGCGAAGGGGAGTACGGCACGACGGAGGAGGCGATCCGCACGCTCCTGGGAAACGACGCCCCGCCCGCGTCCGGTCTCGCCGAGGACACCCCGCACGGCGAGCTCACGCCCGAGACCTACCTCGGCTACAAGCGTCTGGCCAGCAACGGCGGCGATACCGTCGTGGAGGACGAGCCGCACGCGTACACCTATCCCCGGGGCCTGCTCGACAACGAGCTTGCCTTCAACGGCCGCTGGACGGTGCAGGGCGAGCGCGCGGTCGCAGGAATGAGCGCAGGGCTGCGGCTGCAGTACCGCGCCCGCGACGTCTATCTCGTGCTGACGGGGAAGGGCTCCGTGCAGGTGCTCGTCGACGGCAAGCCGGAGCGAACGGTACGCGTCACCTCCGACCGGCTCTACACACTCGTCGAGCGTCCGGAGATCGGCGACCACTTGCTCGAGCTCCACTTCAGCCCGGGTGTCGCGGGCTACGCATTCACCTTCGGTTAGGGTCAACGCCGTGTACGTCGCCGACGCCGATCGCTACGACCGGATGCAGTACCGCCGTAGCGGCCGCAGCGGCTTGCAGCTGCCCGCCGTCTCGCTCGGGCTGTGGCACAACTTCGGGCACGATCGCCCGTGGGAGAACGGCCGCGCGATCGTCCGGCGCGCCTACGACCTCGGGATCATCCACCACGACCTCGCGAACAACTACGGGCCGCCGTACGGCTCCGCCGAGGAGAACTACGGCCGCATCTTCCGCCACGACCTGCGGCCCTACCGCGACGAGCTCGTGATCTCGACCAAGGCCGGCTACGACATGTGGCCAGGCCCGTACGGCGGGGGCGGCGGCACCCGCAAGTACCTGCTCGCGAGCCTCGACCAGTCGCTCGGCCGGATGGGACTCGACCACGTCGACATCTTCTACTCGCATCGCTTCGACCCCGACACGCCGCTCGAGGAGACGATCGGGGCGCTCGACGCAGCAGTCAGGCAGGGCAAGGCGCTCTACGCCGGCATCTCGTCCTACTCGCCGGAGAAGACGCGTGAGGCGGCGACGATCGGCCGCAGCCTCGGGACGCCGATCGTCATTCACCAGCCGTCCTACTCGATGCTGAACCGCTGGATCGAGCCCGAGCTGCTCGACACGCTCGAGGCGGAAGGGATCGGGTGCATCGGCTTCTCGCCGCTGGCGCAGGGTGTCCTCACCGACCGCTACCTCGACGGGATTCCCGAGGGGTCGCGTGCAGGCACCGAGGGATCGGCGCTGTCACAGGAGCAGCTGAACGAGCAGACGATGGCGAAGGTGCGCGCGTTGAACGAGATCGCGGAACGGAGAGGTCAGACGCTCGCCGCGATGGCGCTCGCGTGGACGCTGCGAGATTCGCGGATGACCTCGACGCTCGTCGGCGCCTCGAGCGTCGAGCAGCTCGAGGCCAACGTCGCCGCGCTCGACAAGGTGGACTTCAGCGACGAGGAGCTGTCGGAGATCGACCAGTACGCGACCGAGAGCGACATCAACCTCTGGGCGGCGTCGAGCGAGGCGTAGTTACTGCTCGCGCGGGCCGTCGTCGCCGTTCTCGGCGTCCCGCTCGCGCAGAAAACGCGTGAGCTCGGCTGCGAGCGAATCACCTGACGGGAGCTCCTCGTGCTCCTCGAGGTCGAGCTCGTCGGTGCGCCGCTCGAGCTCTGCGACATAGGCCGCCGTCTCCTCGTCGGAGGAGACGGCCTCGCTGACCTGCTCGGCGTACGACTCCTCTGCTTCCGCCAGCTCGGCCGTGTCGATCGTGACGCCGAGTAACTGGCCGAGTCGGTCGCACAGCGCACGAGCAGCTCGCGGGCTCGGCGCGAGCGAGACGTAGTGCGGCACTGCCGCCCACAGGCTCGCGGCAGGCACGCCCTCGCGGCGGCAGCTGTCCTGGAGGACGCCGACGATTCCGGTCGGCCCTTCGTAGCGGGAGTGCTGAAGACCGAGGCTCTCGACGAGCGACGGATCGCTCGCCGCACCCGTCACGGGCGATGCGCGTGTGTGCGGTACATCTGCGAGCAGGGACCCGAGCGTGATCACCAGCTCGACGTCGAGGTCGCGGGCGAGCTCGATCACCAGCTTCGAGAACGTCTTCCAGCGCAGGCTCGGCTCGACGCCGAGGAGCAGGATCGCGTCGCGGTCGGAACCGGGGATGCGGGCGTGGTAGAACGCGTTCTCCGGCCAGTCGATCCGTCGCGTCATCCCTTCGTCGAGCGACACGTGCGGGCGGTTTGCCTGGAAGTCGACGAAGCCCTCCGGGTCGATGTCCCCGAAGCGCTCGGCGTGCCACACGCGCGCGAGATAGCCGGCCGCAAGCGTGGCTCCCTGACCTCCGTCGTTCCAGCCGCGGAACGCAGCGATCAGGACGGGACGCTCGAGCGCCGGACGGCTGACCATCCGCAGCTCACTCATGACGTCAGTGTACGACGCGGGGTGCGCCAAAGCGCCGTCACAAGGCCGACCGTCCAGGCCCAAACTGCTGCCGCGAGGGCGACGTGGATCAGGACGAGCCACCACGGCAGCTGGTTCCGATACTGGAGCTCGCCGACCGTCATTTGCACCAGGAGCAGCGACGAGGAGCAGCACCGCACCGGGGAGGAGCACGCCGGCACGCTCGCGATTGCGTGCGATCCAGCCCAGCAGGAGCAGGAAGGTGATCCCGAACGCAGCCGTCGCGCGGACGTGGATCCAGACCGCGTCGAGCAGGTTCCAGAAGCGCTTGATCTCGGCGCTGTCGCCGGGATGAGGTCCGGCTGCAGTCGAGAGTGTGCCCGTGACGACGAGCACCCCACACGCCCCGGCGAGGACGAGCCCCGCGATCTTCAGCCACATCGGCGCCGGCGACTCGACGCGACCCGCGGCATTTCCCCAGCCCTCGACCACCACGACCATCGCGCCGGCAAGCACCACGAGCGCGAGCAGGAAGTGCGTCCCCACCATCAGCGGGTGCAGATCCAGCCGGATCGTCAGGAGCCCGAGCGGAGCCTGCGCGATCGTGCCCAGGAAAACGAGCGCCGCCGCCCACACCACCCAGCGACCGAGCCCGGGCGTCTTCCTGGCGACGATCCAGGTCAGGAGCGAGAGCACGATCGGAAAGAGCGCGAAGACGCGGTTGCCGAACTCGATCGTCGAGTGCTCCCCGACAGCCGGGAAAAACGCGCCCTTCTGGCAGCCGGGCCACGACTGACAGGCCAGACCCGAGCCGGTCAGCCGAACCGCTGCTCCGGTGAGGACGACCCCGTACAGCGACAGCGCCGATGCAGCCGCGAGCTGCGCGAACCGCGCCGGGGTCACCGAGCCGAGCCTACGCAAGCGAGACGCCCGCGCCCTCGACGACGCGGCCGATGCGCTCCAGGAAGAGATCGTGCTGGGCGAACGTCGCGGCGAGCACCGCGCCCTTCTCGGCGGGCAGCGCGATCAGCAGGCCGCCCGAGGTCTGCGGGTCGTAAGCGAGAGCCAGCAGATCCTCCGGAACGCCTTCCGCCTCGACGTGCGGGGCTGCGAAGTCACGGTTCCGCGAGTCGCCGCCGGTGCGTACCCCGGCCGCCGCAGCGTCGCGCGCGCCCGGGAAGAGCGGCAGCCCCGAGGCGTCCAGCTCGATCCGCACACCGCTCCGCTCGGCCATCTCGTGCGCGTGACCGAGCAGGCCGAAGCCCGTCACATCGGTGACCGCGTTGGGCTCGAACGGCCGCAACACGTCGGCCGCCTGCCGGCTGAGGATCGTCATCGACCGCGTCGCCGCCTCGAGCCCCTCGTCGTGCCGCCGGCCCCCGCGCGCAGCGTGGAGGAGCATGCCCGTCCCGAGCGGCTTCGTCAGGAAGAGTGCATCGCCCGCCCGCGCGCCGCTCTTCGGCCAGAACCCCTCCGGGTGCACGGTGCCGACCACTGCGAGCCCGTACTTCGGCTCCTCGTCGCGCAGGGTGTGGCCGCCCGCGAGGATCCCGCCGGCCGCGCGCACCTGTTCGTCGGCGGCGCCGAAGATCGCGGCGAGCGTCTCGTTCGGCAGGCTCTCCGGGAAGGCCGCGATCGAGAGCGCGAGCAGCGGCGAGCCACCCATCGCGAAGATGTCGTTGAGCGCGTTCGTCGCCGCGATCCGCCCGAAGAGCGCCGGATCGTCCACGAGCGGCGGGAAGAAGTCGAGCGTGAAGACGAGCGCACGCTCGTCGTCGAGCTTGTAGACGATGGCGTCGTCGGCGGGCGCGAGCCCGACGAGCAGGTTCTCGGACTCGGCGGGCACGAATCCCGCAGGAGCTCCTGGAGCCGCGCTGCCGAGTACTTGGCGGCACAGCCGCCGCTGGGCGCGAGCGAGGTGAGGCTTTCCGTCATACCCCCAAAATACGCCCAGACGACGCAACGGCGGCCGGGGAGCCGCCGTTGCACTCAGGGGAGAGGAGGAGCCTAGGATTCGCGCCCAGGTTCGCCGTCCTGACAACCACTCCTTTGACATTTCTGAAATAGTCGAAACGCAGTGGCGTCGGCGCTCATCACCGGTGGCTCGTCAGGCATCGGCCTGGCGATTGGACGGATGCTCCGAGAGGAGGGTTTCGCTCTCACGCTCGCGTCCCGCACCGCCGAGAAGGTCGAGGCCGCGGCGTCCGAGCTCGGTGCGCACGCGATCGCGGCGGACGTCTCGAACCCGGACGACTGCGCGCGGGTCGTCGAGGAGCACGTCGCTCGTGAAGGCGGGCTCGACCTACTCGTGAACTCGGCGGGAATCGGCATCGCCGGCCGGGTCGAAGACGTGCAGCTGAAGCATCTCGACCGGCAGCTGGCGATCAACCTCCGCGGCCTCGTGCTCGTGACGCAGGCGGCGATCCCGCACCTGCGCAAGACGAAAGGCTGGGTCGTCAACCTCGCCTCGATCGCCGGAACACAGCCGGTGGCGATCCTGCCGATCTATGCAGCCTCGAAGGCCGCTGTGATCTCGCTCACCCACTCCTTGAACGCAGACCTCGACGACGACGGTGTGAGGGCGATCGCGATCTGCCCGGGCTTCGTCGACACGCCGATGGCCGAGTTCTCCGGTCTCGCCGCCGAGGAGATGATCCTGCCCGAGGACTGCGCCGAGATCGTGCGCATGTGCCTGCGCCTCAGCCCGCGGGCGCGTGTCCCGCAGGTCGTGATCGAGCGCGTCGGCTCGAGCGGCAAGATCGCCTAGCGGGAGCTCGCGGACCAGGTACTTCTTCACGGCAGCGTCGAGCTCGTTCACCGAGACCGTGCCCTCGAACCGCTCTCGCACCTTGCCGTCGGGCCCGACGAGGAACGTCCACGGCTCCGATGGCAAGCCCCACTCCTTGAACCACTTGTTCTCACCCTTTGCCGGATCGTTGTCCTGGTAGACCTCGACGTGGATGAACCGGACGTTCGAGCCGGCCTCACGCTTGCGCACGGCGCTGACGACATCGACGACCGGGCCGCACGTGCGGCTCTGGCAGTAGGCGGGGGTGGCGAACGTGACGACGAAGGGCACCTTGGTCGCGAGGGCATCCTTCACCGAGATCTTGTAGAGCTCGCGGTCCGGCACGGTCGACGTCGTCAGCTGCTTGATCGTGGCGTTCGCGAGCGTGGGCGTGTCCGAGGGCACCGCCGGGTCGCCGATCGCCGGAGCGACGGGCTTGTCCTTGACGACGACGTTGCCGACCGCCTGGATCTTGCGGCCGCCGACCGGCTCCGCCAGCAGCCAGTACTTGCCCGACTTCGGGATGTCGAGGCGTGGTGACGTAGATCGAGCCGACATCCGCATCGTCGCCGCCCACGACGCCGATCCGCTCGGAGAGAGCGGTCGTCGTCAGGAACGGCTTCCCGTCGAGACTGCGCGCGAGCCAGACCTTGGCTTTCGGGCGCGTGATCACACGACTCTGGCTGTCGACGACGAGAAACGTCAGCCGAACGTTGCCTGGGCCGAAATCGGCGGTTCCGGGGACGATCGCAACGTCCTCGCCGGGGGCGTGAAGCAGAGCTTCGAGAGTGGCGTCCGGCTCCTCCTTCGCTGAGGAGGAGCCGCCGCAGCCTGCCGCGATGATGCAGGTGACAAGACAGAGTGCCGCAGCGCTACGCACTGGGCGAGTCTAGCCACGAGGTGCTGACTAGCTTCCGTCCGACCACGTGAAGAGCCGGGCCGCAGCCCCACCCCACGCAGCGAAGAGGACCGACGCCGACAGAGCGACGAACAACAGGCGAGTCTTCATGGAGGATCCTCCTTTCTTCATTAGAACCGCACGTCTTGAAGAGCTTCTGCGGCGTTCCGGTACAGCCTGGCGGCCTCTGTGTCCTGACCCCTTCGCGCGGCCAGATCGCCGAGAGCGACCCAGACGTTGGCGCGGTGGCTGACAGACGAAAACTGTTCGAACGTGGCGTCGGCGGCGCGGAACGACTCTTCCGCCTCGTCGAAGCGGCCGCGCTCGAGGAGTGAGCGCCCGAGCACGAGCTGGGACTGGCCGACCTCGTCGAGGAAGTCGTCACGGCCGTCGAGCAGCTGCAGCGCCTGGCGCGCGTGCTCCTCGGCAGCTTCCCACTCGCCGAGCCGAAGGTGAACGGTGGCGAGACCACCCATGGCCTGGGCTGCGTCGCCCTTGGAGTCGACCTCCACGGCGACCGCGAAGGACGCCTTCAGCTGCTCGATCGCCTGATGCGGCTTCCCGAGCAGGAGGCTGAGGCCGCCGAGGTTGTTGAGCAGCCGACCCACGGTCCGCTCGTCGTCGAGCTCCTGGAAGAGGCTCTTCGCCCTCTCCGCGTAGTTGCGCGACAGCACCCAGTGGCCGGTGCGCTCTGCGACGAGGGAAGCCTGGAAGTAGGCGTCGGCCATCTTGCGCCGGTCGTCGACACCCTGGGCGAGCTCGAGCGCATGCTCGACGTCCTCGCGAGCGGCCTCGAAGTCGCGCTGCCGGCGATGGCAGCGCGAGCGCCAGTGGTAGATGTCGGAGCGGAGCCCGTCGCACGGCAGGTCCGAGCGCTCGGCGAGCGCAAGGGCCTCGTCGAGCAGCGCGACCGCGGTCGAGACGCTGGAAAGCTTGTAGCGGCAGACGCCGAGGCGGAACACCAGCTCGGCACGGTCGACGTCCGAGAACACCGAGCCCTCGGCAGTCGCGCGCGCGCCGTTCAGCAGCTCGACGGCGGCGCGAACATCCCCCTCCTGCATGCGTGCCCAGGCCTCACCGGAGAGCGTGCGCACCTCGAGCTCGACCGAGTTCGTGGCCGAGACGGCGGCGTGAGCCTCTGCGTAGGCCTCGACGGCATCCTTGTAGCGATACGCCTTCGAGAGTGCCTCGGCACGCGCGAGCAGCGCCTCGACACGGCTGCGCTCGTCGGTGGAGACACCACTGGAGAGAAAAGCGGGATCGACGTCGAGACGCTGCGCCAGCCACTCGACGGTCTCGGAGGTCGGGCGCGTCTTGCCGCGCTCGATCTGGCTGACGTACTCCTTGGAGAAGCGGTCGCCCGCGAGCTCCGTCTGCGTCATGCCGGCGGCCACACGCAGCAGGCGCAGCCGGTCGCCGAGGCGAGCCCCGGAGGGTGCTGAAGCCTTACGAGTGGCGGCGGTGGTTTCGGTCATGACGGCGGGGTACCTCGGTTGACTGAGTCAAGCGACAAGTGGAGTAGCGCGCATACCCCTTTGCGGGGATTTTTCGGCGCCAACTGCACGGCGGCGGCAAGTGAAGCGAGCCTACCACGAAATCACTTGACCGACCTACTTGACTTTTGCGGACATGGCTCCTACAGTGGGGCCAACTTGCACGGCCGACGCCAGGTCTAGTGCAAGGGCGCGCCACCAAGAAGGCGACCGCCGCAACCGTAGTGCCGTGACTGGGCCGCAGAGTCACGTCGCTCGGAGTGTCGCCCTCGTGGCAGCTTGCCTCACAGATCGTCCCCGGAGCCGCAGCCGGGGACGATCCTTGTCCTTTTAGGGCGCAAGCAGAACCAGGATCTGCGGAAGCAGATCCTGGTTCGCGCCAAGACCCCTGAAGGGTCGCTTCGCTCCCGGGCTCGGTCCACGAGTGCGCGTTGCTCAGCCGTTAGTGAGCGTTACTCGGCGCCGGTGAGCCAGCGGAGGCGCTGGGCGGCGATCGCCTTGAAGTCGTCCGGTCCGAGCAGGCCGCCGAGGCGGTCTGCGAACGAGATGAGGAGCGAGGTGCCGACGAAGGTCCACGCCTCCGCATCCGGGTCGCGATCCTGCGGGACGCCGCCGGCGGCCTGCGCGCGACGGACGGCGGCGGCGATGTAGTCGTGCACCTCCCGGAGCTGACGGCGGAGGAAGCTGCGGATCTCCTCGTCCTCCCCGGCCTCGGTCAGCGCCTGGATCCAGAGCGTCACCGGCTTGATGCCGCCCGAGGCGTGGAACTCGCGCGAGGCCTGACCCACAGCGGTCACCGCGTGCTCGTCGCCGAGCTCGTCGATCTTGGCGTCCAGCGCCTCGCGAAACGACAGCCAGGCCCACTCGAGGCACGCCAGGTAGAGCTCGCGCTTGCTCGCGAAGTGGCGGTAGAGGATCGGCTCGGAGACGCCGACTTCCCGCGCGATGTCAGCCGTCGTCGCGCCGCTGTAGCTCCCCTCGGCGAAGACGCGCAGCGCCGCGTCGAGGATCGCCTGCCGGCGCTCGGCGGCCGGCAGGCGGGTCTTCCCGAACGTGCTCAGGCTGCGACCTCCATCGGCGCGGGCTCCTCCTCGCCGGCCGCCTCCTGGCGCACGAGCGTGAAGGCGACGATCGAGCCGGCGAACGCGATGAAAGCGGCGACGATCAGGGCTCGCTCGAAGCCGGCCATGAAGCCGTCGACGCCGGGATTGTCGGCCGTCTGCGCCGCAACGATCGCGCCCATCAGCGCAATGCCGACCGAGCCGCCGACCTGCCGCATCGCGTTCAGCACGGCGGAGCCGACGCCCGACTTCTCGCACCGGCACCGCGCGAGTTGCCGCGGCCGCGGTCGGGGTCATGGTCATCGCCATGCCGAAGCCGCCGACGATGAAGCCCGGAAGCAGGTTCCAGAAGGTGGCGTCCGCCCCCATCTGCGAGAGGTAGAGCAGCTGCACGCCGAGCAGCACCATCCCGATCGTCATCAACCAGCGGGAGCCGTACTTGTCGGACGCCTTTCCCGGCGAACGGCGCCACGAGGATGATCAGCACCGTCATCGGCAGGAACGCGGCGCCGGCCTGAACGGCCGAGTAGCCGAGCACGTTCTGCATGTAGAGCGAGACGAAGAAGAAGATCGCCGAACATCGCGAGCGCCACGAGCAGCATCGCGACGTTTGCGCCCGCGTACGTGCCGCTGCGGAAGAGGGTCAGATCGAGCATCGGCGAGCGGCGGCGGCGCTCGATCTGCACGAACGAGGCGAGCGCGACCACCGCGACGACGAACGAGCCGACGATCCGCGCGGACGTCCAGCCGTAGGCGTTCGCCTCGATCAGGCCGTACGTGAGGGCAAAGAGGCCGAGCGCGGAAGTCCCGAGCCCGGGCAGGTCGAGGCTCACATGCGTTTCGTCCCGCGACTCCTTGATGAACAGGAAGCTCGCGGCGATCGCGATCGCGCCGACCGGGATGTTGACGAAGAAGATCCAGTGCCAGCTCAGATGCTCGGTGAGGAGGCCGCCGAGGAGCGGGCCGATCGCGAGCGCGAGCGCGGCGGTGCCGGCCCAGATCCCGATCGCCATCCCGCGCTCCTTCGGGGGGAAGGTCGCAGCGATGATCGAGAGCGTCGCGGGGTTCATCAGCGCGGCGCCGGCACCCTGCAGGACGCGCGCAGCGATCAGCATGTTCCCGGAGTCGGCGAGCCCGCACCAGAGCGACGCGGCCGTGAAGATGAGGATCCCGATCACGAAGATCAGCCGGCGGCCGTAGGCGTCGGCGAGCTTGCCGCCGATCAGCATCAGCGCGGCGAATGTGAGCGCGTAGCCGGTGACGATCCACTGGAGCTCGGAGAGACCGGTGCCCAGCTCCTCCTGGATCGCCGGCAGGGCCACGTTCACCACCGTGTTGTCCAGCATGATCATGAAGAGGCCGAGGGAGACGGCGCCGAGCGTCCACCACTTGCGCCGTTCCTCTGAGAAGATTGGGAGAGCCATGAAGTTCCCTTCTGCGTACGTTAGTGTCCACTAGGTTAGTGATCGCTAACCCGCTCGTCAAATTCGCCTGGTCGCCGACCGCCGCACAGCTCGAGGCGGCAAATGTCGTCCGTCTCGCCCGTGCCCTCGGCTGCGAGGACTACACCTCCCTCCACCGCGTGTCGGTCGAGGAGCCCGAGCGCTTCTGGCGCGCGGTCGCGGACGACCTCGAGCTCGAGCTCGCCCGGCCTTGGGACACGGTGCGGAACGACTCGCGCGGGATCGAGTGGACGACGTGGTTCGAGGGAGCGCGGCTGAACGTCGCGACCGCGTGCCTCCACGTCTGGGCAGAACGGACGCCAGACGCCGTCGGCGGCGATCTTCCGGGGCGAGGACGGCGCGCGGCGCGAGTGGACCTTTGCGGAGCTCTCCCGCCGGACGATCCAGATCGCCGAGGTGCTGAAGTCGTTCGGCGTCGAGCCGGGCGACCGCGTCGCGATCTACATGCCGATGTCGCCGGAGGCGGCGATCGCCTCGCACGCCTGCGCCCACATCGGCGCCGTCCAGGTGCCGATCTTCTCCGGCTTCGCCGCGCCCGCGATCGTCCAGCGCCTCCAGGACTCCGGCGCGAAGGTCGTGGTCACGGCCGACTACTCGCTTCGCCGCGGGACGCCGATCCCGATGCGCGAGACGGTCGAGGAGGCCCTCCGCGACGCGCCGTCGGTCGAGCACGTGCTGCTGTGGAAGCGGGAATCGATGGAGTGGGACGCAGAGCTCGGGCCCGGCGAGCTGCCTGCGCTGGAGGTCGAGGCGGAGCACCCGTACCTGCTCGCCTACACCTCGGGCACGACCGGACGGCCGAAGGGCGCGCTGCACGTGCAGGGCGGCTTCCTGCTCTCGATCGCACGGGAGGCGGCCTACCAGTCCGAGATACGCGCCGGTGACCGCGTCCTCTTCGCAACCGACATGGGCTGGATCATGGGGCCCTGGACGGTGGTCGGCGCGGGTGCGCTCGGAGCGTCGGTCGTCTACATGGAAGGCGCGCCGGACTGGCCCGACGACCGGCTCTGGCGCCTGGTCGAGGAAGAGCGAGTGACGATGCTCGGCGTCTCCCCGACTCTCGTCCGCGCGCTGATACCAAAGGGCGATCCCGACGCCGATCTGTCCTCCTTGCGGGCGATCACGACGACCGGCGAGCCGTGGAACGCCGGCCCCTACGACTGGCTGAACAAGCACGTCGCGGACAACGGGAGCATTCCGATCGTCAACATCTCGGGCGGCACCGAGGTCGGCGCGTGCTTCCTCTCGGTGACGCCGATGGCGCCCTCGAAACCCGTGTCGCTCGGCTTTCCCGCGCTCGGCCAGGAGATGGAGGTCTACTCGCCGGAGGGCAAGCCTCTGCGCGGCGAGGTCGGCGAGCTCGTCTGCCGGAACGCCTGGCCGGCGATGACCCGCGGCATCTGGGGCGACGACGAGCGCTACCTCGAGTCGTACTGGCGTCGCTTTCCCGGCGTGTGGACGCACGGCGACTGGGCCTCGATCGACGAGGACGGCTACTGGTATCTGCACGGCCGCTCCGACGACACGCTCAACATCGCCGGCAAGCGAATCGGCCCTGCCGAGCTCGAGTCCGCCGCGCTCGACCATCCATCGGTCGCCGAGGCGGCGGCAATCGGCGTCCCGCACGCGGTGAAGGGCGAGACGGCGTGGATCTTCGTCGCGCTGAAGCCCGGCGCCGAAGAGGATGCCGGCCGGGATCAAGGCTGCGGTCGCCGCCTCGCTCGGCAAGGCCTTCGCGCCCGAGCGCGTCCTGTTCGTCTCCGCGCTCCCGAAGACCCGCTCCGCGAAGATCGTGCGCCGCGCGGTCCGCGCCAAGGCGCTCGGCGAGGATCCCGGCGACCTTTCGACCCTGGAGAACCCCGACGTCCTGGAGGAGATCGCAAATGCCGTCTAGAGCACTCGTGACCGGAGGTGGGCGCGGCATCGGCGCCGGCATCGCCCGGGAGCTGGCAAACGCAGGCTGGCACGTGACCGTGACCGCACGTTCGAGCGAGCAGGTCGACGAGATCGCGCGTGAGATCGGCGGCGACCGCGGTCGTCGGCGACGTCTCGAAGCGCGCAGACGTGGAGGGGATGATCGCGGCGGCCGAGCCGATCGACCTGCTCGTGGCGAACGCCGGCATCGCCCTCTGGGAGGAGTCCTGGGAGACGGACCCCGACGAGTGGTGGCAGCGTCTTCGAGGTCAACGTCCTCGGCGCGTACCTCACCTGCCGCCTCGCCCTGCCGGGGATGATCGAGCGCGGCGGCGGCAGGATCGTGATCACCGGCAGCGGCGCGTCGTACCTGCCCGGCTCGACCTCGGGCGCGTACAGCGCGAGCAAGGCCGCGGTCGGGCGCTATGGAGAGACGCTCGCGAAGCAGGTCGAGCCGCACGGCGTGAAGGTGTTCGTGATCAGCCCCGGGCTCGTCAACACCGACATGACCGGCGACCAGTTTCCGGAGGACGCGCCGTGGACTCCACCCGAGCTCGCGCCGCGCCTCGTGCTCGAGCTCGCGTCCGGCCGCTTCGACGCCCTCTCCGGCCGCTACCTGCACGCCGAGCACGATCCGCCCGACGTGCTCGAGTCCCGGATCGACCGGATCCTGGCCGAGGACCTGAACGCGATCCGCCTCAGACGAGAGGGCTGAGCGGCTAGCCGGCCCTGGGCTGGATCCAGGTCTGGCGGGCCAGCGCGAGCAGCTCGCCTCCGGCAGCGAAGAGCGCGGTGCCGGCGTAGAGCTTGCGGCCGTCCTCGCCGAGCGGCCAGGCGACGACGATGCAGCGTCTCCCCCTCCTCGGGCAGGCGCACGATCTCCGCGGCCATCCGGCCGAGCACGATCTCGCCGCGGCCGGGAGCACCCACCGCCCAGGCACCGGGGCAATCGATCGCCGCCCAGACGACCTCCGGCGAGACCTCGGTCGCCGTCCATGGCGCCGCGTGGAGGTCGGTCCCCGCCACCGGCCCGACGTGGATGCAGAGACCGTCTGCAGGCCGGATGCCGCAGCTGAAGCACTCGGCGAAGCCCTCGCCGCTGAGATGGACATGCGCGGCCGCAGCCTTCTCTGCCTCGGCGAGCGACGGCGGCGGCGGCGCGTCGAGCGCCGGACCCGCGGGCCGGGCCTCGGCGACGAGCGCCTCGCCGTCGAGCAGGCGCACGAGACCGTCCTCGCGGACGACGGCGAGCGGCCGGTCGAGCGGCGGGGGCAGGCGAAGCGTCACCTCGGCCGGCCCGTCGACGAACGCAGCGAGCCTGCCCGCCGTGTAGCCCCCGTTCCCCGACTCGATCGGGACCGCGGTAGCGGCGCTCGATAGTGATGTTTTCGCCTGAGAGTCGCAAACCGGTAGAATTTCCTCGATGCGGCTTGCTCTTGCCCAGATCAACGCGGTCGTCGGCGACCTGGAGGGCAACCGCAAGCGTATTCTCACCGCTCTCTCCGACGCCCGCTCGGAGAACGCCGATCTCGTCCTCCTCCCCGAGCTTGCCGTCACCGGCTACCCGCCGGAGGACCTCCTGCTGCGGCCGGCCTTCGTCCGGGCAGCCGAGGAGTCCGTGCGCGAGATCGCGCGCTCGTGCACAGGGCTGACCGCGCTGATCGGGACGCCCTGGTTCGACCGCGATCTCTTCAACGCGTGCGCGGTCTGTGCGGACGGCGAGCTCAAGACGCTCTACCGGAAGCGCTATCTCCCGAACTACGGCGTCTTCGACGAGGACCGCTACTTCGCACCCGGACGGGAGCTCGTGCTGCTCCGCCTCGGCGAGGTCCTGATCGGCCCGACGATCTGCGAGGACATCTGGCAGCCAGGCCCTCCCGCGACCGACCTCGCGCTCGCGGGCGCCGAACTGCTCGTCAACCTCTCTGCGTCGCCGTACCACGTCGGCAAGGCCGAGGAGCGCGAGGAGATGCTCGTGACCCGCGCCCGCGACAACTCCGCCTACCTCGCGTTCTGCAATCTCGTCGGCGGCCAGGACGAGCTCCTCTTCGACGGGCACTCCGTCGTGCTCGACGACGAGGGCGAGGTGCTCGCACGGGCGCCGGGCTTCGAGGAGGCGCTCCTCGTCGTCGACCTCGACCCGAGCGAGGCGATCGGCCGTCGCCTGCGCGACGTGCGGCGCCGCTCGCTCGCCCGCGAGCGCGAGGACGAGCGCGAGCTCGCCGTCGTCGAGCTCGGAGCGGGCGGCGGCGCCCCGGCGAAGATCGGCGGGCAGATCGTCCCGTTCGAGCCGGAGCTCGAGCAGATGCGCCGCGGCCTCGTGCTGGCGCTGCACGACTACGTCGACAAGAACGGCTTCGGCGACGTCGTGCTCGGTCTCTCGGGCGGCATCGACTCGGCGCTCGTCGCCACCCTCGCGGTCGACGCGCTCGGGCCGGAGCACGTGCACTGCGTCTCGATGCCGTCCCGCTACTCGTCCGAGGGCACGCGCTCCGACGCGCGGCGGCTCGCGGAGAACCTCGGCTGCGACTTTCGCGAGATCGCGATCGAGGACATCGTCACCGCCTTCGACGCTGCGCTCGGCGGGCTCGAGGGCCTCGCTGCGGAGAACCTCCAGGCGCGGATCCGCGGCACGATGCTGATGGCGCTCTCGAACACCCACGGCTGGCTCGTGCTCGCGACGGGCAACAAGTCGGAGCTCTCGGTCGGCTACTCCACGCTCTACGGCGATCTCGCGGGCGGGTTCGCCCTGATCAAGGACGTGTACAAGACCGATGTCTTCCGGCTCGTGCTGCACCTGAACGAGCGCGCCGGGCGCGAGCTCGTTCCGGCGTCGATCATCGAGCGCGCACCCTCTGCGGAGCTGCGCGACGAGCAGCTCGACTCCGACTCCCTGCCTCCCTATCCCGGAGCTGGACCCGGTGCTCGAGGCGTACGTCGAGCTCGACCGCTCGCGCGACGAGCTCGTGGCCGAGGGATTCGACCCTGGCGTCGTCGACCGGGCGCTGGCGCTGATCGACCGCGCCGAGTACAAGCGGCGCCAGGCGCCGCCCGGCGTGAAGCTCCGCCCGAAGGCCTTCGGGCGCGACCGGCGGACGCCGATCACGAACCGCTGGCAGGGTTGACATTCCGTCTCCGTAAGTGCATACTTACGGTAAGTGAGCACTAACGGAGTAGTCCTCGATGCTCTCGGCGACGCGACTCGGCGCAGCATCTTCGAGTCGCTGAAGTCCGGCCCTCGCTCGGTCGGCGAGCTGGCCGACGGGTCTTCCCGTGAGCAGGCCGGCCGTCTCGCAGCACCTCCGCGTCCTCAAGGCGGCGGGTCTCGTCAGCGACCGCAAGGACGGCACGCGGCGCGTGTACCGGATCGAGCCGGACGGGCTCGCACGGGTGCGCGACTACTTCGACGAGTTCTGGTCGGAAGCGCTCGACCGCTTCCGCGAGGCAGCACGAAAGGAGACAGGATGAGCACGCACCTGACGACGGAGGCAATTCGCAAGACCGTGCTCGTGGACTTCGCGCCCGGCGGAGGCATTCGAGCTCTTCACGACGCGCGTCTCGTCGTGGTGGCCGACGGAAACGCACTCCTACGCGCACGACAAGGTCACCGACGTCGTCTTCGAGCCCCGGGTCGGCGGCCTGCTGTACGAGGTGACCGACGAGGGCACGGCCGAGTGGGCCAGGATCACCGCCTGGGAGCCGCCACATCGTCTCGCTGCTGGAGTGGCTGATCGGCAAGGTCTCCGGCACCGAGATCGAAGTGCGCTTCTCCCCGGAGGGGCCGGGATCGCGCGTGGAGCTCGAACATCGAGGCTGGGAACGCGTGCCCGACGCCGACCGATGAGTACCAGGGCTACAGCCAGCGGCTGGGACGCCGTGCTGGCGCCGTACGTCGAGAGCGCGACGGACTAGACGCCGACGTCGATCGGCTCCCCGGGCGGGCCGTCGCGCAGGAGCGCGGCGACGAGCTCGGGGAGCCGGCGCGGCGCGAACGACTCGTCGGAGGCTGCGAGCTCCTCCTGCGTCCACCAGCGGATGGCGGTCACGTACTCGGATGCGAGCTGCGCCGCGGTGAACGCGGGCACCGGCTCGAAGGCCGGGGTGCGAAGCAGGAAGTACCGCTCCACCTGCCCGTCGGCCGAGCCGTCGAGGAACGGGATCACGTGCGTCCGCGACCAGACCCAGGGGCCGAGCTCGACCACCTCGAGCCCCGCTTCCTCGCGCAGCTCCCGCGCGAGCGCCTGCTCGTGCGTCTCGCCGGGCTCGAGCCCACCACCCGGAGCCGCCCAGACGGACCGCGCCGGGAAGTCGAACCGGACGAGCAGGATCCGGTCGGCCGGGTCCAGGACGACCGCCCGTGCGGCCTGGCGAAGCCTCATCGGAGGAAGTCGCGGAACGCCTGGAACCAGCGCAGCCGCTCGGACCAGGGGACCGCGGCGTTCGCGGGCGAGGTCGAGGGGAGCACGAAGAGCGCGGTCTCGCCGAGGCGCCGCTCCTGCAGGCCCGAGCTCCGGGCGCTGCGCCGAAGGCGCCGCGGTAGGCCTCCTTGCCGACGAACCCGATCGCCTCGGGGTGCAGCTCGACGGCGATCCGCTCCAGGCGCTCGGCCGAGCCGGCGAAGTCGGCGCGCCTGAGGTCGCCGGAGCCGGGAGTCGTCCGGTAGGCGGCGTTCGTGGCGCCGATGCCCAGCTTGAGCAGCTCGAACTGCTCGCTCGGCTCGTAGAGGCGCGGTGTGAAGCCCGCGGCGTGCAGGAGCCGCCAGAAGTCGTTGCGCGGGTTGGCGAAGTGGGCGTTCGCGGCGGCGGAGACGCGACCGGGGTTGATCCCGCAGAAGATCGCCGTCAGCCCGGGGGCGAGGACGTCCGGGACATCTGCTCTCCTAGGGCGTTCCAGGCGGTTCGATCGCGGTGCACGGCCGGAGGGGACAGTATGTGAATACGGCCCCGGAGAGCCGGGTGCCGCGAGCGGGCCGAGGCGGGCGGAGCCGGGCTCCGCCCGGTGGGAGCCCGCCGGCCTGGGACGTCCTAGGCTGCTTCGGGTTCTCTGGAGTCGAGCTTGTCTTCAAAGAGCGACCGGAGCAGCTCGCCGGAGATGGGCGTCTCGTAGCGGGAGCGCCGATGGACGACGCTGACGACCTTGACGCCGTCCTCTCCCCGCCACCCGTAGCAGCGGGCGTAGCACTCGGCCTCGCTCAGCGTTCGGAGCCGTTGCATTGAACCGCACCGTAAGCGCCGGACCGGACGACATCACTCCGCGATCCGCAGGTACGGCTCGAGCCGGCCGGCGAGCGTGCGGCGTCGAACGCCTCGGCCGGAGCGAGCACGCCTGTGCCGCGCGCCTCGCCGGCGAGAAGTGCCTCGGCGCCGCGGACGATCAGGAGCGCTGTGAGCCCGTAGACGTCGGTTCCCTCGACAACGGCGCGGCCGGTGCCGCCGGGGCCGCGGGCCTCGGCGACGACCGTGAAGCGGCTCTTCCGCCGGGACGCCTCCGAGGGGCCGGACGGGCCGAACCGGGAGGCAGCGCGGACGAACGGGCGCCGCGAGCCGGCCCAGACCGCCGGCCTTCGCCGCGATTGCCGGACGCGCGGATGTACGAGCGCACGTTCTGGACGTCCGTGTGCCGTGGCACCGTGATCGGCTCGGTTCCGCCCCACTCGACGACCGTCCGCTCGCCGAACGGGAAGCGGACAGTGCGCGTCGTCGCGCCGAACGAGGACGGGACCAGCCGGCCGTCCTGCCAGGCCACCTGCTTCTGACCCATCACGTGGCCGATCGTTCGCCGCGTCCCCCGGCTCGTCCCGACGCCCTTGACCGAATAGGCGACCACGACCTCGTCGAGCGGGCCCTCGACCTTCTCCGCCGCAAGGCGCGCAGCGAGGTCGCCCGGGCACGTAGTCGAAGCCGAACGCGGGCAGCACGACCGTCTCCGCCTGAACCTCCGATCGTGGACGAGCCTGACGAACTGCCTGCTCGCCGGTCGTGTCGAGGTAATGCGCGCCCGCGGCCACCGCCGCCTGCACCGGACCGAGGCCGAGCTCGAGGAACGGGCCGGCGAGCGAAGCGACGACGATCGCATCCCGTCGAAGGCCGCGCGCGAGCGATGCCGCGTCGCGAGCATCGGCCACGCGCACCTCTTCGTCCGGCCTCGCGAGCGCCTCCAGCGCTCCCCGCGGCGCCGCCCGACGAGCCGCACCGGAAGCCCTGCCCGCCGGGCCTCGTCGAGCACCAGCCGGCCCGTGAACCCCGTGACGCCGAGGATCGCGAGCGACATGAGGTGAGTGTAGGTTGCCTCCGTGGCCACGCGCGCCAAAACCTTCTCCTACGCCGTCTCGGTCGACCGCGACGGGACGGCGCGCAGTGACGAGGGCGGCTCGCCGATCGCCGAGGAGGAGGCGTGGTCGCCCGAGCATCTCGTGCTCGCCGGGCTCGCCCGCTGCATCCTGACGAGCCTCGACTACCACGCGCGCCGCGACGAGATCGAGGTGAACGGGAGCATCGGCGGCGCGCGCCGAGGTGTCCCAGCGCGACACGGACGGCCGCTACGCGTTCCTCCACATCAAGGTCGACGTCGACGTCACGCTCGACCCCAGGCCCAACGCGCCGCGAGAGCTCGTCGCCAAGGCCGAACGCGACTGCTTCGTCGGGGCATCCCTGACCGCGAGGCCTCGCTATCACTGGACTGTGAACGGAGAGGAGCTTCTTTGAGCACGACCATGCTCGACATCGAGGCGGTCCGCGCCCGCTACACCGCGCTCGACCGCCGGCTCGCGTTCTTCGACGGGCCGGGCGGGACGCAGTGCCCCGACGAGGTGATCGATGCGATCTCGCGCTACCTGCGCGAGGACAACGCGAACATCGGCGCCCCATATGAGACGAGCATCCGAACGGTGGAGCTGGTCGAGCGCGCGCACGCGACCGCTGGGCGCTTCCTGTCCTGCGACCCGGGTGAGGTCGCGTTCGGGCCGAGCATGACCTCGCTCAACTTCCTGCTCACGCGGGCACTCGGGCGGACGCTCGAGCGTGGGGACGAGATCGTCTGCACGCGGCTGGATCACGACGCGAACGTCGCGCCGTGGCTCGAGCTCGCCGAGGATCTCGGCGTGGTCGTCCGCTTCGCCGGCGTGCACGAGGACCTCTCGCTCGACCTGGACGACCTCGAGGCGCAGCTCTCCGAGCGCACCAAGGTCGTCGCCTTCCCGATCGCCTCGAACGCGGTCGGAACGATGCCCGACGTGGCACGGGTCGTCGAGCTCGCGCACGGAGCAGGCGCGCTCGCCTGGGCGGATGCCGTGCACTACGGGCCGCACGGCCCGATCGACGTCGCCGGCTGGGATGTCGACGTGCTCATCTGCTCGCCGTACAAGTTCTTCGGCCCGCACATGGGCATGGCGTTCGGCAGGCGCGAGCTGCTCGAAGGCCTGCGGCCCTACAAGGTGCGTCCGTCCGCCGACCACCCCGTGGGACGCCGTTTCGAGCACGGCACGCTGCAGCACGAGCTGCTCGCCGGCTTCGTCGCCGCGGTGGAGTACATCGAATCGCTCGGCTGGGACGCGATCGTGGCGCGCGAGCGGCAGCTCGGCGCGCGGTTCCTGGACGGGCTCCCGCAGGCGGTCGAGCTCTACGGGCTGCGAACGATGGAGGGGCGGGCTCCCACGTTCGCGTTCAATCTCGCAGGCCGCACCTCCGAGCAGGTCGCTCACGAGCTCGCGGCGCGGGAGATCGCGGTGTGGCACGGCGACTACTACGCGATCGAGATCATGAAGCTGCTCGGACTGGAGGGAACGGGTGCTGTGCGCGCCGGCATCGTCCACTACAACACCGAAGACGAGGTCGACAGGCTCCTGACTGCGCTCGAGGAGCTGTGCTGACGGCGACAAGGGCGTGAGGATCCTCATCCTCGGCGGGACGAAGTTCCTCGGACGCGCGATCGCCGAGGACTGCCTCGCACGCGGGCACGAGCTGACCATGTTCAACCGCGGCGAGACCAGCCCAGGGCTGTTTCCGGAGGCGGAGCAGCTCCGGGGAGACCGGAAACGCGAACTCTCCGCGCTCGAGGGTCGGGCCTGGGACGCCGTGATCGACCCGTCCGGCTATGTGCCGGCGGACGTCCGCGTGTCCACCGAGCTGCTCCGCGAGAGCGACCGCTACGTCTTCGTGTCGAGCATCTCGGCCTACGCCGACCTCTCGACGGGGTCGACCGAAGAGAGCCCTCTGGCGGAGCTCGGCGAGCTCCCGTCGGACGAGGTTGCCGCCGACTACTCGAACTACGGGCCGCTCAAGGCGCTCTGCGAAGCAGAGGTCGAGCGGGTCTTCGGCGAGCGCGCCTTGATCGTCCGGCCCGGCCTGATCGTCGGGCCGCACGACCCGACCGGCCGCTTCACGTACTGGGCGCGACGGATCGAGCGCGGCGGCGAGATCCTGGCGCCGGGACCGCCGGAGCGGCGCCCGCAGTTCGTGGACGTCCGGGATCTCGCGACCTGGACTCTCGACGCAGTCGAGCGCGGGCTCACGGGGATCTTCAACGCGACGAACGAGGGCATCCCGTGGCGCGAGCTGCTGGCCGGCGCGAACGTGACGTGGGTCTCCGACGAGTTCCTGGGCGAGCACGAGGTCGGCCCGTGGATGGAGCTGCCGCTCTGGCTCGGGGACCCCGAGCTGAGAGGAATGCGCGAAGTCGATGTGAGCAAGGCAGTCGGCGCGGGCCTCCGCTTCCGGCCCGTCCAGGAGACGATCGCGGGTGCAGCCACGGCGCCTGCCGTCGAAGGGGTCGGGCTCACGCCCGAGCGCGAGGCCGAGCTCCTCGAGGCGTGGCGCGCGCGATGAAGGTCGCGTACCCCGGCCGCGACGGAGCACACAGCGCTGCCGCGTGCGCCCTGCTCCACCCCGACGCCGAGGCGCAGTCCATGCCGTCGTTCGCCGACGTGGTCGAGGCCGTGACCTTCTGTCAGGTCGACTCCGGTGTCCTCCCGATCGAGAGCTCGCTCTCGGGACCGGTCGCCGAGACACACGACCTGCTCGTGGACTCGGCCGTCTCGATCAACGCACAGGTGATCATTCCGATCAGGCACTTCCTCGTCGGCGCCGCCAAGATCCCGCTGGACGAGATTCGCGTCGTGCGCTCCCATCCCGTGGCACTCGACCAGTGCCGGAAGCTGCTCGTGTCCCTTCCCAACGCGACCGTGATCGCCGCAGGGACGACTGCGGACGCTGCTGCGTACGTCGCGGAGCAGAGCGATCCGACCGAGGTCGCCATCGCCAGCGAGCGCGCCGCCGCGCTGAACGGGCTGGTCGTCCTCGCCACGGACGTCGGCGACCACCCGGACGCGTACACACGCTTCGTCGCGGTCTCGAACCGAACCGAGCTGCGAGGGGGGCCGAACTGGCGGATCGCGTTCTCGTTCCAGACCGACCACCAGCCGGGAGCACTCCACAGGGCGATCGAGCCCTTCGCACGGCACGCGCTCGACCTCGTCCAGCTCACTTCCCGTCCGATCCCGCAGACGCCCTGGCGCTATCGCTTCGACGCCGTCGTCGCGGGGCACCCGCACGACCAGGACGTAGCCGAGGCCCTCGCCGAGGTTCGGCGCCAGTCCCAGCGATTCACCGTGTTCGGCTCCTATCCGGCGTGACCGCTCACAAGGACTATTCGGGCACCCCGCTCTCACAGAAGCTCGGGGCGAAACCGGGCGCCGGTGTCGTCGTCTACTTCACGACGAGCCGGGCGGAGCTCGAGCGGCGCTTCGAGACGCTGAAGGGGGCACTCGCTCCGGCCGATGGGCTCTGGATCGCCTGGCCGAAGAAGGCCGCCGGGATCGAGAGCGACCTGACGTTCGACGTCGTCCAGCAGATGGGGCTCGCCGCCGGGCTCGTCGACAACAAGAGCTGCGCGATCGACGAGCGCTGGCAGGCGCTCCGCTTCGTCTATCGCGTCGAGGACCGGCCTCAGGCGTAGGCGTCGCGCGCAGCCTTCCAGCGCGGGTCGTCCCAGCGGATCAGGTCGGGATCGGTGCCCCGCTCAGCCGCCAGATCGACCGTCAGCCGCTGGAAGGGAACGATGTCGACGACCGGATGCCGCGTCGGCACGAGCGTCACGTCGCAGCCGAGCTCGCCGAGCGCCCTCACCGTCTCTGCGGCACGGGCAGCGGCGCGGCCCTCTCCCTCGAACACGAAGCAGCGAACGTGCTCGTCTACGGCGGCGAGGTGCCCGTGCAGAAGCTCCTCCAGCTGATAGGCCTCGGCAGGGAGGTACACGCCCTCGCGCAGCTTCAACGCCGCCTCCTGGGCGGTCGGCCAGTCGCGTCCAGCGCCGGCGAAGAGCCAGCGGTCGTGGCCCGACACCGGCACCGGCTCGGCGGCGATCGCCTCCTCGACGGCGGCGGGAAGCCAGGAGACGTCCTCGCCCCGAAGCGCCGCGAGGGTTGCGACGGCGGCGGTGTAGCTCGCCGTGTGGCAGTAGCTCTCCTCGACCGCCGGGGTCGCGACGACGACCTCGTCGCACAACGCAGCGAGGCGGCTCTCCGCCTTGGCGGTCACGAGCCACTTCGGGCCCGGAAACCCCTCGGCCGCCTCGATCGTGAGCGGCGTCGTCCCCTCGTGGCTGACGAGCACGAGCACGTCGGCGTCCGGTGGTTGGAGCACGAACTCGAGCGCGTCATAGCCCGCTGCCCGAGGTCTGCGCGGCATGGAACGACGTGCCACAGCCGACGACGGCGATTCGCCCCTCGGGGAGGCGCCTGTCGGTCGGCACCTGCGACAGCCACTCCGGCTGCGCGGCGATCGCCTTCCTCGTCAGGTCTCCTGCCACACCGCCCTCTATACCATGACCGGGCATGGGGGTCTTCGAGCGCTTCGACTTGCAGAACGGCCTACGAGTCCTGACCTCGCCGATGCCGCACGCCCAATCCGTGTCATGCGTCGTGATGCTCTCGGCCGGCTCGCGCTACGAAACACCCGAGACGAACGGGATCGCCCACTTCGCCGAGCACATGTTCTTCAAGGGAACCGAGCGGCGTCCGACCGCGCGTGACATCGCCGGCGAGATCGACTCGATCGGCGGCGAGTTCAACGCGTTCACCGGCAAGGAGTACACCGGCTACTACGTCCGTTGCGCGGCCAAGACGCGCGACACGGCGCTCGACGTGCTCGTCGACATGCTGCGCAACTCGCGCTTCGACCCGGACGAGATCGAGCGTGAGAAAGGCGTGATCGTCGAGGAGATGAACATGTACTTCGACACGCCGCGTGACTTCATCGGCGGCGTCTACGAGTCGCTCCTCTACGGCGACCAGCCGCTCGGCTGGGACATCATCGGCCGCAAGGAAACCGTGCGCAGCGCCGAGCGCGAGACGTTCCTCGAGTACACCAGCACGTGGTATCGGCCGGACCGGATGGTCGTCGGCATCGGCGGTCAGATCGGCGACGGCCTGCAGGAGCGGCTGGAGGATCTGCTCGGCGACATGGAGCCGCGCGAGACAGGGTCGCCGGACCCGGTGCGCCCGAACGGCGCCGGCAACGTGAAGGTGCACACGAAGCAGTCCGACCAGGCGCACCTCGTGCTCGGGGTTCGCAGCCGGCCGCTCGTCGATCCCGACCGGTACGTGCTCCAGCTGCTCGCGACCGTCCTCGGCGGCGGCATGTCGTCGCGCCTCTTCACCGAGGTGCGCGAGCGCCGCGGCCTCGCGTACTACGTCTTCGGCACCAACCACGCGTACACCGACGCAGGCTCGCTCTATGCGCAATCCGGTGTCGACATCAACCGTATCGACGAGGCTGTGACGACCATCGTCGAGCAGTTCCGGCTGCTGGCCGAGGAGCCGGTGCCGGCCGACGAGCTCGAGAAGGGACGGAACTTCGCCAAGGGCCGGTTCGTGCTCCAGCTCGAGAGCCCGCACGGGACGATCATGTTCGGCCTCCGCCGCGAGGTGCTCGAGGGGAAGGCGGAAGAGCCGCAGGCGGTGCTCGACGCGCTCGACGCTGTCACGGCCGAGGACATCCAGCGGGTCGCGCAGGACATCATCGACGACGGACCGTATCTCGCTGTGATCGGCCCGTTCGACGACGCCGAGAGGTTCGAGAAGCTGCTGCGCTAGTCCGCGCGGCCGAGCGCCTTCAGCGCCTCGGCGACCGCCTCGCGTGCGTGCTCGATCGCGGCCGGGTTCTCGGGATCGCGCAGCCGCACCTCGAGGGCACGCTCGAACACGCCGAGCGCCTGCTCGTGCTCCCCCGCCTCGAAGTACTCCCAGCCGAGGTTGTTCAAGAGCGGGCCGAGCCAGTACGCGGCCGCGTCGGAGGACTCCGCCAGCTCGATCCCGCGCGTTGTCCACGCGACGAAGCCGTCTCGATCGGGCGCGGCCAGCGCGCACATGTGCGCGGCGTCGCCGGCGAGCCAATCCTCGCCCGCGTCGACCGCCCTCGTGAACGCGGACTCGAAGAGCGGCAGCGCCTCCTCCTTGTCGCCCGCCGAGCGACGGAGCCGGCCGCGTTCGAGGTCGACCCGGATCAGGACACGAGCATCCTGCTCGACGATCTCGTCGAGGAGCCTGTCGCCCTCCTCGAAATGGTCGCGCAGCCCTTCCACCCGCGCGAGCTGGGTCAGCGCCTCGGCGCGCAGCGCGCGGAAACGGCCCTCGGATCCGTCGAGGTCGTCGAAATCCCAGTACGGGCGGAGCGGATCGCTCATCTGCCGGTGGTCGAGAAGTGCTGGTAGTCGCCGAACGACGCGCCCCACTTCCAGCCGACGGAGGCGAATGCCCGCACCAGCACGCCGTCGCTCATGGCCATCCCCTTGCGGTAGCGGCTGCGGTCCAGGAACGCGCGGCCGGCCGGCGGCTTGACCGTCGAGCCGCGAACGTACGGGTTCTCGACTGTGTTGACATCGATCGCCTCGCCGTACGCGTGCATCGACCAGTGGTTCGTCCCTGCGACGAATCGGCAGTTGAAGCCGGACGTATTGTCGGCGGCCATCGATGCGTCGTCGTCGCCACGGTAGGCCGAGATCGGCTGCAGGCGCCGGATCGGGAAGCGCTTCGCCCAGAGCTGCCGGAAGACGTCGACGACGTCGCCGGCAACCCGGCGCGCGACGACGAGCTTCCCGGTCTTCGGCTCACCGGCGAAGTCCCAGTACGAGACTTCGATCGTGCGCAGCTTGGACGGCCCGACGGGGCACCCGGCGCGGTAGGTGAAGCGCAGGTCGTCCCACCGGACGGTGCTCACCTTCGCCCGGAATTCAGGCGTGGCGCCGGTGGCCGCCGATGCGCCGCCGACGAGGACCGCAATGAGTAAGAGCGCGGCGATTCTCACCGATCCAGCGTAACCTGCAGCCCGTGCTCGCTCTGACCCTGCTCGTGGCCGCAACCACCGCGGCGTGCCCGCAGAGCCTCGCAAACGACCTCGACACGCCGGCGGCCGCGAAGCAGCTGCTCACGGTCGAGGCCAAGGTGGCGCGCACGACGTATGCGACGCTCCGCACCTGGAAGCGCGCCGGCTCGTGCTGGGTCGCGGTCGCCGGGCCGTACACGGCCCGCCTCGGCAAGAACGGCCTCTCCGCGAGCCGCCGGGAAGGCGACGGCACGACGCCGACCGGCGTCTTCCGGATCGGCCGGACGATGTACGGCAACGATCCGAATCCCGGCGTCAGGTTCCGCTACCGCAAGCTCCGTTGCGGCGACTGGTGGGACGAGGACCCGTCGTCACCGACCTACAACTCGTTCCAGCACGTCGCCTGCGGCGTGGCGCCGCCGTTCGGCAACGGCAGCGAGGGGATGTGGCAGCAGCCGAAGGCCTATCCGTTTCTGGCCGTGGTCGAGTACAACACGCGGCCGGTCGTTCCCGGCCGGGGCTCCGGGATCTTTCTCCACGCCCAGACGGGTGGCCCGACGATCGGCTGCGTCAGCCTCCAGAAGGCGCAGCTGCGCGCCGTGCTGCGCTGGCTGCGGCCGGACGACGCGCCCGTGATCGCGATCGGGACGACCAAGCAGCTCCGCACCTGAAAGCCAGAGCCGCAGCCGGGAGCCTCGTCTTCCTCGTGCTCGTACCGGGCACAGTCGCGGGCCTGATGCCGTGGTTGCTCACGGGCTGGGACGCACGCGACTCATGGCTCCCGCTCAGGATCGTCGGAGTCGTCCTGATCGTGGCCGGCGTCGGCGTGCTCCTCCACGCCTTCGCTCGTTTCGTCGTCGAGGGCGTCGGTACGCCTGCGCCGATCGCCCCGACCCGGCAGCTCGTCGTCGGCGGTCTCTACCGCTACGTCCGCAATCCGATGTACCTCGCGGTCGCGGCGACGATCGTGGGTCAGGGACTCGCATTGGGTCAACCCGTGCTGCTGGCGTACGCGGCGGTGTTCGCCGTTGTCGTGTTCGCGTTCGTGCAGGGGTACGAGGAGCCGACGCTCCAACGACAATTCGGCGACCGGTACGACGAGTACCGCCGGGCGGTGCCGGGTTGGTGGCCACGGCGCCGGCCATGGCGGGCCGGCTAGAGCAGACCCGCAGCCGAGAGAACGTCGCGGCCGAGCTTCTTCGCTTCGACGTACTCGATTCCCGGCCGGTACACCTCGACGACGACGATCGTCGCCCTGCCGCCCTTGTGGACGATTGCTGCGGTCGTGCGCGTGTCGGAGAGCCAGCCGTTCTTCTGGACGACGGTCGCACTGCGTAGCCAGGGCTGAAGCAACCCGGCGTTGTCCCCGACCGGCTGCGCCGATGCGAGCACGCGCAGCGCCGCCACTGCCTGCCGGCGCGTCAAGCCGAGCAGGCGCAACACCCGCGCGTCGCCGTGAGCGCCGGCGTGCAGCCGGTAGAGGGCCCGACCGAGATCGTGCGCAGTCGTCACGCGCGTGTGCGCCCCCGGCGGCCGCCACGCCGTCGTCGCGCGGTAGGGACCGGGGTACGTGCTCGAGGTCATTCCCAGCCCGCGCAGCCCGTCACCGATGGCGTCGTAGCCGAGCCTGCCGGCGATCCTGTTCGCGGCGAGGTTCGACGACCAGAAGCCGATCTGGCGCACGTCGTACCACCACCGGCTGCGCTCGGGATTCGGCGACACACGGAGCCCCGCGACGAGCGCGCCGATCTTGACCGTGGAGGCGGCCGCAAAGTGCGAGTCCGCCTGATAGGCCGCATAGCGCCCGGAGCCGAGGTCGTGGACCCAGACGCCGACCGCCCCGTCGACCTTCGCAGCGGCCGTCGCCAGGCGTCGCGCGAGCCCCGCATCCGGACGGCGCGGCCCGACCGAGGCACGTGGTTCCGGCAGCGGTGCGAGCGGCGCCGCGCTGCGGAAGCCGTCGATGCGGTCGAGCGCCTCTGCTCGCGCCACCTGGGTTCGGCCGCGTGCGAGCAGCTCCGCGCGAAGCGGCACGCGGCCGGGGCTCACGGCGCCGGCCGCGAGGACGGCCTCGACGAGATTGCGCCCCGCGTCGTAGCGAGCCTGCACCCCGTCCGGTGAGTCCGCGTAGCGGGCCTCCACCGCCGGGAGATAGTCCGCCTTGGCGTCGAGGAGCGCGCCGTCGCTCGCTCTCGCCGCAGGCGCGAGGACCAGGACGAGGAGGAGCACGAGTCGCCGCATCAGCCCGACGGCCGCCGGTCCAGCGCGTGCCGGGCTCGCTGGAGGACATCCGCAGCCAGACGCAGGTCGCTCTCACCCAACTCGGCGCCGAGCTCGTCCGCCCACGCACGTTGGGCTACCTGCATCACGCCGAGCGCAGAGCGCCCGGCCGGCGTGAGCCGCAAGAGCTTGGCTCTGCGGTGCCGCGGGTTCTCCTCGTAGGCGGCCAGACCGTCGCGCACGAGCGTGTCGGCGGTGCGCTGCACGCTTTGCCGCGCGAGTCCGAAGACGCGCGCAACCTCGGCCACGCTCGCCGGCCCGTTCCCGATCACTTCCAGGACCTGCCAGCGCGTCTCGGTCTGGCCGGCGGGCTTCGCCATCGCGTTCCCCGCAGCGATCAGAGGCCCGTGCAAGCGCAACGCCTGGACGACCAGGCTCGTGAAGGCGACTCCGGCGGGGGTGGGTTGGATCTCGTCGTCCGACGGTTTGACAGCATGCTGTCGTTTTGCCACAATGACAGCATACTGTCACTTTCAGGCCGAAAGTCAATCCGCTCGAAAGGTAGTGTCAGCCTGCATGGCCGCAGTTGAAGCAGAAGGGCTCGCCAAGTCCTACCGATCGCGCAAGAGCGAGGTGCGCGCGCTCGACGGCGTCGATCTGGAGGTGCAGGAAGGCACCGTTCTCGGCCTGCTCGGGCCGAACGGGGCAGGCAAGACGACGACCGTCCGCATCCTCGCGACGCTGCTCCGTCCCGACGCGGGGAGCGCACGCGTCGCCGGCTTCGACGTACTCCGCGAGGCGCAGTCGGTGCGCAAGACAATCGGCCTCTCCGGCCAGTACGCGGCCGTCGACGAGAACCTGACCGGCCGCGAGAACCTCTGGATGTTCGGGCGGCTGTACCACCTCTCGAAGACGGAAGCGCGCACTCGCGCCGACGAGCTGCTCGGGCGTTTCCAGCTCGAGGAGGCCGCGGACCGCGTCGCAAAGACCTACTCGGGCGGGATGCGCCGGCGGCTCGACCTCGCCGCCGCGCTCACCGGCCGTCCCCGAGTCCTCTTCCTGGACGAGCCGACGACCGGGCTCGACCCGCGCGGCCGGCTCGGCATGTGGGACGTGATCCGAACGCAGGTGCGCGAGGGAGCGACACTGCTCCTGACGACGCAGTACCTCGAGGAAGCCGACGAGCTCGCGAACGAGATCGCGGTCGTCGACAGAGGCCGGATCATCGCGCGCGGCACCGCCGACCAGCTGAAGTCACAGGTCGGTGGCGAGCGGATCGAGATCGTCGCGCACGACGCCTCCGAGCTCGTCCGCGCCGCACAGCTCATCGCACCAGACGGCACCGCCACGATCGAGGAGCACACCAGGCGGGTCACGATCGCCGCCTACGGCGGTGCGGCGCAGCTGGTCGAGATCGTCCAGCGGCTCGGCGCGGCCGGAGTGAGGATCGACGACATCGGCCTCCGAAGGCCGACGCTCGACGACGTCTTCCTCGCCCTCACCGGCCACGCCGCCGAGGAGCTGCCGATCGACGAGGAGGAGGCCGCATGAGTGAGCTGCAGGTCGCCGTCAACGACGGGCTGATCATGACGTGGCGGAACCTCAAGCGGGTGCCGCGGATTCCGGAGCTCGCGATCTTCGCGATCCTCCAGTCGATCATGTTCGTGCTGCTGTTCGCCTACGTGTTCGGCGGCGCGATCCCACTCCCCGACGGCGGTTCCTACCGCGAGTTCCTGATGCCGGGCATCTACATCCAGACGCTCGGCTTCGCCTCGATCACGACGGCGATCGCGGTCACCGACGACATGGCGAAAGGCCTGATCGACCGCTTCCGGTCGCTGCCGATGGCCCGCTCCGCAGTCCTCAGCGGCCGCACGGTGTCGGACGTCGTCTACAACGCGGGGATCCTGGTCGTGCTGATGCTGTCCGGCCTCGCCGTTGGCTGGCGGGTGCACGGCACCGTCGGCGAGTTCTTCCTCGCCGTCGCGCTGATGCTCTTCTTCACCTTCGCGATGGCCTGGATCGGCGTGTTCATCGGGCTGGTCGTGCCGTCGGTCGAGGTCGGGCAGCAGCTCGGCTTCCTGATCATCTTTCCGCTCACGTTCGTCTCGAACGCGTTCGTCCCGATCGAGTCGCTGCCGAGCTGGCTGCAGCCGTTCGCCGAGTGGAACCCGTTCAGCGCGCTCGTCGCCGCGACCCGCGAGCTCTTCGGCAACCCGAACCCGTACACGTCGGGCTTCCCGGGCGAGCATCCGATCTTCATGTCGCTCGTCTGGACGATCGGCCTGCTCGTCGTCTTTGCGCCGCTCGCCGTGCGGAAGTACCGCTCGATCGACCGCTAGCGCGGCGGGCAGCGGCGCGCGATCCCGAACCAGAGAGGCGCCCGGCGCGGACACCGTCCCGAGCACGAGGCGCGTGCGGTAGCGCGGATCGCGGTTTCCGAGATGCGGGAAGCGCACCTGGTCGATCACCTCCTCACACGGAACCGTGCGCGAGCCCGGTGAAACCGATGCCTCCGTCCGCGCGGGCGGACAGCAGCCAACGAAGGAGAGTGCGAGCTCGAGGAGCACTACTCGCTTCTACACCGTGCCGGCACGGGCAGTTCCGCGTCGTCTGCGCGACAATGACCGCGTGGCAGGGGAGCGCGGCTGGCAGGAGCTACGCGCCGGACGCTGGCAGGCGGCGCGCGCGGCCTTCGAGGCGGCGGCAGAGACCGCCGAGTCGCTCGAAGGCCTGAGCTGGGCAGCCTGGTGGCTCGACGACGCCGAGACGGTGTTCGAGGCACGCGAGCGTGCCTACCGCAGCTACCGGCAGGCGGGCGATGCTGCCGGCGCGGCCCGGATGGCGACCTGGCTCGCGGCGGACGAGCTCGACTTCCACGGCGCGGCGGCCGTGGCCCAGGGCTGGTTCCAACGAGCTCATCGGCTGCTCGACCCACTCGAGCCCGGGCCGGAGCACGGCTGGCTCGCGTTCCACGAGGGGTATGCAGCGTTCGGCGATCTCAAGGCGGAAGCGCTCGCGGAGCAGGCCGCCGACCTCGGCCGCCGCTTCCAGGTCGCTGACCTGGAGATGCTCGGGCTCGCGCTTCAGGGCGCAGCTCTGGTGGCGCGGGCGGAGGTCGACGAAGGGATGCGCTGCCTCGACGAGGCCACCGCGACTGCGCTGGACGGCGACGCAACCATCCCGATCTCCAGCGCCTGGACCTGCTGCATGCTGGTCACGGCCTGCGTCAACGTGCTCGATTACGAGCGCGCCTCGGAATGGTGCGATCGCATTGCCGAGTTCGCCGAACGCTATGGCAGCCGGTACATGCTCGGCTTCTGCCGAGCGAAGTACGGGACGGTCCTCCTCTGGCGTGGGCGCTGGGGGGAGGCGGAGGCTCTGCTCGAAGCCTCGGCTGCGGACCTCGGCCGCTCACGCCCTCCTTCCGTCGCCGGCCCGCTGACCGAGCTGGCCGAGCTTCGGCGGCGGCAGGGCCGGACGAGAGAGGCGCGGGAACTGCTCGAGCAGGCCGGCCCTTCTGCGGGTGGACAGCTCTGCCATGCGCGCCTCGCCTTCGACGCGGGCGACCCCCTGACCGCGCTCGAGCTGCTCGACCGGCTGCGCCGGCAGGGTCAGGCGCCGGCTCAGGCTCCCGCCCTCGCGCTGCTCATCCGCGCGCAGGCGGCCGAGGGCCGGCTCGAACAGGCAGCCAAGCTGCTCCGCGAGCTGCGCGAGCTGGAACGCGTGATCGGCACGACGCCGATCAAGGCCTCTGCCGACCTGGCCGAAGGCGTCCTCGCCGCGGCCGCGGGGGAGCACGAGCGGGCGCAGGCGCTGCTGGAGGACGCCGTCGATGTGTATGAGCGGTGCGGCGCGCCGTACGAGACGGCGCAGGCGAGGCTCGAGCTCGCCGCGACCCTGGCGGCGCTCGGCCGAGGTGACCGCGCGGCAGCAGAGACGGCCAGCGCGGAGAGCGCTCTCCGCTTGCTCGGCGCGGAGCCGACAGCTCCCGACCCACTCGTGACGCCACGCGAACGGGACGTCCTGGCGTTGCTCGCGAACGGATTGACGAATCGCCAGATCGCCGAACAGCTCGTCCTGAGCGAGCACACCGTCCACCGGCACGTCGCGAACATCCTGCGCAAGCTCGGCGTGCCGTCGCGGGCAGCCGCCGCGGCTCATGCCGCTCGCGCCGGCCTCTGAGCAGCCCACGGGCCACGCGCTTTCTCGCTAGGAGATGGCCCATCCTGGCGACGTCGAATCGCTCGCGCCTCGCTACTGTCGAGCAGCGATGAAGGATCAGACGACAGCGCCGAGCACGGTGTGGGCGCTCGGCGACTATCACCGGTTCGCGAAGCAGATGGTGTGGAGCGTCGGCCCCGAACTCGTGCACGCCTGCGAGATCGAGTCCGGCCAGAACGTCCTCGACGTCGCCGCCGGCACCGGCAACGTCGCCATTCGAGCGGCGGAAACCGGAGCGAACGTCGTCGCCTCCGACCTGACGCCCGAGAGCCTTGCAGCCGGCGAGCGAGAGGCGCGCGAGCGTGGTGTCGAGCTCGAGTGGGTCGTCGCCGATGCGCAGGCGCTCCCATTCGCCGACGGCGAGTTCGACGTCGTCACGTCGGCATTCGGAGCGATGTTCGCACCCGACCATCAGTCGGTCGCGGATGAGCTGCTCCGGGTCTGCCGCTCCGGCGGCACGATCGGAATGGCCAATTTCACGCCCGAGGGCGGCGTCGGCGAGTTCTTCGGCGTCTTCGGGCCGTACCTCCCTGCTCCGCCGCAAGGCGCGCTGCCACCGGTGCTCTGGGGCGACGAGGATCATGTCCGGCAGCTGTTCGGGGACGGCGCCTCGTCGCTCGAGCTGTCCCGAACCTGGCTCGTCGAACGAAGCGAGGGCGGGCCGCGCGAGTACTGCGACTTCTACCGTGAGACCTTCGGGCCGGCAGTCGCCGCGTACTCGGGCGAGGCCGACCGCGTCGCCGCGCTCGACCGCGAGTTCCTCGACTTCGCGACCCGCATGAACCGGGGCGAGCCGGACGGCCCGTCCGAGTACCACTACGAGTACCTGCTCGTCGTGGCCCGGAAGCGCTAGGAGGCTCTACTCCTCGGCAGCGTCGGCGGCCGCGCGGTCCGCGATCTCGTGGACTACGGTCGCGTCCGCGAGCGTCGTCGTGTCGCCCAGTGGCCGGTTCTCGGCGACGTCGCGCAGGAGGCGACGCATGATCTTCCCCGAGCGCGTCTTCGGCAGCTCGGGCGTGAAGACGATGTTCGCCGGCTTCGCGATCGGGCCGATCTTCGCCGCGACGTGGTTGCGGAGCTCCTCGAGCATCTCGATCGAGCCGTCGTCGCCGCCTTTCAGCGTCACGTAGGCCACGATCGCCTGTCCGGTGAGCGCATCCGCGCGGCCGCACACAGCAGCCTCCGCGACCTTCGGATGGTCGACGAGCGCGGACTCGACTTCGATCGTCGAGATCCGGTGGCCTGAGACGTTCATCACATCGTCGACGCGGCCGAGCAGCCAGTAGTCGCCGTCCTCGTCGATCCGGGCGCCGTCACCCGCGAAGTAGACGCCGGGGTACTTCTCCCAGTAGGTCTGCCGGAAGCGCTCCTCGTCCCCGTAGATTCCGCGCGTCATCGCCGGCCAGGGGCGTTTGAGGACGAGATAGCCGCCGCCGCCGGGACCGACCTCCTCGCCCGCCTCGTTGAAGACGCCAGCCTCGACACCTGGAAAGGGCTTCGTCGCCGAGCCGGGCTTTGTCGTTGTCACTCCAGGCAACGGAGTGATCATGACCATGCCCGTCTCGGTCTGCCACCACGTGTCGACGACGGGAGTGCGGTCGCCGCCGACGTGCTCGCGGTACCACATCCAAGCCTCCGGGTTGATCGGCTCGCCGACCGAGCCGAGCAGGCGCAGCGTCGAGAGCTCGTGCTTGGCGGCATGCTCCGGCCCCCACTTCATGTGCGCGCGGATCGCAGTCGGCGCCGTATAGAGGATCGTGACGCCGTAGCGCTCGACGATCTCCCACCAGCGGTCCTTGTCGGGGAAGTCGGGCGTCCCCTCGTAGAGGACGGAGGTCGCGCCGTTCGTCAACGGCCCGTAGACGATGTAGCTGTGGCCGGTGATCCAGCCGATGTCGGCCGCACACCAGTAGACGTCCTCTTCCGGCTTGAGGTCGAAGATCAGCGCGTGCGTCGAGGCGACGCCGACGAGATAGCCGGCCGTCGTGTGCGCGATTCCCTTCGGCTTCGCCGTGGTGCCGGACGTGTACATCAGGAAGAGCAAGTCCTCGGCGTCCATCGGCTCGGGCGGGCACGTGGCCGGGTCGTCGGAGACGTCGAAGTCGTGCAGCCAGTGGTCGCGGCCGTCCTGCATCGGCACGTCGTTGCCGGTACGACGGACGACGAGCGCCTTCCGGATCCCCGGCGCGTCCGCCATCGCCGCGTCCGCGGTCTGCTTCAGGGGGACGGTCGTGCCGCGACGCCACGCCTCGTCCTGCGTGACCAGGACCTCGCAGCCCATGTCGTTCGCCCGGTCCGAGAGCGAGTCGGCGGAAAAACCGCCGAAGACGACGGTGTGCGGCGCACCAAGACGGGTGCACGCGAGCATCGCGATCGGAAGCTCGGGAACCATGCCCATGTAGATCGCGACTTTCGTCCCCTTGGCGACACCGAGCTCCTTGAGCGCATTGGCGAAACGGACGACCTCGGCCTGGAGTTGCGAGTACGTGATCTCACGCCGCTCGCCCTCGGGCTCGCCCTCCCAGAGGTAGGCGACGCGATCACCGAGGCCGGCGTCGACATGCCGGTCGAGGCAGTTGTACGAGACGTTGAGCTTGCCTCCGAGGTACCACTTCGCGTAGGGCAGCTCCCATTCGTAGAGCTTCGTGAAGGGCTCGAACCACGTCACGCGCTCGCGGCCCTCGCTCTCCCAGAATTCCTCGAAGTCGCGCTCGTAGATGTCGGGCTGCGCCACCGCCAGAGCGGCGAAGTCCGGCGGCGGTGGGTAGCGCCGCTCCTCGGTGAAAATGGTCTCGATCGTCTGGTCGCTCATGCCAGGCTTCTTACCACGCCCGCTGCCGCGAGGTCGGGGCGCCCGCCGGTGCGGACGCCCCGAATGCAGTTCACCGCGCGCGTGCCGGCAGGCCCGCGGGTCGCACGGGTGCGGTCTCGCCCAGGTGAATCCGGCGTTCCGCCTCCGCGAAACGGGCGGCTGCCGCGGGTTCCGGCCAGATCAACGAGACGAGGATCCCGGTTCCGAACGCGAGCGGCATCGAGATCAGCGCCGGGTTCGTCAGCCCGATGATCGCCGAATCGCGGCCGAATACGTCGACCATCACGGTCGGCGAGATCGAGATCAGGACGAGCG
Organism: uncultured Gaiellaceae bacterium; assembly: GCA_963820225.1. Lineage (GTDB taxonomy): Bacteria > Actinomycetota > Thermoleophilia > Gaiellales > Gaiellaceae > Gaiellasilicea. The sequence continues at coordinate 264,365 of CAWFYY010000011.1, read as the reverse complement.
CCGACGTGGCGCCGACGACGATGCTCGTCACCGCGCCCCAGGTCGTGTAGCCGCGCCAGTAGATCGACATCAGGAGCGCCGGGAAGTTCGCACTCGCCGCGATCGCGAACGCGAGCCCGACCATGAAGGCGATGTTCTGCCCCTCGAGCACGATCCCGAGCACGATCGCGAGCCCGCCCATCAGGAACGTCGCCGCACGGGCAACCAGGAACTGTTCGTGCTCAGGCGCCTCGCCGTCCCGGACGACGTTCACCCAGAGGTCGTGCGAGAGCGCCGCGGCACCGGAGAGCGTCAGCCCGGCGACGACGGCCAGGATGGTCGCGAACGCGACCGCGGCGATGAAGCCGAGGAACGGCGTGCCGGCGACGTTGTCGGCGAGCAGGAGCGCGGCTGCGTTCCCTCCCTTGTCGACGGCCTTGATCGGCGCCTGCCCGACGAGCGCCATGGCGCCGAAGCCGAGCACGAAGGTGAGCAGGTAGAAGAAGCCGATGAAGAAGGTCGCCCAGTTGACCGAGGTGCGGGCGGCCTTTCGGTCGGGGACGGTGTAGAAGCGCATCAGGATGTGCGGCAGCCCCGCCGTCCCGAACATCAGCGCCAGCCCGAGCGAGAGCGCGTTCCAGTGGTCGGAGACGAGGCTGCCGGGCTGGAGCACGCTCGCCCCGAACTGGTTCGACGCGTCCTGGAAGAGACTGATCGGGTTCATGCCGAACTCGAGCAGCACGAGGAAGGCCATGACCGTCGCCCCGCCGATCAGCAGCGTCGCCTTCACGATCTGGACCCAGGTGGTCGCGATCATGCCGCCGAGAAGCAGGAACGTCAGCATCACGGCACCGACGATCACGACGGAGAGCCAGTAGGACAGGCCGAAGATCAGATGGATCAACGTCCCCGCACCGACCATCTGCGCGATCAAATAGAAGATGACGACGGAGAGGGTTCCGAACGCGGTTGCGATGCGCACGGGCTTCTGGCGCAGGCGGTAGGCGACCACGTCCGCGAAGGTGTAGCGGCCGAGATTGCGGAGCGGCTCGGCGATCAGGAAGAGCACGATCGGCCACCCGACCAGGAAGCCGATCGAGTAGATCAGGCCGTCGAAGCCGGTCAGGGCGACGAGGCCCGCGATGCCGAGGAAGCTCGCCGCGCTCATGTAGTCGCCGGAAAGCGCAAGTCCGTTCTGGAAGCCCGTGACGCTGTGGCCGGCGGCGTAGAACTGGTCGGTCGTGCGCGTTCGGCGCGCCGCCCACCACGTGATCCCGAGAGCGAGCACGACAAAGAGGACGAAGAAGACGATGGCGATCGCATTCGGCTCGCCTGGAGTGAAAGTGGCTACGACCATGGCGACGCCTCCAGCTCCCTGATTGCGGGCTCGTAGACGCGGTTCGTCCAGCGGACGTACGCCCACGTGAGCACCCAGGTCGCGAGGATCACGACGACGCCGAGCGCCATCCCGATGCTCAACCCGTCGGTGATTCGCCTCCCGAGAAACTCCGGAGCGAAGGCGATCAGGAAGATGAAGCCGAAGTAGACGACGAGCATCGCTGCGGTCAGGCCGAGCGCGAACCGGAGCCGCTTCGCCGCGAGTTGCTCGAGTGCCCCGAGTTCCGCCTCGTCCGGCATGGGCCGGGCGTGGACGCGAGCTCGATCGGTCGTCACAGACATACCGAGCCTCCTAGTTGAGACAACTAGTTGAAAGAGATGCCTGCCACTACCGCGAGTGGTATTTCCGTAAACGTGCGGTGTGGCCGAGGCGGCGGTCTAGAGCTCGAAGTCGTACGGGAAGGACGTCAGGATCTCGGCGCCGCCTTCGGTCACGAGCACGAGGTCTTCGAGCCGGACGCCGGCATAGCCGTTGCGGTAGAGGCCCGGCTCGAGCGCAATCACGTCACCGGCGACGAGCGGCTCGCTCTCGATCCGGCCGACGCCGGGACGCTCATGGACCTCGAGGCCGACGCCGTGACCGGTCGCGTGGAAGTAGCCGTCGACGAGCGCCTCGCCGTCCTCCTTGTGCAGTTGCGTCTTGTGGCCGTGCTCGTGGAAGAAATCGCAGACCCGGCGGTGGATGTCGCTCCCCTTGACGCCCGGCCTGACGGCTGCAACCGCCAGATCGAGCGCCTCCTTCGCGAGCCGGTGGTACTCGCGGAGCTCGTCGGAAGCCGGCCCGATCGAGACGGTGCGCGTGAAGTCCGAGTAGCAGGCGGACTCGCGGTCGCGCGGGAAGAGGTCGAAGAGGACGATGTCGTCGGCGGCGATCGGGCCCGAGCCGCCGTCGTGACCGACCGCAGTCTGGGTGCCGTGCGAGACGATGAACTCCTCGGCGGCTGCGCCGTGCTCGCCGAACGCACGCTCGACTTCGAGCTTGACCCGCTCGCAGGTGAGCGGCTCGCCCGCAAGCGTGAGGACTCCGTTCGACCGCTCTGCGCTCTTCAACAGCTCGAGGCCGACGGCCATGCCCGCCTCGACCGCGCGGCAGGCGCGGCGGATACCGGCGAGCTCATGCTCGGTCTTCACGCGGCGCCGTTCGTCGAAGAAGGACTGATCGGCTGCGAGCTCGATCCCCTGCGAGCGCAGATAGTCGGCCTGACCGAGCGGGAAGGTGTTCGGGGTCACGGCGGCCTCGAGACCGAGTTGCCGCACAGCGTGGAGGTACAGCTCACGGTCGACCTCGTACGAGCCGAGCCCGCGCTTGAGCAGCTCGTCGATGCCGACGTCCTCGTACGTGAGCACGTCGAGGCCCGTGCCGAGCTCCTCGACCCGGCCCGACTCGAGCGAGCTGACGACGACGGACCGCCTGCCGCCGACCTCGGCGTAGAGGAACGGATCGGGCACGGCCAGCGGCACTTCGTGGCGCAGCTCGGGCGAGCGGATCGTGTCGGCGATGATCAGCACATCGGGCATCGCGCGGATCCTAACGGTAGGTAGGTTTACTGCTGGTGAACCAAGCTCTTGCGGATCTGAAGCAGCGCCTGGCAGAGATCTACGACCTCGAGCGTGCGCTCGGCGTGATGGGCTGGGATCAGAGGACGATGATGCCGCCGAAGGGCGCAGCGGCACGGGCCGAGGCGTCGGCAACGCTCTCCGGTGTCATCCACGAGCGCTTCATCTCGGACGAGATCGGACGGCTGCTCGACCAGGTCGCCTCGCTCGAGACGGAGCTCGGCCACGACTCGGACGATGCGAGCCTCGTCCGCGTCACGCGGCGCGAGTGGGAGAAGGCGCGGCGCGTCCCGGCCGAGATCGCGTCCGCCTGGGCGCGCGAGGGCGGCAAGGCGCACGTCGCCTGGCTCGAGGCGCGCGAGCGGAACGATTTCTCGATCTTCCTCCCGGCGCTGCGCCGCGTGCACGACGTCGCGCTCCGGTGGGCGGAGCTGATGGAGCAGGGCGACTCGCCCTACGACGCGTTCCTCGACGAGTACGAGCCCGGGATGACGACCGCCGAGGTGAAGGCGGTCTTCGACGTGCTCCGACCCGAGCTGACGGCGATCGTGCGCGAGGCCGGCGAGCCGGCGGACGACTCGTTCCTCGAGGGCGACTTCCCGATCCCAGTGCAGCAGGAGTTCCTGGCCGGGATCCTGCGCGACTTCGGCTTCGAGGAGGGTGCGTACAGGCTGGATCCGACGGTGCACCCGTTCGCGACGTCGTTCACAGGGACGGACATCCGGATGACGACGCGGTACAAGCCGGACAACCTGCGCGCGCTCTGGGCGGCGATGCACGAGGCCGGCCACGGCCTCACGTATCAGGGGGTCGATCCGGCACTCGGCCGCTCGCCGCTCTACGGAAACGCCTCGCTCGGGCTCGGCGAATCGCAAAGCCGTACGTGGGAGAACCTCGTCGGCCGCTCTCTCCCCTTCTGGCGCGGCCGCTACCCCGAGCTGCAGCGGCACTTCCCGCAGCTCGAGTCGGTCGAGCTCGATGACTTCTTCCGCGGCATCAACCGGGTCGCCCCGGGCCTGATCCGCGTCGATGCGGACGAGGTCACGTACTCGCTGCACATCATCCTGCGCTTCGAGCTGGAGCAGGAGCTCGTCTCCGGCACGCTCGAGCTGGAGGATCTCCCCGAGGCCTGGAACGCCCGGATGAAGGAGCTGCTCGGGGTCGACGTTCCCGACGACGCGCGCGGCGTCCTCCAGGACGTCCACTGGACGCGGGCGTCGTACGGCTACTTCCCCACCTACGCGCTCGGGAACGCGCTCTCGGTGCAGATCTGGCGCGCGGTCGAGGAGGAGATCCCCGGCCTCGACGACCAGCTCGAGGCAGGGGAGTTCGGGCCGCTCTACGAGTCGCTGCGCACGCGGCTTTACCGGCACGGCCGCAAATTCACGCCGATGGAGACCCTCGAGCACGCGATCGGCGCGAACGAGATCGACCCGCAGCCCTATCTCGAGTACCTGCGCGGCAAGGTCGCGGGCCTCCAGCCCGCCTAGCCCCGTCCGCCCCCGCCAGGTCCCCGCGGGCCACGTCCGGGGACTGTCCCCGGACGGGTCTCGAGCAGACGTGTCCGCGCGTAAATCTTCTGCAACAAGTTGTGCACAGGAGCCGGCGACGTGCGGCGCCGCCGTTAGCGGCCGTGTTCGTCGAGGGCGAGCAGCGCCTCGTGCACCGCGCGGCTTGCGTCGGCAAGCCGGACGACGAGACCCTCGAGATCGCGCCCGGCGACCATCGGTACGAACACGACTCCTTGCCGGTCGACGTTCATCGGCAGGCAGGCGGTCTCCGCCGCGTCCCGCCAGCCGGACGGCTTCCCCGCCTTCTCGACGGCGCGTCCCCGATCGCTGAGCACGTAGCGGTGCAGACGCTTGCGGGCGAGCACCTCGACCTGCTCGCCGTCTCCGTAGGCGAGCCCGGAGTCGATGACGATCTCGCCGCGCTCGAGCCCGCTCAGCTCAGCCAACACGCTCATGGCGCGAAGCCTAGTCCGTAGACTCAGGGATCGTGGAGGACGTCCTTCTGCGCTCGCAGGCCCTCGTCGAGAGCTTCGAGAAGCTGGTCCGCGCCGAGCTTCCGAACGAGCTCGAGATCTTCGACGCGCACGTCCATCTCGGAACCGACATCGACGGCAGGATCGGCGACTTCGACGAGCTGGTCGCGGGTCAGGAGCGGTACGGGATCTCCGGCGCGTTCATGTTCTGCCTCGACGAGCCCGACCGCCACCCCGCCTTCACCGCCGCGAACGACCGGACGCTCGCGTTCGCAGAGCGCTCCAGCGGGAGGTTCGTTCCGTTCGTGCGGCTCGACCTGAACGAAGATCCGATCGGAGAGGCGACGCGCTGCCTCGATGCAGGCGCGCGCGGGATCAAACTGCATCCGCGCGCCCAGAAGTTCCATCTGAACGACGAGCGGCTCGCGCCGGTCTTCGAGCTCGCAGCCGAGCGCAGCGTTCCGATCCTGATCCACGGCGGCCGCGGCCTGCCCCCGATCGCGGACGGGCTGGCCGACCTCGTCGAGCGTTTCGAGACGCAGCTGATCATCGCCCACTGCGGCATCGCCGACCTCGCGGCGCTCGCGAACCGCTTCTCGGGCCGCCCGGGTGTCTTCTTCGACACGTCGGTCTGGAGCGCACTCGACCTCCTCGATCTCTTCCGGCTCGTCGCCCCGGAGCAGGTGCTCTACGCGTCGGATTACCCCTACGGCCAGCAGCCCGGCTCACTCCTGCTGGCGGTGCGCACCGCGAAGATCGCAGCGCTCAGCGACGCGCAGATGCGAGCGATGTTCGCCGGCAGCGCACGCAGGATCTGCAACGGCGACGACCCACTGCCGCTCTCGGCGCCGCAGGGCCCCGAATCGATCTCACAGCCGCTGACGTTCGCCCGCATCCATGCATACCTCTCGATGGCGACGCCTCTCCTCTGGATGCGCCAGGCCGACACGATCGGCGTGCTCGGACTCGCACTGAACGCGTGCGACGAGCGCTCGAACGGCCATCGCGAGCAGACGGAGCAGATTCGCGAGCTCATCCTCGCCGCCCGGGATCTCTGGCTCGTGCTGCCCGAGGCCAGCGAGGACGACCTCCCGGTCGCGGGTCGCGCGGCCTTCCGCATGGTCCACCTCGCGAACATCCTGGCGGTCACCGCCGGTGCCTGAGCTTCGCGTCAACGGCCACGACTACTCGTTCGACGCACCGGTCGGGCAGACGCTCGCGGAGACCCTCCGCGACGACCTGGGCCTGACGGGCACGAAGGTCGCCTGCGGCGAGGGTCATTGTGGCGCCTGCACGGTCCAGCTCAACGGGGTGCCCGTCCTCTCGTGCATCACGCTCGTCCACACCGTGGGCGCGCGCGAGGTGACCACGATCGAAGGGCTCGGCGACCACCCCCTCGTCGATGCGTTCGTCCGTACCGACGCCCTCCAGTGCGGCTTCTGCACGCCCGGCCAGATCGTCTCGGCGGTGGCTCTCGTCGCCGCGGTCCCGCAGCCGACGAGCGAGCAGATCCGGCACGGCATGGCCGGGAACCTCTGCCGGTGCGGCACCTATCCGCGCATCGAGGAGGCGATCTCCACGTGGCGCGACTGATCAAGTCCGAGAAGGAGGTCGAGGGCCGGTACGAGGAGGTCTGGACGCTCGTCGAGGAGGACGCGCTCGACCAGTGGCCCGCCGGTCCCGGCGACGTCGTCGGCCGGCCGGCCGTGCGCCTCGACGGGTACGAAAAGGCTCGCGGAATCGCGCGCTACACCGGCGACCTCCAACTCCCGGGCACGTTGCACGCCGCGCTCCTGCGTAGCCCGTTCGCGCGCTGCCGGGTGAAGCGGATCGACTTCGCGGCGGCCGCGGCTGCGCCCGGCGTGCTCGCCGTGATCGAACCGGGCGACATGGAGGGCGTCAACGCCGAGGCGAACTTCGAGGGGAGCGCGGTCGGCGCCGTGGCGGCCGAGACGTTCGCGCAGGCCGAGGCGGCCGTTCGGCTGATCGACGTCGAGTGGGAGGAGCTCGAGCCGCTCCTGGACGCCGACGAGGCGGTACGGCAGGGCTCGCTTCTCGCGGAGACCCGGCGGTACGAGCGCGGCGACTACGACGCGGGGATCGCGGCGGCCGACGCGGTCGTCGAGGCGGAGTACCGGACGCAGACGCTCAACCACAACCCACTCGAGACGCATCAGTCCGTCTGCCACTGGCGCGGAGACGCTCTCGATGTCTACGTCTCGACCCAGTACATCTGGGGAACCCGCAACGACGTCGCCTCCGCGCTGGGGCTGCCACCCGACAAGGTGCGCGTCATCTGCGAGTTCATGGGCGGCGGCTTCGGCGCCAAGGCGGGCAGCGACAACTCGATCCTGATCGGCGCCGAGCTCGCCAAGCGCACCGGCCACCCGGTGGCGTGCGCGGTCACACGTCGCGACGAAAACACCGTCGGCGGCAACCGCAACGCGACCAGGCAGCACGTCACGGCCGCCGGCCGCGCCGACGGGACCCTTACCGCCCTCGGCGGCGAGTTCACGTGCGCGCTCGGATGGGACGGCTGGCTCGCACCGACCGCCGGCCCGGTGCAACTCCTGTACGCCTGCGACAACGTACGCACCGTCGAGCACGGAGCCAAGCTGAACCTGCCGCCGATGACGGCGTTCCGCGCGCCCGGCTTCGTCGAGGGCACGTGGTCGCTCGAGTGCGTCCTCGACAAGCTCGCCGCCCAGCTCGGCGTCGACCCGCTCGAGCTGCGGAAGCTGAACTACGCGCACGTCGACACGATGGACGGCCGCGCCTATTCCTCGAAGGGGCTGATGGAGTGCTACCGGCGTGCCGAGCCGCACTGGGAGCGGCGGCACGAGGTGCGCGCGCGGTCAGACGCGATCTGGAAGCGCGGCATGGGCATGGCCAGCCAGATCTGGTACGGCGGCGGCGGGCCCCCGAGCTACGCGTGGGTCCGGCTCGGCTCGGACGGGAGCGTGAACGTCGTCACCGCGATGCAGGACATCGGGACCGGCACGCGCACCGCCATGGCGCAGATCGCAGCCGAGGAGCTCGGCATCGCCCTCGACCGCGTCAGCGTCCAGATCGGCGACTCCGCCCGCGGCCCCTTCGCCGTCGTCTCCGGCGGCTCGTCGACGCTGCCCTCGATGGGCCCGGCCGTGCGCTCGGCCGCTGCCGACGCCGCACGGCAGGTGATCGAGCTCGCGGCGCAACGCTTCGAGTGCGAGGAGCGAGTGCTGTCCCTGAAGGGTGGCCAGATCGTTTCCTCGGAAGGTCGCTCGTGGTCGCTGGAGGAGATCACCGGACTGCTCGACGACGGCCAGATCCTCGGCAAGGGAGCGCGGGGACCGAACCCGGCCGGCATGCGGGTCCTCACGTTCGGCATCCAGCTCGCGGAGGTCGCGGTCGACGTCGGCACGGGCGAGGTCGTCGTCGACAAGATCGTCGCCATCCACGACATCGGCCGCGTGATCAACCCGCTCGGCGCGCGCAGCCAGATCGAAGGCGGGATCATTCAGGCGCTCGGTCACACGTTCTCCGAGGTGCGGCTGGACGACCCGCAGACCGGCCTCGTCCTGACGAAGACGCTCGACGCGTACAAGCTTCCGACGATCGCGGACGTGCCCGAGATCGTCTGCGACCTCATCGACGAGCCCGACGCGCATCTCACGAACCTCGGCTCGAAGGGTCTGGGCGAGCCGCCGATCGTCCCCACCGCGGCGGCGATCGCGAACGCGATCCGGGACGCGACGGGCGCGGACGTGACATCGCTGCCGATCACCCGCGAGGAGATCCTCCGCGCACTTCGCGAAGCCGACACCAGGAAGAAGGAGCCTGTTGCAGCTGGAGCGGCCTAGCTCGCGCGAGGACGCAGTGGCGGCACTCTCGGCGGGCGGTCGCGCGCTCGCAGGCGGCACCGAGCTCGTCCCGCTCCTGAAGGAAGGCCTCGTCACAGCCGACCGGCTCGTCGACGTCTCGGGCGTGCTGCCGCGCGGGATCTCGGGTGGAACGATCGGTGCGGGTGCGACCCTCGCAGAGCTCGAGGTCGACCCGCGAGATCCCGGCAGCGCTCCGCGAGGCGTGCCGCCTCGCCGCCTCGCCCCAGCTCCGCAATATGGGCACGGTCGGCGGCAACCTGCTGCAGGCGACGCGGTGCTGGTACTGGCGCCTCGATTTTCCCTGCTACCTCCATGGCGGCGACCGCTGCCACGCGAAGGCGGGCCAGCACCGCGAGCATGCGTTCTTCGGCAACGAGCTCTGCGCCTCGGCGCACCCATCCGACCCGGCGGCCGCGCTGCTCGCCCTCGGCGCCACGATCCGGACCGATCGGCGCGAGCTGCCGGTCGCGGAGCTGTACCGGCAGCCGACCACTGATGACAGGTCGACGACGACCCTCCAACCCGGCGAGCTGATCCTCGAGCTCGACGTGCCGACGGTGGAGTCGAGTGTCTACCTGAAGGCGATGGACCGGAAGCGATGGGCGTTCGCGCTCGTGGGGGTCGCGGCCGCTCGGGTCGACGGCCAGACACGGGTGGCGCTCTCGGGTGCGGCACCGATCCCGTGGCTGCTCGAGTCGCTCGACGCGGCGACGCCGCTGCCGGGCACCGCATACAAGGTCGAAATCGCTCGCGCACTCGTCGACCGAGCCGTCGCGGCTCTGTAGATCGCTACGATCCGCGACCACATGCGGCTGAGAGTGCTCCTTCTCCTCCTCGTCGTGGCCTTTTCGGGGCTGGCGGGCTGCGGCGGTGGCGACGAGAAGGCCGGTGGCGACGAGACGACCGCATCCGCGGACGAGCTCGACCCGGACACGACCTACTCGCTCGTCCTCGACACGAGCGAAGGATCGTTCACGATCGAGCTCGACCAGGAGCTTGCGCCGAACACGTCGAGGTCGCTCGTCAGGCTCGCACGCAACGGCTTCTTCAACGGCACGAAGTTCCACCGCGTCGTGCCCGGGTTCGTCATCCAGGGCGGCGACCCGACGGGAACGGGCAGCGGCGGCCCCGGCTACTCGACCGTCGACGTGCCGCCGAGCGACGCGGCGTACACCGAGGGCGTCGTCGCGATGGCGAAGACGCAAACCGAGGCGCCCGGCACGGCGGGCAGCCAGTTCTTCGTGGTCACGGGTGACGACATCGGGCTCCCACCGGAGTACGCGATCGTCGGCCGGGTCACCGACGGGATGGACACGGTGAAGGCGATCGACGCGCTCGGGGTCGGCAGACGGGCCGCCGTCGAAGCCTGTCGTGATCGAGAAGATGACGGTGAAAGAGTCCTGATCGCAGCGGTCGTCCTCGCGGCCGGGGCCGCGACGCGGTTCGGCGCGCCGAAGCAACGCCTGCTCCTTCCCGCTGTCCTCGAACGGCTCGACGCAATCGAAGAGGTCGTCGTCGTCTCGGGAGCGTACGAGCTCGAGGGCGCCGTGCCTTGCCCCGACTGGGATCGCGGCCCCGGCGCCTCGCTCCGCTGCGGGCTGGCGGCACTCGGCCCGGACGTCGAAGCCGCGATCGTCGTGCTCGCAGACGGGCCGGAGCTCGCGCCCGCCGCGGTGGAGCGCGTGCTCGAACGCTGGCGGGAGACGCGGGCGCCGCTCGTCGCTGCGAGCTACGGCGGCGACCGCGGCCACCCCCTGCTCGTCGCCCGCTCCGCCTGGTCGGACATCCCCGACGAAGGCCTTCGCTCGCACGAGCCGCTGCTCGTCCCCTGCGACGACCTCGGCGAACCCGGCGACGTCGACTACCCTGAGGATCTCCCGGAAAGGTTCAGGCCCGAGCCCCACGAACCGATGTAGGTGCAGATGCAGCTGGTCCACCCCGCACCCGAGCACACAGAGGCTCTCACCGACCGGAGCCCGCTGGCGTCCGCGCGCCTGCAGCGCAGGCTGACCGTCGAGGAGGTCGCGAAGCGCGCCGACCTGACACCGGACCAGGTCGAGTGGCTCGAGGAAGGCCGCGTCTATCGCTTCCCGTCGGTGGACAGCGCGATCGAGGCGACGCTGCTGGTCGCCGCCGCGCTCGACATCGACCGCCGCGAGGCTCGTCGGCTGGCCGGGCTCTCGGTGCCGCCCCGGCCGCTCGACGTCAATCCCACGGGACGGCTCGTGGGCGTGGCCGCGATCTCCGCGGCGCTGATGGCACTCGTCTCCTTCGTCCTCGTTCCGGCCATTGCGGGCAAGCCTGCCCCTGCTGTCGATCCGGTCGTCGCCCAGGCGGCGACGCTGCCGAAGCCCTGGCAGATCCAGGTCGACGTCCTGAACGGTGCCGGCGACATCAACTGGACACGCCAGGTCGGGAGCCAGATCCAGTCGCTCGCCTACACGGTCAAGAAGGTCGGCCGCGCGGACCGCTTCGACTACCCGGTGAGCGCGGTCTACTACTCGCCCGGCGGGCGCCTGATCGCGGTGCGGCTTGCGCGCCAGCTCGGCTTCGTCACCCGCCCGCTCCCGGGCGGCTCGAACCCGAACCGCCTGGTCGTGATCGTCGGACCGCAGCGCGGCCCCGGCTAGCGCCTACAGTCCGTCCGCAGTCGGCCCGCGCAACTGCGAGAGCTTCGCGAGCAGGCCGGCCGGCATGCGCTCGCTCGCGGAGATGCGGATGTACCGGCGGAGCTCCGCTTCGAAGCGGTAGCGGCGGCGGCAGTAGTCACAGTCTTCGAGATGACCTTCCGCGACGACCATCTCCTCGACCGTCAGGTCGCGGTCGAGATAGCCCTGGAGCAGCTCCTCACATTTCTCGCAGTCGGGGTCCTGGGTCACGCGATGCTCTCCTCCGCCAGCGTCTTCTTCAGGATACGACGCCCACGATGCAGACGCGACATGACGGTGCCGATCGGAACGTCGAGGATCTGCGCCGCATCGGCATAGCTGAAGTCTCCGAGATCGACCAGGACGACGACGTCGCGGAAGTCGTGAGGTAGCGCAGCGAGTGCGTCGACAACGCCGCCCTGTGAGAGCCGCTCGACCACACGCTCCTGATCGAGCGCCTGCTCCCCCTCGACTGATGCGAGCTTGTTCGCGAGGAAGTAGTCGCTCTCCTCGAGCGGCTGTTGATCGGGCGTCCGCTGGATCTTTCGCCCCCGGTCGGTGTTCAGGTTCGTCAGGATCCGCAGCAGCCAGGCGCGCATGTTCGTTCCCGGTGTGAACGACCTCCAGCTCCGGAAAGCGCGCGCGTACGTGTCTTGAACCAACTCTTCGGCCTCCTCTCGCGTGCCGACCATTCGGCGCGCGACCCGGTAGACCTGGTCGGCGAGCTCCAACGCCTCCTCCTCGAAGCGGACGCGCTCGCGGGCCTCAGTGGCTGCCCGCCTTCCGGCGTCCCCTTCTGCTTCGGCTGCGCCGGAGTCACTCACCCGGCCACCCTAACAATCGTTCGTACGGGGCTGAGAACGCCTCCGGGCGCGTGCCTATTCCCCACTCAGACTTGCCGGAGCTCGGGGAAGCCGCCGCGAGTGAGCGTCTCGACGATCGCCTCGCGGGACGTCTGCTCGTCGTCCCACGAGAGCGCGACGAGTCCCATCAGGTTCGCGTTCGCCGCTTCGATCCCCTCATGCGTCCGCAAGGTCCCGGCGAGGCGGCCGACGCACCGCTCGCAGCGGACGCCACTCACCTGGATCGTGTCGCTGACCGTCGCCATCTAGCGCGATCCTAGCGAGAGCTCGACCTCTGCCTGCTCGATCAGGAGCGGGTCATGGGTCGCACAGATGACGGTCGTTCCGAAGCTCCGCGCGACTTCGGCCAGCAGCGTTCCGAGCGCGAGCGAGTTGGCTGCATCGAGCCGGGACGTCGGCTCGTCGGCGATGATCGCAAGCGGCTTCGCGGCGAGAGCACGGGCGAGCGCCGCACGCTCGCGCTGGCCAGCAGAGAGCTCGGCCACCGGTCGCTCGGCGTGCTCTTCCAGGCCGACGGCGGCGATCGCCTCGGCGGCGCCGTCGGCCTGAAGCCCGCGCAGCTCGAGTCCGATCTCGGCGTTCTCTCGCGCACCGAGGAACGGCACGAGCCCGACCGTCTGGCCGACGAACGCGATCGAGTTGCGCCGCAGCTCGGCTCGTCCCGCACGGTCGAGGCTCGTCAGCGACACCCCGTCCACGAGCACCTCCCCCTCGTCGGGAAGGTCGAGCCCGGCGAGGAGATGGAGGAGCGTCGTCTTTCCGGATCCCGACGGCCCGGTGACGGCCGTCACCGTCCCGGCGAAAAAGGCCGCGTCGAGCCCTTCGATCGGTGCGACGTCGCCGAACCGCCGCGTCACCCCGCGCGCGACGATGGTTTGTGTTCCTGTAACACAAGCTGCCTCGGAACGGCGTGGTTGAGCGATCGGAGCTTGTGTTACAGGAGCACTAAGTTCCTCGCCCGACGCGGACACGACGAGGTCGGCGCCGCGGAGGTGGGCGCTCGCATGCCGGCTGATCCCGGCCGAGCGAAGCAGGTCCTCGGGGAGGCGAAGCCAGCCGCCGCGGCCGACAACGATGGCGCCGTCGGCGCTCCCTGCGACGCGCTCGTCGCTGACCCGGCCGTCTCGGACGTGAACAACGCGGTCTGCGCGCTCGGCCGAAGCCGGGTCGTGGCTGACGACGAGCGCCGTGCCTCCTTCCTCACTCGTCAGCTCCGCGATCAGGTCGAGCACCTCGCGAGCGCTGGCGGCGTCGAGCTCCCCCGTCGGCTCGTCGGCGATCAAGAGGTGCGGACGACGTGCGAGAGCAGCGCAGAGCGCGATGCGCTGCTGCTCCCCGCCGGAGAGCTCGCGCGGGTGCGCGTCGCGGCGGCCGGCCAGGCCCACGCGCTCGAGGAGCTCGTCCGCACGCGCGTCGCGCCGGGAGCGGGGCTCGCCGGCGAGGCCGAGCTGCACGCCGACGAGCTCGCGGGCCGTCAGCTCGCCTGCAAGCGCACGCCAGTAGTGCTGGTCGGCGTAACCGATCGAGCGCGAGCGGAAGCCCGCCGCCTCCCAGCGCCCGAGCATGGCGACGTCCGTTCCGGCGACGGTCACAGAGCCGGCTGACGGGCGATCGAAGCCTGCGACGATCCGCAGCAGCGTCGACTTGCCCGAGCCGCTTGGACCGAGAACGACGCACAACTCTCCCTGCTGCACCGTCATCGTCAGGCCCTGCAGGGCCGCAACACCGCCCTCGGCCGACCCGTAGACGCGGAAGAGATCTCGAATCTCGACGAGCGAGCTCACTCCATCGCCTCCACGCGTCCCGGCACGGGTTCGGTGAAAGCGCGTCGCGTTACTCCGAGCACAAGGGCTGCCGCGACCACGACGTAGATGGCAGCGGCACCGAGCACCGCGACGATGTCGACGGCAAGCACGAGCGGCGGCTCGGCCGCCGTTGCCCGCGCCGTCAGGCCGACGAGATCGGTGACGACAGCGGCGAGAGCGACTCCGGTCAGCGCGCCCGCGACAAGACCCGCGACGGCGACGGATGCCGCCCGCAGCCGGACGATCCGGCGCAACAGCGACGGCGATGCGCCCTGGGCCTCGAGATCGAAGAGCTCGCCCCGCTCGTCGCGTAGATCACCGACGACGGTCAGCAGGATCCCGGCCAACGCGAGCAGGAGGGCGACGCCCGCCGCGACTGCGAGCGCGATCAACGTCCCGTGGGCGATCGGGTCTCGCCTGGCGTCGGCCTCCAGGGCTCGACGCGACTCGATTTGCGAGCACGTTGAACGGCTTCGCCGCAAGGGCTTTGTCGATCGCGGTGGCACTGCTCGGGTCGTGCAGCCCGAGCCACACCTCGTTCACACGGCCAGCACCCGGCTGCGCCAGGTTGACGACCGCTGCCAGCGCCGCGCCATCGCCGATCACGGCCTGACCGTCGATCCCCGGGAACCGCCGCACCGTCCCGACGACGCGCACCGAGACACGTTCGCCTCCGATCTGCAGTGGGAGCACTCCCTGGGAGTCGGCCGCGGCGGCAAGCCTCGGCGTCGCCAGCACCGGAACCGGCCCGTCGTCGTACGGCTGCCGCGGACGGATGCTCGTCACGACCGTGTTCGTGAGCGTGTAGACGACTTTGTTCCCATCGAGCCGGGCGCCGCCGACGCCGATCCAGCCGTCGAGTGCGCCGGGCAGATCCGGAAGGCGTGAGCTGGAGCGAGCCCTTCAGAGCCTTGCCCGCGTCGGCGCCACGCTCGATGATCCGCGTGTTCGGCTCGATCGCGATCCCCGCCAGGCGGCCGCCGCGCGCGTCCGGCGGGATCGCCTCGTTCGACTCGACGCGGACGAAGCGACCGTTCGGCGCTTCGATCTCGGCGACGAGACGAACGTCGTCGTTCGTCGCGCCGAACCGAAGCCGCTTCAGCCCGGGCGGGAGCCGCGGGCCGTTCAGCGGCCTCGCCGCATCGATCCGCCGCACGAGCTCCTGCCGTGAGGCGGAAGCGTCCGAATCCCGCCAGCCGTGCAGCTGGGGCAGAGACGCCGGCGGCAGCCCGAGCAGCGTGATCCCGCTCTCGCCTTCGAGCCGGGCGACGCTTCCGGTGACGCGGAGGACCGGCGCGACCTCCGCGTCGAGCTGATCGAAGCGGTCGACGGGTGCCGCGTCCTGCACAGGGATCAGCCGCCGGAGGTCCTCGCGGACGACATAGTCGAGCGGGACACGGTGCGCCGCCTGATCGCGTTCGCCGCGGGCAAGCGTCGCGCGATAGCTCTCCGCGAAGAGCGCCAAGCCGAAGCTGACGACGAGAAAAGCCGTCGCCACGACGGCGTAGCCGGGGTTGCGGGAGAGCGAAAGCGACGCGAGCCGCACCCCGAGCGAGCGGCCCCGCGAGAGCCGCTCCGCCAGTCGCAGCGCCGGTCGCAGCGCATGTCCGACGAGGACCGCCGCCGCGAACGTCACCAGCGCCGGGAGGAGCAGGACGAGGTCTCCGTTGTCGTCACCGCGCCACAGCTCGAGGAGCACGAGCAGGACGGCGGCGACCGCGGCCGCATCGACGAGCGAGAAACGGGTCGGCGCGTGCCGGGACGAGCGGCCGGTGACAGCCGCCACCAGGACGCCCGTGGCGGCCGCCGCAACGAGCAGCGCGAGCCCGAGTCCCTCGAACGAGAGAGCGCTCCGGGACAGGATCGCGCCTACGGGTGCGCCCGCCCTGTGCGCGACGAATGCGCCGCCGAGCGCTCCCACCACGACTCCCAGGACGGTCCCCGCCAGAGCGAGCGCCACCGCCTCCGCAACAGTCAGGAGCGCGAGCTGCCAGCCGCGAGCGCCGTACCACGCAAGCCGGCGGCGAGCCGCCGCGAGATCGGTGCGAAGCGTCATCGCCGCCAGGAGCGCGAACGCGAACAGCAGAGCGGCCGCCTCGCCGCCGACGATCCCGAGGCGGCGGCCTGCGGCCCGGCTGGTGGCCTGAGCGTCGCGCAGCTCCTGGATGGGCGCGACCAGGTCGAAGCTCGACGTCACGGACTGAAGCTCGGACCGCGCGCGTGCGACGCCGTCGGCGAGGTCGTCGATCTTCCACAACCGGGGCCGGCCTGCTTCCAGCGGCACCACCCAGGCATAGCTGCGGTACGAGGCGTCGAGAGCCGGCGCGCCCGCGAGCGTCTTGGCCCCTTCGGCGAGGAAGAGGGGCGGCGGGGCAGGCCGGTGATAACGCGCCGCGCGGGCGAAGGATGGACTGATTGCGGCGGCGGCGAGCGCGTTGTCGGTCGGCGCCAGGAAGTCGCCGAACAGGAGCCTGCTCTTCAGCGCACCGGTCCCGACCTCGACGAGGTTCAGTCCCGCCGGCTCGGGCAAGCGGCCGCGTGTTCCGCGCAGGCGAAGAACCTCACAGCGCTCAGGGCGGCACTCCCTGGGCAGCCGTCCGGAGCTCAGAGTCACCTGCGTCCCGAGGCCTTCGACGCCACCGATCCCGGCGAAGACTCCCCCGATCGTGCTCTCGCGGAAGAGGACGAGCGCCCGTGCGTCGGCGTCGGCCACGTGTCCGAGCGCAGCACGAGCCCGTTTGTCGAGCGCGGGCTGGGGCTCGTCGCTCTGGCCGGGAACGCCGAACCACACGGCCCGCACCGATCTCGAGCTGTCCGGGATCCGCTCGACCGCCTGCGCCACCGCACGATCCTGGGCGACGAGGGCGCCCACCCGGCCGCCGACGACGACTGACGCGCCGGCCGCGATGCCGAGAACGACGAGGACGATCGGCCCGCTCCAGCTGCCGAGCCGCGCCCGCACCAGTCGAAGTGGATAGAGCACCGAGCGCAGCAGGGTCAAGCTGCGGTCCTCTCCACGAGCTCGGCCACGACGGCCTGGAGCCCTTCGCGACGACCCGTGTCGAGCTGGCGGACTGCCTCCGGCGGGCTGCGCAGCTCCTCGACGAGATCCCAGGTGCCGAGCTCACGGGCTGCCGGCTCGACCAGGGCCAGAAGGTCGGCCGTGCGCGCCTCCCCACGCCGCGCGGCCGCCGCCCGCCGCGGGAGATACGCGTCCCGCGAGCCGTCAGCCGGTGCCGGAGCAGCGGCACAGAGCGCCTGGATCAGAGCGGCGAGCGCCGCAGAGCGGCCGACGTCCGTGGGCTGGTCGGGGATCCGCACCTCGATCGTGCCCAGGCGTGGGTGCGGGCGGGCGTCCCACCAGCTACGGGTGTAGTCCTCACCGGTCGCCTGGATGTAGGTCTCCCAGTCCTGGGGCGACGCAAACGAAGGAGGCTGTGCCCCCCGCGGCAGCTCACCCAGGCGGGCCGCGCGAGACGAGAGCGCGCCCGTCTCCGCGCCCTGGATGTACGGAGAGTTCAGCGAGAGGGCGAGAACATCCGGGAGCCAGGGAACGATCGCGGCGAGCGTCCGCAGGCACGCATCGAAGCTCTCCATCCCGACGTGCACGTGAAGGCCGCACACGAGCTGGCGGCGCAGCTTCGGACCGAGCTCCTTCAGCATCTGCAGGTAGCGCGGCTCCGCCACGATCTCCTGCTCGTCGGCCCGCGAGAACGGATGCGACCCTGCGCCCGCGACTGCAAGGCCCTCCCGTGCGGCGGCCTCCCGCACCTGGCGCCGCAACCGGACGAGCTCGGCGCGAGCCTCCTCGGCCGTCTCACAGACCGGCGTGTTCGTCTCGACCAGGCAGGAGAAGAGCTCAGTTTTCAGCCCTTCAGGGCCGAGCAGCTTCTCGACTCCGGGAGCGAGAGCGAGCGTTTCGGGGTCGACGAGCTGCAGCTCCTCCTCGACGCCGATCGTCAGCGTGCGTCCGAAATTACTTTCCACGCACCGCGTGCACTGGACGCCCGGCCGCCTCCCATGCGTAGTACGAGGCGCTCGGCCCGAATTTCCGTTCGTACGGGACGATGCGCGGATTTCGGCCGACTTCCATCGCACGTTGCGCGTGCCAGAGCAGGTTCGGATCGTCGCGCTCCTCCCAGACGAGCACGAGGTGCGCTGCGGTCATGAAGACCGCGACGAAGGTACAGCCGTTCGCCGGGCATGGAAACGGATCGGTCCGGACACAGAACCAACCGGAGTGGTCGTCCTCGCCGTCGTCGAGCCAGAGCTCCTCCTCCTCGAGCAGCTCGTCCTCGACGACCAATGACAGATGCCTCGGCTCGTACTCTCCCACCCCGGAAGGTTAGACGGATGGGGGTGGTACGGGTCCAATGAGAGGACCACGATGAGGATATGAGCGAGCGGGACGTCGCGATCGTGCTCTCCGGTGGTGGCATGAATGGCGTGCTTCTGGAGCTCGGCTTCCTGAAGCGCCTCCGTGCCAGTGCCCTGTGGCCCCGGGTCGGGCGAATCTACGGCACTTCGGCCGGAGCGCTGACCGGGACGATGGCCGCGCTCGACCAGCTGGACGACCTCGAGGAGTTCGTGCTCAACCTCCAGCCGGGTGACATCTTCCGGCCTC
Organism: uncultured Gaiellaceae bacterium; assembly: GCA_963820225.1. GTDB lineage: Bacteria > Actinomycetota > Thermoleophilia > Gaiellales > Gaiellaceae > Gaiellasilicea. The sequence goes on along the minus strand of CAWFYY010000011.1, from coordinate 245,644 downwards.
AGCGCCTCTGGCGGCTGCCGTTGAACGGTCTGCACGAGTACGCGCTGCCGACGACCGTAGGGGAGCGCCTACTCGATCCGCTCGAGCTCGGCCGGCGGCTCTGCCAGGCGCCGATCGAAGTCGTGATCTTCGCCACAGACGTCTCGGACGAGGAGAACACGGATCGCACCGGATCGTACGAGCTCGTCTACCCGTCGCACGAGACGCCTCCCGAGATCCTGGCGCAGGCCGTGCTCGCTTCGGCGGCGATCAGCGCGCTCGTCCTGCCGCTCACGGTGGGAGACCGGATCGCCACCGACGGCGGCTGGGTGCGCAACTTCCCGCTCGGCGCGGCACTCGACCAGCCCGACGTGAACCTCGTCGTCGCCTTCCGGTACGTCCCCCGCTACCCGCACATCGGAATCGCCTCCCTGGCGAGAGTGCGACGCCGTCTGCACCGCTTCCGGGCCGTCCCGCCCGTCCGCGCCTTCATCGCCGAGCTCGACGAGGCCGAGGCCCGCGAGCTCCGCGGCGAGCCCGTGCATCTCGGCGACATGCTCATCCGCCTGATGCGGGTCGCAATTCAGAGGAACACGATGCTCGAGGAGCGGCTCGCCGACGAACGTGACGCGGCGATCCGTGAGCTGGAGGCCCTGCGCGACGACGTCACCCGCATCGTCTCCGAGCACGCGCGGCCGGGGCGTCGCACCCGGGCGGCACGTGCCGTCGGGGAGCGCTTCGCGCAGACCGCGCTGACGAGGTCCGTTCCACGAATCACCGTGCGCGGCTCGGGCGGCGCCGAGAGCCTCGACGCGGGCTTCCGTAGCCACCGCGAGTGGTCGGAGGAGTCGAAGCGCGCTCTGATCGCGCGCGGCTACGCAGCGGCGGACGCCGAGCTCGCGGCCCACGGGATCGATCTGATGAAACGAGCCGGCTAGCCGGGCTGGCTGGGCTGGCGGCCGAGCTTGACCTTGACGCTGATCTGCTTCGAGCCGCGATAGACGTCGAGCTTCACGGTCGCGCCGGGCTTGTGGTCGGCGAGCAGATCGCGCAGTTGCTCGAGTGAGGCAACGCGCTTGCCGCCGAGTGCGACGATCACGTCGCCGCCGAGCGTGTAGCTCTCACCGGCGACGACGGTCGTGTCCGTCCCCGGCTTGAGGCCGGCCTTGGCGGCAGGTGTTCCCTCGCCGACGTCCTCGACGAGGACTCCGGCGTCGACGGGAAGTCTGAAGACCCGCGCCAGCTCTTCGGTGACGGTGCTGCCACCGATGCCCATGAAGGCGCGGTCGACCTTGCCGGTCGCAACGAGCTGCGCCACGACCGCCTTGACCGTGTTCGACGGCACCGCGAAGCCGATGCCGACGTTGCCGTTCCCGCCCTGCGCAGTGGAGATCTGGGAGTTGACGCCGATCATCTGCGCGCGCTCGTTCAGCAGCGGGCCACCCGAGTTGCCGGGGTTGATCGGGGCGTCGGTCTGGATCACGTGATCGATCGGGTAGCCGTTCGGAGCCGTGATCGTGCGCTCCTGGACGGCGCTGACGATTCCTGCCGTCGCGGTGCGTGCGAGCCCGAACGGGTTGCCGATCGCGACGACCGGATCGCCGACGCGCACGGACCCCGAGTCGCCGAACTCGAGCGGGGTCAGACCCCGCGAGCTCGCCTCGACGCGGAGCACGGCGATATCGGTGGAGGGGTCGCTGCCGACGAGTGTCGCGCGCAGCGTGTCCCGGTTCGAGAAGCTGACCTCGATCTGGTCGGCGCCCTCGATCACGTGGTAGTTCGTGACGATGTGGCCGGCCTTGTCGATCACGAAGCCGGAGCCCAGCGCCTGCTCGGGCTGCGCGGATGAGTCGGACGGGGCTGCATTCGGCGTGTCGGCGGTCCCTGCCGTCGAGGTGATCTGGACGACACCGGGTGCGGCGCGCGAGTAGATCTCGCGAACCGAGAGGCTGTTGTTCGCGGCGACCGGAGCGGCGACCGCGGGCGAGGGGGACGTCCTGACGACGGTGGTCGTTCCGCCGGCAAGGTCGCCCGTGAGTGCGACGCCGCCGAGCGCCACCAACCCTCCGATGAGGGCGACGGTGACCAGGCCTGCGCCGCGAGTAAGAGTGGTGCGCGCTTTCACGGCCCTCGTTGTAGCCGCGAGGTCTTAACGCGCAGTGTGGTGAGCGTTAAGTGTCGGTTGCGATCGATAAATGCGAGCAGCGGTCAGGCGACCACAGCCGTCTTCTCGCCGGCCTCGCGGTCCGGGCCGAGCGCCTCGTCGAGCTTGGCCTGCAGCTCGCCGCTCTCGTAGAGCTCCTCGACGATGTCAGCGCCGCCGACGAGCTCTCCCTTGATGAAGACCTGTGGGATGGTCGGCCAGCCGGAGATCGCCGAGAGCTCCTGGCGGATCTGCGGGTCGGGCAGGACGTCGACGGTCGTGACCGGCGCACCCGCGGCGCGAAGTGCACGCAGCGCGCGGTCCGAATTTCCGCACATGACGAGCTGAGGGGTGCCCTTCATGAACAGGCTCACCGGCTCGTTCTCGATGATCTCCTTGATCGTCTGGTTCAGCTCGGTCATGTCGTTCCTCTCGTCTTGATTCGCAGTTCGTGGATCGACCCGTCGCCGAGCGGCGCGGCAAGCGCCTCGTAGACCAGTCGATGCTGCTCGACGAGCGAGAGCCCGTCGAAGCGGTCACTCGTGACCGTCACCTGGAAATGGTCGCCCCCGCCGGTTCTGTCCTCGACCGCCAGCTCGCGCGCATCGGGGAACGAAGTGCGCAAGAGCGATTCGAGCGTACCCGCGAGAGCCATGTGATCATCGTAGCCGTGGCACGCCCCGGCTCCCTCCTCCTGTCCCTCCCGGAACGGGCGCTCCGGGCGGTCGCGGCCGGGCTCGGCGGCGCGGTGCACGAGACGGCGGAGGTGGTGCTGCCACGGTTCGCACGGCGCTCGCGCCTGTACGAGGCGACGGCGAAGAACCTGCTCCGGATCGTGATCGAGCTCGTCGGCGACGTCGAGCGGGTCGCGCCGGCCGACGAGCTCGAGGCCAGTGAGCTGCTCAAGCGAAAGACGGCCGGGAACGCGATGGAGGTCGGCTCGATCGCCGCTTTCGGCTTCTCGCCGCTCTGGCTGCTCGCGACCGCGTCGGACATCTCGCACGGCGCACGGGTCTATCTCGACGTGCTCGTCGCCGAGCTGAAGCGCGCCGGCGTGCTGGCCGAAGGAGCGGAAGTGAAGTCGATGGACGACCTCCTGGGCGCGCTCGAGAGCGCATCGGGCACGACGGCACGCCTTGTCGACCTGCCGCCGCTCGAGCTGGCCGGGCTGCGGGCCTCCCTCTCGGAGCTGCGGTCGAGCGCCACGGAGCTACCGACGCCGAAGCAGCTTGCCGCGCTCTACGCGGGCCTGAGGCGAACGGCGGCGCGCGAACGGCAGTCGATGCTCGAGGTGTCGTCCGGCATGGGCCTCGCCTTCCTCCTCTCGGCTCGCCACGTCGGACGCGAGCACGTGGTCGTGCCCTACCGGGAGGACTGGAAGCCGCTCCGCGAGGAGGGCTTCGCAGCCTACGCCCGCCGGGTCTCCGGGCCGTACCGCGCCGCGATGACGGCTCACTTCGATCGGAAGCGGGAGACCTGGACCGAGCGGGCAATGAACCGCATTCGCCGCTGAGGAGTAGTTTGTCTATGTGAAGCGGCTCCTGGTCGGGCTGGCAGTGGTCGCAGTGCTCGGCCCGGCCGCGCCCGCTCACGCAGCGACGCCGATGCCGTGGTGCGGCATCGGAGCGAGCGATGTCGATCGGCTTCCTGACGCAACTCCGGGATATGCGGTCCACGTGACGTATGTGCGTCCTCCCGGCGGGCACGACCGCCTGGCAGAGTGGGCGCCGCGGATCGTCGGCGATACCGCCGCGATCGACACGTGGTGGCGTTCGCAGGACCCGACCCGTGCGCCGCGCTTCGATCTCTACCCGTTCGCGTGCGCGAGCCCGTTCGGCCAGCTGGACATCTCCAATGTGACGTTGTCGCAGTCGGCCGGAGAGGTCGCCTCCGCATTCACGACGATCCGCTTCCTGCTCGCTCAGCACGGGTTCATCCAGCCCGAGAAGACCTATCTCGTCTACTACGACGGGCCGGTGCTGCAGCAGTCGCCGGAATTCGAGGTTTGCGGCGTCGGCGACACCCCGTCCGGTGGCCTCCCGGGGATCGCGGTCGTCTTCCTCCAGGCCTGCGAGGCGGACGGGAGCACGTTCCGCCCGATCGTCGCCGTGCACGAGCTCATGCACACCTTTGACGCGATCTCCGGATTCGCACCGCACCACTGCAGCCGGGGGCACGTGTGCGACGTGACCAACGACCTGCTGAACGCATCGCTTTCGGGCGCCGAACTGGAGGCCCATGTGCTCGACGCCGGGCACGACGACTACTACGGGCACCTCGGAACGTGGACCGACGTCCAGGACTCGCTCTTCCTCGAGCGGCTCGATTCGCCCGACCATGCCGCTCCCTCTGTGCCGTCCAGCCTCAGCGCGACCGACGGTATCGCGCCGGGAATCGTTCGCCTTTCCTGGCGAGCCGCGACCGACGACGTCGGGCCGATTGCATATCGCGTCTACCAGGACAACCGGTTCATCTCCTCGACGACGTCGACCTCGGCCATCCTCGGCATCGCTGCGAGCAACACGAGCTCGTACACGATTCGCACGTCCGACTCCGTCGGACACCTGAGCCAACCGCTGACGATCCGCTTCCGCCTCGGCCTCGGCGTGATCGACGCACAGGGCAAGCTCGTCCGCGACACCGTCCGGCCGCCGGCTCTCGGACTGGTGTCGGTCCGACGGGCGCCCAGGACAGTCCGTCTCTCCTGGGCGCGGGCGCGCGACCCCGGCGGCCTGCGCGGGTATCGGGTCAAGACCGGGTCGCGGATCGTCACGGTGACGCAACCGGCTGTGACGCTCACCCGCGCGACGCTGCGCAGCGCCGTCTCCATCGCCGCGGTCGACCGCGCGGGCAACATCGGCCAGGCCAGGACGGTCCCGCTCCGCCGCCTACGCTGATCGGCCGCAGCGGACACGACGGGTCCTGGCCCCGACATGGCCGCAGCGGACACGGCGGGTCCTGGCCCCGACATGTCTGAGACGGCGGCTGCCCGCGCCTGTTTGATTGAATCGAGGCATGGGCACCGACGAGTTCTCCTCTCGCTCCACACTCTCGGTCGGTGATCGCAAGCTCGAGATCCACCGGCTCGATGCACTCCAGGAGCAGTGGGACGTCGCGCGCCTTCCCTACACGCTGCGCATCCTGCTCGAGAACGTGCTCCGGACGGGCGACCGCTCCGACGTCGAGGCCGTGGCCGGGTGGGTCGCAAGCGACGAGCCGAACCGCGAGATCTCATTCGCGCCGGCCCGGGTCCTGCTTCAGGACTTCACCGGCGTCCCGGCGGTCGTCGACCTCGCGGCGATGCGCGACGCGATGGCCGACCTGGGCGGCGACCCGGAGCAGATCAACCCGCTGATTCCGGTCGAGCTCGTGATCGACCACTCCGTGCAGGTCGACGTCTTCGGCTCGCGCAGCGCGTTCGTCCGCAACGTCGAGTTCGAGTTCGAGCGCAACCGCGAGCGCTACGCCTTCCTCCGCTGGGGTCAGAAGGGCTTCCGCGACTTCAAGGTCGTGCCGCCCGGCACCGGGATCGTCCACCAGGTGAACCTCGAGTTCCTAGCGCGCGTGGTCGAAGAGCGTGATGGCTGGGCCTTCCCCGACACGCTCGTCGGCACGGACTCGCACACGACGATGGTGAACGGGCTCGGCGTGCTGGGCTGGGGCGTCGGCGGGATCGAGGCCGAGGCTGCGAAGCTCGGCGAGCCGCTCTCGATGCTCGTCCCTCAGGTCGTCGGCTTCAAGCTGACCGGACAGCTTCCCGAGGGCGCGACGGCCACCGATCTCGTCCTGACCGTCACCGAGATCCTGCGCCAGGCCGGGGTGGTCGGAAAGTTCGTCGAGTACTTCGGGCACGGGCTCGACGGGCTGCCGCTCGCCGATCGCGCCACGATCGGGAACATGTCGCCCGAGTACGGCGCGACCTGCGGCTTCTTCCCCGTCGACGATCTCACTCTGAGCTATCTGCGCCTGACGGGGCGCAGCGACGAGCGGCTCGCCCTCGTGGAGGCGTACTGCAAGGAGAACATGCTCTGGCACGACCCGAGCGAGGAGCCGACCTACTCGCAGGTGCTCGAGCTCGACCTCTCGACCGTCGTCCCCTCACTCGCCGGCCCGCGCCGCCCTCAGGACCGTGTCCCCCTGTCACACGCGAGGACGGCATTCCTCGACTCGCTCGGCACGTTCGGCGTGGTCGACCCGATGAAGAACGGGAGCCACGACAAGGCACTCGCCGACACCTTCCCCGCCAGCGATCCGACGACCGAGCAAGCTCCGGGCGGCTCGCCGGAGCCCGTCGCGGACGCGACTCCGGTCGCCGTCGTCGGACCCGGCCGCAAGAGCATTCCGGTCGAGGGAGCCGACTACGCACTCGAGCACGGCAGGGTCGTGATCGCCGCGATCACGTCGTGTACGAACACCTCCAATCCGCAGGTGATGGTCGGCGCAGGCCTGCTGGCGCGGAACGCCGTCCAGCGCGGTCTGCGGAGCAAGCCCTGGGTGAAGACGAGCCTGGCGCCCGGCTCGAAGGTCGTGACCGAGTACTACGACCGCGCCGGGCTGACCCAGTACCTGGAAGACCTCGGCTTTCACACGGTCGGGTACGGCTGCACGACCTGCATCGGCAACTCCGGGCCGCTCCCCGAAGCGATCTCCGCGGCGGTCGAGAAGGGCGATCTGGTCGTCTGCTCGGTTCTCTCCGGCAACCGCAACTTCGAGGCGCGGATTCATCCCGAGGTGAAGGCGAACTATCTCGCCTCGCCCCCGCTCGTCGTCGCGTACGCGCTCGCCGGCCGCATGGACATCGACCTGCTCACGGAGCCCCTCGGCGAGGACGAGGAGGGGGCCGACGTCTTCCTCCGCGACATCTGGCCCACCTCGAAGGAGATCACCGACACGATCGCGAGCTCCGTTCAGGGCGACATGTTCCGTTCGACCTACGCCGACGTCTTCACGGGCGACGACCAGTGGCGCAGCCTGCCCGTCCCCGACGGCGAGCGCTTTGCCTGGGAGCCGGACTCGACCTACGTCCGGCAGCCGCCGTACTTCGAGGACATGTCGCTGGAGATCGCACCGGTCGAGGACATCGCAGGCGCGCGCTGCCTCGTGATGCTCGGCGACTCGGTCACGACCGACCACATCTCACCCGCCGGCGCGATCAAGCTCGAGTCGCCTGCAGGTGAATACCTCCGTGAGCACGGAGTCGAACGCAAGGACTTCAACTCCTACGGCTCGCGACGCGGCAACCACGAGGTGATGGTCCGCGGCACGTTCGCCAATGTCCGCCTGCGCAACCTGCTCGTCCCCGGCTCGGAGGGCACATGGACGGTGCACCTCCCGGGTGGCGAGGAGATGACGATCTTCGAGGCGTCCCAGCGCTACCTCGCCGAGGGGTCACCGCTGATCGTGATCGCGGGCAAGGAGTACGGCTCCGGGTCGTCCCGGGACTGGGCGGCGAAGGGCCCGAAGCTCCTCGGCGTGCGGGCGGTGATCGCCGAGAGCTACGAGCGGATCCATCGCTCGAACCTGCTGATGATGGGCATCCTGCCGCTCCAGTTCCAGGCGGGCGAGACGCCCGACACGCTCGGACTGACGGGCCGAGAGGCGTTCGCGATCGAGGGAGTCGAGAACGGCGAGGCCCGCGACGTGACGGTCCGCGCGGACGACAAGAGCTTCACTGCCCGCGTACGGCTGGACACGCCGCGCGAGCGCGACTACCTCCGCCACGGCGGCATTCTTCCGTTCGTCCTGCGCCGCCTGCTCGCGGCCTGAATCTTTAGAGTGCGTCGTCCGGGGTGCCGCACGCGCGGCTGAGATCACACCCGTCGAACCTGATCCGGGTCATGCCGGCGAAGGGAGGAGCGAGAGTCGGTGGAGAGGACGCCCGCCTGGGGAATCGAGCCGGTGCCCGAGCGCCTCCGCGTGCTCGGGCTCCTGGACAACGCGCTCCTGTGGGGCAACCTCGGCGTGTCACTGCTCGTGCTCGTGGCGGGCACCTATCTCGTGCCTGCGCTCTCGCTGCCCGAGGCTGTCGCGGCGATCGTCGTCGGCAGCCTGATCGGCAACGCGATGCTCGGCATCGCGGGGATGATCGGGGCGGATGCACGCGTGCCGGCGATGGTGCTGATGCGCGCGCCGCTCGGCCGGCGCGGCTCGTGGGGGCCGACCGTGATCAACGCCGCCCAGTGCATCGGCTGGTCGATCTTCGAGCTCCTGATCATCGCGACCGCGGTCGCGGCGCTGTCCGACGAGGTCCTCGGGTTCCGCGCTCAGTGGCTCTGGACGCTGCTCTTCGGCGGGATCGCACTCGCGCTCGGTCTGCTCGGGCCGATCGACTTCGTCCGGAAGTTCGTCCGCAAGTTCGCGGTCTGGGCGGTGCTCGCCTCGTTGCTCTACCTGACGTGGTGGGCACTCGACGGGGCCGGTCTCGGCGACCTCTGGGACCGCGACGGCGAAGGCGGCTCCTCCGTGCTCGACGGCGTCGATCTCGTCGTCGCGATCACGGTCTCGTGGATCCCGCTGGCGGCCGACTACACGCGCTTCAGCCGCACCCGCGCAGCGGCCTTCCTCGGTTCAGGCGGGGGATACCTGCTCGCGAGCGTCTGGCTCTGGCTGCTCGGCGCGATCCTCTTCTTCTCGCGCGACATCACCGACCCGGCGGCGCTGCCCGTGGCTGTTGCCGCCGGCGGCGTCGGCGCGACGCTCGCCCTGCTCGCCGTCACCGTCGACGAGACCGACGAGGCGTTCGCGAACGTCTACTCGACGGCGGTCTCGATCCAGAACCTCGCTCCGCGGCTGCCGCAGCGCGCGCTCGTGGTCGCGGTCTCAATCGTGGCGACTCTCGGTGCGCTCACGATCGACCTCCTTTCCTACCAGACGTTCCTGCTCCTCCTGGGCTCGTTCTTCGTCCCCCTCTTCGGCGTCCTCCTCGCCGACTGGCTCGCCGCAGGGTCTCGTTACCGCGAGCAGGACGTCTTCGGCGGCCCGGCGGTGCGACCGGGCATGATCGGCGCCTGGATCGCCGGCTTCGCCGCCTACCAGTGGCTGTTCCCGACCGGGCCGCAGTGGTGGGTCGACCTCATCGAGAGGCTGGATCCACCGAGCTGGGGCATCGGGGCGACACTCCCGAGCTTCGCCGTGTCGCTCGCACTGGGGCTCCTCGTCGCTGGGCTCGGCAAGCGGCGCTTCTAGAGGATCTACAGTAGGGCGCCGATGGACGGCATCGCAGTCATCGGCAATCTCGCACGGGACACGATCGACGGGGGAGCTCCCCGGGTCGGAGGTGCGCCGTATCACGCCGCCCGTGCGCTGCGGCTGCTCGGTGGCGGGTCACGCATCGTCGCCCGCTGCGCCGATGCCGACCGCCGTACGCTCGTGCCTCCTCTTTCCGCGCTCGGCGTCCCTGTCACCTGGCTCCCGTCGCCGCGTACGACGGTCTTCGAGATCCAGAACCACGGCGAAGCGCGCGAGATGACCATCGGCGACCCCGGCGCGCCGTGGACCGTCACCGACGCGCAGGCCGTCGGCCGCACGGCCTGGATTCACCTGGGCGGGCTGACGCGCGCCGACTTCCCGGCCGACGTGCTCGCAGTGCTGGCCCGGGATCGCAGGCTTGCTCTCGACGGACAGGCGCTCGTCCGTCGTGCCGAGACCGGGCCGCTGGTGCTCGACGACGACTTCGACCCGGAGGTCGTGCGGCACCTGACAGCGCTGAAGCTGAACGAGGTGGAGCTCGAGGCGCTCGGCGGCGAGAAACGCGCCCTCGCGCTCGGCGTTCCCGAATTGCTGCTCACTGAGGCCTCCGCAGGCGCCGTCGTGATCGCAGGCGGCGTGCGCGAGCACGTGCACGCGAGGCGAATCGAGATCGACGATCCGACCGGAGCGGGCGATGCGTTCCTCGCGGCGTATGCCTGGGCGCGAGCGGCGGGGCACCGGCCGGTCTCGGCAGCGCGCCACGGCACCACCACGGCCGCCAGGGTGCTCGAGCTCGAGCTCGAGCGAGAGCCCGAGCAGCTGGTGTGACGGCCTGGGTGCGCACAGTCGACGGCGTCTTCGAGGTGGACGTCGAGGCAGAAGCCGTTCTCGGGGAGATCGAGATCGCGGTCGAGCACGACCACCTGGACGTGAACCTGCCGAGGCTCGTCGCCGCCTCGGCGGGAGGCTCGACTGTCGTGGCGCTCGTCGCCCGGCGGCCGCCGTTGCTCGTTTCGTGGGATGCGGGAGCGACCTGGCACGAGTCCGGCGCGGGTCTTCCGCCCGGCTTCGACGTCGCCGTCGACTCCGCAGCTCCGGACCAGGTTCTCTACGCGGCGCGCAATCGTCTGTACCTCTCGACCGACGGCGCCCGCTTCTGGCGCTCGCTCGCGCCGGAGCTGCCCGACATCGAAGCCGTGGCCTGGTCTACGGAAGCTTGAACTCGCCCCGCGCGACCGTGACCGCAGAGCCGCCGACCTCGACCGACTCGATCGTCTCCCCGGAGCCGGCGGCACGCGCGTAGAGCGTCGAGGGCCGTCCGATCTCGGTGCCCTGCTCGATCTCGATCTCCTCGCCCCAGGGCACGATTCCGTGACGGCCGAGATGACAGGCGAGCGGCCCGGCCGCGGAGCCGGTTGCGGCGTCCTCGCCGACCCCGTCGAGCGGCGAGAACATCCGTGCCTTCCAACTCGTTCCCGACCCCGCGCATGCGAGCGCACCGACGAGGTCGAGCTCGGCCAGCAGGTTCGCGTCCGGCTTCAGCCCGGCGACTTCCTCCTTCGAGGGGAGCACGACGTAGGCGTGCCGGACGCCGTTGTCGTACACCTCGATCGGAAGCTCCGAGGCTGCGACGCCGAGCGCAGCGAGCAGCTCCGCCGCGCGCTCGTATGGCCGAACGGCCGGCACGGGCTGGGTCATGCGCCCGAAGACGATCCGCCCGGACTCATCCCGTTCGAGCTCGACCGGGACGATGCCGTTGCCCGTCTCGAGCGCGATCACCCCCAGCTGCAGCGGCGCGCCGAGGACGAACGCAGTGCCGAGGCACGGGTGCCCGGCGAACGGGATCTCGTTCCGCGGCGTGAAGATGCGAATGCGAACGGTGCCCCCCTCGCGCGGCGGCAAGACGAAGACCGACTCCGAGAAGCCGACCTCGAGCGCCAGCTCCTGCATCGTCAGCTCGTCGAGGTCGCGCGCGTCGGTGAACACGGCGAGCTGGTTGCCCGCGAGTGCCTGGTCGGTGAAGACATCGGCGACGACGTAGCGAAACGAACGCATCGGTCGCAGCCTACTGCGCCTCCTATGATCGGCACGTGGCCGACCAGCCGATCCTCGAGAGCCTCCGCGTCACGTCGCTGCTCGCCGGGCGCCTGCTCGAACGCGAGCTGGCCGCGCGGGGCGTGCCGCCCGAGCAGTTCGTGCTCGTCGACGAGATCGGGCGGGCCGAGCCCGTGACACCGAGCGAGCTCGCCCGCCGGACCGGGCAGCCTCCCACCACGCTTTCCGACCACCTCAATCGGCTCTCCCGGCGCGGGCTCGTGCGCCGCGAGCGCAATCCCGTTGACGGACGCTCCAGGCTGATCACGCTCACCGACGCCGGCAGTAGCCTGCGTGCAGCGGGGTCGCCGGCTGTCGAACGGGCGGAGGCCCTCGTCGCCGCGCGCCTGCGAACGCCCGTGCATGATGTCGACCGCGCCCTCGCGCATCTCGAGTTCGCCGCGCGCTCTGCGCTCGATCATCCGAATCCGTGATATCTACTCCGAATCCGTGCTAAATCGTCTCTATCTCATTCGTCATGCGCATTCCGACCCCGGCGAGCCCGACTCGCTGCGGCCGCTGAGCGCGCGCGGCAAGGAGCAGGCGCGAGAGCTGAGCGAGCTTCTCGCCGAGGCTGCTCCCGACGCCGTCTTCGCCAGCCCGCTCCTGCGCGCCCGCGAGACCGCGGCCACGATCGCGAAGGTGGCCGGCGTCGAGTTGCACATCGACGAGCGGCTCGCTCCGGGGGCGACCGCAGAGGACGTTCTCGCAGCCGTCGAAGGCGCAGGCGCGACGGTCGTCGTGGTCGGCCACCAGCCGGACTGCTCGGAGATCGCGCTCGCACTCGGCGCCGGGGACCGCGACTTCGCCCCCGCCGCGTTCGCCGAGATCGAGCTCCCTTGACAGCGATCTCGGTTCGAGGCCTTCGGAAGTCGTACGACGGCGTCGAGGCGGTTCGTGGCATCGACTTCGAGGTGGCCGCCGGCGAGGTCTTCGGCCTGCTGGGGCCGAACGGAGCCGGCAAGACGACGATCGTCGAGATCCTGGAGGGCTACCGGAAGCGGGACGCGGGCGAGGTGACCGTGCTCGGCTTCGACCCTGGCCGCGCGGAGCGGGGGTTCCGGGAGCGAATCGGGGTCGTGCTGCAGCAGTCCGAGCTCTGGCCGGGGCTGACGGTCCGCGAGATCCACCGAATCTTCGCCGGCTACTACGAGCGAGCGCGAGACGTGGACGAGGTGATCGCGCTCGTCGGCCTCGCCGGGAAGCGAGACGCGCGGGTGAAGACCCTCTCGGGCGGACAGAAGCGGCGACTCGACCTCGGCGTCGCGCTCGTGGGCGACCCCGATCTCGTCTTCCTCGACGAGCCGACGACCGGATTCGATCCGGCCGCCCGGCGGAACGCCTGGGAGCTCGTGCGGTCGCTGCGCGAGCTGGGCAAGACCGTGCTGCTGACGACGCACTATCTCGACGAGGCCCAGCAGCTCGCCGACCGCGTTGCCGTGCTCGTGGCGGGGGAGATCGTCCGGATCGGCAAGCCGTCCGATCTCACGGGCGCCTCGATCACGGCGGAGATCCGCTACCGGCGCGACGGTGAGCTCGTCGTCGTCGAGACGGACGAGCCGACGCGGGTGCTGAACGAGCTGACCGCCGCGGCGCTCGCGGAGGGTCGAGAGCTCGAGGGACTCGAGGTGCGGCGGCCGACGCTCGAGGACGTCTACCTCGAGCTCGTCGACGAAGGTGACGAGTGAAGCTCTTCTTCCATCAATTGCGCGCCGAGCAGCTGATCTTCTGGCGCAACCGCGAGTCCGCGGTCTTCGTCTTCATCTTCCCGGTGATGCTCTTCGTCCTGCTCGGGTCGTTCTACGACGGCGAGATCGACGGGCACCCGGCCCGCGACGTCCTGCTCGTCGGGATGATCGGCTACGGCGCCGCCAACACGGGCTTCGCGGGCATGGCGATCACGCTCGTGATCCGGCGCGAGTACGGGATCCTGAAGCGGCTGCGCTCGACTCCCCTCCCCGCTCGGGTCTACTTTGCCGCGTCGCTCGGCTCGACGCTGATCGTCTTCGCGCTGCAGACCGTGACGCTGTACATCCTCGGCGGCCTGTTCTACGACACCGGCCTGCCGGAGAGCACGGCAGCGGTCGTCTCGCTCGTCCTCCTCGGGGCGATCGCCTTTACGGGCCTCGGTCTCGCGACCGCCTCGCTGATTCGCTCCGCCGAAGGAGCGTCGGCGGTCGTGAACGTGGTACTCCTGCCGATGGCGTTCCTGTCTGGCTCCTTCGGCCAGCGCGACTATCCGGCTGTCCTGGAGGTATTCGCGAACGTGCTGCCGCTCGCGCCCTACATCGACCTCGTCTCGGCCGCCGCGTTCGACGGCGAATGGCCCTGGAGCGATCCAGGTTCCCTCGCGATCGTCGCCGCCTGGGGAGCAGCGGGCTACGTGTTCGCAGCCCGGCGCTTCACCTGGGAGCCGCGCGAACGTTAGAGGAATTACAAGTCGGGGTAGACCGATTTTCGATGCAGGAACAAGCCGCCATTGCCTTTTTGGACAACGACGGGGACATCCGGGTCAACTTCGGCATGTTCGCGGGTCGCGACGCCACTCAGGCCGAGATCGACGAGCTCGCCCATGACCTCCTCAACGAGGTGCAGGTGATCACGATCGTCTCCGAGCAGCGCACGATCGCCGGTCGCGACATGGAGGCGTCGGTCCACCAGATCCGGATCGAACTGGACGATGAGGACCCGCAGCGGCCCCTGCTGATCGCCGAGCGGTGGGCTGGAGCCTGCGTAGCCGAGCGGCACGCAGAGATCACCGAGCCCTGACCGCCGCTACCCTGCGGCTGCATGGCCAGCCGCTCAGATCTCCGCAACGTCGCGATCGTCGCGCACGTCGACCATGGGAAGACGACGCTCGTCGACGCGATGCTCTGGCAGTCCGGCGCCTTCCGGGCGAACCAGGACGTCAACGAGCGCGTGCTCGACTCGATGGACCTCGAGCGCGAGAAGGGGATCACGATCCTCGCCAAGAACACGGCCTTCCGCTACGGCGAGACGAAGATCAACATCGTCGACACCCCGGGCCACGCTGACTTCGGCGGCGAGGTCGAGCGCGGGCTGACGATGGTCGACGGCGTCCTGCTGCTCGTCGACGCGAGCGAAGGGCCGCTGCCGCAGACCCGCTTCGTGCTCCGCAAGGCGCTCGAGGCCCGGCTGCCGGTGATCCTCGTCGTCAACAAGGTCGACCGGCCGGATGCCCGGATCGAGGAGGTCGTGAACGAGGTGTACGAGCTCTTCCTCGACCTCGATGCGGACGAGAGCCAGATCGAGTTTCCGATCGTGTACACCAACGCCAGGACCGGCCAGGCTGGGCTGCAGGCGGACGCGCTCGAGGACGACCTTAGCCCCCTCTTCGATCTGCTGCTCGACCGGATCCCGGCGCCCCAGTACGACCCCGACCACCCGCTGCAGGCGCTCGTCACGAACCTCGACGCGTCGCCGTACGTCGGCCGGCTCGCTCTGGCGCGCGTGCAGCACGGCACGATCAGGAAGGGGCAGCAGATTGCCTGGTGCCGCGCCGACGGGACGATCGAGCGCGCCAAGGTGACCGAGCTGTACGTGGCCGAGGCACTCGACCGGGTCGAGGCGGACGAGGCCGGCCCCGGCGAGATCGTCGCGGTCGCCGGCCTGCCGGAGGTCACGATCGGCGAGACGCTCGCCGACCTGGATGACCCGCGGCCGCTACCCGTCTCCACGGTCGACGAGCCGAGCCTCTCGATGACGGTCGGGATCAACACGTCACCGCTCTCCGGCCGGGAGGGCGACAAGTTGACCGCGAGCATGCTGAAGGGCCGCCTCGACCAGGAGCTGGTCGGAAACGTCTCGCTCCGTGTTCTCTCGACGGAACGTCCGGACACGTGGGAGGTGCAGGGCCGCGGCGAGCTCCAGCTCGCGGTGCTCGTCGAGCTGATGCGGCGCGAGGGATTCGAGCTGACCGTCGGCAAGCCTCAGGTCGTCACGCAGATCATCGACGGCAAGGTGCACGAGCCGGTCGAACGGCTCGCAATCGACGCGCCCGAGGACTACGTCGGCGTGCTCACGCAGCTGCTCGCGCTGCGCAAGGGCCGGCTCGAGCAGATGGTCAACCACGGCACCGGCTGGGTGCGCCTCGAGTACCTCGTCCCTGCCCGCGCACTGATCGGCTTCCGGACGGAGTTCCTGACGGAGACGCGCGGCACCGGCATCCTCCACCACGTCTTCGACCGCTACGAGCAGTGGCACGGCGAGCTGCGGACCCGTCCCACCGGCAGCCTCGTCGCCGACCGTCGCGGTCCGGCGACCTCGTTCGCGCTGATGAACCTGCAGGAGCGAGGCTCGATGTTCATCGGGCCGACGACCGAGGTCTACGAGGGGATGATCGTCGGCGAGAACGCGCGCGCGGACGATCTCGACGTGAATGCGACCAAGGAGAAGAAGCTGACGAACATGCGCGCGTCCTCCTCCGACGAGACCGTGCGCCTGATCCCGCCCCGCCCGATGTCGCTCGAGCAAGCGCTCGAGTTCATCCGCGAGGACGAGTGCGTCGAGGTGACGCCGGCGAGCGTGCGCCTGCGCAAGCTCGTCCTGGACGGTTCGAAACGCCAGTCCAGCGCGAGCAAGAAGGCACGGGAGCTCGCTGCAACCCAGAGCTGACGTGCGGCCCCGTTTCGGCCTTCGCATCCCTCCGTGCCGTGCCCTGACCGAGGTCGCCGACTGCGTGCGCGAGGCCGAGGAAGCCGGCTTCGACGTCGCCTGGCTTCCCGATTCGCAGTTCCTCTGGCGCGACGTGTGGGGCGCGCTCTCGCTCGCCGCCGCCGAAACGAGCTCGATCGGCCTCGGCACCTGCGTCACGAACCTCGAGACGCGCCATCCTTCCGTGACCGCCGCGGCCGCCGGCAGCGTCGAGGAGCTCGCGCCGGGTCGAATGATCCTCGGCGTCGGCAGCGGCGACAGCGCCGTCAAGACGCTCGGCCTGAAGCCGACGAACCTTGCTCGCATGCGCGAGCAGATCGGGCTCCTGCGCACGCTGCTCGCGGGCGGAGCCGCCGACTTCGACGGCCGCTCACTCGGGGTGAAGGCCGCCCAGCGGCCGGTCCCGATCTACCTCGCCGCGACCGGTCCGAAGATGCAGGCGCTCGCGGGCGAGCTTGCGGACGGAGTGATCGTCGTGACGGGGCTGGCGCCCGACCTCGTCCGCGCCACGCTTGCGCGCATCGGCGAGGGCGCGGCGCGCACGGGTCGCAGCGTCGAGGATCTCGACGTCTGCTTCGGGACGTACGCGCACGTGACGTCCGACAGTCGGGAGGCCGCTCGGATCGTGAAGCCATACGTCGTGGCGACGGCGCAGACCGGAGGCCAAACCCTCCTGCAGAGCCTGGGCATCCACATCGACCCGCCGGAGGTCGTCGGCGGCATCTACCCGGACATGTCGCATGCCGAGGACTGGGACGCAGCGGCGGACGCGGCCGAGGATTGGGTCACCGACGAGCAGGCGCTGCTCTTCGCCGACGCGTTCTGCCTGATCGGCTCCGCCGAGGAGCTTGCGGACCGCCTGCAGGCCGCGGCGGACGCCGGCGCGCGCAGCTTCTACATCCGCCATTTCTCCTCGTACACGCTGCCGTCCGAGCTGCTGCGCACGTTCGCCGAGACGGTGCTGCCGCGGTTCGCATGACCGACGAGCTGCTCTGGCGGCTGTTCGCGCGCTTCGTCGAGGCTGACACCTCGGTGCGCCCGGGCGAGACGCGGGTCGATGCACGGGACGAGCGGCTGCGCGAGTTCATGATGGACGTCGCGGCGCCCGAGCTCGAGCAGTTGGGTGCATCGGTCACGCTCGACGAGGCGAACAACCTGCTGGCGCGCTTCGGCCCGGACACAGGCGCCGAGCTGCTCTTCGTCGCGTATCCCGCAACGCATCACGGCAACGAGATGGAGCAGCCGCTGAGCCCACGCGAGCGCGACGGGCTCTGGGTCGGGCTCGGAGCGAGCCAGGGCAAGGGCGGTCTCGCCTCCATCTGCGCCGCGCTCGCCCGGCTGCGCGAGGAGGGGATCGATCCTGCAGGGCGGATCTCGGTCGCCGTCTCCTCGGAAGGCAGCTCGAGCCACGCCAGCTCCGAAGTGCTCTACCGCAACTTCGACCACCTGCCCGCCGGCGCCGTGCTCGTCGTCGGGACCGGCAATCAGATCTCGCTCGGCAACCGTGGCCGTGTCGACGTCATGGTGCGGGTCGAAGGCCGCGCCACCCACTCGAGCGCGGCCGGCCCGGGGGACAACCCGATTCCCGTCGTCGCCGAGGTGCTGCGCCGGCTCGAGGCGGTTCCGGCTGCGAACGCGTCGCACCCTCAGCTCGGCTCGCCGTCGCTCGTCTCCTACCGGCTCGAGTGCGGCCCCGTCGCACCGCACACGATTCCGGCCTGGTGCGAGCTCGTGCTCGACCGGCGGATCCTGCCCGGCGAGACGCCGGCGGAGGCGGTGCGCGAGATCGAGGAGGCGCTCGCCGGGCTGCCGGTCACGGTCAGAGGGGCCGCAACGATGCTTCCGGCACTCGTCGAGCCGGACGCAACCGTCGTGTCTGCGCTCCAGGCGGGCGCGCGCGCAACGATCGGCCGGCCGCTCGAAACGCTCTACCGACGCGACACGTTCGACGCCGGCTACCCGTGCTCGCTCGGCGTGCCGACGGTGATGTGCGGCCCGTCGACCTCGGACTTCGGTGGCCACGGTGTCCTCGGCGAGGACGCCATCGACCCCGCCGCGCTGCGCGAGGCTGCGGTGCTGTTCGCCGCCGCGGTCGCGTCCGTGCGCACGAACGGCTAGCGGCCTCAACCGCGCCGCCGCCAGGTCGGTGGTTGAATCCCATGATGAACGCCACGATCCGCCCGTTCGGTGCCGACGACTTCGGCGGCGTCCTCCGCCTGTGGCAGGAGCAGGACTGGCGGGCGACCGGGCTGGACGGACTGACGCTCGACCAGGCGATCGAGCTCCTTCGCGCCGACGGGACGGTCACCGTCGTGGCCGAGACGAACGGGGAGATCTCTGGCGCGGGCCTCGGCACGGTCGTCGGCCCCACCGCGTGGATCTTTCGGCTCGCGGCGTCGAACGATGCCGACCTGGCCGCTCTTACGTCAGATCTGGAAGGCCGGCTTGCGCAGCGCGGGGGGCGCCGCGTTGTTGCCTTTGCACCCGATCTGGAGGGCCGTGCCGAGCTCGAACGGAGAGAGTACCGCTCGCTCGCCGATGCGGGCTATCTGGAGCGCTCGCTCCCGGGCGGCGTCGTTCCCGGCACGGCGCTGGTCGACGCGGGCGGCAGGATGATCGCTCCCGGCCTCTGGTCCGAGATGCGTGGAATGGAGGATGCCAAGGAGATCATCGAACGTCGGGTCATCCTCCCGCTCGAGCGGCCCGAGCTGGCCGGCCGGCACGGCGTCGTGTCGCCGAAGGCGATCATCCTCTTCGGGCCACCCGGGACGGGCAAGACGACGTTCGCGAAAGGGATCGCGTCTCGGCTGCAATGGCCGTTCGTCGAGATTCAGCCGGCGGAGATCGGCGGTGAGGGAGCCGAGCGGCAGGCGAAGCTCCTGGCCGAGAGCTTTGCCCGCGTCGAATCGCTCGCGGCGGCTGTCGTCTTCGTCGACGAGGTCGAGGACCTCGCCTCGATCCGTCACGAGTCGCGGAAAGTGAGCCCGAGCGTGACGAACGAGTTCCTGAAGCAGATCCCGCGGCTACGCGAAGCGCCTCACCACCTGCTCGTCTGCGCCACGAACTGGGTCAGCCGCCTGGACGGTGCGTTCCTGCGACCCGGCCGCTTCGACTACGTGCTGCCGGTCGGCCCGCCCGAGCCGGCCGCCCGCGAGGCGATCTGGTCGCGCTACGTCGGAGAGATCACCGACGAGGCGGTCGACATCGAGGCGCTCGTCGCGGCGAGCGAGCTGTTCACGCCTGCCGACATCGAGTTCTCGGCTCGCAAGGCGGCGCAGGTCGCGTTCGAGCGCGAGCACTTCGAGGGCACGGCGAACCGTGCCACCACCGAGGACTTCCTCGACGCGATCGGAGCGACGAAGCCATCGCTCACACCGGAGATCGTCGCCGACTTCGAGAACGACACGAAGCGCTTCGCACGCGACTGAGCCGGGCTACCGCCTGGCGCCGGAGTGAGCCGCAAGGTAGTAGCGCTCCACGTATTCGATCACCGCTCGGTGCATCGAGAAGCGCGGCGCGAGCTGGGCGATGGACTCCTTCATCATCTCGACCCACCGGTCGCGGTTGTCCGACGAAGGTCGGCACGACCTCCTCCTCCAGCAGTCGGTAGAGCTGCTCGCGGTCGGCCTCGTCGGAGGAGCCTTCGAT
Organism: uncultured Gaiellaceae bacterium; assembly: GCA_963820225.1. Lineage (GTDB taxonomy): Bacteria > Actinomycetota > Thermoleophilia > Gaiellales > Gaiellaceae > Gaiellasilicea. The sequence continues at coordinate 225,918 of CAWFYY010000011.1, read as the reverse complement.
CGCCCAGCCGACGTCGGGTGAGTAGCCCTCCGCCCACCAGCCGTCGAGGACCGACAGATTGAGCACGCCGTTGACCGCGGCCTTCATGCCGCTCGTCCCCGACGCCTCGAGCGGCCGGCGCGGCGTGTTCAGCCAGACGTCGCAGCCGCGCACCATCGCCCGGGCGACACCCATGTCGTAGTTCTCGAGGAAGACGACGCGGCCCTGGGCGCGCGGGTCCCGCCCGAGCTCGACGATGGACTGCATCACGTCCTTGCCCGGCACGTCGGCCGGATGCGCCTTGCCGGCGACGACGATCTGAATCGGCATTGCGAGCAGGCGCTCGATGTCGGAGAAGACGAGGCCGGCGCGCTTGTAGGTCGCGAAGCGGCGCGCGAAGCCGATCGTCAACCGGTCGCGGTCGATGCCCGCTCGCTCGGCCAGCCGCGCTTTCGCGGCCGCGTGGACACGCCAGATCGCTCCGGCAGTGGGGTCGCGCGCCGCGCCCCAGTTCGCCTCGTCCGGAGGCGCTTCCGGAACCACACCCGCGTGCCGGAGCAGCTCGCCGAGCGCGGGATCGAGCCAGGTGCCGATGTGCACGCCGTTCGTGACGTGACCGATCGGGGTCTCCTGGTCGGGCCACAGCGACGCCCACATCTCCCGCGCCACCTCGCCGTGCAGATCGGAGACGCCGTTCGCGTACGCGGAGAGACGGAGCGCGAATGGCGTCATGCCGAACCCGGGCTTGTCCCCGAAGCGGCCGAGGTCGAGCAGCGCGTCGCGGTCGAGGCCGGCCTCCCCTGCGAGCTTGCCCACGTAGCGGACGACGAGCTCCTCGTCGAACTCCTCGTTTCCCGCCGGGACGGGAGTGTGCGTGGTGAAGATCGACGTGCGGCGAACGTGGTCGAGCGCCTGCTCCGTCTTCACTCCGTCCGGCGCGAGCTTCCGCAGCCGCTCGATCTGGAGGAAGGCCGAGTGCCCCTCGTTCAGGTGGAAGACGGTGGGCTCGATCCCGAGCGCTGTGAGCGCGCGCACGCCGCCCACTCCGAGCAGGAGCTCCTGGCGGATCCGGTGCTCGCGGTCGCCGCTGTAGAGCGCGTCCGTGAGCCAGTCGACCTCGAGCAGGTAGAGCGGCACCGAGCCGACGTCCTTCCGCCACACGGCTGCCTCGATCGTCTCGTCGGCGAGCTCGACCGTCACCGTCACGGGCTCGCGCACCAGGCCGACCGCGTTCGGGTCGACGCGCTGGTAGTCCTCGGTCTGCCGGCCGTCCGCGTCGATCTCCTGCCGGAAGTAGCCGCCGCGGTAGAGCAGGCCGACCCCCACCAGCGGCACACCGAGCTCGGCGGCAGCCTTCAGATGGTCGCCGGCGAGGACTCCGAGGCCGCCCGAGTAGATCGGCAGCCGCTCGTGCAGCCCGAACTCCATGCTGAAGTACGCGACGAGAAGGTCGTCCTCACCCCTCGTGCGCTCCCACCAGCTGACGGTGTCTGCGGTCGCGTACGACACAGGCTCGGAAATTACCTCGCGCGGGGGGTGGCGCGCCGTACCATGCTCCGATGAAGGTCCGGATCGGCTGCCGCTTCGTGCACGAATCCTCCTCGGCGACGCCCGCCGTCATGCTGGCCGAGCCGCACAGCGAACTCGCGCCAATGGTCGTCGAGGAGCACTGGAGGATGGAGCCAGAGCTCGCCTCCTCCACGTACCGCGACCTCTACGGCAACCGCTGTCGCCGCCTCGAGCTGCCCGAAGGCGCGTCGACGGTCTCCTACGACGCGCTCGTCGAGATCGATGCCGAGCCAGAGCCGACGCCGGGGCCAGAGGACGTGCAGCACCGTATCGAAGACCTCCCGGATCACCTCCTGCACTGGCTCCTGCCGAGCCGCTACGCCGAATCCGACCTCCTGAACGAGACGGCGTGGGAGCTCTTCGGGGCGACCGAGCCCGGAGCCGAGCGCGCGCTGGCCGTCACGACCTGGATCCACGAGAAGGTCGAGTACGGCGCCCCGAGCCTTCCGACGACATCGACTGTCGAGATCTTCGAGCGCCGCGGCGGCATGTGCCGCGACCTGGCGCACCTCGGCGTCACGTTCTGCCGTGCGCTCGGCATTCCCACCCGCTACACGTGCGGCTACATCCCCGACATCAACGTGTCGGGCCCGTTCCCCGTCATGGACTTCCACGCGTGGTTCGAGGTATGGCTTGGTGAGCGCTGGTGGACGCTCGACGGCCGCTACAACGCGCCCCGCACCGGCCGGGTCCCGATCGGCCGCGGTCGCGACGCGGCAGACGTCGCGATGGTCACGACGTACGGCGACGCTACGCTGACCGAGATGACGGTATGGGCGGACGAATCGGCCGAGGCGGTGCTGCCCGGTGGCGGATGAGGCACTGGACGACCTGAGCCTGGGCGACCTGATCGCGACGCTCGGGTCGATCGACGACGACGAGATCGACTGGCAGAACGTCGCTCGCACGACCTTCCTGATTCACCAGACGTTCCGTTACGAGTACCCGGGCCTGGTTTCTTCGCTCCGCCAGCGCCTGATGGTCGTGCCTCCCGACTTCCATGACGACCAGCGGCTGCTCACCTCCAAGCTCCGGGTCTCCGGGTCCAATGTGGACACCGAGCGCTCGTACGACACCTTCGGGAACGTCGTGCTCGACCTCACGCTGCAGCGTGTGGACCGCGAGGTCGAGTTCACGAGTTGGATCGTCGTGGAGCGCGAAGCGGGCGCAGACGGCGGGCGCCACTCCGAGCCGCTCTCACCTGACGCGCGGTTCTCGGAGCCTTCGCGCCTGACCCGCCCCGACGAGGCGCTCGCGGCGATGGCGGCGGAGCTCGAGGCAAGCGGTGCGACCGGGCTCGAGCTGGCGGAGCTGATCAGCGCACGCGTCCACGAGCATCTCCGCTACGACTGGGATGCCACTTCGATCGCGACCACCGCCGCCGAGGCGTGGGCGGGCGGCGCCGGTGTCTGCCAGGACTACGCGCACTGCCTGCTCGCGCTCGCCCGACTCTGCGGGCTCTCCGCCCGGTACGTCTCAGGGCATCTGCTCGGCGAGGGCGGCTCCCACGCCTGGGTCGAGATCCTGGTTCCGCATCCGCACGAGCCTGACTGCGTCTCGGCCGTTCCCTTCGATCCGACGCACGTGCGGCGGGCGGGGCTCCGGTACGTCACCGTCGCCGTCGGCCGGGACTACGCCGACGTCGCCCCGACCTCGGGCACCTACGACGGCGAATACGAGGGGCTGCTGACGACCAGCAAGCGGGCTGCAGTCACCGGCGTCGAATACCTCCGGCCACGCCGCCGCCGGACCGGCGTGATCTCCGCCTCTTAACCGCGGAGCAGCGCCTCCAGTCCAGGCAGATGCCGCTTGCAGAGAGCGGGCAGGCCGTCGTGCTCGACCTCGTAGACGAGAACGGGCGTGCCGCGATCGGTCAGCCAGTCGTCGAACGCTCCCGGACAGTGGCCCACGAACTGGTCCTCGTACGGCAGCCGCGCCGAGTGGGCGAGATCCTCGGTGACGCCCGGCGGCACCGCGCCGCGGACGAAGATGAGCTCGAGCGGGCTGTGGAGATCGACGACGAGCGGCGGGTCGAGTCGCTCGATCAGCGCGGTCAGGGCCTGGGTCTCCGGCTCCGAGCCGGCGTGCGCTCCCGGCGACGAGCGATTCGTCCGGTTGGCGAGAACGCGGATCTCGGGATCGATCCCCGGCGGAAACGTGAATGTCGGGTCAGGTTCCCAGGTCCCGGACGGGAAGTTGCGGTTGAGGTCGACGCCGGCCGCGTTCTGCCGAGTACCGGCGAGTAGGCCGTCCGGATTGAGCACCGGGATCACAGCCCAGAGCGTCTCGGCGGCCGGAATCCGCTCCAGCAACCGGCGCACGAGCAGCGAGGTGTCCGCTTCCTCGCCGTGCTGGCCGGCTGTGAGCAGGCCGGCGAGAGGCCCGTCACCCTCCGGCAGGAACACTCGCAGCGGCAGGCCGCCTCGCGAGCGGCCGTACTCCTCGATCCGCCAGCCGTCGAGCTCGCTGCCAAGCCGCTCGCTCACAGGACGGCGATCCTCACGGCGACCTCGAGCGTCTCCTCGGCCGTTCCCTTGAAGACGCCTCGCGTCGGCGGCACGTCCGCATAGTCGCGGCCGACGGCGACGCGGACGTAGGCGTCCGTCTGCTCGCGGTCGTGGGTCGGATCCAGGGAGACCCAGCCGCGCTCGGCGTCGCGAACGTCAACCCATGCGTGCGACCCGACTTCACCCTGCCCGAGCGGGTCGTAGAGGTACCCGCTGACGTAGCGCGACGCGATCCCGGCGTGACGGCAGGCGGCGAGCATCACGTGCGCGAAGTCCTGGCAGACGCCTCGGCCGAGCGCGAGCGCCGCGTCGGCTCTCGTCATCACATCAGTCGCCCCGGGCTCGTAGACGAGGCGGGTTCGCATCGTCCGCATCAGCTCGACCGCACGCTCGGACTCCGTCCCGTCGCCGTTGGCGGCCGCAGCGAGTTCGCGCAGCGGCTCGGAGAAGGGCGCGTACTCCGTCGGCGCAAGGTAGTCGTGGACCTGGAGCGGAGACGGGTCGCGCACGGAGTCGTGGAACGCCGCGGGCGTGCTCACCTCGCTGAGCGCGGTGATCGAGATCTGATCGTGATCCTCGAGCACCTCGAGGTGCTGGACGTCATTCCCGAGCCGGTCGCGATACGTGCGAATGCGGACGCCGGGCGGATCGGTGGCGAGACGGAAGGACGTGCAATGCTGGCCGCCGCTCGAGAGCGGGCGCAGGCGAAGCTCGGTGTACGCCTCGGAGATGCGGTCCGCGTACGCGAACGAGGTCGTGTGCTCGACCTTGATCAGCACCGCGTGCTCCTCATTGCTGCTGCTGCATCTGGGCGTAGGGACCGGGCATGACGACGCGCGTTGCGAAGTAGGCGCCACCCAGTTCGCTGCCGACAGCGTGGACTCCCGAGAGCACCTCTCTCAGCAGACTCTCGAGCGCGGAAGGGTCGAGTTGGGGCGCCTCTGTGAAGGTCAGCTTGGCGACGAGCATCCCGAGCGAGCGTTCGGGTTGCTGAGAGTAACCGGAGATCACCCGGACGGCTTCGAGGCATCGTTCGGCGCAGAAGAGCACCGAACGCGGGAAGCTGCGCTCGAGCAGGAGGAACTCGACGACACGCTCGCCGTGCACCTCCTCCGACTCGTGACGGCGAAAGGCCTCGAAGCCGCCGCACGACCGGAGCAGCGACGCCAGCGGGCCGCCAGGGCCTCCGACCAGCATCGGCACGCTCGTCAGGAGGACGCGCGCAGTCGTATCGGCCCGCTCGAGGTGGGCGCCAAGCTCGAGGAACTCGAATGCCTCGCCGCGGGAGAGCGTCGCCTTCGTCACTCCCTGGAAGGCGTGGGACCCTTCTCGAACGCGTACGAGGAACTCGTGCGGCGCCTCGAGCACTCGGGCATGACGCGCCCGCGCCACGAGCAGGTGGAGTCGGTTCAGGTGCTCCCACATCTCGCTGGAGATCTGCTCCCGGACGCCGCGCAGGTTCTCGCGGGCGCCCGCGACGCACGCCGTGACGCTGTCCGGGTTGGCTGGGTGCCAGAGCAGGAACTCGGTCACGGCCTTCGCCGTGTACTCGGAGAAGTGCTCGCGGTACAGCTCGTCCCGCCCGATCGCGCGCAGCAGGTCGCGCCACTCCTCCTCCGGGTCGTGCACGCGAGCGTCGAGCAGGCCATGGAATCTGACGTCGAACAGCCTGCTCGTGTTCTCTGCGCGCTCGATCGACCTTGCCGTCCAGAAGAGCGACTCTGCGACTCGGCTCAGCATCGGTCGCCCACCTCAGTCACGCAGCACCCAGGTGTCCTTGCTGCCGCCGCCCTGGGAGGAGTTGACGACGAGCGATCCAGGCTCCATCGCCGCGCGGGTCAGCCCTCCGGGGACGACGGTCGTGATCCGTCCCGAGAGCACGAAGGGCCGGAGATCGATGTGTGCCGGCCGCAGCTCGTCGACGAAGATCGGCAGGCGGCTGAGCGCGATCGTCGGCTGGGCGACGAACTCGCGCGGCTCCGCCTTGATGCGGCGCTTGAACGCCGTCCGCTCCTTCGCGCTCGAGGCCGGGCCAATCAGCATCCCGTAGCCACCGCTTCCGTCCACGGTCTTGACCACGAGCTCGTCCAGGTGCTCGAGAATGTAGGCCAGGTCGGTCTCGTCGGAGCCGAGGAACGTCTTGACCTGCGGCAGGAGCGGCTCCTCGCTCAGGTAGTAGCGGATCATCTCGGGCACATAGGCGTACACCGCCTTGTCGTCGGCGACGCCGGTCCCGGGTGCGTTCGCGATCGCGACGTTGCCCGCTCGATACGCATTGAAGAGTCCTGCAGCGCCGAGCAGCGACTCGCGCCTGAAGATCAATGGGTCGAGGAAGTCGTCGTCGATCCGGCGATAGATGACGTCGACGCGTTGCAGGCCGCGCGTCGTGCGCATGTAGACGACATCCTCGTGGCAGACGAGATCGCTCCCCTCCACGAGCTCGATCCCCATCTGGCGCGCGAGGAACGAGTGCTCGTAGTAGGCGGAGTTGTGGACGCCGGGCGTGAGGAGGACGACGGTGAGGTCGCCGCGCGCCGATTCGGGGGTGACCGCGTTCAGCACGGCGAGCAGCTCCTGCGGGTACTGGTCGATGCCCGCCACGCCGTGGCGCTCGAAGAGGTGGGAGAAGGTGCGCTTCATCGCCGCCCGGTTCTCGAGCATGTAGCTCGCGCCTGAGGGAGTGCGCAGATTGTCCTCGAGTACGAGGTAGTCGCCGTTGTCGTCGCGGATCACGTCCACGCCGGCCACGTGCGCGTAGACACCGCCTGGCGGCTCGACGCCGACCATCTCGCGCAGGAAGTGGCGCGCGCCGAAGAGCAGCGCGCCGGGAATCTTTCCGTCGCGGACGATGCGCTGCTCGCTGTAGATGTCGTGCAGGAAGAGGTTGAGCGCGCGCACGCGCTGGATCAGGCCGCGCTCGAGCTGGTCCCACTCCGCGCCCGGAATCACACGCGGGATCAGGTCGAACGGGAAGATCCGCTCGATTCCCTCCTCCTGTCCGTAGACCGTGAAGCCGATTCCCTGGTTCACGAACGAAAGCTCGACGGCGTGGCGCCGTTCCTCGAACTCTTCGAAGCTGAGGCGGCCGAGCTCGACTGCGAGAGCGCGGTAGTGCGGCCGTGGAGTCCCGGTCGCCGAGAACATCTCGTCGTAGAACGGACCGGGATCGTAGGTCGCTCCAAGAGGTGACGTCGGCACGGATCGAGCATGGCAGGTTCGCGCTCGAGCGCTCGCGGGAAGGCTGCACGCCATGACAACACGTCGCGTCCTGATCACCGGCGCCGAAGGGACGATCGGAACGGCGGTGCGAGAGCATCTCGCCGACCGGTACGGGCTCGTGTCATTGACGCTGACACCACAGGACTTTCCCAGCCACGTCGCCGACATCTCCGACCTCGACGCGATCCGGCCTGCGTTCCAGAACGTGGATGCGGTCGTGCACCTCGCGGCGTCGGCCGACCTCGAGGCGTCCTGGGACGACATCCTCCGGAACAACCTCGTCGGCACCTACAACGTCTTCGAGGCGGCGCGCGAGGCGGGGGTCTCGCGTGTCGTGTTCGCATCCTCGAATCACGCGATCGGGATGTACGAGCTCGACGGAGCCCCCGAGCTGTACGACCCCGATGACGGACGAAGCTACGACCACACCGCGGAGCTCCGGCCCGACTCGCTGTACGGCGTCTCGAAGGCGTACGGGGAGGCGCTCGGACGGATGTACCTGGAGCGCCATGGGCTCCGAGTCTTCTGCCTGCGGATCGGTGCCGTGCGGGCGAACGACGACCCCGCTGCGCCGACCCCGAATCCTCTGATCGAGCTCGATGCCGAAGGGCAGCGGAACCGGCTGCGTGCCGTCTGGCTCAGCCGGCGTGACTGCGCCGAGCTGATCGCCAGCTGCCTCGACGTCGAGGACGTGTCGTGGGGGGTCGTCTACGGCGTGTCCGCGAACTCGCGCCGCTTCTGGGATCTGGAGCACGCCCGCGACCTGCTCGGTTGGGAGCCGCAGGACGCCGCGCCGGTCTAGCGGCTCGGCGCGGCAGCAGGAAACTGCGGGTCCAGCTGGCGCAGCGCCTCCACGAGCACGCTCGCGACAGCAAGGTTCCGCACCCAGTTTCGGTCGGAGGGGATGACGTACCACGGCGCCGACTCGCTCGAGGTGGCGGTGATCGTCTCCTCGTATGCGATCGTGAACTCTCCGTAGAGACGATTCGTCTCCTCGTCCGCCGGGTTGTACTTCCACTGCTTCGTCGGATCCGCAAGCCGCTCGGCGAACCGCTCGCGCTGCTCCTCTGCGGAGACATGGAGGAAACACTTGAGCACGGTCGTGCCTTCGTCGGCGAGCAACCGCTCGAACTCGGCGATCCGCTTCTGGCGTCGCCGCCACACGTCCTCCGGCGCCAGGCCGAGAACCCGCACCGTGACGACGTCCTCGTAGTGCGATCGATTGAAGATCCCGATCATCCCGCGCGAGGGGCACTCGGCGTGGATGCGCCAGAGGAAGTCATGCGCAAGCTCGACCGGAGCGGGCGCCTTAAACGACGTCACGTGGCAGCCCTGTGGGTTGACGCCGGTGAAGACATGGCGGATCGTTCCGTCCTTGCCGGAGGCATCGAGCCCCTGGAGGACGAGGAGGACACTCCGTTCTCCCTCGGCGTAGAGGCGCTCCTGCAGCGACGAGAGCTCCTCGAGGAGCACTGCGAGCTGCTCCTTCGCCTCGTCCTTGCCCGGCAGGCCGAGCGTGTCCCTCGGGTCACGCCGCTCCAGGTCCGGAGCGGAGCCGGGGTCGACGACGAGCTTGGACAGCATCGACGCAGCCTACTCGGGGCGCGGCCTCAGCTCGATTGACGCCTAAGCTTTGCGTCTGAGCCCCCGTAGCTCAGTGGATAGAGCAGCGGTTTCCTAAACCGCGTGCACAAGTTCGATTCTTGTCGGGGGCATACCGCTGCAGACTGCTGCTCAGGACCTAGGTCTGCTGAGGCCGATCTGATCTTTTGTTCCTACCCGGCAAAAGTGGAAGTCAACCTGTCGGAACAGGATAGGCTGCAGCTGTGGCCAGATTGAGTTCCGCGAATGGTCGGGACGGCGCGGATGGGCTCGTCGAGGTCCTCGACCATGTGCGCAGGAACCGGACTTCCACGCGGTCTGCGCTCGTCGAGGCGACCGGGCTGAGCCGTGCGAGCGTCACGCAGCGTCTCGCGGCGCTGATCGACCGCAACCTCCTCGCGGAAGGCGATCTCGGTCGCTCGACCGGCGGTCGAGCCCCGCGGACGCTCCGCTTCCGCAGCGAGGCCGGGTACCTCCTCGTCGCGGATATCGGCGCCACGAGCATCGACGTCGCTGTCGCCGATCTCTCAGGGACGATCCTCGCGGCTGCGGCTGAGCCGGCCGACATCGCCGACGGGCCGGACGAGATCCTGTCGCGCACCGAGCAACTCTTCACGGACTGCACAACGCACGCCTCCCCGCTCGACGGAGAGTTGTGGGGAATCGGCATCGGCGTGCCGGGACCCGTCGAGTTCGGGTCGGGCCGACCTGTGTCGCCGCCGATCATGCCTGGCTGGGACGGCTACAGCGTACGAGAGCGCTTTGCCCATCACGATGTGCCCGTCTGGGTCGACAACGACGTCAACGTGATGGTGCTCGGCGAGCTCACCGCCGGCATGGGCAGAGGTGTCGGGAACTTCGTCTACGTCAAGATCGGAACGGGGATCGGCGCAGGCGTGATCGTGCACGGCAAGTTGCACCGGGGCGCGCAGGGGTGTGCCGGAGACATCGGTCATATCCAGGTGCCGGTTGCAGGGCGCGACGTCCTCTGCCGGTGCGGGAACTTCGACTGCCTCGAGGCGCTGGCGGGCGGCGCGGCGCTCCGACGCGAAGCCGAGGACGCCGCTCGTACTGGGCGCAGCCCATTCCTCCGTGCGGTCCTGGACGAGAGGGGGTTGCTCGACGCCAGCGACGTCGCCCGTGCTGCTTCGCACGGAGACGCCGCCAGCGTCGAGCTGATCGCAAGTGCTGGACGCTACGTGGGTGGTGTCGTGGCGAGCATCGTCAACTTCTTCAACCCATCCCTCGTGGTGATCGGCGGCGGCGTCGCACGTGCGGGCGACCCCCTGCTCGCATCGATTCGCGAAACCGTGTATCGACGGTCACTGCCGCTCGCGACACGCAACCTCGGCGTTCACCGCACCCGGCTCGAGGGCCAGGAGGGTGTGATCGGCGCGGCGGCGATGGTGACGGACGAGCTGTTCGCGCCGGACTTCCTCGCGCGCTGGCTCGACTCGGGGACGCCGGCCGGCCTGGCACAGCTAGCGGTCGCCGGTGCGTAGGCGAGACCCGTCGACCGCAACTCACTTCCTATCGAGAGGAGCCGCATGTCGTTCGTACTCGTAGTACGCATGAAAGTCGCCGAGGGAAGCGAGGAGCGCGCGGCGGAGGTGATCCCCGAGCTTGCAAAGGCGAGCCGCGAGGAGCCCGGCTGCGAGCTCTACATCCCCTGCCGCGATCCGGAGGACGCCCGCTCGTACCTCTTCTACGAGCAGTACCGCGACAAGGCAGCCTTCGAGGAGCACGGCGCGAGCGAGCACTTCCAGCGCCTCGGAGCCGGCGAGTTGTTCGGCCTGATGGAGTCGCGCGAGCGCCTGTTCTACGAGACCGTCGTGGATTGAGGCGGGGCGCACTTCTAGCAGCGCTCTTCCTCGGAGCGCTGGCTCTCCGGCCGCAGCTCGTCGGCATCGGCCCGCTGATCCCGGCGATCCAACTCGACCTCCACGTGTCACACGCGGTCGTGGGCCTGCTCGCGACGATTCCCGTGCTCTGCATGGGCCTGTTCGCGCCGCCGGCGGCCTTCCTGTCACGGCGGCTCGGGTCGCGCCACGCCCTCGCCGCGGCGCTCGCGCTGATCGGCGTCTTCGGAATCGCGAGGGCGCTCGTGCCGGGTGCGGCGCTGCTGATCCTGCTGACGATCCCGGTCGGCATCGGCATGGGACTGGGCAACGCGCTCCTTCCCGTCGGCGTCAAGGAGCGCTTCGCCGACCGTCCGGTGTTCGCAACCGGCGTCTATGCAGCGGGGATCAACGTCGGTGCGACGGTTTCCTCTGCGACTGCGGTGCCGCTGGAAGACGCGCTCGGAGACTGGCGCGACCCGCTGCTGGTGTTCTCCGTCGTGACGCTGGCACTGTTCGTGCTCTGGCTTGTGCTGACACGCGTCGAGCGAGGCCACGTCGCGGCGTCCGGTCCGCGGCCGCTCCCGCTGCCGTGGCGGAGCCCGCTCGCGTGGCGGCTCGTCGCCGCCTTCTTCTTCATGTCCGCCACGTACTACGGCCTGAACGCGTGGCTGCCGGACGTGTACGTCGAGCACGGGTGGAGCGAGGGCAGGGCAGGGGCGCTGCTCGCCGTGCTGAACGCGACACAGATCGCGGCGGGGCTCGCCGTCGCGTGGCTCGCCGACCGGATGTGGGCACGCCGCACATGGATGGCGGGCTGCGCGGGTCTCGGCTTCCTGTCGCTGCTCGGGGTCGTGCTGCTGCCGGATGCGGGCTTCCTCTGGGCTTTCCTGCTCGGCGCGACGATCGGCCCGCTGTTCTCGCTGACGATGGCGTTGCCGCTCGACGTCGGTCAGGGGCCGGCCGAGGTGGCGGCGTACACCGGGCTGATGTTGGGGGCGGGCTACACGCTGTCGGCGATGTCGCCGTTCGTGCTCGGCACGATCCGCGACGCAAGCGGCGGGTACGGCGTCGTGCTCTGGGTGCTGGTGGGCTTCACCGCCGCGCTCTTCGCGGTCGACTGCTCGCTGACGCCGGCCCGGCTGTCAGCCGGACATCACGGGTCGACGTAGATCGTCACTGTCTCCGTGTAGAACTCGATCGCGGCCCGGCCCTGCTCGTGCGGGCCGAAGCCGCTCGACTTGATGCCACCGAACGGGACGTGGACGTCGGCGCCGGCGGTCTGCGAGTTCACATGGAGCAGGCCCGCCTGCGCCTCGTTCTGAAAACGCGCTGCGTCGGCCAAATTGGACGTGAAGATCGCGGCCGCCAGACCGAACTCCGTGTCATTCGCGCGTCGCAGCGCCTCGTCGAGAGTCGAGTACCGGTAGAGCGACGTCACCGGTCCGAAGATCTCCTCACACGAGAGGAACGCATCGTCGGCGACGCCCTCGAACACGGTCGGTGCGATCAGGTACGCCTCGTCGTCAGCCCGCTCGCCGCCCGTGAGCACCGAGCCGCCCTCCCGCTTGCCCCGCTCGATCGCCGCGACGATCTCGTCGAACTGCGTCTCGTTGACGACCGGCCCGACCTCGACGTCCGGATCGAGCGGGTCGCCGACCTTGCCGCGCTCGATCCGCGCGAGCAACTGCTCTTTGAACGCGTCGTAGACGGCGTCCTCGACGTAGATCCTGCGCGTTGCCGTGCACTTCTGGCCCGCCGACCAGAACGCGCCTGCGTAGGACGCCTCGACGGCACGTTCGAGATCGGCGTCGGCAGTGACGATCAGCGGGTTGTGCCCGCCGAGCTCGAGCTGGACGCGCTTGCCGTGCTTCGTCGCCTCGTCGCGGACAGAGTTGCCGGTCGCGACGGAGCCGGTGAACGAGATCGCCCGGACGCGCCGGTCCGAGACAAGCGCGGCGCCGGCCGTCGAGCCACGCCCGGTGAGGACGTTGAGCACGCCTGCCGGCAGCTCCGCCTCGGCGAAGGCCTCCGCGATGTGCAGGCCTGTGCGCGGCGCCTCGTACGCAAGCTTCAGCACGACCGTGTTGCCGTAGATCAGCGCCGGCGCGAGCTTCCAGATCGGGATCGCGATCGGGAAGTTCCACGGGGTGATCAGAGCGACGACGCCGACCGGCCTGCGCCGGGTCGACACCTGCGCACCGGTGGCGGCCTGCTCGAAGTGCTCGCCTACGGAGCGGAACGCCTCGCTCGCCGCGAAGCGCAGGATCTGCGCCGCACGGCCCGCCTCGCCGCGCGCCTCGCGCAACGGCTTGCCCATCTCGGTCGTCATGTCGCGCGCCACTTGCTCGGTCCGCGCCTCGAGGATCGAAGCCGCTGCGTTCAGGTATCCGGCGCGCCGCGCCATCGGCAGCGCCGCCCACCCCGCAAATGCAGCCTCGGCTGCGGCTACTGCCGCGTCCGCGTCGGCTTCGCTCGACGACGAGAATTCGCCGACCGACTCGGAGGGGCGCATCGGGTTGAGCTTCGTGTAGGTCTCGCCGGAGGAGGCAGGAACCCAGGCGCCGCCGACATAGTTCCGGCCGGTCGGGCGAGTGGGTGCGTCGACGGTCTCCGTCATACGGAGACGGTAGCGCTCACGCCACGACCGTGTTCGTGAGGACGCCGATGCCTTCGATCTCGATCTCGACCGTGTGGCCCGGTTCGAGCGTGTACTCATCGGGCGGGACGAGGCCGGTGCCCGTGAGCAGGACCGATCCAGGCGGGATCGGGTTGTCCCTCATCACCCACTCGGCGAGCTCGCGCGGCGTGCGCTTCATCCGCTCGGTCGACGTCTCGCCGACAAAGAGCTCGGCACCGGTCGCGTCCGTGATTCGCAGGCGGATCGGAAACGGCGCGTCCCAGTCGTCCGGCACCGCCAGCGCGGGCCCGAGCGCGCAGGCCCCGGCAAAGATCTTGGCTTGCGGGATGTAGAGCGGGTTCGCACCCTCGATGTCGCGGCTGGAGACGTCGTTGCCGATCGTGACGGCGACGGGCTTGCCACCCGCGCCGAGCACAAGTGCGAGCTCGGGCTCGGGCACCATCCAGATCGAGTCGCGACGCAGGCGGATCGGGCCACCCGGGCCGACCGTGCGCCGCATCTGCGCGTCCTTCAGGAAGAGCTCGGGCCGGTCGGCGTCGTAGACGAGGGCGTAGACGTCTCGCGCCTCGGTCTGCGCCTCCTCGAGCCGGGCGTCGCGGCTGCGCTCGTACGTGACGCCCGCGCACCAGACCTCCGGTGCGTGGATCGGCGCGAGCAGCGTCACCTCGGCAAGGTCCCAGTGCCCGGTGACCTCGCCCTCGCCGGCCAGGCCACTGAGCGGATCGTCGTGGTCGAGCATGGCGACGACCTCGCCCTCGATCCGGCCCACACGCGGACCGTTCCCACCGACCTCCGCGCGAACGAAGCGCCTCAAGACGTCGCCCCGCCGCCAGAGGTGTCGTAGTGGTTGAGCACCGGCTCTTTCTATACGGTTTTGCTCGTGAGCTTCGATCCGAGTCGCGACTATCCGCTCGGAACGAGCCGGCCCGACCTCGTTCGCACACCGGGCGGGATTCCGCTCGACGAGCTCGAGCTGCACGACGACCGTGTCGCGGCGGCCGAGCTACGGGCGACACCCGAGACACTGCGTCTCCAGGCCGAGGTCGCCCGCGCGGCGGGACGAGCCCAGCTCGCAGACAACCTGCTCCGCGCCGCGGAGCTCGCACCGTTGCCGGACGAGACGATCCTCGAGATCTACACCTCGCTCCGGCCGGGCCGCTCAACGGCGGCGCAGCTCGAGGCCTGGGCGCAAAAGCTCGACGGGTACGAAGCACCGGCGACCGCCGCCTTCGTCCGCGAGGCGGCACAGGTGTACGCGAAGCGGGGCCTCTTTGCCGGCTGATCGCAGGTCTGGACCGCTTCGTCGCGCGCGAGGAGCGCGAGCTCCGCCGCGAGGTGCTGATCGAGCCGCTCGCAGAGCTCGGCCTCGTCGCGATGGACGGTCCGAACGACCCGGAGCCGTCTCTGACGATCGAGCAGGGCCGGGTCGTCGAGCTCGACGGCCGCCGCGAAGCGGACTGGGATGCGCTGGACCACTTCGTCGTGCAGTACGGCCTCGACCTCGATGTCGCGAGCGAGGCGGCCGCACTCGGCGATTCTGAGATCGCGCGCATGCTCGTCGACGTCGACGTTGCTCGCGCCGAGCTCGTGCGGCTCTCGCGAGGGCTGACGCCGGCGCGACTCGCGCGCGTGATCGCGATGCTCGATCCGGTCGAGCTGATGTTCGCGCTGAAGAAGTTGCGGGCGCGGCGAGCGCCCGCAAACCAGGCGCATGTCACGAACCTGAAGGAGAACCCGGCCTTGCTCGCGGCCGACGCCGCCGAGGCGGCCGCACGCGGCTTTGCCGAGGTCGAGACGACAGTCGGCGTCTCGCGCTACGCGCCGCTGAACGCACTCGCGATCCTGATCGGCTCGCAGACCGGGCGGCCCGGCGTGCTGACGCAGTGCGCGGTGGAAGAGCGGCTCAACCTGCGCCTCGCCATCCAGGGCCTCGTCACGTATGCGGAGACGCTTTCCGTCTATGGCACCGAGTCCGTGTTCGTCGACGGCGACGACACGCCGTGGTCGAAGGCGTTTCTCGCCTCCGCGTATGCCTCGCGGGGCGTCAAGGTGCGCTTCACGTCCGGTGGCGGCTCCGAGGCGCTGATGGGCGAGTCGGAAGGCAAGTCGATGCTCTATCTCGAGGCACGCTGCCTCTCGCTGGTGCGCGCTGCCGGCTCGCAGGGCGTCCAGAACGGATCGATCTCATGTGTCGCGCTCGTTTTGGCCGTGCCCGGAGGGACACGTGAGATCCTGGCCGAGAACGTGCTCGCCGCCTGGCTCGACCTCGAAGTGGCGTCCGGCAACGACGCGATCTCCAGTCACTCGGCGATACGCAAGACGGCGAAGCTGATGGGCCAGTTCCTCCCCGGCACGGATTTCGTCACCTCCGGCTACTCCGCGATGCCGCGCTACGACAACATGTTCGGCGGCGGCAACTACGACTCCGACGACCTCGACGAGTGGTTGACGATCCAGCGCGACTGGCAGATCGACGCGGGAATCGAGCCGCTCGACGAGCAGGGCGCCCTCGTTGTGCGAGAGCGCGGCGCGCGGGCAATTCAAGCCGTCTTCGACGCATTCGGCTTCCCGCCGATCACCGAGGACGAGGTGCGGCTTGCGACGACCTGCACCGATTCGCGCGACCTACCGGACCGGGATCGAGCGGCCGACGTCGCCGCCGCGGACCGGATTCTTGTCGAGAGCCTGAGCGCACTCGACGTCGCGCGCGCGCTCGACGCCCGCGGCTTCGGGGACGTGGCCGCCGCCGTCTTCGACATGCAGCGTCACCGGGTCGCCGCGGACTATCTCCAGACCTCGGCCATCATCGCGCCCGATGGCACGGTCGTCTCCGCGGTGAACGACGGGAACAGCTACAGCGGCCCGGGCACCGGGTACCGGCTCGAGGGTGAGCGCTGGGAGCGGCTGCAGCGGCTGCCGTACGCGATCGACGCGCGCCTGCTCGGCGCTGCCCAGGGTGCGACGACGTCGGTCGAGGAGCTTCACCCGGCTCAGGCCGGCGAGCGCGCAGACGAGGTCGTGATCGCGGTGGGACCGGCGTTCGGCGACGCGCTCTCCGAGACGATCAACGGCCTCCAGCACCGAGACGTGCTTGCGGAGCTCCTCGCAGGGGTTCGGGAGGAGGGTGCGGTCCCCCGTATCGTCCGGATCACGCGCTCCGCTGACGTCGCCTTCATCGGCCACGACGGGGCGCGGCTCTCAGGCTCCGCCATCTCGATCGGGCTGCAGTCGAAGGGCACGGCGCTCATTCATCGCGCCGACCTCGAGCCGCTCGACAACCTCGAGCTCTTCGGGATGGCACCGTCGCTGACGCTCGAGTCGTACCGCCAAATCGGGCGGAACGCGGCCGGCTACGCGCTCGGGCGCGCGATCGCCCCCGTGCCGACGGTGATGGACAACTTCGCTCGCGCGAAGCTGATCGTCCGGACGACGCTGTTGCACGCACGCGAGACGGCCGAGGTCGTCCGCGGCGGCGCGCCGGTCGAGCTAGCCCTGCGCCTTGCCGGCGATGCCCCAGTGCTTGGGGGAGACGCCGTGGACGACAACCTGGATGTGCTCGCGGGCGGCTCCTGAGGACTCGGCGAGCGCCTCCGTCATCGCCTCGATGATCTTCGGCACCGACTCCTCGGTGACGCGCTTGTCGTAGAGCTTCACTTCCACGAATGGCATTCAGCTTCCTCCTTCGTCCCAGGGTTTTGCGTTGCGGCCCCACCGGTGGGCGTCGTGTCCTTCGACGATCACCCACGTGTGCTCCTTCAGCTCCGGCGCATCCAGCACCTCGAGCAGCGTCTCGGTCATCCGCTCGATCAGCTTCGACTCGAGCTCAGGCGTCAGCCGGCGCTCGAACAGCTCGACACGGACGAGGGGCATCGACGGCCTACTTCTCCACGTGCTGCGAGCCGCCGTCCGGGCCGAGGACGAGGTCGAGCTCCTTGTCGGGGACGTGGTCGAGCGGGACCGGCGCCAGCGCCTCCATGAAGGTGACGCCATTCTCCGAATAGACCTTGTGGTGCTCTCCACGGTTCACGACGACGACGTCGCCAGGTCCGAGCGTCTTCGTCTCGTCCTCGATCGTCATCTCGATCCCGCCGTCGAGGATGAACATCACCTGCTCTGTGTCCTCGTGCACGTGCCACGGCACCTGCTTGCCCGGCTCGTACTGGACGCGACAGAGCAGCACTTGCTCGCCGCCGATCGCGTGGATCCGGACGCCGTCGACGAACTCCCACGAGTCGCGCCCGTTCCAGGTGCGGAACGAGCTCGACTCAGGCATCGACGCCGTAGAAACCCGCGCCCTCGTTCGAGGAAAGCGTCCCGATCGAGAGGTGCTCGTCGAAGATCACGCGCTTCCCGTCCCGGCGAGCCTCGCGCTTCAGCTCGAGCGCCTCGAGCACGCGCTCGGGCGTCGCGGGCATTTCTGTGACCCATACGCCGACCGCGTCGAAGATCGCGTTCGTGATCGCCGGCGGCTGCGCATTGTTCGCCATCTCGCCGATCGCCTTGGCGCCGAAGGGGCCGTCTTCGGACGGATTCTCGAGAATGACGTTGTCGAGCTCCGGCAGGTCCTCCATCGCCGGGCCGAGATAGGCGCCGAACTCGCCGCCGCGATGCTCCGGCGACGGGTAGTGGGGATAGCTGCTCTCGGTCAGGCCCAGTCCGAGACCCATGATCGCACCGCCCTCGATCTGCCCCTCGACGAGCGTCGGGTTGATCGCGCGCCCGACGTCGTAGACCTGCACCATCTTCAGCACGACGACCTCACCGGTCTCGTCGTCGACCTCGACGTCCGCGACGCACGCGGCGTAGGAGATCGCGGAGTGCGGCTCGATCTCGACCTGCCCGGTCGCGTCGTCGACGTCGGCGAACGGCTTCAGCGCCGTCGAAGAGCCGCTGATCAGTTCGCCGTAGTTGTATGTCGCGGCCCCGGCCACGTCGGCAACGTTGATCTTCTTCTGCGGCGCGCCCTTCGCGGTCACCTCTCCGTTCGCGATCTCGAGGTCGCTCGCGTCGATTTCGAGCTCCTTCGACGCGATGTCGAGGATCCGCTCCCGGACCCGCTCCGCGGCAAGGCGGACCGCGTTGCCGCCGATGAACGTGCCGCGCGACGCGAAGGTGCCGGTGCACACCGCCGACGAGTCGGTGTTCGAGTTGTCCATCGTGACCCAGTCGTACGGAACGCCGAGGGCGTCGGCGACGATCTGCGTGTGCACGGTCTTCGAGCCCTGCCCGATGTCGACCGTGCCGGAGAAGACGTCGACACGCCCGTCCGGCTTCAGCTTGATCCAGGCCTGGCTCGGATCGCCGTTCTGGTTCATGCCTGTCGGGTACTCGATCGTTGCGAATCCGCGACCGTGGTGCTTCGCCATCAGGCTCCCTCCCCGTTCAGCCGCTGCTGCGCCACGAGATGCTCGGGCAGGAGGTCGCCTGAGCGCGCCTCGGACGTCATCTGGCGGTACTCGGCGGGCAGCTCGATGCCGACACGTTCGGCGGCGGCGAGCGCCACGGGAACCGTGGACGGGTCCTGCAGCACCACGCCGTTGCCACTCGTGTCGCCGATCCGGTTCGCGTTCCTCAGGCGCAGCTGCCACGGGTCGAGGCCGAGCACCTCCGCGATACGGGTCAGATGCGTCTCGACCGCGAAGGAGACCGACGTGACGCCGAAGCCGCGCATGGCCGTCGTCGGGACCCGGTTCGTGAAGCAGACGAAGCCGTCGAAACGCAGGTTCGGAATCGTGTATGCGCCCGAGTGGTGGAACGCGTGCTTCGTGACGCCGTACGGAGAGAAGCGGGCGTAGGCACCGGAGTCATGGAGCGTGACCATCCGCCGGCCGAGGATCCAGCCGTCGCTCGTGACCGCGTCCGCGATCTCCATGTGCCAGGGAGCGCGGGTCGACGACGCGAGAAACTCCTCCTCGCGCGTCCAGCGCCACTTGACAGCCCGTCGCGCCTTCAACGCGAGCAGGGCGCAGATCGTGTCGGATGCGGTGTCGACCTTGCCGCCGAAACCGCCACCGACGGTGCCACCGATGAACTTCAGCTTGTTCAGGGGCACTTCGAGGTGCGCTGCGACGACGCCCATCGAGAAGTACATCGCCTGCGTGCACGAATAGATCGTCAGCCTGCCGCTCGCCTCAGGCACCGCAAGGCAAACCTGCGTCTCCATCGGCATCTGCTCGATCGCCTGGGGGCGGTAGACGCCCTCGACGATCGTGTCGGCCTGCTCGAACGCCCAGTCGATGTCGCCCTTGCGCACGCGGCGGTGGTTGTACGGGCCGTAGTGGGGATAGACGTTCCCCCAGTGGTGGATCTGCGGCGCTTCGGGATCGAGCGCGAGCCGGATGTCGAAGAGCGCCGGCTTCTCGTCGAAAGCGATCTCGATCGCCTCGACCGCGGCCCACGCGGCCTCCTCCGACTCGGCCGCGACTGCCGCGATCGGCTGGCCCTTGTAGCGAACCTCCCCGTCGGCGAGCAGCGGCTCGTCGCCGGGAACGCCGAGCCCCTCGAGGTGCCCGTAGACGTTCCGCGGCACGTCGGCGGCGGTGACGATCGCATGCACGCCCTTCAGCGCCTCGGCCTTGGACGTGTCGAACTTGGTGATCGCAGCGTGATGATGCGGCGAGCGAAGCGCCTTCACCCAGAGCGTGCGGCCGACGCGGACGTCGTCGACGTACTGCGTTCTGCCGGTGACGTGACCGACCCCGTCATAGCGCGGGAGCCGTGCGCCGACGGCCTTCACGCCGGGCTTCCCTTCACGAGGACGTCAGGCTCGCCCTCGGCCGGTGTCGGCACGTCCGCGACCGGCTCGACGTCGCCGCGCGACGCGGCCATCACCGCGTCGACGATCTTCACATAGCCGGTGCAGCGGCAGTAGTGGCCACCGAGCGCCTCGAGCACCTCGTCGCGATCGACAGAGCCGCCCTTACGCGCGATCAGCGCGGTCGCGGCGACGATCATCCCGGGGGTGCAGAAACCGCACTGCGCGGCGTAGCGGCTGTGGAAGGAAGCCTGGACCGGCGAGAGCGACTCGGCCTCGCCAAGCCCTTCGAGCGTCGTGATTGCAGCGCCGTCGACCATTGCGACCGGCGTCAGGCACGAGCGCCGCGGCTCCCCGTCCACGAGGACGGTGCAGGTGCCGCAGCCTCCCTGCTGGCAGCCGGCTTTCGGGCTCATGATCTCGAGCTCCTCGCGGAGAACGTGCAGCAGCGCGGTGAGAGGCGGGCTCGAGATCTCCTGTTCGATCCCGTTCACGGTCAGATTCATGAGCTCCCAACTTCGTCGAGGGCGCGGCGGACGAGAACGATCAGCATCTTGCGGCGGTACTCGGCGGTGGCCACGGCGTCGTCGACGGGGTCGACGTCCTTCAAGACGTCCTCCGCGGCACGGCTCTGCTCCACCGCGACAGCACGTACGGCCGCGTGACCGACGCCGGAGACGCCGACGCGGATGCCCTCGCCTGTCGTGCAGACCGCGACGTTCGCGATCGCGTAGGAGTGCGCGTGCCGGCGCCGCATGGTCTGCGCCGACCACGAGCCGGACGGCATTTCGTATTCGATCTCCAGCACGAGCCGGCCCGTCCGGTCACCGGCCAGGAAGTCCTCGACCGACTCCGTGCGCTCGCCGCCCTTGCCGTCCGAGCGGACCCGTGCGCCGAGCGCGATCAGCGCTGCCCCGAGATCGCCCTTCTGCGCGCCGAGACCACCGGACGCACACAGGTTGCCGCCGACAGTGCCGGCCGCCCGCACCTCGAGGTCGCCGATCTGCTGCGCGAAGCGCGCGAGCAGCCCGTCCGGCCCGTCGGCGAGCAACGCGACCGTGACCATGGCCCCGACCCGGATGACGTCGCCTTCGGTGTGGATCTCGTCGAGCCCGCTGCGGTGCAGAAGCAGCGCACGTGTCGGCGTCAGCCGGCCGGCCGCGATCTCGGGCATCAGAATCGTGCCGCCGCCGAACACGGTGATGCCGTCTCCGTCGCCGAAGAGCTGAACCGCTTCGTCGACGGAGCTCGGAACAAGGGTTTCCGCAGCCATGGTCGATTCTATGTCCGGCGCGGCGGCCCGCGTCAAACGGCTGTCGCAGATCCCGCTACGCTCCGAGCGTGCCTTTTGCCTCGATCGACGAGCTCGAATCGGCGCTCGCAGGAGCGTCCTATCTCCCGGACCGTGGGCTCGCAACGGCGCTCTACCTCTCGCTGAAGCTCGAGAAGCCGCTGCTGCTCGAAGGGGAAGCGGGCGTCGGAAAGACCGAGGCGGCGAAGGCGATAGCGAAGGCGCTCGGCGCGCGCGTGATCCGCCTCCAGTGCTATGAGGGGCTCGACGTCGCGCACGCCGTGTACGAGTGGAACTACGCGCGGCAGCTGCTGCACATCCGGGCCGCGCAGGCCGGGACAGTAGACGAGTCCGAGCTGTTCGGACCGGAGTTCCTGATCCGGCGGCCGCTGTTGGAGGCGGTCGAGGCCGAGGAGCCGGTCGTGCTGCTGATCGACGAGATCGACCGCGCCGACGAGGAGTTCGAGGCGTTCCTGCTCGAGGTGCTGTCGGACTTCCAGATCACGATTCCGGAACTCGGGACGATCACAGCGAAGCAGCGCCCCTACGTGATCCTCACCTCGAACCGGACGCGCGAGCTGCACGACGCGCTGAAGCGACGCTGCCTCTTCCACTGGATCGGCCACCCGTCGCTCGAGCGGGAGATCGAGATCGTGAAGTTGCGCGTCCCGGGCGTTCCGGAGCGACTCGCGGCCGAAGCGGCCGCGTTCGTGGCGGAGCTCCGCATGCTCGACCTGCAGAAGCCACCCGGTCTCGCCGAGACGATCGACTGGGCGCAAGCGCTGACCGCACTCGGCCAGCAGGAGCTCGACGTCGAGAACGTGGAGACCACACTCGGCTCGGTGCTCAAGTACCACGAGGACCTGCTCTCCGTCCGGGACGAGACGCTGGCTGGGCTCGTCGCCAGTGCCCGAGCCCGATAGAGCCAATGCCCGCGAGCGCGGTCGTCAAGCACATCGTCACCTTCGGCCGCGTCCTGCGAGAGGCCGGGCTCGAGGTCGGGCCGGGACGCGTGTCCGACGCG
The DNA here is from genome assembly GCA_963820225.1 of uncultured Gaiellaceae bacterium. Classification (GTDB taxonomy): domain Bacteria; phylum Actinomycetota; class Thermoleophilia; order Gaiellales; family Gaiellaceae; genus Gaiellasilicea. The sequence goes on along the minus strand of CAWFYY010000011.1, from coordinate 203,494 downwards.
CTCAAGGGTCTGGACGCGGTCGAGCTCGCTCGGCAGGACGACGTCTACTGGACGCTCCGGCAGACGCTCGTCTCGCGGCGGGAGGATGTCGACGCGTTCGATCGCGCATTCGACGCCTGGTTCCTCGGCGCGGCCGTGCAGCCGCAGCCGGCGACGAAGCCGCCCCCTTCCCGTGGCGAGCGCCGCAAGGGCGCTCCGCCGGGCCCGGGTCCGGAGATCGATGGAGGCGACACGAGGCTCGGGGCCTGGAGCGAAGAGGAGCTGCTGCGCACGAAGGACTTCGCATCGATGACGTCGGAGGAGTTCGCGCGCGCGAAGCGGCTGATTCGGGCCATCGCAGTCGCGCGTCCGCAGCGTCGGACGCGACGCCTCCGTCGCGACTCGAAGGGTCACACCTTGGACGTGCGCGGCCTGGTGCGGGCATCGCTCACGACGGGCGGTGATCCAGTCGAGCGCGCGTTCCGCACTCGTAAGACCGCGCCACGCAAGCTCGTGCTGATCCTCGACGTCTCGGGATCGATGGAAGCGTATGCACGTGCGCTCTTGCTCTACCTGCACGCGGCGCGCGGATCGGGGCGCGGCGTCGAGACATTCGCATTCGGCACGCGGCTGACGAGGCTGACCCCCGAGCTCGGCGCGCGCAATCCGGAGACGGCGTTCGAGGCGGCGGCCGCACGTGTGCAGGATTGGTCCGGCGGCACTCGCATCGGCGCGTCGCTGAAGGCCTACAACGACGAGTGGGGTCGGCGCGCGCTGACTCGCGGAGCGGTCGTCGTCATTCTCTCCGACGGCTGCGAGCGCGGCGACGCCGAGCTTGCCGGCCGTGAGATGGAGCGGCTGGCCCGCCAGGCTTTCGCCGTGGTCTGGGTGAACCCGCTCAAGGGGCACGCCGAGTACGAGCCGCTCGCGGGCGGTATGCGCGCCGCGCTGCCGTACGTCGATCGCTTCCTCCCGGGCCACGATGTTGCAAGCCTCGAGAGCCTCGGGACGGTCCTCGGCGGCATCGAGCGGAGGCACGCCGCATGACGCTCGGCCCCAACCGCATCCGCCACACGGTCGTCTTCACGCCCAGGCACGCGGCCGGGTCGCCCGAGGAGGCGGACTTCCTCACGGCGGCCGCAGGTCTGGCCGCGATTCCCGGGGTCGAGGCCTTCGAGATCCTGCGGGAGACGAGCCCCAAGAACGGCTACCGGTTCGGCATCTCGATGGAGTTCGCCGGCCCCGACGCCTACACGGCCTACAACGAGCACCCCGACCACGTCCGCTTCGTGCAGGAGCGTTGGCTCGCCGAGATCGAGGACTTCCTCGAAATCGACTACGAGCCTCACGCCTGTTAGGTTCGGCGGACTTTCCGAAGGAGGGCGCATGGCGATCGCAGTGCATTCCGAGAAGCTGCGCGAGCTCGTCGACGAGAACGCGGAGGTCGAGCAGGTCGCGACAGGCTTCACGTTCACCGAAGGGCCGATCTGGCATCCAGACGGGTACCTGCTCTTCTCCGACATGCCGGGGGACGTCCGGCGGAAGTACACCCCCGGGCAGGGAGTCGAGGAGGTGATGCGACCGAGCTTCAAGTGCAACGGGATGACGCTCGACGCGAACCTCGACCTGATCGTCTGCGAGCACGTCACGAGCGCGCTCTGGAAGGAGCGGCGCGACGGCTCGCGCGAGCTGCTCGCCTATCACTACGAGGGCAAGTACCTGAACAGCCCCAACGACGTCTGCGTCCGTTCGGACGGATCGATCTACTTCTCCGACCCGTGGTACGGGCGCTTCCCCGGGTTCGGCATCGAGCGCGAACGAGAGCTGGGCTGGCAGGGCGTCTTCCGGATCCCACCCGGCGGCGGCCCGCACGACGTCGAGCTCGTCGTCGACCAGAACGAGTTCGAGATGCCGAACGGCGTCTGCTTCTCGCCGGACGAGTCGCTCGTCTACATCAACGACACGCCTCGGGCACACATCAAGGTGTTCGACGTGAACGCGGACGGGACGCTCGCGAACGGCCGCATGTTCTTCGAGGGAGTCGGCTCAGGCGTGATCGAGGAGGGGATCCCGGACGGGATGAAGTGCGATGAGCTCGGCAACATCTGGGTCACCGGACCAGGCGGGATCTGGGTCATCTCGGCCGAAGCCGAGCACCTCGGCGTGATCAACGTCCCGGAGAACACCGGCAACATGTCCTGGGGCGGCGAGGACTGGCACACGCTGTTCATCCCGAGCTCGACGTCGCTGTACACAATCCGGACCAAGGTCGGCCCGCGCCGCGAGCCGTACATGCGCTAGGAGGACGCTGATGAACGAAGAGGCACTGACCCTGGACCCGGCCCGTTGCGTGCTGATCATCCAGGACATGCAGAACGACGTGATGATGGACGGAGGCGCCTGGGCGGAAACGGGCGCCCCGGAGCACGCGAAGGAGCAGAACGTCGTCGAGAACGTGAAGCGCCTGGCAGAGACGTGTCGGAGCAAGGGCATCCCGGTGTTCCACGTCTGGTACATCGTCGAGGAGGGCGCGCCCGGACTGAAGCTCAACGCGGGGCTCTTCCAGGGTGTGAAGGAGACGGCGGGACTGGTGCGCGGCTCGTGGGGCGCGGCGCCGGCCGAAGGGCTCGAGCCCGAGGATGGCGATCTCGTCGTCGAGAAGATGCGCATGAACGCATGGGAAGGGACGAGGCTGGAAAGCTTGCTGAAGGGGTTCGGTCGCGACACGGTCATCGTCACCGGTGCGTGGACGAACATGTCGGTCGAGCACACGGCTCGAACAGGCGCCGATAAGGGCTACTACATGATCGTTCCCGAGGACGGCTGCTCGACGATGAACGCCGATTGGCACAACGCGTCGATCAACTTCGCGCTGCAGAACGTCTCGACCGTGACGAACTGCGCTGCCGTGACCGAAGCGCTCGGCGGCGTCCCGGCTGGAGTCTGAGCCTGGGGGGCTCGGCCTGGCCGGGCCCCTCGTTCCACCGAGCTCGCGGCGGCCACGCCGGCCGTGCGCGAACGCGCGTGTCGTGTCGACGTGGCTGAGCTGTGGCTCCACTCGGTCGATATCGTTGGCCCGTGACCGTCGCCGAGCTTCCGCTGCTGCGCCGGCAGGCCTACCTCGACGGGCGCTGGGTCGACTCCGACTCGGGACAGACCTTCCCGGTCACAAATCCTGCGACCGGCGACGTGATCGCCGAGGTGCCCCGCCTCGGAGCGGCCGAGACGCGCCGCGCAATCGTCGCAGCCGAGCGCGCCTACCCCGCCTGGCGGTCGTGGACCGCGAAGGACCGCGCAAGCGTCCTCCGTCGCCTCGCCGACCTGATGCTCGAGCACGAGGAGGACCTCGCCCGTCTCCTCGTGACCGAGCAGGGCAAGCCGCTGGTCGAGGCGCGGGCGGAGATTGCTTACGCCGCCTCGTTCTACGAGTGGTTCGGGGAGGAGGCGAAGCGGGCGTACGGCGACACGATCCCGGCACAGAGCGGCGACCGGCGCATCCTCGTCCTCAAGCAGCCGGTCGGTGTGGCGGCAGGCATCACGCCTTGGAACTTCCCGGCGGCGATGCCGACACGCAAGTCGGCGCCGGCGCTCGCCGCCGGCTGCACGATGGTGCTGAAGCCGGCCGAGCAGACGCCGCTCTCTGCGCTCGCGATCGCAGCGCTCGCCGAGGAGGCGGGCTTGCCGGCAGGCGTGCTCTCGGTCGTGACCGGAGCGGCCGAGGACGCGCCCGCGATCGGCGGCGAGATGACGTCGAACCCGCTCGTGCGCAAGCTCGGGTTCACCGGCTCGACCGAGGTCGGAAAGCTCTTGATGCGGCAGTGCTCGGACCAGCTGAAGCAGGTCTCTCTGGAGCTGGGCGGCAATGCACCCTTTCTCGTCTTCGACGACGCCGACCTCGACGCAGCGGTCGCCGGCGCAGTGCTCTGCAAGTTCCGCAACTCGGGCCAGACGTGCATCACCGCCAACCGCATCCTCGTTCAGCAAGGCGTGTACGAGGAGTTCGTCGAGCGCTTCACGCGCGCGGCGGCCGGCCTGGCCGTCGCCGACGGGTTCACGCCCGGAGCCGACGTCGGCCCGCTGATCGACGAGGCGGCGGTCGCGAAGGTCGAGCGTCACGTGAACGACGCCGTCGAGCGGGGCGCCTCGGTCCTTCTCGGGGGCAGCCGGCTCGAGGGGCAGTTCTTCCAGCCGTCGGTACTGACCGGCGTCGCCGCCGACGCCGCGATGAGCTGCGAGGAGACCTTCGGCCCAGTCGCCGGGATTGCGCGCTTCGCACACGAGGGTGACGCTGTCCGCGCCGCCAACGACACGCCGTACGGGCTCGCGGCGTACTTCTACTCGCAGTCGAACGCACGGACGTGGCGGGTGTCAGAGGCGCTCGACTACGGCATCGTCGGGATCAACACCGGCTTCATCTCGACCGAGGTTGCGCCCTTCGGCGGCATGAAGGAGTCGGGCATCGGGCGCGAAGGGTCGAAATACGGGCTCGACGAGTGGCTCGAGCTGAAGTACGTGGCCGTCGGGGGACTCGAGCCGCAATGATCGTCGAGCAGCGCGACTACCACGTGATCACGGGCAAGCTGAACGAGCTCGTGAAGCTGTACGAGGTGGAGGGGATCGAGCTGCAGAAGGGCCATCTCGGCAATCTGCTGGGCGTCTTCACGACCGACATCGGCTCACTCTCCACGTATACGAGCATCTGGGCCTACGAGAGCTTCGCCGACCGCGAGCAGCGCCGAGCGCAACTCCAAGGGGACGACAACTGGAAGGCGTTTCTCGACAAGATCCAGCCCTTGATCCACACACAGCAGAACCGGATTCTCATCCCCACGTCCTTCTCGCCCATCCGCTGATGGCCGCGCTCGACGGGAAGGTCGCGGTCGTCACCGGAGGAGCGCAAGGCATCGGGCGTGCAATCGCGGACGGGCTTGCGGCTGAGGGCGCGCGCATCGTCGTCGCCGACTTGCGGGCGGCAGAGGACGCGGCGCAGTCGTACGACGGTGGCCTCGGCCTGACGATCGACGTCTCGAGCGAGGACGACGTCCAGCGCCTGGTCGACGAGACGGTCGAGCAGTGTGGCGGCATCGATCTCCTCGTGAACAACGCCGGTCTCTACGCGTCGCTCGAGATGCGCTCCTTCGACCAGATCCCGCTCGGGGAGTGGCGGCAGGTGATGGACGTGAACGTCGCGTCGATGTTCCTCACCTGCCGCGCGGCCGTACCCGTGATGCGCGAGCGCGGCGGCGGCAAGATCGTGAACATCTCCTCCGGCACACCCTTCCGGGGCGTCCCGTTCCTGCTCCACTACGTCACCTCGAAAGGCGCGATCGTCGCCTTCACGCGCGCGCTCGCGAAGGAGCTGGGCAAGGACAACGTGCTCGTCAACTGCGTCGCGCCCGGGTTCACGATGTCGGCCGGCGTAGAGGAGCATCCGGAGGTGGTCGAGAAGCTGCGCGACGTGTCCGTCAGTGCGCGCACGATCCAGCGCGACCAGCTGCCGGAGGACGTCGTCGGCGCAGTCGTCTACCTCTGCGGCCCCGGCTCGGACTTCGTGACCGGCCAGACGATCGTGATCGACGGCGGCCAGTACTTCCATTGATCCTCCGCCTGACCCAGCATCCGGACGGAGTCACGACCGAGCCCGGCGATCGCGTGGTGTACGACCTCGAGCGCGATGAGGCTCACTACGGCGCAGCCCACGTCGACGGGCATGCGCTCGTGTGGGAGCTGACCGCGCGGCCCGAAGGCAAGTGGGTGCTGCGCTGCGACCGGGTCGACTTCCCACCCGGCGGCGTTGCGTACCTTCACACGCATCCCGGCCCCGGACTGCGTGTCCTGCTGCAAGGACGGATCCGGATCGAGACGCAGGGGGAGTCCCACGAGTATGGACCGCTCGAGTGGTGGTACGAGACCGGCCCCGACCCCGTCTACGCCGCCGCCTCCGACAGACAGGAGACGGCGTTCGTCCGAGTCCTCGTCCTGCCGGCCGAATGGGCCGGGAAGCGAACCATCACGTATGTCGATCCGAGCGACGAGGAGAAGCCGAAGCTCCAGCGAGCGCGAATCTACCTCGAACAGCCGCTGTGAAGCGACGCGGCGGCAGGCTTCTCGTCGACCAGCTCGCCGTCCACGGTGTCGACACAGTCTTCTGCGTGCCCGGCGAGAGCTTCCTCGAGGTGCTCGACGCGTTCTACGAGTCGCCGCTACGGCTGATCACATGCCGACACGAGGCCGGCGCGGCGAACATGGCGGACGCATACGGAAAGCTGACCGGCCGGCCCGGCGTGTGCATCGTCACGCGCGGCCCGGGTGCGACGCACGCGTCCGTGGGTGTGCACACGGCGCTGCAGGACTCGACGCCGCTGATCCTGCTGGTGGGCCAGGTAGGGCGTGACATGCTCGACCGGGAGGCGTTCCAGGAAGTCGACTACCGCGCCATGTTCGGCGGGACTCGCCAAGTGGGTCGCCCAGATCGACCGCGCCGAGCGCGTGCCTGAGTACATCTACCGCGCCTTCACGACCGCCACGTCCGGGCGGCCCGGGCCGGTCGTGCTCGCGCTGCCGGAGGACATGCAGACGGACGAGGTCGAGGCCGAGGACGCCCAGCCGTACGCGCCGGCGTCCGCCCACCCCGACGCGGAAGACCTCGAGCGCCTGCGACACTGCTCGCCGGCGCAAAGCGGCCCTTCGCGATCGTGGGCGGCGGCGGTTGGTCAGCACAGGCGGCGGAGGACTTCCGCGCCTTCGCCGAGGCGAACGAGCTCCCCGTCGGAGCCTCGTTCCGGCGCCAGGACTACATCGACAACACGTCGCGTGTCTATGCCGGCCATGTCGGCATCGGCCCCGACCCGAAACTCGCGGCGCGCGTGCGCGACGCCGACCTGCTGCTCGTGATCGGCGCGCGGCTCGGCGAGGCGACGACGGGCGGCTACACGCTCGTCGAGCCCGGCCGCCAGCGCCAGACGCTCGTGCACGTACACGCGGCCGCGGAGGAGCTCGGCCGCATCTACCAGCCGGCGCTCGCGATCGTTTCCGGCTCGCCGGAGTTCGCGGCGGCGGCGCGGGCGCTCGACCCTGTCGACTCGTCGGCCTGGCAAGCGGAGACGGAGCAGGCGCATGCCGACCAGCTCGCGACCATGGAGCACTCGACCGGCCCCGGGCACGTCCAGATGGGCGAGGTGATGGCGTGGCTCCGCGAGCGGCTGCCCCAGGATGCGGTGCTGACGAACGGCGCCGGCAACTTCTCGGTCTGGGCGCACCGCTTCTACGAGTTCCGCCGCTTCGGCACGCAGCTCGCGCCGACGAGCGGCGCGATGGGCTACGGCCTGCCGGCCGCCGTGACGGCCAAATTGCTCTACCCGGATCGGCTCGTGGTGTGCTTCGCCGGCGACGGCGACTTCCTGATGGGCGGCCAGGAGCTCGCGACCGCCGTCCAGTACGAGCTGCCCGATCATCGTGCTGGTCGTCAACAACGGCATGTACGGCACGATTCGGATGCACCAGGAGCGGCACCACCCCGGCCGCGTTTCCGGCACCGACCTCGTCAACCCTGACTTCGCCCGCTACGCGGAGGCATTCGGTGGCCACGGCGAGGTTGTCGAACGGACCGAGGAGTTCGCGCCCGCGTTCGAGCGCGCTGTCGAGTCCGGCCGGCCCGCCGTGGTCGAGCTGCGCGTCGACCCGGAAGCGATCACACCGCGGCTGACGCTGACCGAGATCCGCAATGCTGCGCTGCGGTCGCCGTGACCGACGCCTGGAACGCGATCATCACCGAGGTCGAGCCGCAGCCGGCCGGACCGGGACCGCTGCACGGAACGCGGCTGCTGGTCAAGGACCTCATCGACACCGCCGGCATCCGCACGACCTACGGCTCGAAGATCTACTCGGACCACGTGCCGTCTCGGACCGCGCCGGCGGTGGAACGCCTCGTGGCGGCCGGCGCCGTCATCGTCGGCAAGGCGAACCTGCACGAGTTCGCGTGGGGCGTCACGAGCCAGAACCCGTGGTACGGGACGGTGCAGAACCCAACGCGTCCCGGCAGGACCGCAGGCGGCTCGTCCGGCGGTAACGCGGCAGCGCTCGTCGCCGGGCTGTGCGACCTCGGCCTTGCGACGGACACCGGCTGCTCGATCCGCCTGCCCGCCGCCTGCTGCGACCTCGTCGGGTCTCAAGCCGAGCTGGGGGCGCATTTCCACAGAAGGCGTGTTCCCGCTCGTCCCGAGCTTCGACACGGTGGGCCCGATGGCCCGCACGGTCGAGGAGGTCGCGCTCGCCTGGTCGGTGCTCGCCGACGCGCCGCTGCCCGAGCCCCGGCTTCGTGGCCTCACGATCGGGCTGCTCACGAAGCCGCCGTCGGTCGGCGGGCCGGCGCTGCCGGAGAACCCCGCGGCCGAGCAGTACGTCGAGCGGCTCGAGCGGCTCGGCGCTCGCGTCGTAACGGCCGAGATCCCGGAGCCGGCCGACGACACGTGGCCGCTCTTCCTCCACGAGGCGGCGGAGTCGCACGGGGCGACGTTCCCGGAGCGGGCTACCGAGTACGGCGAGAACGTGCGCGACAAGCTCGAGCACGCGCAGGCTCTCGACCCCGCCGAAGTCGGCCGTGCACGCGACGCCGTCCGAGCATGGCGTAGCTACCACCCGCCGGTCGATCTCTACGTCGCGCCGGTGCTCGGCGTCGAGCTGCCGCCGGTCGACTGCGACGAGCTCGAGGTGCGGATCCCGCTGACGGCGTTCCTGCGCCCGTTCAACGTGCTCGGGTGGGCGGCGCTCGCGATCGGCGACCTCCAGCTCGTCGCGCCACGCGACGAGGTGGTGCTCGGAGCCGGGCTCGCCTGGGAGCGCGGCGCCTAGAGCCGTTTGCACGAGGCGCCGAGTTCGGAAAGACTCCTCGCGTGCGGGCGACGAGGATCAACCACGTCAGTATCTCCGCTCGTGACCTGGAAGAGTCCGCTCGCTTCTACGAGGAGCTCTTCGGTCTCGAGCGCCTGCCGACGCCCAGCTTCGGCAATCCTGTCGTCTGGCTCCGGCTCGGAGACGGCCAGCTCCACCTCTTCGAACGTGGCGAGCACGAGCCGCCGCAGTTCCACCACCTTGGCCTGGAAGTCGACGACTTCGAAGCGTTCTACCTCCGGCTGACCGAGCTCGGCATCCGCGACTCGGACTCGCTCGGGCCGATCCGCGAGCTGCCGAGCGGCGAGGTGCAGATGTACCTGCGCGACCCTGGCGGCAACCTGGTCGAGATCGACTGGCCGGATGCGAGCACGCTCGACCGCGCGATCGTCACCGACCTGCGCAAGCTCGCCGACGAGCAGCCTCAAGCCGCGGGCGCCGAGAACGCGTCCCTGTTCACGGCGAAGGCCTGAGCCTTGGCGACCGTCGTCCTCCTCGGCACGCTCGACACGAAAGGGCACGAGTACGCCTTCCTGCGCGATCGCGTGCGTGAGCACGGCGTGGACGTGCTGCTCGTGGATGCGGGAATCATGGGCGAGCCTCTTGCCGAGCCGGACATCGGCCGCGCCGCCGTCGCAGCCGCGGCCGGTGCGGACGTGGAAGCGCTTGCCGCCGCGGGCGATCGCGGCGCGGCAATCGAGACGATGGCGCGCGGCGCGGCCGAGATCGTGCAGCGGCTGCGCGCGGAGGGCCGGCTCGACGGAATCGCGGGCCTCGGCGGCTCCGGCGGATCGGCTCTCGTCACGCAGGCGATGCGCGCGCTCCCCGTTGGCGTGCCGAAGCTGATGGTCTCGACGGTGGCTTCGGGTGACACGCGGCCCTACGTCGGTGCGACGGACGTCACGATGACCTACTCGGTCGTGGACATCTCAGGCGTCAATCGCATCTCGGCGCAGATCATGGCCAACGCGGCCGGCGCGATCGCCGGCATGGCCAAGGCGACCGTGCCGGAGGCCGACGGTGGCAGGCCGTTGATCGGAGCGACGATGTTCGGGGTCACGACACCTTGCGTGACGCGGGCGCGAGAACGGCTCGAGGAGCTCGGCTACGAGGTGCTCGTCTTTCACGCGACCGGGACTGGCGGCCAGTCGATGGAGGCGCTCGCCCGCGGCGGCTTCCTCGCCGGCGTGCTCGACGCGACGACAACCGAGCTCGCCGACGACCTCGTCGGCGGAGTGCTCTCAGCGGGGCCGGAACGGCTCGAGGCGGCGGGCGAGCTGGGCCTGCCGCAGGTCGTCTCGCTCGGCGCCCTCGACATGGTCAACTTCGGGCCGCTCGAGAGCGTGCCGCCGGAGTTCCGCGACCGGAACCTCTACGTGCACAACCCGACAGTGACGCTGATGCGCACGACGCCGGACGAATGTGCGGAGCTCGGGCGCCGCATCGGCCGCAAACTGGCGGACGCGTCTGGCCCGACGGCGCTCTTCGTGCCGCTGCAGGGCGTCTCGATGATCGCGACCGAAGGCGGCGTCTTCCACGACGCGGAGGCGGACGCAGCCCTGTTCGACGGCCTCCGCGAGACGCTGGGGGACGTCGAGACGCACTGGCTCGAGCTGGACGTCAACGACGACGCCTTCGCGGTCGCGATGGCCGACAGGCTGCACGAGCTCGTCCAGGGCGACGCATGACACGGGCAGAGGCGCTCGCGCGGCTGCGCGCCCAGGTCGACGCGGGGAAGCCGATCATCGGCGCGGGCGCGGGCACCGGGCTCTCGGCGAAGTGCGCGGAGGCGGGCGGCGCCGACCTGATCATCATCTACAACTCCGGTCGCTACCGGATGGCCGGCCGCGGCTCGCTGGCCGGGCTGCTCCCGTACGGCGACGCCAACGCGATCGTCGTCGACATGGCCCGCGAGGTGCTGCCGGTCGTGCGCGAGACGCCGGTGCTGGCGGGGGTCTGCGGCACCGACCCGTTCCGGCTGATGCCCGTCTTCCTCGACGAGCTGAAGCGGATCGGCTTCTCCGGCGTTCAGAACTTCCCCACCGTCGGCCTTTTCGACGGCACCTTCAGGCAGAACCTCGAGGAGACCGGGATGGGCTACGGGCTCGAGGTCGACATGATCCGCCTCGCGCGGGAACGCGACCTGCTGACCGCGCCGTACGTGTTCGAGGAGGGCGAGGCGGAGGCGATGGCGCAGGCCGGCGCCGATGTGCTCGTGCCGCATATGGGCCTCACGACCGGCGGCTCGATCGGGGCCGACACCGCACTCACGCTCGACGAGGCGGTCGCACGCGTGCAGGCACTCCACGACGCCGCAAGACGCGTCAACCCGGAGGTGCTCGTCCTCTGCCACGGCGGCCCGATCGCCGAGCCCGAGGACGCCGCCTACGTGCTCGAACGCACCGAGGGCGTCGTCGGTTTCTTCGGCGCGTCCTCGATGGAGCGCCTGCCGACCGAGACCGCGATGACCGAGAACATGCGCCGCTTCAAGGCGATCGCCGGTTCTAGCGGAACCTAGCCAACTTCTGACGCCAATCGACGAAAGGCGGTTGAAAGCGGCTCAAGGGGTTGTTACGTTCGACGGACCGGTGGTAGCGATGTTCCGTCACGGGGACGTTTCGTCAACTGGCCCCGCGGCTTGTCGCCGCCGCGCTGGTCCTGTTCGCGATCCTCTATGTGCTCGTGATCTCGAACCCGCCGCCCGCCGACGGCAGCTTCGGCGACTGGCGGACGACGACGTACGGGTCGGCGTTCGACGACCCTGGCTCGTTCTCCCTGATCCTGCTCGACGCCGTCACGTTCGCCGGGCTCCTGTTCATCGTCGCGAGCGGCTTCTCGCTCATCTTCGGCCTGATGCGGGTGGTGAACATGGCCCACGGGTCGTTCTACCTCCTGGCCGGCTACATCGCCTACGAGGTCCAGCAGAAGATGACGGGAGAGGGCGGCTTCGCGATCGCGGGCGTCGACGTCTCGACCTGGGAGTGGGTGCTCCCGGTGCTCATCGCCGCCGCGATCGTCTCCGTGGTCGGGGTCGTCGTCCAGCAGACTGCTGCTCCGCTGGAACCAGGGTCAGGATCTCCGCCAGGCGCTGCTCACGATCGCGGTCTCCGTGATCGTCGCCGACCAGGTGATCGCCCACTTTCCGAGGTCGGGAGCCGTCCAGGTCGGCGGCGGCCAGGCCGTCAGCCTGACGTGGCCCGGCTGGACCGAGCGCCGGATCGACCTGCAGGTCTGGAACATCGACTACTCGCTCGCCCGCCTCGTCATGCTCGCGCTCGGCATCTCCGTCGGGATCGGCCTCTGGCTCTGGCTCTACCGCACGAGGACCGGGAAGGTGATCCGCGCGGGCGTCGACGACCCGCAGATGACCTCGGCGCTCGGGCTCAACATCCAGAAGACGTTCGCGATCGCCTTCGCCGTCGGCGCGGCGCTGGCGGCGCTCGGCGCGGCCGTCGGGAGCTCGCAGGGGAACGTCGCCTCGGGACAGGACGCCCAGTGGCTGCTGAACGCGCTCGTCGTCGTCATCGTCGGCGGCATGGGATCGCTGCTCGGCGCGGCTGCGGGCGCCCTGCTCTACGCGCGCGTGCTCACCTTCTCCGCCGCCTACCTGCCGATCACGAGCGACAACTGCTGCTCGCAGTACTCGATCGTGCTCACGTTCGTCCTGATCGCGATCGTGCTCGCGTTCCGTCCGCAAGGGCTCTTCGGGAGAGCCGGATGAGACGGAGGCGCGATCCGAAGGGAACAGTCGAGCGTGCGATCGGCCTGGCCGTGCTCGTGCTCCTCGCGCTCGGGCCGGCCGTCTTCAACGACTACTGGGTGAACACGATCCTGACGCAGATGTTCATCTTCGGGATCGCCGCGGCGAGCCTCATCTTCCTCTCCGCCTACGGCGCGATGACCTCGCTCGCGCAGACCGCGCTGATGGGCATCTCGGCCTACCTGCTCGGGAACATGGTCACTCAGGGTGGCGCGGGCGGCCAGAGCAAGGGCCTGACGCTCGGTTGGGACCCGACCCTCGCGCTCGTCCTCGCGACTCGTGATCACGACGGCGATCGGAGTCGCCTTCGGCGCCGTCGCCGCGCGCAGCTTCGGCATCTACTTCCTGATGCTGACGCTGACCTACGGCGTGATCGCCAACTACTTCTTCGGCCAGGTGACGCAGTTCGGCGGCTTCTCGCCGATCGCCGGCGTCGACGAGTACACGCCCGGGTTCATCGGCGACATCGTCGGCCACCCGAACAAGCTCTACTACATCGCGTTCGGGGTGGCGCTCGCCGTCTACGGAGCGATCCGGTATCTGATCCGAACGCCGTTCGGGCTCTCGTTGCAGGGGGTACGGGACGACCCGGTCCGCATGAGCTCGCTCGGTTACAACGTACCTCTGCACCGGGCGCTCGCCTTTGGTCTCGCCTCGTTCTTCGCCGCCCTCGCGGGAGTCCTGTTCGTCTGGTGGCAGGGGCAGATCGCCCCGGGCAACATCGGCCTGGCTGCCACGATCGAGCTCCTCGTGATGGCCGTCATCGGTGGCCTCACCCGGATCGAGGGCGCCTGGGTCGGCGCCTTCGCGTTCATCGTCATCAACAACTATGTCCGCGACGTCGAGCTGCCCGTGATCGGCGGCAGCTTCAACACGATCATCGGCCTGATCTTCCTGGTCATCGTCATCGTCTCTCCGGACGGGCTCATGGGACTCTGGGACCGCCTCTGGCGTTCCATGGGAGGGCGCGGCGGCGGAACACCTGAAGCCGCCTCCGTGACGCGCCAGGCTGCTCCGGAGGCGAGCATCCCGTGAAAGGGGGTCGTTGACTGCCAACGAACGGCTCGTTCAGTCGTCACAACCCAAGCAAACGCTCAATGAGGCAAGGGAGGGAACACATGAAGAACCTGCGTAGCTGGAAGCTCCTGCTTCCGCTCGCTGGGCTTGCGGCCATTGCGTCGGTCTGGGTGTCCGGCGCGTTCGCCGGGCCCCAGGCGCCACACGATCAGGGTCGCGATCATGACCGACTGCAAGGGCGCATTCGCGTTCGGTTACGAGCTCGATATCGGCGGCGCACAGGCCGCCTTCGCGCAGTACGCGGGCGGCAAGGTCAAGAACAAGAACAAGCCGTCGGCAGGCATGACGGGCATCACGGTTCGAGGCCATGAGTTCAGATCGTCGGCTACGGCTGCGGCGACGACACGGTTCCGACCGCGGTGAAGGAGACGCGGCGGCTGATGGAGCAGCTGAAGGCGGACGTGATGGTCGGCCCGCTCTCCGGCGACGAGGCGGTGTCGGTGGCGAACTACGCAAAGTCGCATCCGACGAAGACGTTCATCATCGGGACGGCAGGCTCGCAGGATCCGACCCTGCAGATCGCGCCGAAGAACGTGTACCGCTACCACGGCGACGGGGCTCAGTGGAACGCCGGCATCGGCGAGATCCTCTACAAGAAGCTCGGCTGGCGTAAGGCCGCAATCATCATGGACGACTACAGCTTCGGCTGGACGTCGGGCGCAGGGATGATCGCGGACTTCTGCGCGATCGGCGGACAGATCACGAAGCGCGTGTTCCCGCCGCTCAACACGACGGACTATGCACCGTTCGTGCGGCAGCTGCCCCGTCCGGGCACGGTCGACGGCTACATGTGGGTCGTCGGCGGCACCGGGACAGCGTCCAGCCTGAAGGCGTTCGAGCAGGCCTACGGCGCGATCGATCCGAAGCAGCACGCCGGCAACCTGTTCTTCGCGTTCCTCGGCGCCGACAAGGTCGTCGGCCCGAAGGTCGTCGGAACGTACGTCGGTGGGTTCGGCACCGGCGGCGGCCTCAAGACCAGGCAGGCAAAGGCCTATGAGGCGATCATGAAGTCGTGGTACCCGAAGCTGCCGGCGGCGGACGGCTTCGTCTACAACTACTACAACGCCGCGTGGGCGCTGATCCGCGCTCTGAAGTCCAACGACGGACAAGTGGGTGCGGCATTGCAGAGCAGGATGCCCAAGACCAACAGGTCGGCTTACGAGGTCTCCGACGGTGGGATCGTCAAGCTCGACTCGCGCCGGCAGGCGATCCAGGATCAGTATCCCCTGCAGGTCGTCAAGAACCCTGACGGCTCGATCGGGACCAAGCTGGTCGGCTTCGTGCCAAACGTCGATCAGACGTTCGGCGGGCTGTTCAAGCCGTCGAGCCCGGCACCGGGCCGCTCGCAGCCCGCGTGCGTGAAGAAGAAGCTGCCCTGGCAGGGCAAGATCCGCGAGATCACGAACGGCGTGATCACGAACAAGATCATCAAGTAGGAATGACCGAGGCTCCGAGTCCCGTCCCGAACGCCGTACCGACTCTCCGCTTGCGGGGAGTCGGTCGGCGCTTCGGCGGGCTGCTCGCCGTGAGCGACGTCGATCTCGATGTCGCTCACGGCGAGCGTCGGGCCATCCTCGGCCCGAACGGGGCCGGCAAGACCACCCTCTTCAACGTCATCTCGGGCGATCTGGCGGCGTCGTCCGGCAGCGTCGAGCTCTTCGGCGAGGACGTCACGACGGTGCCGGCCAGAAAGCGGACGAAGCTCGGGCTGGCGCGCACGTATCAGCAATCCCGCATGCTCCTCGGCCTGAGCGTCGAGGACAGCATCTACCTCTCGGCGCTCGGAGTCGGTACCGGCCACCTGCGTCCAGTGACGCTGCCGGGTCGTGACGACGCGCTCCGCGAACAGGCGCGTGCGGCCGCCAAGCGGGCGGCGATCGACCACAAGCTTTCCGAGCTCGTCGGCAACCTCTCACACGGCGAGCACCGGCAGATCGCAATCGCCATGGCCCTCGCCTCCGAGCCGAAGCTCCTGATGCTCGACGAGCCGGCATCCGGGCTCTCCCGCGGGGAGCGGCAGCTCCTGACCGAGCTGCTGCTGGCGCTCGATCCGGACATCACCCTCGTGCTGATCGAGCACGACATGGACGTCGCCCTCACCGTCGCCGAACGGGTGACGATGATGCACAACGGCCGCGTGATCGTCGAAGGCACTCCCGACGAGATCCGAGGGAACACGCTCGTTCACGACCTCTACCTCGGCCGGCACCACCAGCGCGATGAGTGACGTCCTGCTCGCGGTCGAGGGGCTCCAGGCCCACTACTCCAGTGCGCAGGTCCTCCACAACGTGTCGTTCTCGATGGGGAAGGAATCGGTGGCGATCGTCGGTCGCAACGGCATGGGCAAGACGACTCTGTGCAACGCGCTCATGGGGTTCACGCCCCCGCGGGCGACCGGCTCCGTGCGGTTCGAGGGGAAGGAGCTGATCGGAAAGCCGCCCCACAAGATCGCCCGCGCTGGACTGGGGTACGTCCCGCAGGGAAGGCGTCTCTTTCCCTCGCTCACGGTCCACGAGCACCTCGTGATCGCATCCAGGAAGGGCGAAGCCGGATGGACTGCCGACCGGGTCTACGAGTTCTTTCCCCGGCTGGCCGAGCGAAAGCGGAACGGCGGCGCCGAGCTTTCCGGCGGCGAGCAGCAGATGCTCGCGATCGGCCGGGCGCTGCTCGGCAACCCGCGGCTGCTGATCATGGACGAGCCCTCCGAGGGGCTGGCGCCCGCGATCGTCGACATGATGGTCGACGTGTTCAAGAAGCTGGAGGAGGAAGGCCTCGCGATCCTGCTGATCGAGCAGAAGCTCGACGTGGCGACGTCCCTCGCCGACCGCCAGCTCGTGATGGTCGGCGGCGAGATCGCACTCGAGACGACGTCCGCGGAGCTGGAGCGCGACACCGAGATGCAGCGGAGATATCTGGGTGTCGAGCCTGTGGCTCACGCGTGAGGGCGGTCGGCGCCGCTCGTCGCCCTCGGTACTGGCGCTCGTGCTTGCCTCGTGCGGTGGCTCCGAGGAGGCCGACCCGGATCTCATCCTCGTCAGCACCCGCGACGGGGAGTACGCGCTCTTCGGAATGAGCGCGAGCGGGAGCGATGAGCAACGGCTCACCGATGCCGAGGTCGACCCGTCGACGCCGCAGGGGCTCCTCTTCCAGACAGAGCCGGCGTGGTCACCTGACGGCAGCACGATTGCGTTCGTGAGCAAGCGCAGTGGCACGTCGGACCTGTACGCGATGAACGAGGACGGGAGCGGGACACGGCGGCTCACGTCGACGAAGGACGACGACGCGCAGCCATCCTGGTCGCCTGACGGCGAAGCAGATCGTCTTCGCCCGCGGCACGACCGGCCGGCTCTACGTCATGAACGCCGATGGCACCGGCGCTCGCCGCCTCACCGGCGACGAAGCCGAAGAGACCGAGCCCGGCATGGGCACCCGACGGCAGCTCGATCGCCTACGTGCACAGGGCACCGGGGACGAGCATCCGCGAGCTCTGGCTCGTGCGGCCGGACGGCTCGCAGCCGCGCCCACTGACAAAGCTCGGCGGCGTGGCTCAGGGGCCTTCGTGGTCGCCGGACGGGCAGCAGCATCGTGTTCTCCGCGAACGTTCGCGACGGCGGCTTCGACATCTACACGGTTCGCGCCGACGGAAAGGACGCGCACAGCCTCACCTCGGGCGAGGAAGCCTTCGAGCCGGCCTGGTCGCCAGACGGCAAGACGATCGCCTACTCGGAAGGCGGGAGCGATCCTGGCGCTCGACCTCGCGAACGGTGAGATACGGACGCTGACCGACCCGAAGAACAACGACTCGAGCCCCACCTGGAGGCCCGAGAGGAGGAACGAATGAGCAGCTTCGTCAAGCAGCCGGACGTGCGGCAGGAGAACTTCGACTGGGGCGTGATCGGCTGGCGCCTGACGCCCGACAGCGGGTCGAAGCACCTCGTGATCATGGATGTGACGCTCGAGCCCAGCGGCGGACACGACTTCCACCGGCACCCGGGCCAGGAGGAGATGATCATCGTCAAGCAGGGCCGGATCATCCAGTACATCGAGCAAGAGGCGACGACGCTCGGGCCCGGTGACTCCGTCTATCTCGACGAGGGCGTGATCCACGCGTCGTTCAACGACGGTGAGGAGACCGCACTCCTGCAGGTCGTGATCGGGCCTTCGCTCGGCGGCGAGACCGGCTACGGACTGGAGGACGTCTCGACCGAGGAGCCGTGGGTTTCGCTCCGGAGCTAGCGGCGGGCGCCGTCCAGGAGCTCGCCGACGGCGATTCCGCGGATCGATGCGTCCACGAGCTCGATCGGATGGAAGGCGGGCGTCGGCCGGCCTGCGCGACGCATCGCAGCTGTGACCTGCACGAGACAGCCGGGGTTGCCGCTCGCGTACGCGTCAGGCGCGGGCGCCAGCACCTGCACAGCCTTGCGGTCGCCCAGCTGCGCGGCGGTCTTCGCCTCGACGATGTTGTAGATGCCGGCGCTGCCGCAGCAGATCTCCTGCTCGCGCCGGCTCCAACCGCTCGAGCTCCGGGATCGCGTCGAGCATCGCGCTCGGCGCCGACGTGACACCCTGCGCGTGGCGAAGGTGGCACGAGTCCTGGAACGCGACCCGCAGCGGCAGCGGCCGCCGCTCCGCGCGCGGCTCGACGAGCAGCTCCGACACGTCGACGACGTTCGCGACGCCGTGATCCTTGAGATGTGAGCCGCAGCCGGCGGCGTTCGTGACGATGTGGTCGTAGCCGGCCAGGTCCTGCTCGAGCTTGCGAGCGCGGGCGATCCCCTCCTCGAGCCGGCCGGCGTGGGCGTGCAGCGCGCCGCAGCAGCCCTGCGCGCGCGGGACATGGACGTCGAAGCCATCGGCGTGCAGCACGCGCGCCGTCGCGGCGTTGACGTCACCGAAGACGACGCTCGCCACGCAACCGGCGAGCAGCGCCACGCGCGGCCCGCCGCTCGGCAGGTGCTCCGGCGGCCACTCGGGCGCGGCCCATGGCGGCGCGATCTGCTTCAGCGGCCGAAGCGGACCGGGTGCCGGCAGCTTGCGGAAGAGCAACGCCGCTCGCAGCCGCCGCCGGTGGGGAAACACGGCGAAGATCCCGGCACGCACGAGCCGGTCGAGCGCGCCTCGCCGGTGATTGCGCTCGACGTAGTCGCGCGTCTGCTCGATCAGCCGGTCGTACTGCACCCCGGACGGGCACGACGAGACGCAGGCCATGCAGCCGAGGCAGCGGTCGAAGTGCTCGACCACGGTGTCGGTCAGCTAGATCGATACCGTCGACGAGGCCCTGCATCAGATAGATCCGCCCGCGCGGCGAGTCCATCTCCTCGTGCCAGAGCGAATACGTCGGGCAGGTCGGCAGGCAGAAGCCGCAATGGACGCAGTCGGCGATCAGCTCGGACTGCACATCGCCTCCACCACCCGCTCGACGAGTGGGCTCCATGCCGGCTCTCGCACCTCCTCGACGTAGGCGACGCGCGGGCCTGGACGGACGAGCGGCGCCTCTTGCCCGTCCCAGCGCCATCTCCCGGGCAGGCGCGCCTGGAGCGCGCGCAACTCCTCCCAGGGATCTGCCGCCTCGCCGCCCAGTGCCGCCACCTGCGCGTCGACGGCACGTGGTAG
Source organism: uncultured Gaiellaceae bacterium (assembly GCA_963820225.1). Taxonomy (GTDB): domain Bacteria; phylum Actinomycetota; class Thermoleophilia; order Gaiellales; family Gaiellaceae; genus Gaiellasilicea. The sequence continues at coordinate 184,176 of CAWFYY010000011.1, read as the reverse complement.
ACCCTCGAAGAGGACGTGCATGCGGCCGTCCGCGATGTCCACTGCGCTCGGCACGAGCTGCGAGTGGTGCAGCGTCGCCCAATCCGCTGCGAGGGATACCGTGCGCGCTGCTGCGGGCAACGGATGCAAGCGCAGGGCGAGCCGCTCCACCGTGCCGAGCCGTCCACGCGAGCCGCAAAAGAGCTTCGCAAGGTCGTAGCCCGCCACGTTCTTCACGACCTTGCCGCCCGAGCTCGCTCGCATCCCATCCGGTAGGACGACCGTAACGCCGATCACGAGATCGCGCATCGTCCCGAACCGGTGACTGAGTGGTCCGGACAGGTCGTCGAGCAGGCACTCGGCGAGCGTCGGGTCGCCCGGCGGATCGAGCGAGAGCCGCTGTCCGTGCACCGCGAGCGCGTCGCGCAGCGCCGAGAGCCGGAGGCCTCCCTCCACGATGCAGGTCAGGTCACCTGGCTCGTGCTCGAGGATCCCGTCCTCAGAAGCGGTCTGCAAGCCCGGCCTTCTCGAGCGGGTGCATCCGGTAGGGCCCCGGCACTTCGCCGCACAGGCGCGGCGTCGGGAACAGCTTTCCGGGGTTCGCAAGCCCGAACGGATCGAACGCACGCCGCAGCCGCTGCATCGCCGCGAGGTCGTCCTCGCTGAACATCAGCGGCATCGAGCACGCCTTGTCGGTGCCCACCCCGTGCTCACCCGTGATCGAGCCTCCAGCGTCGACGCAGATGTCCAGGATCTGCTTCGACAGCGCCTCCGCCCGCACCGCCTCGCCCTCGACGCGGCCGTCGTAGAGCACGAGCGGATGCAGATTGCCGTCACCGGCGTGAAAGACGTTGCCGACCCGCAGCCCGTGCGCCCGCGACAGCTCGTCGATCGCCCGCAGGACGATCGGCAGCTTCGTCCGCGGCACGACGCCGTCCTGGACGTAGTAGTCGGGGCTGATCCGCCCCATCGCCGCGAACGCCGCCTTGCGCCCTCGCCAGACCGCGTATCGATCCTCAGGATCGGACGCGATCCGGACCTCCCGCGCATCGTGCGCGCGGCAGATCTCCTCGACGCGCGCGAGGTCGTCCTCGACCTGCGCTGGCGGCCCGTCGAGCTCCACGATCAACACAGCGCCGCAGTCCTCCGGATAGTTCGCGTTGACTGCTGCCTCGGCCGCCTCGATCGTCACAGCGTCCATCATCTCGATCGCTGCGGGGAGGATCCCGGCCGCGATCACACCCGAGACCGCGCCGCCCGCCTCGTCGGTGTGCCCGAAGCCGGCGAGCAGGGTCACGACCGTCTCGGGGGAACGGAGGATGCGCAGGGTCACCTTCGTCGCGATCCCAAGCGTCCCCTCCGAGCCGACGAACGCGCCCAGCAGGTCGGGGCCGTCGTCCCAGACGGATAGCTCGACGACCTCACCATCCGGCAGCACGACCTCTGCGGCAAGGACGTGGTTGACCGTGAAGCCGTATTTCAGGCAGTGGGCGCCGCCCGAGTTCTCGGCGACGTTGCCGCCGATGGTGCAGACCTGCTGCGACGACGGGTCGGGCGCGTAGTAGAAGCCGGCACCCGCCACCGCGCGCGTCACGTCGAGGTTCGCGACTCCGGGCTCGACGACGACCTGCGCGCGCTCGAGGTCGATCTCGAGGATTCGGGTCAGCCGCGCCAGCGAGACGACGATCCCCTCCGCAACCGGGAGAGCGCCCCCGGAGAGCCCCGTCCCGGCACCACGCGCGACGAAGGGAATGCGCTCCTCGTTGCAGATCCGGACGACCGCCTGAACCTCCTCGACACTGCCGGGCACCGCGACGAGCGCCGGCACCACTCGGGCGCCGGTCAGCCCGTCGCACTCGTACGTCCGCAGCTGCTCCGGCTCGCGGATCGTGTCGGTGACAGCGGCGAACCGGTCGAGCACGTCGGGCTCCATTGGGACAGGAGTCTAGACCCGTACTAGACTCGCGCTTCGATGCCCCGTCCCGTCACGCTGTTCACCGGCCAGTGGGCCGACCTGCCGCTCGAGGATCTCGCTGCGAAGGCGGGCGGCTGGGGGTTCGACGGTCTCGAGCTCGCCTGCTGGGGCGACCACTTCGAGGTCGACAGGGCGCTCGAGGAGGACGACTACTGCCGGTCGCAGCAGGAGATCCTGGAACGAAACCACCTGAACGTCCTCGCGATCGGCGCACATCTGGTCGGTCAGGCTGTCTGCGACCGTATCGACGAGCGCCACCGGGCGATCCTTCCGCCCGAGATCTACGGCGACGGCGAGCAGGAGGGCGTTCGCACGCGCGCTGCAGAGCGGATGAAGGACACGGCGCGGGCAGCGGCGCGGCTGGGCGTCCGGCAGGTGAACGGCTTCACCGGCTCTCCCATCTGGCACCTGATCTACTCGTTCCCGCCCAACGACTACGCCGAGCTCGAGCGCGGGTACGCGGAGTTCGCCGAGCGGTGGAGCCCGATCATGGACGTCTTCGACCAGGAGGGCGTCAAGTTCGGCCTCGAGGTGCATCCGACGGAGATCGCGTACGACTTCGTCACGACGCGGAAGACGCTGGACGCGATCGGCAACCGCGAGGCGTTCGGGATCAACCTCGACCCGAGCCACTTCGCCCACCAGTTCCTCGACACGGCGCAATTCGCGCTCGACTTCGCCGACCGGATCTATCACGTGCACGTCAAGGACTCGAAGCGGCGCCTCGACGGACGCCGCTCGATCCTGGCCTCGCACCTGAACTTCGGCGAGGAGGCGCGCGGCTGGGACTTCGTCTCGCCCGGCCACGGCGACGTCGACTTCGAGGACTTCTTCCGGGCGCTGAACCGGATCGGCTACCAGGGCCCGCTCTCGATCGAATGGGAGGACAGCGGCATGGATCGCGACTGGGGCGCGCCCGACGCGCTCGCGTTCGTGCGCAAGACCGACTTCTCGCCGTCCGAGATCGCGTTCGATGCGGCGATGCAGAAGTCCGGCTCGTGACGAACCGCGTCCAGTAGATCGAATCTTGTGGGGCATCTTCGCCCCGACCGCATGCGTTTGCTCACAGGCGGCTGTGGACATGAGTTAGCTGACGCCGCCGGCCGAGGTGTAGGAGTCGACAGCGCATCTGGTCTTTAGAAGGGGGTCCTCGACATGGCCTGGTTCACGCGCAGGGATTTGCGACTGCGGCTACTCGTGCTCAGCGCAACAGCGGCTCTCGCCGTCGCCTTCGCCGCGCCCTCGCAGGGCGCCACGCTTCCGACCGGCTTCGCCGAGACCCAGGTTGCGACCGGGCTCGCCGCCCCGACTGCGATGACCTTCTCGCCGGATGGGCGACTGTTCGTGACCGAGCAGGGCGGGCGACTGCGAGTGATCAAGAACGGAGCGCTACTGGCGACGCCGTTCCTGACCGTCAACGTCAACGCAGCAGGTGAGAGAGGCCTGCTCGGCGTTGCCTTCGACCCGAACTTCGCCTTCAACCAGTTCGTGTACGTCTACTACACGACCGCATCCGCCCCGATCCACAACCGCGTCAGTCGCTTCACCGCGATGGGGGACGTGGCGGCTGCCGGCAGTGAGGTCGTCATCCTCGAGCTCGAGACGCTCTCGGGCGCCACGAACCACAACGGCGGCGCTCTCCACTTTGGTCCCGACGGCACGCTCTTCGTCGCCGTTGGTGAAAACGCGAACGGAGCGAACTCGCAGACGCTCAGCAACCGTCTCGGCAAGATCCTCCGCCTGCACCCGGACGGCGCGATCCCGACCTCGAATCCTTTCTTCACTACCGCAACGGGTGCGAACCGCGCGATCTGGGCGCTCGGCCTGCGCAATCCGTTCACCTTCGCGTTCCAGCCCGGCTCCGGCCGAATGCTCATCAACGACGTCGGCCAGAACACCTGGGAGGAGATCAACGACGGGATCGCCGGCTCCAACTACGGCTGGCCCGACACCGAAGGAACGACGACCGATCCCCGCTTCCGTTCGCCGATCTTCTCCTACGGACACGGGACGGGTGCGACGACCGGCTGCGCGATCAGCGGCGCCGCCTTCTACAACCCGACGACCTTGCGCTTCCCGGGCGACTACACCGGCGATTACTTCTTCGCCGACTACTGCAGCGGCTGGATCCGCAGGCTCGATCCGGCGAACGGCAACACCGTCACAGCGTTCGCAGCCGGCATTGCGAGTCCCGTCGACCTGGCGGTCTCGAGCGACGGCAGCCTCTACTACCTCGCCCGCGGCTCGGGCGGCGCCGTCTTTCGAGTCGCGTACACCGCGAGCCAGGCACCCAGCATCACGACCCACCCGTCAAGCCAGACCGTTTCGGCCGGCGGGTCGGCCACCTTCACGGTAGTCGCCGGCGGCTCGCCGCCGCTCGCGTTCCAGTGGCAGAGGAACGGCGTCGACATCCCGGGAGCCACGGCCGCGAGCTACACCCTCGCCTCCGTGACGACCGCCGACAACGGCGCCCGCTTCCGCGTCCGTGTGACGAACGCTGCCGGCTCGGCCGTCAGCAACGAAGCGACGCTGACGGTGACGTCCAATCAGCCGCCGGTTGCGACGATCTCGCAACCAGCGAGCGGGGCGCTCTACAACGCCGGAGAGACGATCTCGTACGCGGGCTCCGGCTCGGATCCCGAGAACGGGACTCTTCCGGCCAGCGCGTTCACCTGGCAGGTCGACTTCCACCATGCCACGCACGTCCATCCGTTCATCGCCCCGACATCCGGGGCCACCAGCGGCTCGTTCGTCCCTTCGCCGGTGGGCCACACAGAAGCCGACGTCTGGTATCGCATTTACCTCACCGTCCGGGACTCGAGCGGACTCACGACGACCGTCTTCCGTGACGTCCAGCCGCGCACGGTCCAGCTGACATTCGCGACGAGTCCTGCCGGGTTGTCGCTCAGACTCGACGGCCAGCCTCAGACGACACCGTTGACGGTGACGGGAGTCGTCGGCGTGCAGCGCACGCTCGAAGCGCCCTCACCGCAGACCATCGCCGGCCGGACGTACGAGTTCGTGAGCTGGTCAGACGGCGGTGCGAGCAGCCACACGATCTCCACTCCGGCTTCGAGCACGGCCTACACGGCAACGTTCCGCGAGGTGCCGACCGCCGCAGGCGGGCTCACGGCCACCTACTACGACAACGTCGATCTCACGGGAACGACCGTGACGCGTGTCGACGGCACCGTCGACTTCCTCTGGGGGTCGGGCGCGCCGGCTCCCGGCATCGCGGCGGACACATTCAGCACCCGCTGGGTGGGCACGGTGCAGCCGCCGACCAGCGGGTCGTACACCTTCTTCACCGAGAGCGACGACGGCGTCCGCCTTTGGGTGAACGGCCAGCAGGTCGTGAACAACTGGACCGACCACGCCCGCACCGAGAACTCGGGGTCGATCAGCCTCACAGCCGGAGTGAGATACGCGATCCGGATGGAGTTCTACGAGCGCGGCGGCGACGCCGTGGCCCGACTGCTCTGGAGTGGGCCCTCGACGGCGAAGAGCGTCGTCCCCCAGTCAGCACTCTTCTCCCGTTTCGGGGCGCGGATCAACTTCCAACCTGCTGCAGCAGCAGTGCCGGCCGGCTATGCGCCTGACACCGGCTCTGCGTTCGGGCTCCGTTCTGGAGGTGAACGCTTCGGCTGGAATGCGGACAACGCGGCGCAGACCCGCGACCGCGACGCAGCGAACTCGCCCGATCAGCGGTACGACACGCTCACGCACCTGCAGAAGCCCGCCAACCCGAATGCGCTCTGGGAGATCGCGCTGCCCAACGGGACGTACACGGTTCGCGTCGTCGCAGGCGACCCGTCCAACTTTGACGGTGTCTTCCGCCTGAATGTCGAGGGCGCATTGTTCCTGAGCGGTACTCCCAGCTCCTCGACACGGTGGTTCGACGTCACCTCGAACGTGACGGTCAGCGACGGACGGCTGACGATCTCGAACGGCTCCGGAGCCGCGAACAACAAGCTCTGCTTCGTCGAGATCTCGTAGGTGCGACAATTCGATTCCTGTCGGGCACTCGTCTGTCCAACGGTGAGAGGGAGGCCGTCGGGCCTCCCTCTCACGAGCGTCCTTCTGCCAAGCGAGAGCGGCTGACTCAGCAGTCGCGGCGAATGCTGTCGCTGTCGAGCGCGTCGGGGCAGCCGTCGCTGTCGCGATCACCCGGCGCCCAGACAGCCTGCCCCGAGTAGCCGGCCAGGTAGGTGACGAGACCCATTGCGCCGCTCTGGCGGATCGTGCCGCCGAACGACCCCTGCCCGAGCACTTCGGCGAGCGTCATCGAGCGCGACGCGGCCAGAGGCGCCCAGCGGTCGTAGTACCCATCCGCGTTGTCGTCGAAGTAGACGACGTCGAAGCCGACCCGCTGATTGGTGTCCACCAGCCAGAACTCCCACCTGCCGTCCTCGTTCATGTCGTACGTCATGGACTCGGCGAGCTCGTCGCCACCGACCGAGTTCCAGATCTTCGTGTCCCAGCGGCAGTCGTTGTCCATGTCGAACCACGCGACCTCGTAATTGCCGTTGAAGCTCGCGTCGAGCGTGGTGCTGTCCCAGCATCTGTCCCCGTCGAGCTGCCAGTACTTCCAGCTCGCAGCCGCAGAGGCGATGCCCGGCACCGCCACGGCGACGGTGGCGGCGACGAGGGCGATGAGTCCGATGATCGTGGTGCGCTTCATGTCTTCCTCCCATTGCTCCGGGCCGCTCGGCGCGGCCGATGGGAGCACGATCGATGGAAGCGCTCAGCAGTCGCTCAGCGGCCGCTCAGTGCCCGCGCGGCGGCCACCGCCTCGTCAAGCGTGAGCGTCCGCCCCTGGTCGCGGGCAGCGGCGCGCTCGTCCGGATCGAGCGCGGTCTCGGCGAGCTCCTCCGTCGCGTCGATCAGCGGCCGCTCGCTCGCCGGAAGGACGAAGCCGAGCTGCTCGCGCTGCTCGGCCGCTGCACCGAGCAGCTGAGCGGCGTGATAGGCGTCGCCGCGGCGAGCGGCGACCGCTGCCAGCGCCTCGATGCACGAGAGCGTCGTGTCATCCGAGGCGATCGCGAGCGACGATTCGAGCGCTGCGAGGACGTGCTGCTCGGCGTCGGCGTCGTCGCCCTCCTCGAGCGCCAGGCCGCCCAGGTTCAATCGCCGGAGCGCGATCGCGTAGGCGCTTCCGCGCTCGAGCTCGAGCTCGAGGCTCTGCTCGTAGTACTCCCGTGCCGTCGCGAGCCGGCCCTCGAGCCGCGCGAGCTCACCGAGGTTGTTCAGCGCCGAGCTCGTCAGCCGCTTGTCGCCGAGTTGCCGGCCGAGACCGACGGCCTCCTCGAAGGCGACGCGCGCGCCTTCGAAGTCGCCGGAAGCGCTCGTGACGACGCCCAGCCTGATCAGGTCGCTGGCGAGCTCGTTCGGCGCGTCCGCCCCACGCCAGAACAGCAGGCTCTCCGACAGCAGCTCCCGCGCGTCGCCGTAACGGCCACGCTGGCTCGCGATCAGCCCAGCTCGTCCGAGCGCGCCCGCACGGAGGGAGCCGTCGCCGCCGGGCCGGGCGAGCGCGCGTTCGAGCCAGTCTCCGCCCTCCGCGAGCGGCCCGCGATGGATCCACAACGAGGAGAGCCGTCGCGCAAGGAGGAGCGACTGATCTGGCGTGCCGTGCTCGATCAGCCGATCGAGCGCGGCCCGGAGGTTCGCCCGCTCGAGCTCGGCGCGCGGCAGCCACTCGGTCAGCTCGTCGCTGTCGAACGGCAGCGACCCCGGCGTCGCGAACTCGAGGTAGTACTCGGCGTGCCGACTCCGCGTCGCGTCTGCCTCGCCCGACTCTTCCAGCTGCCCAACGGCGAACTCGCGGATCGTCTCGAGCAGAAAGAAGCGGGGCTCCACGTTGTGCTGCCCGCGGCGAACGAGGCTGTGTTCGATCAGTGCCGACAGCGGGTCGAGAAGCTCGAGCTCGTCCTGTGCGGAGTTCGCTGTCGCCGCCTCGAGGTCGAAGCCGCCGACGAAGACGGAGAGCGCGCGGAACAGTCGCTGCTCTTCCAGGTTGAGCAGCTGGTAGCTCCAGTCGATCGCGGCACGGAGGGTTTGCTGGCGCTCCGGCAGGTCGCGCGGCCCGCCGGTGAGCAGCGGCAGCGCCTGATCGAGCCTGACCAGGAGCGCCGGCGGAGAGAAGAGGCGCACACGACCGGCCGCCAGCTCGAGTGCGAGCGGCAGCCGGTCGAGGCGCTCGCAGATTCCGCGGATCGTCTCCTCGTGCTCGAGCGCGGAGAAGTCGGGGGCCACAGCCCTGGCCCGCGCCGTGAACAGCTCGAGCGCCTCGTCCGTCTCGAGCGGCGGGAGCGGATACTCCACCTCGCCCGCGAGCTTGAGTGGCGAGCGGCTGGTGACGAGCAGGCGCAGACCTGGGCTTTGGGCGAGCAGGTTGCCGATGAACGGAGCCGCGTCGAGGAGCTGCTCCAGGTTGTCGAGGCACAGGAGAAGCTCCTTCCCCGCGACCGCGCCTGCGAGGTCGTCCCCGTCCTCGACCTCGAGCGCGAGGGCGATCGATGCGGGAACGAGCGCCGGATCCGTGACGGCCGCGAGCTGGACGAACCTCGCCCCATCCGGGAACCGCGCCTCCAGGCGGCCCGCGGCGGCCAGGGCAAGCCGGGTCTTGCCGATCCCGCCCGGGCCGGTCAGCGTCACGAGTCGCTCCGTGCCGACGATCTGCTCCAACTCGGCAAGCTCGCGCTCGCGGCCGACGAGCGGCGTCGGTGGGCGCGGCAGGCTGCTTGCCTCGCTCGTTGCGGAGGGCCGCTCCGGCGCGATTTCCAAGTCGAGGCTCGGATCCTGGACGAGGATCGCGCGCTCGAGCTCCTGCAGCTCGGGCTTCGGGTCGATCCCGAGCTCGTCGAGCAGCAGCTTCCTGGTCGCCTGGTACGCAGCGAGCGCCTCCGACTGTCGCCCGGCCCGGTAGAGCGCGAGGATCAAGTGCGAACGCAACCCCTCGCGAAACGGATGCTGCGCCACGAGCTCCTCCAACTCGCCCACCAGCTCCCTGTCCCTGCCCAGAGCAAGATCTGCCGTCATCCGGTCCTCGAGCGCTGACAGGCGCAACTCCTCCAGCCGCGCCTTCGCCGTCTGTGCGAACGGCTCGAACGCGAAGTCGGCCAGCGGGTCCCCGCGCCAGAGGGCCAACGCCTCGCGCAGCGCCGCCGCCGCCGCCGCCGGGTCGGTGCCGGCAAGCGCGGCCCGACCCTCCCCAACCAGCCGCTCGAACCGCTCCAAGTCGAGCTCGTCGGGTCCCAGATCGATGCGATAGCCAGGCGACTGCGTGACGATCCGACCGTCTTCCCCAGCGACCCGCAGCGCCTTGCGTAGATCGGAGACGAAAACCTGCAATGAGTGAGCAGCCGTCCGCGGCGGGCTCTCACCCCACAGGCCCTCCGCGAGCGCGTCCACCGACACGACCTCGTTCGCCCGCAGCAGCAACAACGCCAAGAGCGCCCGCTGCCGCAGGCCACCGATCGTGACGAGAGTCCCCTCGACCCGCACCTCGAGAGGGCCAAGGATGGAGAACATCAGTGCCTTCGCGTCCAGCAGATCAACCCAAGCGGCAGCATCACTCCGCCCTGCTCCAAGAGCGCCGTGCAGTCCAGGTGGCCCGCAGAGTCGAGGCGCCGGCTGATTCGTGCGTGTACTCCTCCTCGATCGCGGTCAGCGCAAAGCCCGCGTCTTCCAGCGCGATCCGGACATCCGACTCAGCGTGGAAGTACTGCCGGTGCTGCTCACTGAAAGGATCCCCGTCACGGACCTGCGTGAAGTCGATCCTCGTGTCACAGGTGCGGGCGTCCGAATCCACGACGCTGCTGATCACGAAGTCGTTCCCAGCCGACTCACCCGCGACCGTCGGGTTGGCGATCGTGAAGTTCATCATCGCGTCGGTGTGAAGGTCGAAGACGAGCCAGCCGTCGGCTCGAAGACGATCGGCCACTGCTTCCAAGGTCAGCCGCAACTCACCCGGGGTGAGGTAGTTGAGGCCGTCGAACGTGCAGACAGCCGCGTCGAAGCGGCCGTCGATCGGCAGATCGGGGAGAGTCATCCGGCTCAACTCCGCCTCGGGGCCGAGACGCTCCCGCGCGAGAGCCAGCATCGCCTCCGACGCGTCGACGCCCACGACGCGGTAGCCGCGGGCGATCAGCTCGCCCGAGAGGAGGCCGGTGCCGCAGCCCAGGTCGAGAACGGCGCGCACGCCCGCCGGATCGTCGCTCCAGAGCTCATCGAGGAACGCTGCCCAGCGGCCATGGCAGGGATCGATGACGATCTCGTCATAGACCCCTGCCAGCCGCGAGTACGCCTCGACGTGCCTCACATGTCCGCGGGTCTTTCCGGTCAGAGTCCGAGGATCTTGGCCTTGGCGGCCGCGAACTCCTCATCGGTGAGCACACCCTGGGTGTGAAGCGCCGCCAGGTTCTGGAGCTGAGCGGTCGCGTCGTCTTCCGGAGGGGCTGCCGCTGCCGGCGGCGGCGCCTCTTGCGCGTACTGCTGCGCGTCCTGCTCCTCCCACTTGGCGTTCTGACGACGCGCCACGCGTCCGGACACAGCGGTGGCCGTTCCTGCGACGACCGCGGTGCGGGTTGCCATACGTAGAAGTCCCATGTCGTTACCTCTCTCTCGAAGGGGTGGGCTAGCTTGCCTCGAACGCTTCCACGACGTCGACCGGGATCCGGATCGAGTCGATCAAAACAGCGTCTGCGGCTTGGAGTGCGTCGACCACCTTCCCCGCCCAGAGGTTCTCGAACGCGATCAGGAGGGCCGAGCTGTCGGCCGGGAGATCGTCGCCGACCTCCTCGGCATCCTCCGGTCCCAACGCGCCCGGCTGCGTGACGTCGATCGAGAGATACGCTGCGCCCTCCTCGTCGATGTCCGCTGCCGCGACCGTCGTCACGACGCCGTCTGCACCCTTCATGACGAAGAGCAGATCGAGGACTCGAATCGTGCCGTTCTCCACGAGGTCCAGGATCGCCGGCGCGATCTGCCCCGTGAACTTGTTGCCTGGGAAACCAATGATGTAGACGTCAACGGGGCCGACCGCCATGAATTTCTCCTTGTTGAGAACAGCTCTCTCTTGACCTACTTCGCGAAATGCCGAGGCGATTCACACCTCGCACGTTCCGCTGCGCCAGTATACGCAGGGGCTCGCGGCGCCCTCACGCGGGCGTCGGCAGCCCCTCGATCGCACGCAGCGCTCGCTCAATCTCTCCCTCGTCGAGAGCGACGTCCTCGAGCTTCCCGGCCAGATAGTTGTCGTAGGCCGCCATGTCGAAATGGCCGTGGCCCGAGAGGTTGAAGAGGATCGTCCGCTGCTCTCCCGCCTCGTCGGCCTGCCGAGCTGCCTCGAGCGCGCCGTGGATGGCGTGCGAGGACTCCGGCGCCGGGATGATCCCCTCGGTGTTCGCGAAGAGAATGGCCGACGAGAACACGTCGCTTTGCAGGTACGCCTCCGCTCGGATCAGCCCGTCCTGGACGAGCTGCGAGATGAGAGGCGCGACGCCGTGGTAGCGGAGGCCGCCCGCGTGGATCGGCGCAGGGACGAAGTCGTGGCCGAGTGTGTGCATGGGAACGAGCGGCGTCAGCTTGCTCGTGTCGCCGAAGTCGTAGGCGAAGAGGCCACGCGTCAGCGTCGGGCACGCCGCCGGCTCGCAGGCGAGCACGTCGATCTCGCGGCCGGCGATCTTCTCGCGGATGAACGGGAACGCCAGCCCGGCGAAGTTCGAGCCACCGCCGACGCAACCGATGACGACATCGGGGAACGCACCCGCGAGCTCCATCTGCGCGATCGCCTCCTGGCCGATGACCGTCTGGTGCAGAAGCACGTGGTTGAGCACGCTGCCGAGTGAGTACGAGGTGTCGTCGCGCTGAGCCGCGTCCTCGACGGCCTCGGAGATCGCGATTCCGAGGCTGCCGGGCGTGTCGGGAAACTCTTCGATGATCGCGCGCCCGCTCTGTGTGTCGGGTGACGGGCTCGCGACGATCTCCGCGCCCCAGAGCTGAATCATCGAGCGTCGAAACGGCTTCTGCTCGTACGAGATGCGAACCATGTACACCTTGCACTCGAGCCCGATCAGCTTGCAGGCGAACGCGAGCGCGCTCCCCCACTGGCCGGCGCCGGTCTCGGTCGAGAGCCGTGTCCTGCCCTCCTGCTTGTTGTAGTACGCCTGCGCCACAGCGGTGTTCGGCTTGTGGCTGCCGGGTGGGCTGACGCCCTCGTACTTGTAGAAGATCCGGGACTTCGTTCCGACGGCCTGCTCGAGCCGGCGCGCCCGGTAGAGCGGCGTCGGCCGCCAGAGGCTGTACAGGTCGAGGATCTCGTGCGGGATCGCGATCTCGGCCTCTTCGCTGACCTCCTGCATGATCAGCGCCATCGGGAACAGGGGCGCGAGATCGTCCGGCCCGACAGGCTGGCCCGTGCCCGGATGCAGCACGGGCTGCGCAGCGTTCGGCATGTCGGCGGCGACGTTGTACCAGCGCCGAGGAAGCTGCGACTCATCGAGCAGGAACTTCGTCTGCTCCACGTCGCCGAGAATAGTGGGTTCGGCGCTACTCGGGCAAGGAGGAGTGGCGCTCGATGAACGCCAGCGTCCGCCTCCACGCATCGGCCGAGGCGTCGGCAAACTCCTCCTGCTTGCGGTCGAAGAAGCTGTGCGGGGCGCCGTCGTAGACGACGATCTCCTGCTCGACGCCGGCGTCCGCGAGTGCCTGCTCGAATGCGCGCACCTGCTCGACCGGAATGCCCGCGTCGGCGCCGCCCATCAGTCCCAGGATCGGAGCGTCCATCTCGCCGGCACGCTGGATCGGGCCGGGCGAGCCGTCCGCGCCGGGGCCTGGCCGGCCGTAGAAGCCAACCGCTCCGGCGAGTCCGTGACCGCCCGCTGCAGCCAGCCAGGAATGGCGGCCGCCGAAGCAGAACCCGACCGTGAAGATCGACCGACTCCCGGCCTCACGCAGCCACGCCGCGCCGGCGGCAGTGTCCGCCTGGACGCCCGCCGGGGTCGTCTGCTCCACGTGCGGCCGGTACTCGAACTCGTCGTCGCGCTTCGACACACCGGCGGTGCGCCCGAAGTAGTCGATCGCGACCGCCGCGTGACCCCGCTCGGCGAACCGCAGCGCGAGCTCCTCGTAGAAGCGGTAGAGACCACGGATGTCCGGGAGGATCACGACACCGGTGCTGCGTGGATCGTCCGGCGTAGCCGCGAAGGCTGCCAGCCGGTTGCCGTCCCGGGCCCCGAGCACCAGCTCGTCGTGGGAGACCGAGGCGCCCGTGAGCACGGGAATCGGGGGCAGCGAGTCGCGATCGAAGCACACGGCGGTTCGACTTTACCTCCCCCGCCACGTGCGTTAGCTTTGCCGCACCGGCGGGCGCTGGGGGAGGCGTCGCCCGCACCACTCCAGGGGAGGATCAGGTGTCTGCACCAGGTTCCGAGGGCTTCGCGCGCAGGCGCGGGCTGCTCATCGTTCTCGCCGTGTTCGGCGCGTTGTTCGCGCTCGCGCCGATGTCGGCCTACGGCGATCCGGGCGACGACAGCTCCACCGCGGCGACCGCGGAGGATGCCGCGGCCACCGATTTCTTCACCGTCACACCCGCTCAGGCGGCGACGCTTCGCGCCGCCCATCCGGCGCAGGCAAAGGGACCCAAGCGCCGGCTCGGCCTACGTGTCCTCTCGAACCGTCCCGCGCTGATCTCGGGCGGCGACGCGCTCGTCGAGGTCGTCGTGCCCGACGACGTCGACCCCAGGGACATTCGCGTCGAAGTCGACGGCCGCGACGTCACCGGCGCGTTCGCGCTCCGCGCCGACGGCACGTTCAGCGGCCTCGTCGACGGGCTTGCGCTCGGACGTAACGAGGTCGTGGCCAGCACGACGAAGAAGGGCAAGGCCAAGCGCACCACCCACCTGACGATCAAGAACCACCCTGCGAGCGGTCCGGTCTTCTCCGGCCAGCAGCTCCAGCCGTGGGTCTGCGCCCAGCCGGTGGCAACGCCGACCGTCGTCACGATTCCCGGTACGAGCCTGACCGCGACCGTCAACTCACGCGTCAGCGGCCTGGAGGGAGCAGCGGATGCCACCTGCAGCGCAGCCGCGAGGTACACGTACTGGTACCAGCCGGCGACGCGCGAAACCGCAACCTGCACGTTCACGAACACCGGTGCAACGCGGTGCTTCGAGCCCTACAACCTCGCCGCACCGCCCGCTCCGGCCGACATCGCCAGCTTCACGAACGACCGCGGCGACACGGTCAAGAGCATCGTCCGCGTCGAGCGCGGCACGATGAACCGCGGTATCTACGAGCTCGCAACCCTCTACGACCCGACGCAACCGAACGCACCGTGGGAGCCGCAGAAGGGCTGGAACGGCAAGCTCTTCTGGATCTTCGGAGCGTCGAGCGGGGTCAGCCGCTTCCAGACTCCGTCCGGCGCGACCACCGTCTGGAACAACACTGCCCTCAGGCGCGGCTTCATGGTCGCCACCTCGTCACTCACCGATCACGGCACGAACGCAAACGACACGCTCGCCGCCGAGACGATGATGATGGTGAAGGAGCGGGTTGCCGAGACGTACGGTCCGATCCGCTACACGATGGGGGCCGGCTGCTCCGGCGGCTCGATCATGCAGCTGAACATCGCGGCGGCGTACCCGGGGCTGCTGGACGGGATCCAGCCGAACTGCACCTATCCGGACACGTTCACGACCGCGATCGAGGTGATGGAGTGCGGCCTGCTCGGCGCGCGCTACTACCTGACGCCGAACGGCTCGGCCCTGACGACGGCCCAGCGGAACGCGATCAACGGCCACGCGGGCCAGGGCTTCTGCGCAGCGTGGAACGGGGCGTTCCTCCCGTCGTTCAATCCGGCCAACAGCGGCAACTGCGGCTCGGGCTGGCCCGCGGCGCTGACGTTCGACAAGGTGCTGCGCCCACAGGGGGTGCGCTGCACCGCGGCCGATCACGACGCTGCGATGTGGGGGAAGACGACCGGGGCCGACGGGATCGCACGCGGGAACTCCCCGCTGGACAACGTCGGCGTCCAGTACGGGCTGCAGGCGCTTCAGACCGGCGTGATCAACGCGGAGGAGTTCACACGTCTGAACGAAGGCGTCGGCAGCTTCAACGCCGACTTCGAGTGGGTGCCACCCGCTCGTGTGACGGCTTCGCCGATCGCGCTCGAGACGGCGTACACGGCCGGCATCGTCAGCGACGGGAAGCAGCTCGCCAAGGCCGCGATCATCGACCTCCGCGGCAACCAGGGCACGGTCGAGATCCACATGAACTGGCGTGCCTGGTCGGTCCGCGAGCGGCTCGACAAGGCGAACGGGAACCACGACAACCAGGTGATCTGGGCCTTCGTCGGACCCGGTGGGGGCGCGGCCCAGCCGGGCGCGACGCTCGGGCTGCTCTCGTTCACGACGCTCGACGAGTGGCTCGCGAACGTCGAGGCCGACACGAGCGACCGGCCGGTGGAGGCGAAGATCCGGTCCGGCAAGCCGCTGACGGCCATCGACCGGTGCCTGTCGACCGCGGGGTCGACCGACGCGGAGGTGGCGGCGAACATCCCGCTCGACTCCCCCGACTGCCCGGTGAAGTATCAGGGCTCGCCCCGTCAGGCCGCGGGCGGGCCGCTGTCCGAGAACGTCCTCAAGTGCCGGACGAAGCCGCTCGACTTCTCCAGCGCGGACTACGCCGGTGTCACGTTCAACGCCGACCAGCAGGCGCGGCTCGCGGCCGTCTACCCGACGGGCGTGTGCGACTGGAGCAAGCGCGGCGTGTCACAGGTGTCGGCCAGGGGCTGGACGACGTTCGAAGCCGGCCCCGGAGGCCGGCCGATCGACCCGGTGCCGGTGGCGCTCGGAGGCTGAACGACTGAGTGGGGAGGGCCGGTCCCCCCGGCCCTCCCCTCGCCCTTAGGCTGGCTCGCGCCTATTGACACAAGGCGGACGGGTCTATGGTCGCCCGCATACCAACTTCTCGCGGCCTGCGTCGGTCCTTGGAGAGTCTCGAGGCCGAGCGTGAGGAATCGAAGGTGGAGGTCCCGTGCGCGGCGGTTGCTCGCCATCATCGCGGTGACTCTCCTCGGACTGGCGGCCCGGGGCAGGCGACTGCTGCCGAAAACGAGACGCAGGCGGCCGCCAGTAGCGACGAGTCGGTGACGGCCGCGAACGAGGAGCCGCCGGCCACCAGCCTTCTGCCGAGTGCGAACGAGCAACCCGACGAGGACGGGGCGCCGACCGGCGGGCCGGAACAGGAGACGAGCTCCGATTCCGAGGCGGGCGTTTCGAACGACGCGAGCGTCGATCAGAGCTCGGAACAGGCGCAGAGTGGCGGCGATAGCGCAGGCGACACCGGCTCTGCCGGGGCAAGCAGCGGAGCAGCCGGACAAGGAAGCCAGGAAGCGGGACAGCCCAGCAGGTGCAGGCGGACGCGGCGGCGGCCTCAGCCGCCGCGCGCAACGAGGCAGACAACGTTCGCGTCGGGCAGGCAGGAGTGCGGGACGCGGTCGCACAGAGGAGCGCGACCGGCGCAGACGCGTCGGCAAGCGCAAGCGGGACGACAGGACAGCTAGGGAGCCGGACGGCAGGCTCGAACGATCAGCAGTCGGCTGACGCGAGTGCCGGCGCGAGGTCGATCGAGCTCATCGAACACGCTGCTGGACGCCCGAATCAGGGCGCCGGGCAATGACGCCAGTTTCGACCAGTCGGTGCACGCCGGCGCAGCGGCAAGAGCTGAGATCGAAGGCCCAGACGGTGCTCAGCAGGACGCGCGTGCAGCTGCGCGCGCCAAAGCGAACGACGCGAGGAACAACGCCGTCGAGCTGAGGATCGGAAGCGACGGAGACTCGGCCGGCGGCAGCCGTCGATTTCCGCCGACGCCTCGGCCTCAGCGACAGGATCGTCCGCTGACGCGTCCGCTACGGCGGTGCTCAGCAATCCGTTCAACACGTTCGTTTCGATCCGGGTCAACAGCGACGGCACGACCGGCCCCGTCTCCCAGAGCGTCTCCGGACACGAGTCGGAGACCGTGAACGGTGTCGCCAGCGAGCGGCTGACCGAGGATGCCAGCGACCTGACATGGGACTTCGACTCGAACGGGATCGTCGATCCACTTCACCGTCGGACGGCGCAAATACAGACCTTCGGATCTCCGTCAACGACGTCACGCTCCACAGCCCGGACGAGGCACCGTTCTTCGTCTCGGAGTGGGACATGGTCTTCGAGGCCGGCAGTCAACCAAACTGTGTTCTCTCCTCTTCCCTAGACGCAGTTCGTGTGATCTGGCTGTTCGACTGCGACCCCGAAGACCAGATTGCGCACACCGCGAGTAGCGCCACTTCGGCTACCGCTCCTGCAAATGCCCTTTCATGGGCCTGGAGCTGGCTGCGACCACAGGTCGACAGCTCGGACTGGGATCACAACGACCTCGTTCTCCTGCCGGCCTGCGGCCCGACCTGCGCCTTCCTGCTCGACTTCAACTGGCTCTCGCTCGAGCCGAACGAGGCTTCGACCGTCCAGACAGCACCCGCCGCAGCTGGAGCAGCGGCTCCGGGAACCATCGCCGTCGAACAGACGAACGAGGCTTTCGCCACAGCGACCGCCTCCGCCGAAAGCGTGATCGAGCAGGTCCTGATCCAGACGGGCGGCGACCAGGCCGCACTGCAGGAGGCCTCCATCGCTCAGCTCGTGAGCGCGCAGGCGGCGGCCGGGCTCGCAGACGTTCGCAACGTCGCTGTCGGGATCGGCGCGCACGCCAACCAGACCAATCGGGCGGCCACGGAGGTCAGCGCCATCGCCACGGCCGAGATCGTGCAGCTCCTCGCCCAGACGCAGAGCGGCGACGACTCGTTCCAGACACAAGCGGCGCTGCAGACCGCTACGACCTCACAGCAGCTCCACGCCAGCGCCAACTCGACCGTCGCACACGCCTCGAACTGGGATCTGTCGCTGGGCGGGACGTCGTCGCAGGCTTCGACGAGCTCGGCGAGGGCGAGCGGCTCTGCAACCGCCTCGACCTGGCAGGTGATCGAGCAGGAGCAGCAGGGCAACTCGAGCGACCAGGTGCAGATCGCCGGCCAGCTGGCGGACACGACGCAGCAGATGGAGATCCTGGCCGCCGCCGGCGTCGCCGATGCCCGCATCTCGAGCCGGTTGAACGGCGACTCTGCTTCGCTCAGCCGCCTCCGTGGACGTCGCCGGCACCGGCAGCTCAGCGAGCGAGATCGATCAGCTGAGCGTGCAGTTCCAGAGCGGGGATCAGGTCGCCGAGCAGCAGGAGTCCTACCAGACCGCGTCCGTGGCACAGACAGGCTCCACCTTGGCCGCAGCGAGCGGCGGCGGCACACTCCGCTACTTCCTCGTACCTCTGGCCGCGACGAGGGCCGCGGCGCCGGAGGAGACGCTGCAGCTGATCTTGGCGCCGACGACGACCAACGAACCTTCGTTCGTTCCGACCGGCGGGATCCTCCCGGCGTCGAAGACCCGGAAGGCGGCTCCACTCTCGCCGTGGCCGGTCTTGACGCCACTTCAACCCAGCTTCTCCCGCGAGCAGGCTGCGGCAAGCCCGTCTGCGCCGCTCGCAGTCAGCATCTCCAACGATTCTGCGTCCTCAGCCGGCTTGGCCGGCAAGGCCTCGAAGCGGGCCGAGGACGTCGAACAGGCACCAGGTCGCTCTCCGCGCGGCCTGTGCCTGGCCTCGTGCATCAACGGGGCATCCTCCGCGTCGGCGGGAACCGGGTCGTCCGGAGGCGCCATGTTGGCGTCGACGGTGTATGCGCTGAGCCCGGTTCAGACGCTGGGACGGTGGCAGTCCGCGCCGGCAGGTAGGCGGCCGGCGGCTGTCGTGCTGTTGCGCGCCAAGCCTGGGTAGTCCCTTCGGTCAACGCCAACCCACGCGAGCGCCGGGTGCCCGCGTGAACCGTGTTTTCACGACTGATCGAAGGGAGTGACAACAGTGCTACGGAAGTTCCTGATCGCCGGCATTGGTGCCACAGCCCTCGTCTTGCCGGCCGGTGCATTGGCCCAAGACGGCGGTGGTGGCGTGCCCGATCTGGCGACTCTCCAGGCCAACATCGCTGCCCAGGTGAACGTGCAGGTCGCGAGCGTGCAGCAGGGTGGCGTCGCGGCCAGCTCGTCCAGTGCCGACGCGAAAGCGGACGGCGGGGACGGCGGTTCGGCCGACGGAGGACATGCCAATGGTGGCGCAGCCAACTCGGGTGCGGTCGGCGGAGTCGCCGGCGCAGCCGGTGGCGACGCACGCCAGGATGCGTCTGCGGACGGTGGCAATTCGTCCGCGCAACGCGAGTGGCGACACCAGCTCCTCGGACAACCGGGGCGGCGACTCGTCGTCGACCGCAGCCTCCCAGGGCGGAAACGCCAGTGGCGGCAACGGCGGCAACGGCGCGAACGCTGCCTGCGGTAGCTGTTCGAGGACCGACGTGGACGGCGGCAACGCCAGGTCCGGAAGCATCGACGTCGACAACGACGGCGACTCCGGAAACGCCAACGGCGGCTCCAGCAACGCCCGGTCGAATGCCGAAGGCGGAGACGCCGACGGCGGCAACGCTGCCGCTCGCAGCCGCGCCGACGGTGGCAACGCACGAGCCGACCAGGACGCCGGTGGAAACGACCCGAGCGCAACTGCAGGTGGGTCGAGCTCATCGAGCGGTGCCGGCGGCGACGCGAACGGCAACTGCAACGCTTCCGGCAATGCCGGTGGCGATTGCTCGACGACGACAGGGGGCGGCGGATCCAGCGCATCCGGTGACCCGAGCGCAACCTCGACAGGAGGCTCGAACAACAACACGAACAACGGCGACGGTGGAGCAGCCACCTCGGGCGCCGGAGCAACGGGTGGAGCAGGTGGAACCGCTCCCGCGACCTCCAGCGCGATGAGCACCGGCGGTGCCGGTGGCACGAGTGGCAACACCTCAGCCACAAACTCCGGTTCGACCGGAGCCGCGACCGGCGGAGCGGCCACGGGAACCGCGTCGAGCACGTTGACCGGCGGAACCACCGGAAACGGTGGCAACGGCGGCAACGCCTCGTCCGCGGCAGGGTCCACGAGCGGTGCCGGCGGCAGCGTCGACACGGTTGGTGGAGACAACGACGCGATGTCGGCAGGCGGCAACGGCGGCACGAACAACAACGCCGGTGGCGCAGGCACCGCGAACGCGAGTGGCAACGCGACGGGCACCGGCCCGGCGAACGCCAACGGCGGCAACGCTGCCGGTGGCAACGCAGCCGGTGGCGCCGCGACCGCGACTGGTGGCACCTCGACGAGCAACGCTGCTCTGTCGAACATGGCGACCATCAGCCAGGCCAACACGCAGACGCAGACGGCGACTCAGACCGCGCGCGTCCGGATCCAGATCCGCTTCGGATTCGTGATCTAGCAGAGAGGAGAAGGAACGCTGACCCGAGAACCCCGTACGCAAGCACCCGCCAAGCCGGTTACCTACCGGCCGGTGAGGCGGTGCCTGCACGGAGCCTCGGCGACGCGGCTGAGCCATGAAACGGCAGCAAACGAGGGTGAACGCCGCCGGCCGATCCCGGCGCGGCGCGGCGGCCCGATCCCCGTTTGGCCGTCTCGACGACACGAAGAAGGAGTAATGCAGGACGTGAGACAGGGGAGAACCGCCCCTGCCCGATGACGCGGGTGGGGGCGGCGGCACGAGCCGCTGCCCCCTCACTCACGTCGAGCCGCCGTTACGACGTCGGCTTCTTCAGCATGAACACGCGCGTGGCGCCGGAGACCCTCGTCGCGGGCTTGCCGCGCTCGCGGACCACGAGCCGGAACGACCAGCGCACGTAGGGCCGCAGTTCCGCGAGTTGCGCCGAGGCCGTCAGGACGTTCGGGGCGAGGAGCACGGGCTTCGTCGAGCGCGTCAGCGTCGACCGCGGCCCGTACTCGAACCACGCCTCGATCTTCGCCCCGAGTGGAGCCTTGATCGAGCCCGAGACGCGCGCCGTCTCGGACAGAACCGGCCCCGCGAGCGCCGTCGTCGCCACCAGGGGCCCGCCCGCCGCGAAGCTCGGGCCGACGAAGAGCGACGTCCTGTCGCGATTCGACTCGGCCGCCATCGAGATGGCGAGCACGTAACGACTTGCCTTCAACCGGGTGGCAGGCAGCACGAGCCGGCGCTCGAGATTCGCGCGGAGCAGGGTCGAGCCCGTCGCCCTGGCGCCGAAGCGCGCACCGACCGCGCTGGTCGAACGCAACGCCAGCGCGACGCCGACGGCCTTTCTGTCGGACGCAGTCAGCGTGCGCTTTCTGCCGACGTCGACGAGGCCGTAGGTCGCGAGGGCGTTCTCACTGGCCGTTGCCTCGATCGCCCGCACAGGTAGTCGCTTGAGCTTCGCGGCCGCGCCGACGACCGACGTCGTGTGCCTCCAGACGGCCGAGCTCCCGGGGCAAAGGGTGCCGCCACTCGTATCGGCGACCGCCTGTGCGACGGCGTCGAACGCGGGCCGCCGCGTGCCGTCGGCGCGGAAGGCGCCGCTCTGGAACCCACTGCGATCCGTCTCGTCGATCCAGTGGAAGAAGTGGAGTGCCGCCACCTGCGGATCGCACGCGGCGAACCGGACGACCGACGCGTGGAACGCGGCCTGTCCTGCCTCGTCGATCGTGGGGACGTTCTCGACGCCCGTGTACGCGTCACTCCCGACGGTTGGGACCTGCCAGCCGACCTCGTCCAGCCAGAGCGGAAGACCCGTCTCGATGTGCAGCTGCTTCGTGCCGTTGAACGCGTCCCAGAGCGCCTGCTTGATGCGACCGAAGTTCGGCATGCCCGCGTTCGGCCACTGGTAGCCGACGAGCGGCGTGTCGGTGTTTGCGTTGGGGTACGGGTGGAAGCTGAACGCGTCCATGATCGGCTGTCGCCTGCCACTCGCACGGTAGGCGGCGCCCAGAGCGCGGATGAAGCGGACCGGTGAGGTGGAGACATTCGACACCGCGCGTGGGTTGTCGTTGCCCCGTGGCGAGAGACCGACGCCGACCACCGACTTGCCGGTCGGGTGGATCGCGTCGTAGCAGCCTGCGAGCACGGTCAGGAAAGCCGTCGCCGACGCCTGGCTTCCGTCGGTGTTGAACTGCGGCTGCCAGAAGCGCGGCTGGTTCGGCTCGTTGCCGACGATGAACGCGGCGGCATCCGGAAACGCAGTCGCGACGCGCCCGCAGAAGCTGATGAACCCGGCCGGACCGTTGTCGGCGACCGCGCGCGCCTTGGCGGGATAGACGGCGAGGACGACCTTCACTCCCCGCTCCTTCGCAGCCGCAATCGCCGCCACGAGATGCTCCTCGTCCGGAATCACATCCGGCTGAGCCGGATCCCACCGGACCGAGATCACGCTCTCCGTCAGTCCGATCGTCCCAAGCTCATCGAACATCGACGCGCCCGCGTCCGGCTGAAACTTCGGATGATCCTCGTTCACACCGATGACGAGCGGCGTGCTCGGAGAGGCGAAGGTTGCGCCGAGCGTGAGGCCCAGGACCACGGCGAGGGCAGACAGATAGAAAGCGATTCGGATCATCCGCAGCGGCCCATGGTGGCAGAAGCCGGTGACGACAGAACCACTTTCGTGGCTTTACCCTCCTCTTATCGGCCCGGCTCTAGCATGGCGCCGTGCGCCGCCTGCTGCTGTTCGCGCTTCTCGCGTCACTCACGTTCGCCGGCGAGGCCAGCGCGGCCGAGATCGTCCTTGCGGACAACGAGGGCCGCTCGATTCACTTCGACGTCCAGGTCGAGGGAGTCGATGCCGAGTGGTACGCGGCACTCCTGCGCGCAGCACCGCACGGCAACGAGATCTCGACGGTGCAAGTGGACATCGTCTCCTGGGACGTCGTGCTCCAGACGTGCGGACGCGACGCTGCGGGCTGCTACGCCCGCAACGAGATGGTCGTCCCGGCCGAGGAGAGCGAGGAGAACGCGCATACCGTCGTGCACGAGTACGGGCATCACCTCGACCGCTCGACGCCGGTGGCCGACGTGCGCGAGCCGAACGGGACGCCTGTCTGGTGGCGGGCGCGCGGCATGGATCGGCTCGTGCGCGTGAACAGCGTCGCGACGAGCTACGTGCTCGGCTGGAACCGGAGCATCGCCGAGATCTTCGCCGAGGACTACGCGCAGCTCGCCCTCGCCGACGGGAACTTCGGCATCGGCTGGCTCCCGACGCCCGGCGCAACCGTTCTCGCCGCGATCAAGTTCGATCTCGGCCTGGGCCCCGAGCCCGCGATCGCGCCCCTGCCTGCGCTCAAGCCGGTGTCGATCTCCCGCCGCGGCGCTCTCGCACCGAAGCTCGGGGTCGGCATCCCCTTCAGCCTGCTCGGCCGCGGCCGGCGCGTGACGGCGACGGCGACCTTCGCGGGCGCGAAGGAGAAGGGGTCTCGTGCTCGGCTCGAGATCCGCTGCGACGGCAGCCGGATCGCCCTCCGCACGATCGGGACCGGGAAGACGACGATCACGATCGACCGCGCCAACCTCGGGCCGGCAGACTGCCGGGCGACGCTCACGAGCACGAGCACGTCCAAGCGGACGTATTCGCTCGTCGTTCGGCTCTCGATTCCGGGCGCCTAGGAGCGTCAGACCCGAGCGGCGGAGAGGACGTCGCGTGCGGCCTCGAGGTTGGCACGGCCGGCGCCGTACGTCTCGATCGCCGCGTCCGTCCCACCCGGGATGCCGGTCTCGATCACCACGGCATCTGGCCGCACCGTCACCAGCTCCCAGATGATCGCCTGCTGCCACTGGTGCCGGAGCGCGTCGCGCGCGACGATCACGAGCGGCCGGTCGCCGGGCGGCAGGAGCGCGGCTGCGTCACGGGTGCTCCCGTCGAGGCGGACGCCGAGGGCGCCGGGCCAGAGATCGGCGAGTCCGTGCACGAGCTCGCCCGCGGCGATGTTGGCCTGTGGCACGAGCTCGACGACGAGCGGGTCTCGCTCCAGTGACGGTGACCCGTGGATGCGCAGCGCACGACGCGCAGCCTCCGCGCCGGCCTCGCGCCCCGGCGCGCCGCCCGAGTCGGCGGCTGCGGACCAGCTTGCGGTAGCGGCCACCCGTGCGGCCGCCTCCTCGAGCCGCTGCTGCGGGAGGCGACCGTCGCGCGCCGCCTTGGAAATCGCGGCGATCAGCGCGTCGACCGTCTCCTCGTGCAGGTCGTGCCCGACACAGAGCGCGTCGACACCGGCCGCCAGCGCCTGCACGCCCGCCTCTTCCACGCCCATGCCGCCGCTGATCGCCCGCATCTCGAGCGCGTCCGTGACCACCAGGCCATCGAAGCCGAGCTCCTCGCGCAGGAGCCCGGTGAGAATCCGTCGGCTCAGGGTGGCGGGCAGCTCGTCCAGACCGGGGACCACCAGGTGCCCGGTCATCACCGCCTTGACTCCGGCCGCGATCGCGGCCCGGAAAGGCAGCAGCGCGGCGTCGAGATCCCCGGCCACGACCGGGAGATCGAGGTGCGAGTCGACGGCCGTATCCCCGTGGCCGGGGAAGTGCTTCGCGCAGGCGGCGACACCCTGCCGCTGCGTCCCGCGCACGAAGGCGGCGACGTGGCGGGCGACGAGCTCCGGGTCGGCGCCGAAGCTGCGCACGCCGATCACAGGGTTGTGCGGGTTCGTGTTCGCATCCGCGACGGGGGCGAAGTTCACGTTCACGCCGGCTCGCACGAGCTCGCCCGCGATCGCCGCCGCGACCTCCTCGGTCAGCTCGACGTCGTCGACGGCGCCAAGTGCCAGGTTCCCCGGGTACGAGCTGCCGCGATCGGCCTCGAGCCGGGTGACGTCGCCGCCTTCCTCGTCGATCGCGACGACAACGTCGCCGGCCTCCCGCAGCCGCGACGTCAGCGCGGCCAGCTGAACGGGATCGCCGACGTTGTAGGCGAAGAGCGTGATCCCGCCGAGCCCGCCCTCGAGCCGCCGGAGCACCCAGTCGGGGGCCTCATGGCCCGGGAAGCTCGGCAGCAGGCAGCCGGCGGCGAGCCGCTCGATCGTCACGACTTGACCGCCCCTGCGGTGAGACCGAAGGCGATCTTTCGGTGCACGAGGACGAAGAAGATGACGACCGGTATTGCGGTCAGCGTCGCTCCCGCCATCAGCGAGCCCCAGTCGGTGCCGCGCAGCGTGGTGAAGTTCGCGAGCCAGATCGTCAGCGTCTGCTTGTCCTGACTCGAGAGCAGGACGTACGCGATGATGAACTCGTTCCAGGCCTGGATGAACGCGAAGATCGACGTCGCGACGAGGCCGGGGGCGACAAGCGGGAGCATGATCCGCAGAAAGGCGCCGAAGCGAGTCGAGCCGTCGACCATCGCCGCCTCCTCGAGCTCCTTCGGGACGCCGGCGACGAAGCCGCGCAGCGTCCAGACGCAGAACGGCAGCACGAAAGCGATGTAGGTGACGATGAGGCCTGTGAGCGTGTCGACCTGGTGGACCCGGCTGAGCATGATGTAGAGCGGGATGATCAGCGCCGCGAGCGGCACCATCTGCACCGCGAAGACGATCACCACGAATACCCGCGCACCGCGGAAGCGGAATTTCGCGAGCGCGATAGCGGCGAGGAACGCGAGCCCGACGGACACCGCCACGACCGCGCAGACGACGATCAGGCTGTTCTTGACGTTGTCCCAGAAGTACGGCCGCCCGATCGCGTCGCGGAAGTTGACGAGCGTCGGACTGGGGATCCACTTCGGCGTGTACGAGAGGACGTCGTTGCCGGGCTTGAACGCGGTCGAGACCATCCAGTAGACGGGGAAGACCATCACGAGGAAGACGAACAGCCCCGTCAGGTTGAGGGCGACGCGCCGGACGATCTTCCGGCGGCTGCGCTTTCGGCGTGGCACGGGTGCGGCAACGGTGCTCAATCGATCTCCCCGATCCGCACCATCTGACGGATGTAGAAGAAGGTGACGATCAGCATCACGAGCACCATCACGACCGCGATGGCCGAGCCGAGCCCGTAGTTGGAGACGCTGAAGGAGGTCACGAAGGAGTACACGCTCATCAGGAAGTAGTCCGACTCGGGCCGCGCGTTCCGGATGATCCAGATCTGGCTGAAGACCTGGAAGTTCCAGATCATCGAGAGGCTCGCGAGGATGACGAAGATCGGTTTCAGGATCGGCAAAGTGATGTCGCGGAAGATCCGGAATGCATTCGACCCGTCGATCGACGCCGCTTCGACGAGCTCCCGCGGAACCTGCGTCAGCCCGGCGTAGATCGTGATCGCGACGAAGGGAATCGCGC
This sequence comes from uncultured Gaiellaceae bacterium, assembly GCA_963820225.1. GTDB lineage: Bacteria > Actinomycetota > Thermoleophilia > Gaiellales > Gaiellaceae > Gaiellasilicea. The sequence continues at coordinate 158,000 of CAWFYY010000011.1, read as the reverse complement.
CCCAGATGACGATCGCGGCGATCACCGCGAATCCCTCCCACGGGTTGACGAACCAGTCGTGGTGGTCGAAGTAGCTGAGGCCGAGGTGTGCCAGCACCCAGTTCGCGACGCCGAACTCGTAGTCGACCATCCACGTCCAGATGTTCACGGCGACGACCGGCGGCATCGCCCAGACGAGGACGAGTCCCGTCGTGATCAACAGCCGCATGAAGGCCCCCAGCTGGGCGAGGAGCAGCGCGATCAGCGTCCCGAGCACCATCGTCGATCCGACAGTGAAGGCCGTGAAGCCGACCGTGCGCACGAGCACCGTCCAGAACTGCCGGTCGTGAAAGATCCGGGTGTAGTTGTCGAAGCCGATCCACTCTCCCTTGTGTGCGATCAGCTCGAAGAGGCCGTATTTCTGGAACGAGAGCGCGGCGAGTTGATAGAGCGGGTACGCGAGCACCGCCAGGATCACGAGCAGCGACGGTGCGAGTAGTGCGTAGGGCGCGACGGCCCTCAACGGCCGGGCCCGGGCCCGACGACGAGCCGGCCTTGCGGCCGGCTCGATCGTTGGGAGGGCAGACTCGGTGCTCACGTCCGGAGACGAGAGGTTACGAGGCGTTCAGGATCTGCGTGATGCGGTCGCTCGCCTGCTTCGCGAGCTCCTGGGTCTTGCCGGGGTTCCGGAGAATGCCGCTGAGCATGCTCTGGAGGACGTTCGCGCTCTCGACGTTCGCCCAGTTCGGCGTCGCCGGCACGAACCAACTGGCCTTCGCAGCCTCCGCAAACGGGGCGAGCGTCGGCTTCGAGGCATTGATCCTGGCGAGCGTGGTCGTGTTCGGGATCACGCCGCCCTTGAGGGCCATCGTCGTCATGTTGCTCGAGCTCGTGTAGGCCGCGATCCAGTCGGCCGCGAGCGCCTTCTCCTTGCTCGTGACCGGGACGCCGAGGACGGAGCCGCCGAGGAACGTCGGCATGAACTGACCCTTCGTGTGGCTCGGCATCGGGTAGGCCCCGATCTTGCCCGTCAGGGCCGGGTTGCCGACCTTCGTATCGAGGGCGTACGGCCATTCCCAGCCGTTGCCGACGAACGAGCCGACCTTGCCCTTGGCGAAGACGAGCGCCTGCTGAGGATGCGCCTCGTCACCGGTCTTGTTCGCGCGCGAGAGCTTCAGAGCGGTCGTCCGCCAGGCGGCGAGACCCTGGAGCGCCTGCGGTGAATCGAGCGCGCCGCTCCACTTGCCGCCCTTCGTCTTGGCGATCTGGCCGCCGAAGTCGTAGACGAAGGACATCGCGGCGTACCAGTAGCGGCCGGGGAAGTAGACCGCGGAGTACGTCGGATCCTTGCTCCCGCCGAACTTCGCCATCAGCTTCTGGCCGGCGGCCTGGAACTCGGCCAGCGACTTCGGGGTGCCCTTGATCCCGGCCGCCTTGTACTGGTCTGTCCGGTAGATGACGCCGCGGGCGCCAGCGTAGTACGGAACGGCGTAGGTCTTGCCGTTGTAGCTGCCCGCCTTCGCGAGGCCGGACAACCAGGTGCCGGAGTTGGGGAAGTCCGACTTGTTGAGCGGTGCGAGCGCGCCGGCAGCCGTGTACTTCGGCGTGTCGGTGTTGCCGAACTCGATCACGTCGGGCGCGTTGCCTGCACCGAGCGTCGCTTCGAACTTGGTCTTGTAGTCGCCCCACGTCTGGTACTGCACCTTGACGTTCACACCGGGGTGCTTCTGCGCAAAGGCCTGGTTCGCCGCGGCGACCGCCTCCGGCCAGTTGGTCTGGGCATCGCCCATCAGCCAGACGGTGATGTCGCTGGCCTGACGCGCCTGCGGCGCCGCGATCCTCGCGCCGGTCGCCGACGCCATGGCGAGCGAAAGCAGCACGACGAGCCCCGCCGCTGCTGTGAGTCGTACTTTCATTGCGACCCTCCTAGGAGTCGAACGCCGGATTGGTCTGTACCAATTCGTTACAGGCGGAGGCTTGCACACCGGACCGCCAAAGTCAAGATCTGGATACGAGGCCTCAAACTAGCCGAAACCGTGTCGCGCCCCGGTTCAAAGTGGTATTGACCGGTGCGACTCCAGCAGGAGAGCTAGAGCGCGAGGGTGATCTTGCTGAGACCGCTCGGCGTGTCGGGGTCGAGGCCCCGGGCCTGGGCGAGCGCCCAGGCGAGCAGCTGGCCGGGCGCGACAGAGAGCAGCGGCGTGAGAATCGGCAACGGCGGCGCCGGTACCGGCAGGTAGTGCTCGGCCGCCGCAACATCGAGCGCACCCGTGCCACTCGCGATCAGCATCGCTCCGGCCCCGCGCGCCCGGGCTGCCGCTTCGCGCACGGCCGGCAGGCTCTCGTCCGCCGAGGCAATCGTCCAGACGGGGAAGAGGCCGTCGATCGCGGCTACGGGGCCGTGGATGAGGTCGGTCGCAGTCAGCGGCTCGGCCGCCACTCGACAGGTCTCGAGCAGCTTCAACGAGATCTCGCGCGCCGTCGCGAACTCCGTCCCGCGGCCGATCACGAACATCCGCCCGACAAAGGCAAGCGAGACAGCCAGCTCGGACACGCGCCGTTGCAGTGCGGGTAGAAGCTCCTCGAGCAGGTCTGCCGTGCGGCGGATGCCGTCGGCGATCTCGGGGCCCCGCCCCGCTGCGTACCCCGCGAGGAGCGCGAGAGCCGCGATCTGGTTCGTGTAGGTCTTGGTCGCGGCGATGGCGCGCTCCGGCCCGGCGGCGAGCGGCAGGGCGACGTCGGCCGCGCTCGCAAGCGAGGAGTCGGGCTCGTTCGTGACCCCGATCGTGAACGCGCCGCGCGCCCGCGCGCGCTCGACGTACTCGAGCACGTCGGGCGTCTGGCCCGACTGCGAGAGCCCGAGCACCAGCGAGCCGCGGAGGTCGACGGTCGCCCCGTAGTAGACGGAGAGCGAGATCGAGTCCCGCATCGCCGTCCAGGCCGGCAACAGGCCGAAGGCATAGACGCCGTACGAGGCCGCGTTGTCGGACGAGCCGTGCCCGACCATCCGCACGAGATCGAGGCCGCGATGAGTCGCTTCCTGGGCTGCCGCCGCGTACTCGTCCGTGTGCTCGAGTAGCCGCCGGAGCGCGGCCGGCTGCTCGTGGATCTCCGCCAGCAGCTTGGCGCCGGGTACCACCGGCGCGTCCGATGCGGCGGCGGCACTCACGACGACGGCGTGCGCGGCAGGAAGACGGGCGCGGCGCTCGACCGGTCGCGTCGGCTCAGTTCGGTGACGAGCCGGTAGCGATCGCCGCGGTAGATCGAACGCACGAACTCGACGATAGTCCCCGATTCGGACCGCGTCGTGCGCTCGAACTGGAAAGCGGGAGAGTGCAGCGGCACTCCGAGGATCTCGGACTCCTCCTCGTTCGTCACCGTCGGCTCGATCGTCTGGATCCCACCGACGATCTCGATTCCGTAGCGGTTGGTGAGCAGGTCGTAGAAGGACGTCTCGTCGAAGTCCTGCCGGGTCAGGCCGGGAACGAGCGGCTCGGGGACGTGCAGCGTCTCGATCGCCATGGTCTCGTCATCGGCGAGGCGCAGGCGCGTGGCGACGACGATGCGCTCGGAGGGCGAGACGTGCAGGCACCGTCCGAGATACGCGCCCGCGTGCTTGACCTCGAGCGAGAGCGTCTGGCTCGCCGGGCGCATCCCGCGCTTGCGCATCTCCTCGCTGAACGAGGACATCGTCAGCTCCTGCGCGATCTTCGGCTCGCTGACGAACGTGCCGCTGCCGCGCCTCCGGACGAGATAGCCCTCGCGCGCAAGCTCGTCGATCGCGGCACGGACGGTGAGGCGGGAGACGCCGAAATCCTGGCTCAGCTGCCGCTCGGAGGGAATGGCGTGGCCGACGCCGACACTCTCGATCAGGTCGAACACTTGGTCGCGGGTCTGGCTCTGCTTCGTGATCCGCTGCGAGGTGATCGACACGGTGGTCCGCATCCTAACCCTTCGGCCGACAAGTGGTCAATACCAATCCATTGTGTTGACGGCTCACCGGTATTACACTCCGCGGGCATGAGAGGCCCCGAGCCCGTCACCGAGCAGCGTGAGGCGCTGCACGCCGACATCGACCTGCTCTCGACCATCGAGCTCGTCGAGCTCGTCAACGACGAGGATTCACGTGTCGCGCCGGCCGTCCGCGCGGCCGCTCCCGCACTCGCGGCTGCGATCGAGGCGATCGTCGAGCGGGTCGCCGCGGGCGGCCGGCTGGTCTACATCGGCGCCGGCACCTCCGGCCGGCTCGCGCTCGTCGACGCCGCCGAATGCGGCCCGACGTTCGGCCTTCCCGAAGGCCGGATCGTCGCGATCGTCGCGGGTGGTGCACACGCCCACGCAGTTGCCCAGGAGGCGGCGGAGGACGACGGCCTGGAGGGAGCCAAGGACATCGCCGCCGCTCTGGTCGGCCCGCTGGACGCGGTCGTGGCGCTGTCGGCAAGCGGCACCACGCCGTATGCGCTCGGCGCCGCCCGTGCGGCGTCCGGGGCCGGTGCCCTGACGGTCGCCGTCGTATGCTCCCGCGACTCGAAGCTGGGCCGTCTCACCGACCACGAGGTCGTCGCGGTCACAGGCCCGGAGGTGATCGCAGGCTCGACGCGGATGAAGGCGGGGACGGCGCAGAAGCTCGTCCTGAACACCATCTCGACCGTGACCATGGTCCGGCTCGGCAGGACGTTCGGAAACCTGATGGTCGACGTCGTCGCCAGCAACGCGAAGCTGCGCGCCCGCGCCCGCCGCGTGGTCGAGCTCGCGACCGAGGTCTCCGACGCCGAAGCCGATGCGGCGCTGATCGCGGCCGGCGGCGACGCGAAGGTCGCGATCCTCTCACTCTTGACCGGGTCCCCGATCGAGGCCGCACGCCAGCGACTCGGAGAAACCGGCGGTTCGATTCGACGCGCGCTGGGAGCGGACGCGTGAGGCTTGGCGTGGAAGCTGCGGTCGTTGACGGCGTGCTCCTGCGCGGAGACGTCGAGGTCGCGGACGGACGCATTGCGGCGGTCGGTGTCAACGGCGGCGGTGGCAGCGGGATCGCGATTCCCGGCCTCATCGACCTGCAGGTGAACGGCTTCGGCGGCGTCGACTTCGCGACTGCCGATGCGGCCGGGTACCGCCGAGCGGGCGAGGTGCTGCTCGAGCACGGCGTCACCTCCTTCCAGCCCACGATGATCACGGCGCCCGAGGATCACCTCGTGGCGGCGCTCGCCGAGGTCCCGAGCGAGCCGATCGGACCTCGTGTGATCGGCGCCCATCTCGAGGGACCGTTCCTCTCGCCCCTGCGCCTCGGCGCCCATCCCGTCACCGCCCGCCGCGACCCGGACGCCGCACTCCTCGAGCGCCTGCTCGCCGCGGGCCCCGTCTCGGAGATGACGCTTGCGCCCGAGCTCGAGGGCGCACTCGAGCTGATCGAGCTGCTGCACGCGCGCGGAGTCGTCGCGTCGTGCGGCCACTCCGACGCGACGGCGGAGCAGGCCTCCCGTGCCTTCGACCGCGGCGCCGCCACGGTCACCCACCTCTTCAACGCGATGCGGCCGCTCGGGCATCGCGATCCGGGCATCGCGGGCGCCGCGCTCGCGCGGGACGACGTGATCGTGCAGGTGATCCTCGACGGGAACCACATCGCCGAGGAAACGGCACGCGTCGTGTGGCGTGCGGCCGGGGGCCGGGTCGCGCTCGTCTCGGACGCCATCGCGGCGGCGGGCGTGGGCGACGGCAGCTATCGGCTCGGCGACGTCGACGTGGAAGTGCGAGACGGCGTCGCGCGCCGCGGCGACGGCGTGCTCGCAGGCAGCGCCCTGACGCTGATCGAGGCGGTCCGAAGGCTGCACGCACTCGACGTCCCGCTCGCAGACGCGGTCGGCGCGGCGACCGAGGTCCCGGCGCGCATCGCACGCCGGCCCGATCTCGGCTCCCTCCGCCCGGGCGCCGACGCCGACATCGTCGTGCTCGACGACGCGCTCGAGATCCGCACCGTCTTCGTCGGCGGCGAGGACCTGGTGGCTGCCTGATGGCCGAGATCTTCATCGAGCGGCTGACGAAGGAGTTCTCCGGTCGCGTCCTCGCGGTCGACGACGTCACGCTCAACATCGAAGACGGCGAGTTCATGGTCCTCGTCGGCCCCTCGGGCTGCGGCAAGTCGACGCTTCTCCGCACGATCGCCGGCCTCGAAGAGGCGACGGCGGGGACGATCTGGATCGGCGGGCGGGACGTCACCGACCTGCCGCCGCGCGAGCACGACGTGGCGATGGTCTTCCAGAGCTACGCGCTCTACCCGCACATGACCGTCCGCCAGAACCTCGGCTACGGGCTCAAGGTGCGGAAGACGTCCAAGGACGAGATCGCGAAGCGGGTGGAGCGCGTGGCGCGGCTCTTGCGGCTCGAGGAGCTGCTCGACAGGCGACCGGCCGCCCTCTCCGGTGGCCAGCGCCAGCGGGTCGCGATGGGCCGGGCGATCGTGCGCGAGCCGCTCGCGTTCCTGATGGACGAGCCGCTCTCGAATCTCGACGCGAAGCTCCGCGTCAGCATGCGCGCGGAGCTCTCGAGCCTGCACGCTCGACTCGGCGCGACGACCGTCTACGTGACGCACGACCAGGTCGAGGCGATGACACTCGGGACGCGTGTGGCGGTGATGCGCGACGGCAAGATCCAGCAGGTCGACACGCCGCAGGCGCTCTATCGCGACCCGGTCAACCTCTTCGTCGCGGCCTTCATCGGCTCGCCGGCGATGAACCTCGTCGAGGCGCAACTCGAGGGCGACGGCGTCGTGTTCGGCGGCCACCGGATTCCGCTCCAGCCCGAGCAGCTTCCCGAAGCGAAGGGGGCGGTCGTGCTCGGGATTCGCCCGGAGAGCTTCGAGGACGCCGCGTTCGCCGACGGCTCGCTGCCGCAATTCGACGTCGACGTCGCCGTGATCGAGGATCTCGGCTCCGATGCGCACGTCATCTTCCCGGTCGACGCGCCGCGGATCGAGGCCGAGGAGCTGCGTTCGGCCCACGAGGAGGAAGCGCTGATCGGCAGTGACGGCTCCGCCTTCACCGCGCGGGTCGACGCGCGCACCGCTGCTCGGGTCGGCGAGCCGCTTCGCCTGTCGATCGACCCGGCCGGCTTCTACTGGTTCGACCCGGACACCGGCGCGAGCCTGCGCCGCCGTGCCGCTTCGGCTGCGGACGAGCTGGTTCTCCGCTAGAGCCTCTAGCTCAAGCGCTTCTCCAGGTGCGCCGCCAGCCGCGTGAGCGGGAACGAGATCAGGAAGAAGAGGATCATCACGAATCCGAAGATCTGGAATGCCTTGATCTCGCCGAGCCCGATCGGAGGCACCGCGGTCAGCCTCTCGTTCTGACGCTCGGCTGCCTCGAGGAGCTCGAGACCTCCGATCACCTGCGCGAGCGTCGAGTTCTGGACGAGGTTCACGACGATGCTCACCAGCGGCGGCAGAAGGCGTCGCAGCGCCTGCGGCAGGATCACGTGCGCGTGGCGGCCGCCCCAGCCGAAGCCGAGCGCCGACGCAGCCTCGTGCTGCTCGCGGGCGATCGACTGCACGGCCCCGCGCGTTGCCTCCGCGACCTGTGCGCTCCCCCACAGGATGAGCGCGATCGTGGTGGACAGGAGCGCGCCAAGCTCGGTCCCGGGGAAGAGCGTCGGCAGGCCGATGTAGATCAGGAAGACGGTGACGAGGATCGGCAGGCCGCGCCAGATCTCGATGTAGAGCCGGATCGCCGCCCGCAAGGGCCGGAAATGGACGGTGATCAGCGTCCCGAAAACCGTCCCGATGACGACGCTGCCGACGACCGCCCCCAGGGAGACCTTCAGCGTGCCCGGCAGGCCCTCGAAGATGATGTAGTGGACGACCGGCTCGACCCAGCTCGGAAAGCTCACCGTCGATCCTCCGGCAAGGCGAGGCGGGTCTCGAGCAAGCGGATCAGCGCGGACAGCGCCCAAACGAGCGCCAGGTAGGTGAACGCGAGCACGGTCAGCGCTTCCTTCGTCTCGAGCGTGAGGTTGCTGATGTTGAGCGCCGTCGTCGTCAGCTCGGCGTAGCCGATCACGTACATCAACGACGTGTTCTTGAGCACGGAGACGTACGTGTTGATCGATGACGGCAGCGCAATCCGGCCGCCGATCGGCAGCGTGACGTTCAGGAAGGTCGAGAGGCCGCCGAAGCCGAGGGCCGCGCTGGCCTCGCGATAGCGATACGGAACCGCCTCGAAGCCGGCCCGGAAGTTCTCGCTGTTGAAGGCCCCGCCCCAGATCATGACCGCGAGCCAGGCAACCGTGAACGGCTCGAACACGATCCCGAACTGCGGCAGCGCGTAGAAGATCATGAAGATCTGGACGAGGATCGGCGTGTTGCGGATCACCTCGACGTAGACCGCGGTGCACTGGCTGACGACCGGGATCCTGTGAGCGCGGGCCGCGCCGAGCACGACGCCGATGACAAAGGCGCCGGCAATCGCGATTGCCGAGATCTTGAGGGTGTTGACCAGCGCCTGGAGCAGCTCCTCGCGGTTCTCGGAGACGAACGCCCAGAGGTCGTAGGTGGCGAGGATCATCGGCACGACAGCGGAGCGGCCGCGCGTGCGCGGCCGCTCCCCGTCGTCGTGATGATGCGACCGTTCGCTGCTAGCAAACGGTGTCCGCGCTCGGTGCGCCCGCAGGCGCGTACCCGAACGTGTTGTTCGGCCGGAGGATGTTTTTCGAGAAGCCGGCCACGAAACGGCCCGGCACGTTGTTCTTGAGGATCGTCATGAAGTGGTCCTTTTTCCGCATCAGCTCGAGCCGCGAGTCGACCCAGCGCTTCAGCGCGACGTTCCCCTGCTTGATCCCGATCCCGTACGGAAGCGCAAGGAACGTATCGTTCGTGAGCTTCGCGGACTGGTCCGCCGCAGCGACGCCGACCAGCACGGTGTCGTCCCACATCAACGCATCCGCCCGGCCCTGGTTGAACGCGAGCAGGGCGTTCGTGAAGCTGTCCGTGACCGTGACCTCGGTGTTCGTGTAGCACCTCTTCAGCCAGCGGTCGTAGATCGACCCGCTCGTCGTCGCCACCCTGCGCCCGGCGACGTTGGCGAGCGACTGGACCGGCGAGTCGTTCTTCACGAGCAGGCGTCCCGTCGCCTTGTAGTACGCACGTGAGAAGTCGATCCGTGTGTCCCGGTCGGCCGTGTAGGTGAAGGTCGAGATGACCAGATCGACACGATCCGCCGTCAGCAGCGGCTCGCGGGCCGGGGTCGGCGCGCACACGTACGACACGCGAGTCTCACGGCCGAACGCGTAGCGGGCGAACCACTTGGCGATCTCGACGTCGAAGCCGGCGTTCTTGCCCTGGACGTTGATGTAACCGAACGGCGGGGCGTCGCACTTGACCCCGACGATGAACCGCTGCCGCGATTTGATGTTCGCCGGCAACTTCGGCAACGGCGCCGGCGCCGCGGCGGCGGTCGCGGCCCCGGTGGTGGCCGCAGGCTGGGCGGAGCCGATCGTCGCCGCAGCAATTGCGACGACGGCCACCCCCGCCGTAGCCAGGAGGATCCTCTTCATGCACGTGCTCCTTCCTCGTCGGTGACAGACAACTCTTCGAGTGAGCCTGCGAGCTGAAGCGAGCGGCGCAGAAACCGGCGCGTGCGCTCCTCCTGCGGGCGGTCCAGCACGTCGGCGGGTAGTCCCTGCTCGACGATCCGGCCCTCGTCCATGAAGATGAGACGGTCGCCGACCTCGCGCGCGAACTGCATCTCGTGCGTGACGACGAGCATCGTCATCCCGTCGCGGGCGAGGTCGCGCATCACGATCAGTACCTCGCCGACGAGCTCCGGGTCGAGCGCGGAGGTGACCTCGTCGAAGAGCATCACGTGCGGCTCCATCATCAGCGCGCGTGCGATCGCGACCCGCTGCTGCTGGCCGCCGGAGAGCTGATGCGGATGCTGCTCCGCCTTCTCGGAAAGCCCGACCTGAGCCAGCAGCTCCCGCGCGCGCTGCTCCGCCTCGGCTCGTGGGCGGTGGCGGATCCGGCGCGCCGCGAGCGTCAGGTTGTCGATCACGGTCAGATGCGGGAAGAGGTTGAACTGCTGGAACACCATCCCGATCCGCTGACGCACGCTGGAGACGTCTGTTCCCTTCCGGGTGATCTCCTGGCCCTCGAAGAAGATGCGCCCGGAATTCAGCGGCTCGAGCAGGTTGACGCAGCGCAGGAGCGTGCTCTTGCCGCTTCCGCTCGGGCCGACGATCGTCAGCACCTCGCCGGTCGCGACCTCGAGGTCGATCCCGTTGAGGACTTCGTTCTCGCCGAAGCTCTTGTGGACGGCCTCGAGCCGAACGACGGGCTCAGTCGTCGCGGCAGTGCCCGGCTGCTCGGCGAGGGTCCCCGTTACCACTTGACCACAAGCCTATAGGGGGTTCGAACCAGGGTCGAGTTCGCCGCCGTCTCCCCCATTCGAGGGACGGCCGCGAGCCGGAAACCCACGATGATCGGAGGAGAGTCTGCGGCCCCCGGCCGTGGCACTGCGAGCGCTCACATATGGACGAACCAGCACGCGTTTCCCCCACCAACGGCGAGCCGCACATCCGGCTCGTCTCGGGCACCCCTGCCGCGACCCCGTCCGTCGACTCCTACCGTCGTCTCGCGGACGTCTTCCACGATCTTCTGTCGGAGCAGAGCCTCGATTCGCTGCTCGTCCGGATCGCGGACACGCTCGACGAGATCGTCCCCTACGAGGCGCTGCACATCTACGAGGCCGACGAGCCGAAGCGGCAGCTCATCCCGGCGCTCGTGCGGAGCGAGTGGTCGCAGGAGATCTACGAGGACGTCTTCCCCTTCGGCGTCGGCATCACCGGCTGGGCGGTCGAGCATCGTGAGTCCGTGCTCTCGAACCAGGCGCACCTCGACCCGCGGGTCGAGTTCGTGCCGGGGACTCCGCTCGAGCCGGAAGCGCTGATCGTCGTGCCGCTGATCGCACGCGGCGCACTCAAGGGCACGCTCAACGTCTACCGGATCGGCGAGGACGCCTTCTTCACCCAGGAGGAGTTCGAGCTGGCGAAGCGCCTCGGCGACGCGGCTGCACTCGCCCTCGACAACGCGCACATCCGTGCGCGGCTCGAGCGGGAAGCCCAGACCGACTCCCTCACCGGCCTCTACAACCATCGCTACTTCCACGAGCGCCTTCGCCGTGAGCTGACCAGGGCGGCGAGCGAGCACGAGAACGTCGCGCTCGTGATGCTGGACATCGACGACTTCAAGAAGGTGAACGACGTCTTCGGTCACGCGGTCGGCGACGAGGTGCTGGCCGAGCTCGCCGACCATCTGCGCGCCACGGTGAGGACCACCGACGTCGTCTGCCGGATCGGCGGCGAGGAGTTCGCCGTGATCCTTCCCCGCAGCCACGAGACGCAGGCGGTCGCACTTGCCACCCGGCTCGTGACGCGGCTGGATGCGGTCGGCCGCGACCTCGCCGGCAAGATCTCCGTCTCGATCGGAATCGCTCAGGGCCCACAGCACGCGGCGAACCCGCGCGAGCTCGTCGCCTGCGCCGAGGCCGCGATGATGACTGCGAAGGCACGCGGCAAGAGCCAGGTCGTCTTCTTCGACGAATCGGCCACCGAGCGCCCCGACGCGGACGACAGCCGTGAGGACGTTCGCTCGATCGCACATCTGAAGATGCTCCAGACGCTCGCGGGCAAGCTGAATCGCTCGACCGACGTGCGCGAGATCGGCATGGCGATCGCCAACGAGCTCCGCCAGCTGATCGATTACCACAACTGCAGAATCTTCGTCCGCGACGGCGAGGAGCTGCAGCCGATCGCCTTCCAGGGCGAGTTGACGGCTCCGGAGCGCCCGGCCGTGGACATCTTCCGCACCCGCGTCGGCGAGGGCTTCACGGGCCGGGTGGTCGAGACCGGCGAATCGCTGCTCCTCGACGACGCGTCGACCTGCGACTTCGCGATCAAGATCGCGGGCACCGCGCAGATCGAGGAGTCGATCATCGCGGTGCCGATGCACTACGGCGCCCGCGTGATCGGCGTGATCGTCGTCTCGAAGCTCGGCCTGAACCAGTTCGACGCCGACGATCTGAGACTGCTCGAGGTACTCGCAGGCCATACGGCCGCGGCGGTCGAGAACGCCAGGCTCTACGAGGTGCAGCGTCGCGAGGCCGAGAGCGCCAAGGCCCTCCTCGAGTTCGGCCGCGACCTCGCCGCCGCCGAAGGACTCGAGCAGGTGCTCGAGCGGATCGTCGACGGCGCCCGGCATCTGATGGACGCGCCGCACGCCTCGCTCTGGCTCCAGGAATCGCCCGGCGGCGACCTCGTCGGCCAGGCGGCGCACGGCGACGAGCAGGGTGTGCCGGTCGTCGGCCGCCGCTTCCCCGCAAACGACATGAAGCCCTTCGTCGCGCGACCAGGGCCCTACGTGATCGGTCCGGAGGGGTATGCGTCGCTCAGCGACCCACCGGCCGGCGGCTCGGGCTCGTACGTCGTGGCTCCGTTCACGCTCGAGGGACGCTGGGGCGCCATCGCCGTCGCCTACGCCCCCGACAGCGAGTACGGCGACCGCGAGCTGGAGCTGCTCGGCGGTCTCGCCCACCAGGCAAAGCTCGCAATCGCGAATGCGTCGAGCTTCGCGGGGCTCGAGCGCACATTCCTCTCGACCGTCGAGGCGCTCGCGAACGCACTCGAGGCGCGGGACGAGTACACCTCGTCGCACGCGCGCTGGATCACCGACATGGCGATTCGCGTCGGCAGCGAGCTGGGCCTCGACGGCGACACGCTGAAGCGGCTCGAGCTCGGCGCTCTCTTCCACGACATCGGCAAGATCGGGATCCCGAACTCGGTGCTGCTGAAGCCGGGCCCGCTGAGCGAGGAGGAACGTTTGCTGATCGAGACGCACCCCGAGCTCGGGGAGAAGATCATCGCCCCGATCGACCAGCTGCAGGACGTCTGCGGGATCGTCCGTGCCTGTCACGAGCGCTGGGACGGACAGGGCTATCCGGACCAGAAGGCAGGCGAGGAGATTCCGCTCGAGGCGAGGATCATCTTCGCCTGCGACGCCTTCCACGCGATGACGACCGACCGGCCCTACCGACGTGCGCTCCCCTCGGAAGAGGCGCTGCGCCGGCTGGCACACAACGCCGGCTCGCAGTTCGACCCAAAGGTCGTCGAGGTCTGCCTGCGCGTCCTCGACACGCCGCCGAACTAGCCAAGTAACAGTCTGTTACTAGGCGCGCGTCTCTCTTGGCGCCCGGAACGAGCCGCTCACCAAATCCAAGTAACAGACTGTTACTTGGTGCGCTCGGCCAGGAGCAGCTGTGGCGTTCGGAGGACGTCGTCCCACGTCCCGCCCGGAGGCTGAAACGTGGAGAGATCGCCGCGCACCGCGACGGCGACGAGCACCTCGCCTCCGCGAGTGAACGCGCACACGTCCGTGCCTGCCTCGACGGGGTCGTACGTCGAGGCGAATGCCGCCGGGCGGCGCATGCGGAGGATGAGCGTGCGGTGAATCAGATCGAGCTTCGCGGGTGGCCCTCCCGAGGCGAGCAGCCGACGGCGGAGCGCCCAGTCGACCGGACGGCGGTTGTCCGGGTCGACGAGGGCCAGGAGGGTCAGCTCATCGCCCTGGTAGATGTCCGGCACGCCCGGCGAGGTGAGTTTGAGGAGCGTCATGCCCAGCGACACGCACTCGCCCCGCTCCGCCAGGCCCTCGGCGTACGCACCGAGCTCCACGTCGTCGAGCAGCCCTACCGCGAACCGCTTCGCACCTTCCTCCCACTCGCGATCGTGATCGATCCAGCTCGTGTTCACCTTTGCCTCCCGCAGCGCCTTCTCCAGATACAGCTCCAATCGCTCCGCAGTCAGCGGCCAGGCGCCGACGACCGTCTGCAGAATCAGGTACGCCTCGTTCGGATCGCGCCACCCTCCGATCCGTCGCCGTACGACCTCCTCCCACGCCGCCGGGTCGGCCGAGATGCAGGCGAGGCGCGCGCGGATGTCCCCGCTTCGCTTCGTGTCGTGCGTCGTCGTCGCGAGCAGGCCGCCCGGCGGGCGCGCGAGGTTCGCCTCGTGGAAGCCTTCGACCGAGAGCGAGAACCCGCCGGGATCGCCGCCCACCTCGTTCAACGCGACGAAGCGGTTCCAGCGGTAGAAGGCAGTGTCCTCGATGCCCTTGGCGTGGACCGGAGGCGTCGTTTGCTGGAAGCGGACGATGAACGCGTCGTGGCCGCGTTCCTCGAGCAGGAGGATCCGTGCCAGCTGCTCGGGCAAGCGCGCTTCCTCGATCGCGGTGCGATCGTCGTCGGTCACGAGCGCCGCATCGGGCTCGACGTACGTGCGATAGACAGGGACGGCGGCGAGCGCTGCCGCGACGTCGGTCTTGAACGGCAGCTTGGCGGCAAGCTGGTCGGCCTCTTCGTCGAAGGTCGTCCGCGCCTGCTCGAGCTTCGCCTCGGCCGCGACCTCGGCGAACGACCGCCGCTCGCCTGTCAGCTCGTCGTAGAGCCTCGTCAGGGGCTCTTCTCCCGCCGGATCGACGAAGAGCGCCGTGACGTCGTTCAGGAACTCGTAGCCGGTCGTCCCCTCGACGGGCCACTCCGGGCGCAGACGCTCTCCCGGCTCGAGGATCTTCTCCACCCAGATGCGGTCGACGCCGGCTTCGCGCAGCCGTTCGAGGTAGCGGCGCGGATTCGCCAGCCCGTCGGGATGGTCGACGCGCAGTCCGTCGATCAGACCCTCCTGCGCGAGCTCGACGACCTTCGCGTGCGTCACCTCCCAGACCTCGGGATCCTCCATCCGCACGCCCGCGAGCTCTCCGACGTCGAAGAACCGACGGTGCAGGCCCGTGCGCCAGTCGAGGTCGAAGAACTTCGCGCGCCAGAGCGGATCGCGCCAGAACGGGTTCTCGTCGCTGGTCGCCATGTGGTTCGGGACGATGTCCAGGACGACGCCCAGTCCCAGTTCACGCCCTGCTGCGCAGAGCTCGCGGAACTCCGCCTCGCCGCCGAGATCCTCCGAGATCCTGGTCGGGTCGACGACGTCGTACCCGTGTGTCGAGCCCGAGCGCGCCTGCAGCGACGGTGAGAGGTAGAGGTGCGAGATGCCGAGCTCGCGCAGGTACGGCACGAGCTCTCTCGCCTCGCGAAATCCGAGCCCCGGCCCCAGCTGGAGCCGGTAGGTCGCCCGCATCTCCTCCACTCAGCCGACCCGGCGAAGCAGGACGAGCGAGCGCCCCTCGACGGGCACGACGCCGCGTGCCGGATGCACGTCGGAGCCCGCTTCCCGCTCCGGCTCGGCGGTCGAGAGCTCGTGCGTCCAGCGGCGGCCGAAAGAGACCGCCGGCAGGGTGAACACGATCGCCCCTTCCCAGGCGTTGAACAGGATCAGGAACGTGTCGTCGATCACCGGCGCACCCTGCGCGCTGTGCGTGGGGATCTCGGACCCGTTGAGGAAGACGCCGAGCGTGAGCGCGTTGCCGTCGCGCCAGTTGCGCTGCGTCATCTTCCGTCCGTCCGCCCGGAACCACCAGACGTCGGGCGCGCCGGAGCCCATGCGCTCCTCGCCGGTGAGGAAGTCGGGGCGGTGGAAGACCGGGTGCTTCGACCGGAGCTCGATCAGCCGCCTGGTGAACGTCAGCATCGCCTCGCCGCGCCCGTCGAGCTGCCAGTCGATCCACGAGATCTCGTTGTCCTGGCAGTACGCATTGTTGTTGCCGCGCTGCGTCCGCGCGATCTCGTCGCCGCCGAGCAGCATCGGCACGCCCTGCGAGAGGAAGAGCGTCGCAAGGAAGTTCCGCATCTGGCGCTCGCGCAGCGCGTTGATCTCGACATCGTCCGTCTCCCCCTCGACGCCGTGGTTCCAGCTGCGATTGTGGTTGTCGCCGTCCTTGTTGTCCTCGAGGTTCGCCTCGTTGTGCTTGTCGTTGTAGGTGACCAGGTCGCGCAGCGTGAAGCCGTCGTGCGCGGTGATGAAGTTGATCGACGCAAAAGGCTTCCGGCCATCCGTCTCGTAGAGGTCGCTCGAGCCCGTGAAACGCGAGGCGAACTCGCCGACGTTGCTCTGGCCGCGCCAGAAGTCACGCATCGTGTCGCGGTACATCCCGTTCCACTCGGTCCACAGCACCGGGAAGTTGCCGACCTGGTAGCCGCCCTCGCCGACGTCCCACGGCTCCGCGATCAGCTTCACCTGGGACAGGATGGGGTCCTGGTGGATGATGTCGAAGAAGGCCGAGAGCCGGTCGACTTCGTGGAACTCGCGCGCGAGGGCGGAGGCAAGGTCGAAGCGGAAGCCGTCGACGTGGCACTCGACCACGAAGTAGCGAAGCGAGTCCATGATCAGGCGCAGCACCGAGGGGTGCACCGGGTTGAGCGAGTTGCCGGTGCCCGTGTAGTCCATGTAGAAGCGCGGATCGCTGGGGACGGTGCGGTAGTAGGAGAGGTTGTCGATGCCCTTGAACGCCAGCATCGGCCCCAGGTGGTTGCCCTCCGCGGTGTGGTTGTAGACGACGTCGAGGATCACCTCGATTCCGGCCGAATGCAGGGCCTTCACCATGCCCTTGAATTCCTTCACCTGCTCGCCGCGCCGCCCCGTTGCTGCGTAGAGGGCGTGCGGCGCGAGGTAGCCGATCGAGCTGTAGCCCCAGTAGTTGTGGAGGCCCCTCTGGACGAGCTGGTGCTCGTCTGCGATGTGGTGGATCGGCAGGAGCTCGACGGCGGTGATCCCGAGCGCCGAGAGGTACTGCAGCGCCGGCTCCGACGCGAGGCCCGCGTAGGTGCCGCGCAGCTCCTCGCGCACACCCTCCATCAACTTCGTGAACCCCTTCGTATGCACCTCGTAGATCACGGTCTCGTGCCACGGCCGCTGCGGAGGCAGGTCGTCCTGCCAGTCGAAGCCGGCGTCGATCACGATCGACTTCGGGATCGCGGCGGAGTCGTCCTCGTCGTCTCGCTCCATGTCGGCGTCCTCGCCGTCCGGTCGGTAGGGGAGCGTGTTGCCGCGCTCCCAGAGGATCGGCCCCTCGATCGACTTGGCGTACGGGTCGAGCAGGAGCTTGCTCGGGTTGAAGCGATGGCCGTGCTCGGGGGCCCATGGGCCGTGGACGCGGAACCCGTACCGCTGCCCGGGCCCGACCCCGGCGAGATAGCCGTGCCAGTTGAACGCGGTGCGCTCGGTCAGCTCGTAGCGGGTTTCCCGGTCCTCCTCGTCGAAGAGGCAGAGCTCGACCATCTCGGCGTTCTCGGAAAAGAGGGAGAAGTTCGTCCCCTCGCCGTCCCACCTGTGCCCGAGCGGGAACGGATGGCCTGGCCACAGCCTCATGGCTCGAGCTCCACGGTCTCGTTCGCGAAGTCCGCGCGAAGCGTGACGGGGCCGCGGCGGAGCTCGAGCGTGCGCGACGTCTCGTCGACCGCGATCTCCAGCCGGCGCGGGAGCTCCCGCCGCAGGCGGAGCAGACGAACGTACAGCTCCTCCGGCGCCTCGGGGTCCAGCCTGGACCGCTCGAAGGTGGCCGCCTCCTGTGGGTCCGGAACCTCGCCGGAGAAGCCTGCGAAGTGGGCGAACTCACGCCGCCGGCCCTTGCGCGTCGCGTCCGCGATGAAGGGATCGTCGTGATCCGTGAAGTACTGGAACGGCGCAGTCTCGCCGTACTCCTCGCCCTGGAAGAGAAGCGGCGTGCAGAGGCTGAAGAGCACGACCGCCGCTGCGACGCGCCGCTTGGCCGGCGGAAGCCTGTCGCCGATCGCACGGTTGCCGACCTGATCGTGATTCTGGGCGCAGGTCACGATCCTCGGGCCTTCCGGCCGGGAGAGCTCGGCGGCGATACGGGACATGGAGCCGTCGAACTCTGCGTAGTACCCGTCCCGCTCGCCGGTCAGCGCCACGTGCAGCGCGTGGTGGAGGCTGTCGAGCCACATCGCGTCGTGACCCCAGTCCAGCAGCGGGCGGAAGTCGGGCAGCGCCATCTCGCTGATCACGAGCGCGCCGGGATGGGCCGCATGGACGCGGTCGGCGAGCTCGGCGAGGACGTGGCGGTCGGAGTCGTCCTGCACCGCGTGAACCGCGTCGAGCCGGAGGCCGTCGATCCCGTAGTCGCGCACCCAGAGCTCTGCGTTCTGGATCGCCCACTCGCGGACGCCGAGCTGTGAGAAGTCCAGCGCCTCGCCCCAGGGCGTCTCCCCGAAGCGGTCGGTGAAGTACGGCCCGAACGCGCGCAGAGCCTCGTTCCCCGGGCCGATGTGGTTGTAGACGACGTCGAGCACCACCGCGAGATCCTCACGGTGGGCGGCGTCGACGAGCCGCGCGAGCCCTGCCGGGCCGCCGTAGGCCCGATGCGGCGCGAAGGGGTACAGCCCGTCGTACCCCCAGCCGCGGTTGCCGGGGAAGGTCGCCACGGGCATCAGCTCGATTGCCGTGACCCCGAGCTCGCGCAGCCCGGCGAGGCGCGGGATCACACCGTCGAACGTTCCCTCCGGCGAGAACGTCCCGGCGTGGAGCTCGTAGAGAACGAGTTCCTCGAGCGCGAGTGCCTGCTCCGGCTCGATCTCGAAGGTGCTGGTGTCGAGAACACGGGACGGGCCGCGCACGCCCTGCGGCTGCCAGCGCGAGCACGGGTCGGGCCACGCGTCGCGGCCGTCGAGCGCGAAGCGGTAGTCGTCGCCTGGAGCAGCCGGCGCCTGACCTTCCCAGACGCCGTCGTCGGTCTCGGTCAGCGGGTGATCGCCGTCGTCCAGGCGCACGGCCACCGTGCGCGCCGCCGGAGCCCACGTGCGGAACGCAACCGTTTCGGATTCGACCGGAACGGCGCCGAACGGTGATGTCGTGGCGAGGGACACGGCGCGACGGTACCCGACCTAGCCAGCAGCCTCCGCCGACCGCAGACCACGTAGGGCCCAGAGCGAGAAGCCCCCGACCAGCACGATCGCGAGCCCGAACGCCAGTGCCACGTGTACTTCGTCGCCCGCGAGCATGCTCCGCACCGCCTCGAGGACGTACGTGATCGGGTTCAGCGTCGCCACGGCCTCGATCCAGCCCGTCAGGAGAGCGAGCGGAACATAGACGGGCGCGAAGAAGAGGGTCAGGAAGACCGGCATCTGCATGACGGGGCCCGCCTGCATCGTCCGGAACCGCATCGCGACGCCGCAGGCCCACAGCAAGCCTGTGATGTTGATCAGGAACGCAAGCAGGTACATGCCGAAGACGTCGACCGGCCCGCCGAAGACGTTCATCCCAGCGACGAGCGCGACGACAGTGAGGACGGTCGCTGTCACGGTCCAGCGTATGACTGCGGCCACCGCGTAGCCGAGCACGATCCCCGTTCGGTTCGGGGCCGCGAGCAGCAGCCGCCGTGCGAAGCCGGACTCGAAGTCGCGCGCGATCCCGAAGCCGGTGAAGACACCGCCGAATGCCGCCGACTGGACCAGGACGAAGCAGAACTGGAACGCCGTGTAGCCGGGCGGGAAGTCGAACCCCGGGACCTGCGAGACCTGCGAGAGCCCGCCTGCGAACGCGGCGAAGAAGAAGAGCGGGAAGATGAGCGAGGGGAAGAAGAGCGATGGGTTGGTGAAGACGTTCTTCAGCGTCCGCCACGCCACACCGGAGGCAACAGGCCAGATCCTCACGTCCCCGGCCGCCTTTCTCTCACGTCCGCACCAGCCGCTGCTTGAGCGCCAGCGTCGCGGCTGTCGTCGCGATGATCCCGATCAGGAACGCGAAGCCGAAGCCGAGCGCGAGCGCGTCCGCATTCCAGCCCGTGATGATCAGGCTGCGCACACATTCGATCAGGTACGAGACCGGATTCACGGTGGCGACGAAGCGGAACCAGTCGACGCCGATCAGGTTCCGCGGCGTGTTCATCGAGGAGAGAAAGAGAAAAACGAAGAGCAGTGGGAAGAGGCCCTGGATCGCCTCGCCCGAGCCGGTGCGCAGCGCCAGGAAGACGCCGAGCGCGCCGAAACTGATCGAGATGAGGGCGGCGAAGCCGAAGAGGGTCAGGATCCCGAGCGGGCCGGCGGCGAAGTGGACGCCGATGATCAGGCCCACCGCGATGTAGAACGCCGCCTGGATGAGGCCGAGGATCGCCACACCGCCGAGCTGCCCGGCGATCAGCGTCGACCCGCGCATCGACGTCAGCGACAGCCGGTTCAGGAAGCCCGTCTGGATGTCCTTCGCAAGGTCGGTGCCCGCGTTCATGGTCGAGAAGAGCGCGCCCTGGATGAAGGGGACTGCGAGCGCGAACGCGACGAAGGAGTCGGTGGGGAAGCCGGGGAGCTCCGTCGAGGCTTGCAGGCCGCCCGAGTTCACGAGCAGCAGCATCATCGGGAAGATCAGCGGGAAGACGACCGCAGCCGGTTGGCGGCTCGTGCGGACGACCGAGCGCCACGCGAGCGCTCCGACCTGTGGCCAGACCTCGGTCACGCGGCCGGCTCGGCTGCCTCGGATTCGGCCTCCCCGGCGCCCTCCAGCGACCGGCCTGTCTTGGCGAGAAAGACGTCGTCGAGCGAGGGCGCCTGGATCTCCAGGCTGGCGAGAGTGAGACCGGCGTCGTCGACTGCGCGGACGACGGCCGGGAGTCCCGCAAGCCCCTCGTGCAGCCGGACGGCGACCTCGCCGGCGCCCGTGCCGAGCGCCTCGCCGTACGGGGCGAGCGCGACCACGAGCTGCTCGCGATCGGCTTCGTTCGCGGGGATCGCGTGAACGCTGGGCAGCCCGATCTCGGCCTTCAGGGCCTGCGGAGTCCCCTCGGCGACGATGTGCCCGTGGTCGATGATCCCGACGCGATCGGCGAGCGCATCGGCCTCCTCGAGGTACTGCGTCGTCAGGAAGACGGTCACGCCGTCCTCGTGGGCGAGGCGCGCCACCTCGTCCCAGAGGGCAGTGCGGCTTTGGACGTCGAGGCCCGTCGTCGGCTCGTCGAGGAAGATGATCCGCGGCCGGTGCACGAGTGCGAGCGCGAGGTCGAGCCGGCGTTTCATCCCGCCGGAGTAGCCGCCGACCTTTCGATCGGCCGCCTCGCTCAGGCCAACGCGGTCGAGCAGTTCCTGCGAGCGTGGCTTGCGCTCGTGGCGGGAGATCCCTTGCAGCGTCGCCTGCAGGCGCAGATGGTCGCGTCCCGTCAGCATCGGATCGAGCGCCGCTTCCTGCAGCGCCGCTCCGATCACCGAGCGCACCTTCGGGCCGTCCTTGACGACGTCGTAGCCGCCGACCCGGGCCGTCCCGGCCGTGGGCGGCAGCAGCGTCGTCAGCATCAGGACCGTGGTCGACTTGCCGGCGCCATTCGGCCCGAGGAAGCCGTAGATCTCGCCCGGCTCGACGCGCAGGTTGATGCCGTCCACCGCGCGCGGCCCTTTCTTGAACTCGCGCACGAGCTCCTCGACCTCGATGCTGTTCGTCCGATCCATCCCAGCACCCTAGCGACGCACCGGGAGACTCCCGCTCACCTCACGGCGGGCCGATCCGGGACGAGCCAGACGACTCCGAGAGGCGGAAGTGTGATCTCCACCGAGTGCTCCTGCTCGTTCCAGGGCACCTTCTCCGCCTCCAGTCCGAGGCCGTTTCCGACGTCGGAGCCCCCGTAGAAGCGGGAGTCGGTGTTCAGCGCCTCGCGCCACTTGCCTGCCGCGGGCAGACCGAGCCGCCAACCCTCGCGGACGACCGGCGAGAAGTTGCAGGCGCACACGAGCCAGTGCTTGCGATCCTCCGAGACCCGGGCGAAGGCAAGGACGTTCTCGTTCGCAGCGTTCGGCTCGAGCCAGCGGAAACCCTCGTGCGAGTGGTCGAGCGCCCAGAGCGCGGGCTGCTCGTCGTAGACGCGGTTGAGGTCGCGGATCAGATCGAGCACGCCGTGATGGTCGGCCTCGTCGAGCAGGTGCCAGTCGAGGGAGCCGGCTGGCTCGCTCCACTCCTTCTCCTGCGCGAACTCGCAGCCCATGAACAGGAGCTGCTTGCCGGGATGGGCCCACATGTAGCCGTAGAGAGCGCGCAGATTCGCGAATCGCTGCCAGCGGTCGCCGGTCATCCGGCCGAGCAGCGACCGCTTGCCGTGGACGACCTCGTCGTGCGACAGCGGCAACACGAAGTTCTCGTTCCAGGCGTAGACCATCGAGAAGGTGAGCTCGTGGTGGTGGAAGCGCCGATGCACCGGCTCCTTCGAGAAGTACTCGAGGGTGTCGTGCATCCAGCCCATGTTCCACTTGAAGCCGAAGCCGAGCCCGCCGAGGTGAACCGGGCGCGAGACGCCCGGCCAAGCCGTCGACTCCTCGGCGATCGAGAGGATTCCCGGCTCGCGGTCGTGGAGCACCTCGTTCAGCTCGCGGAGGAAGGAGACCGCGTCGAGGTCCTCCCTGCCGCCGAAGGCATTCGGCACCCACTCGCCCGGCTTGCGCGAGTAGTCGAGGTAGAGCATCGACGCGACGGCGTCGACGCGGATCCCGTCGGCGTGGAACTCGCGCGCCCAGTAGAGCGCGTTCGCGAGCAGGAAGTTCCGCACCTCGTTCCGGGCGAGGTTGAAGACCAGCGTGCCCCAGTCCGGATGCGAGCCGCGCCGCGGGTCCTCGTGCTCGTAGAGGGCGGTTCCGTCGAAGCGCGAGAGGGCGAACTCGTCGCGCGGGAAGTGCGCCGGGACCCAGTCCAGAATCACGCCGATCCCGGCCTGGTGGAGCGCATCGACGAGGGCCCGGAAGTCGTCGGGCTCGCCCATCGTCGAGACCGGGGCGTAGAAGCCAGTCACCTGATAGCCCCAGGAGCCGGAGAACGGGTGGTGCATCACCGGCATGAACTCGACGTGCGTGAAGCCGAGATCGTTGGCGTAGGAGACGAGCTGGTCCGCGAGCTCCTTCCAGCCGAGGCCCAGCCGCCACGACTCCGCGTGCACCTCGTAGATCGACAGCGGCTCCTTCAGCGGCTGTGAGGCATGCCGGCGCTCGAGCCAGGCGCTGTCGCTCCATTCGTGCCGAGACGTGTAGATCTTCGAAGCCGTCTTCGGCGGCACCTCGGCGTGGAACGCAAAGGGGTCGGCCTTGAGGCGCAGCTGGCCGTCCACGCCGTGCACCTCGTACTTGTAGCCGTCGCCTTCCGAGGCCTCCGGCACGACCGCCGCCCAGATGCCCGAGGAGCCGAGCAGCTCGAGCGGGTTCTCCCGGCCGTCCCAACGATTCCAGTCGCCGACGACCGAGACCGCACGCGCGTTGGGAGCCCAGACGGCGAACGAGACGCCCTCGGCGACGACGTGAGCGCCGAGTCGCTCGTAGATTCGCTCGTGCCGTCCCTCCCCCGCGAGGTGGAGATCGAGCTCGCCGATCCTCACCGCGCGCTCCTGGGGCGCCGTCACAGTTCCTGCTCCAGCATCCGGAGAATCCCGGCGACCGGGATCGAGACCCAGTCGGGCCGGTTGCCGAGCTCGTAGCGGAGCTCGTAGACGGCCTTCTCGAGCTCGAAGACGGTCAGCAGCCGCTCGATCGACTTCCGGTCGGGCGGAAGGAGAGCCGCGTCGACGGTGTGGAGGTAGCCCTCGATGAACTCCGTCCGGCATTCCTGCTCCCAGCCGTCCGGCGCCTTCACGCCACGCTGGATCTCGGACGCCGACGCGGCGTACGCGAACGAGCGCAGCATCCCGGCGACGTCGCGCAGCGGAGAGCGCTTGCGCCGCCGCTCCGGCACCGACCGTGCGGGCTCGCCCTCGAAGTCGAGGATCAGCCAGTCCTCGTCGTTCGTCCGGAGCGCCTGGCCCAGGTGGTAGTCGCCGTGATGGCGGATCACCCGGCCGACGCTGCCGATGTGCGTGAGGGCGCGGAGGCGGTCGCGTACCTCCTCGCCGCGGCCACGCACCGATGCGACTGCTGGGATGTCCGGCAGGGCTGCGAACACCTGCTCGATCTCCTCGTCGATCGAGGCCGAGATGAGCGCGAGCGCCTCGGTGCTGGGCTCCTCCGGCGCGAAGTGCGGGTCGGCGGGATCGGAGGCGAGAGCGTTGTGGAGCTCCGCAGTGACCTCGCCGAGACGGCGTGTATGCGCCGGCAGCCATCCCGGATCCGAAGCAAGCGTGTCGAGCGCGAGCTCCCAGCCGTCGCCCTGGGAGGGGATGAACTGCTGCAGGATCGCCAGCGTCGCCTCGAGCGGCCTCCCCTCGTAGGAGATGTAGCCCTCGAGCGCCGCAATGTGGTCGAAGCCCCGCTCGGTGAGGAAGCGGAGGATCTCGAGCTCGGGGTTCACCCCCGCCTCGATTCGACGGTAGACCTTGAGCGACAGCCGCTCGTCGATCACGACCGAGGTGTTCGACTGCTCGGCACCCATCGGCCGCGTCTCCGACCTCTCCCCGAGGCTGTCGCGGAGGTCGCCGGTGCTGCGGAAGAGGAGCGTTGCCTCGCCGATGTCGAGCGTCGCGTCGTCGGCGATCAGGTCGACGATCCCCCGGACGAGCGCCGGATCGGCGATCGCGTCATAGACGGTCCAGCCCTCTGTCGCAGCGATGATCGAGGCTTTCCACTGGTCCGACTCGGGTCTGAAGCCGAGTGGCAGGTGGTACAGATCGTGGCTCTGAAGGCCGTAGCGCACCTCGACGATCGCGAAGGCGATGAGCGGCGGCTCACCTGGGACGACACCCGCGTCGAGGACACGCGCATCCAGCACGTCCCGCGACTTGCCGCCGAACCAGCGCTGCGAGGCGATCGTCCCGAGCAGAACGAGCCCGTCGAGGAAGTGCAGATCGCCGTGCTCGATGCGGGTCCTCAGGTCAGCGCTCATCGGCCGGGTCCTGGAGTTGGAACCAGAAGAAGCCTCGCGGGCCGAGCGTGAGCAGGTACGGCAGCTCCCCGATCGTGGGAAACTCGGTGTTGCCGAAGAGCTCGACCGGCACACGGCCCGTGAAGGCTGAGAGGTCGAGCTCGACCGCCTGCGCCGACCGGGCGAGATTGTGGACGCAGAGGACGATGTCCTCCGAGAACGAGCGGATGTGGGCGAAGATCTTGGGGTTCTCGGGCCGCAGGACCCGGTAGTCGCCGCGCCCGAAGACGGGATGCTGCTTTCGCAGCTCGATGAAGCGCCGCAACCAGCGAAGGAGCGACGTCGGTGTCCGCAGCTGCGCCTCGATGTTCACCGCCTGGAAGCCGTAGACGGGATCCATCAGCGGCGGCAGGTAGAGCTGCGCGAAGTCGGCGCGCGAGAAGCCGCCGTTGCGATCGCCGGTCCACTGCATCGGCGTGCGGACTCCGTCGCGGTCGCCGAGATACACGTTGTCCCCCATCGCTATCTCGTCTCCGTAGTACAGCACGGGCGAACCCGGCAGGGAGAAGAGGATTGCATGCATCAGCTCGATCTCGTCGCGCCCGCCGTCGAGGAGCGGCGCGAGACGCCGTCGGATGCCCACGTTGAGCTTCATTCGTGGATCGTTCGCGTACTCGCTGTACATGTAGTCGCGTTCCTCGTCCGTGACCATCTCGAGCGTCAGCTCGTCGTGGTTGCGCAGGAAGAGTCCCCACTGCGTGGTCGAGGGGATAGGGGGTGTGCGGTCGAGGATCTCGATCATCGGCAGCGCCTCCTCGCGCCGCAGCGACATGAACATGCGCGGCATGACTGGGAAATGGAACGCCATGTGGCATTCGTCGCCGTCACCAAAATAGGCGACAACGTCCTCCGGCCACTGGTTCGCCTCCGCCAGCAGCACCCGGTCCGGGTACTTCTCGTCGATCTCGGACCGCACCCGCTTGAGGTACCCGTGCGTGCGGGGCAGGTTCTCGCAGTTCGTCCCCTCTTCCTCGAAGAGGTAGGGGACTGCATCGAGCCGGAACCCGTCCAGGCCGAGGTCGAGCCAGAAGCGGAGCACCGCGAGCATCGCGTCCTGCACCTCGGGGTTCTCGTAGTTCAGATCCGGCTGATGGCTGAAGAAGCGGTGCCAGTAGTACTGCTCGCGCACGGGGTCGAAGGTCCAGTTCGACACCTCGGTGTCGATGAAGATGATCCGCGCGTCCTTGTAGGCGTCGTCGGTGTCCGACCAGACGTACCAGTCGCCCTTCGGGCCGTTCGGATCGGAACGGGACTCCTGGAACCAGGGGTGGTCGGCGGAGGTGTGGTTCATGACGAGGTCGACGATCACTCGCATCCCCCGCTCGTGCGCCGCCTCGACGAAGGCGCGGAAGTCCTCGACGGTGCCGTAGTCCGGGTTGATGTCGTAGAAGTCGGCGATGTCGTAGCCGCCGTCCTTCAGCGGCGAGGGATAGAACGGAAGCAGCCAGATGCAGTCGATCCCGAGCCATTGCAGGTAGTCGAGCTTCTGAATCAGGCCGCGGAAGTCACCGGAGCCGTCGTCGTTGCCGTCGAAGAACGCGCGGGTGTGGATCTCGTAGAAGACCGCGGTCTTGAACCACAGCGGGTTGGACTCGAACCAGTGCCCGGGCTCGCTCACTCCAACCGTCCATTCGGGCCGCGACGGGTCCTGGCCCCGCCATGTCCCGCGCGGACGTGACGGGTCCTGGCCCCGGCATGTCTGTTCGCGACGGGTGGCTTGTGGTCGTTCATGCGCCGATTCTCATCAAATGGGACTGGCCCGGGCCGAGCCCAACGTAGTTGCGGCCGATCCGCCAGCGGTAGCGCTCGCCCGTCAGCAGGTCGCGGACCGGGAACTCCTCCGGCAGGCCGATGTCCGGCGGGACGACGACGACGTCCTCGCGCGGCGCGCGCGGGTCGAGATTGACCGCGACCGCGATCTCGGTTCCCCTCGCATACGCGAAGACGTGCTCGCCGTGCGTCCCGAGCAGGCGCAGGTTCTCGAATCGCTGCAGCGCCGGCTCGGTGCGGCGGATCTCGTTCAGCCGCCGCACGAGCGGCAGCAGCGGACCGTCGAGCTTGCGCTGCTTGATCTCGTACTTCTCCGAGTCGAGGTACTCCTCGCTCCCGGCCGTCACCGGCACGTTCTCGAAATGCTCGTAGCCGGAGTAGAGCCCGTACGAGGGCGCGAGCGTCGCGGCCAGCACGAGCCGGCCCTGGAACGCGGGCGGGCCACCCTCCTGGAGGTACTCGTGCAGGATGTCCGGCGTGTTGACGAAGAAATTCGGCCGGTAGAACGGCGCCCATCCGAGCAGCATCTGCAGGAACTCCGTCAGCTCGGCCTTCGTGTTCTTCCAGGTGAAGTAGGTGTACGACTGGCTGAAGCCGATCTTCGCGAGCGTCGTCATCATCGCCGGCCGCGTGAAGGCCTCGGCGAAGAAGACGGTGTCGGGGAACTCGTCGCGCACCTCGCGGATCAGCCACTCCCAGAAGGGCACGGACTTCGTGTGCGGGTTGTCGACGCGAAACGCCCGCACACCGTGGCGGCACCAGTGGAAGACGACATCCCGCAGCGCCTCCCACAGACCGGGCCAGTCGTCCGAGTCGAAGTTGACGTTGTAGATGTCCTGGTAGCGCTTGGGCGGGTTCTCGGCGTACTTGAGCGTCCCGTCCGGCCGCCGGTTGAACCACTCCGGGTGGGCCTTCAGCCAGGGGTGATCGGGTGAGCACTGGATCGCGAAGTCGAGCGCGATCTCCAGCCCGTGCTTCCGCGCCTCCTCGACGAGCCGGTCGAAGTCCTTCGGCGTGCCGAGCTCGGGGTGGATCGCGTCATGGCCGCCCTCGGGCCCGCCGATCGCCCAGGGGCTCCCGGGATCGCCCTTCTCGGCCGTGAGGGCGTTGTTCCGGCCCTTGCGATTCGTCGTCCCGATCGGATGGATGGGCGGCAGGTAGATCACGTCGAAGCCGAGCTCGGCGAGCTGCGGGAGCACCTTCTGGACGCCCTTGAACCCGCCCCAGCTCCGCGGAAAGAGCTCGTACCACGCTCCGAAGCGGGCACGCTCTCGCTCCACGTCGACCTCGAGCGGGCGCGCGAGCGACGTCTTGCCGTGCCGATCCTTCGCGCCGAGCTTGGGCGCGGCGTCGTGCCACTCGTCGACGGTGCCGGGGCCGAACAGGGCCTCGGCCTCGCTCAGCTCACTGCTCAGATCGCTCTGTCCGGCTGCGAGCTTCCGGTCGAGCTCGTCGAGCAGCGTCGCGTAGCGGTCGACCCAGGCCTCGATCGTGAACTGCCAACGCCCGAGCGCGGACGCCTCGAAGTGCTCCCTCCCAGCGATCGTTCCCGACCGGCTCGAGCGGACGCTCGAGCCACTTGCGAGTGCCTTCGGCCCGGTAGCGGACGACCGCGCGAAGAACGTCGTGGCCGTCCTTGAAGACGTTCGCCGAGATCTGGAGGGAGTCGCCCTGCGTGCTCTTGACGGGATACCGTCCGCAGTCGACCTGCGGTCGCACGTCCTGGATCTGGATCCGGGGCGGTGGTTGCTTGAGGGAGGGTAAGGGCACGGTTCCGAGACTTTCAGCCAACGCCGAACGGTAAACAGGACATGGAGCTTCAACGATCGAGCGGAATCGTGCTGCACCCGACCTCGCTGCCCGGCGGCACGCTCGGGGCCGAGGCGTATGCGTTCGTGGACTGGCTCGCGGCCGCAGGACAGAGCTGGTGGCAGGTCCTGCCGCTCGGCCCTCCCGACGACGTCGGGTCACCCTACGCATCCTCCTCGGCGTTCGCCGCCTGGAACGGTTTCCTGGCAGAGCCGGACGCTCCCGTTTCGAGCCGCGAGCTCGCGGCGTACCGCCGGGCGAATGCGTACTGGATCGCCGACTGGGAGAGCTCGGGCGGGAGCGTGGCCGACCAGGTTCGGTTCGACCGCGAATGGTCGGCGCTGCGCGAATACGCACGAGCGCGCGGAATCGGGCTGATCGGCGACGTCCCGATCTATGTCGCTCAGGACAGCGTCGACCAGCTGAACCATCCGGAGCTCTTCCTGCAAGGTGCGGTGGCGGGCGCGCCGCCGGACAAGTTCGGCCCGATGGGTCAGCACTGGGGCAATCCGCTCTTCGACTGGGATGCGCTCGCGGAGCGGGGCTACCGCTGGTGGATCGAGCGGCTACGGCGGACGTTCGCGCTCTACGACCTCGCGAGGATCGACCACTTCCGCGGCTTCGCCGCCTTCTGGGCGATCCCAGAGGCCTCTGGCGGGCATGACGCTCGCACCGGCCACTGGCTTCCCGGCCCGGGCGACTCGATGTTCCGGGCGGCGGAGGCCGAGCTCGGCGAGCTGCCCGTGATCGCCGAGGATCTCGGCATGATCACGAAGGACGTCGTGCTGCTCCGCGACGCACTCGGCTTCCCCGGGATGGTCGTGCTCCTCTGGGCGTTCCAGGGGCCGCCGAGCAACCCGCACCGGTTCGAGAACCACCGCGTGCACCAGGTGATCTACACGACGACCCATGACACGGACACGCTGCTCGGACACATCCCGGGCAAGGACCCCTGGACGCTGATCGAGCTCGCCCTCTCCTCACGCGCGGCGGTCTGCATGATCCCCGCCCAGGACGTGCTCGGCCTTGGCAGCGAGGGCCGCATGAACACGCCCGGCATCCGCCACGGAAACTGGCTGTGGCGGCTCGGGTCGGGTCAGCTCACGGACGAGCTCGCCGAGCGGCTGCGCGAGGCGACAGATGCGTCAGACCGACTGACGGCTCACGTCGGCTCGACCGGCAAGGCCGACGCCACCGCCCGCCGCCCACCGCGCTCGTAGGTCACGTCCACGACGTCGTTCTGCCGGTACGTGCCGGCGACGCCGAACGTGATCGAGGCCCAGCGCCAGAAGCCGAGCTTGCCTTCCTGGCGCAACTCGCGCGAGAAGACGAGCGCCCCGTCGACGACGCGGAAGTCGACTCCCTCACGCTGCGCGACCCCGTTGACGTAGACCTCGAACGGCCGGTCGACCGAGGCGGGCAGCTCGACACGGGTTCCGCTGCGCAGCGCCTTGGTCACCTTCATAGAATGGCACGCAGTGCGCCGGTCTCTCGCAGTGGTCGTCCTCTGGGCGCTTGCGCTTTCCGGCGCTGCGGTCGCCGGGAACGGCGGCTTCGCCCCGGTCGAGCCGGCCTCGCCGAACGCCGAGGGCATCAAGCAAAGCTACCTCTGGGTCGCGATCTTCACAGGGGCGATCTTCGTGCTCGTGCAGGCCACGCTGATCTGGTTCATCATCCGCTACCGCGCGCGAAACCGCGCCCGCTCCGAGGAGGGCGCGCAGGTCCACGGCAACACGAACCTCGAGCTCGCGTGGACGATCGCGCCGGTGGTGATTCTGGCGGCGATCGGCTCGTTCGTCTTCTACAAGCTCCCCGGCATCGCGGACGTGCCGAGCGCAAGCGCGCAGGGCGGACGCGTCGACGTGCGGGTCGAGGGGTATCGCTACTACTGGAACTTCACGTACCCGAACGGCGTCATCGCGGTCGACAACCTGCGCGCGCCCGTCGGTCAGACGGTCAAGCTCGACGTCTCCGCGCCCGATTTCGACGTGATCCACTCCTGGTGGATCCCGGCTCTGGGCGGGAAGTTCGACGCGATCCCGGGCACGACGAACGTGACGTGGTTCAACGCCGACGCGCCCGGCATCTACCGGGGTCAATGCGCCGAGTTCTGCGGCATCCAGCACGCCAACATGCGGGCGTCCGTCGAAGCGTTGCCGCGTGAGGAGTTCGACGCCTGGCTCGAGCGGGAGGCACGGGCTCAGGCAGACGGAACGTCCGACCTCGGCCGGGAGACGTTCACGGGCGCCTGCGCGAAGTGTCACGGCCTCGCAGGCGTGGGCGACTTCGGGCCGCGGCTGCAGGGAAATAGCCTGCTCGAGGACGACGCGGCGATCGAACAGGTCGTCCGAGAGGGCCGCGGGCTGATGCCGCCGGTGGGCGAGGATTGGACGGACGTCCAGATGGACGCACTCATCGACTACCTCCAGAGGGACATCCTCCGTGGCGGTTAACGCCGAGACCCCGATCCCCACCTGGCAGCGCGGCCGCGTGGCGAGCTGGCTCGTCACCACCGACCACAAGCGGATCGGGATCATGTACCTCGCCGCCTCCGGGTTCTTCTTCCTGGCGGGCGGGATCATGGCGCTGCTGATCCGCACGCAGCTCGCGGAGGCGAACAATCACTTCATCGAGCGCGACAGCTACAACCAGCTCTTCACGATGCACGGCACGACGATGATCTTCCTCGTCGTCGTGCCGATCCTGGCCGGATTCGCCAACTACCTCGTGCCGTTGATGATCGGCGCCCGCGACATGGCATTCCCGCGCCTCAATGCGCTCTCGTTCTGGCTCTTCCTCTTCGGCGGTATCGTCTTGCTGCTCTCCTTCTTCGCGGTCGGCGGCGCTGCCCGCGCAGGCTGGACGAGCTACCCGCCGAACTCTGTTTACTCAGAAGGAAACGGCCAGGATCTCTGGATCCTCGCGCTCCACATCCTCACGCTCGCCTCGCTCGCGGGGGCGATCAACTTCGTGGTCACGATCCACAACCTGCGGACACCGGGGATGAGCTGGACGCGCCTGCCCCTCTTCGTCTGGACAGTCGAGGTCTACGCGGCGCTCCTGGTCGTCGTCCTACCGACGCTTTCGGCCGGGCTGACGTTGCTGTTGCTCGACCGCCAGTTCGACACGGGCTTCTTCATCCCGACCGACGGTGGCAGCCCCGTGCTCTATCAGCACGCCTTCTGGTTCTTCGGCCACCCCGAGGTCTACATCATGATCCTGCCGGTGATGGGGATCATCTCGGAGATCCTTCCCGTCTTCTCGCGCAAGCCGATCTTCGGCTACAAGGCCGTCGCCTTCTCGACCGTCGCGATCGGCTTCTTCTCGATGCTCGTCTGGGCGCACCACATGTTCACGGTCGGGATGCCGGACTTCCTGAACGGCTTCTTCATGATCGCCTCGATGGTGATCGCGGTGCCGACCGGCGTCAAGATCTTCAACTGGCTCGCGACGCTCTGGCGCGGCAACCTGCACTTCGACACGCCGATGCTCTACGCGCTCGGGTTCCTCTCGGTCTTCACGATCGGCGGCCTCTCGGGGATCTTCACCGCCGCCTTCCCCGTCGACTGGCAGGTGCACGACACCTACTACGTCGTCGCCCACCTGCACTACGTGCTCTTCGGCGGCTCGATCCTCGGCATCCTCGGCGGGCTCTACTACTGGTGGCCGAAGTTCTTCGGGCGGATGCTCGACGAACGGATCGGGAAGATCCAGTTCTGGCTGACCTTCATCGGCTTCAACATCACCTTCTTCCCGCAGCACATGCTGGGGCTGCTCGGGATGCCGCGGCGGATCTACACCTACGAGGACACCGGGCTGCTGCAGGAGTACAACCTGATCTCGACGATCGGCTCGTACATCATGGGGCTCGGCATCCTCCTCTTCGTCTGGAACGTGGTGAAGTCGCGGAAGGGGCGGCGGGTGGGCAACGACCCGTGGCTCGCCGACACGCTCGAGTGGTACACGACTTCGCCGCCGCCGTCGTACAACTTCGACACCGTCCCGTACGTCACGAGTGCACGGCCGCTCTACGACCTCAGGCGCCGGCTGAAGGAGCGCGGTGAGATCTAGCTCCGCTCCTGGGCCCTGGCTCCGCCTGACGGCCCTCGGCGCGTCCGCCGCGACGCTCGTGGCAGTCGTCTCGGGCACGCTCGGCCCGGGGGCGGCGCATTCGCTGCTCTCCGCGCTCGCGCTGCCGCCGCTCGTGGCGCTCGTCGTCGCGGCCTGGGTCGCATATCGGAGCCTGCTCGTCCCGTCACTGGTGGCGCTCGTCCTTTTCGGCCTCGCCGCGCTCGTGACCGCGCCGAGCGTCCACGCGACCCTCGCCGCGCTCGCGTTCGCGGCCACGCTCGTCCTGAGCGTCCAGTGCTTCCGCGGCGAGCCGGTGGCGTCGGGCCCGTGGCGGGACTACGTCACGCTGACGAAGCCGCGGATCATGTCGCTGCTGCTACTCACGGGCGCCGGAGGGATGTTCGTCGGCGCGCAAGGGATTCCGGACGGGTGGCTCTTCGCCGCGACGATGACCGGCCTCGCGCTGGCCTGCGCCGGTGCGAGTGCGCTCAACCACGTTCTGGACGCGGACATCGATCGCCTGATGGGGGCGCGCACGGAGAAGCGGCCGGTCGCCTCGGGCCGCGTTCCGCCCGCCCGCGGCCTCGAGTTCGGGCTCGCCCTGTCGGCGCTCTCCTTCGTGCTTCTCGCCAGCACGGTGAACGTGCTCACGGCCACGCTCGCGCTCGTCGGCAACCTCTTCTACGTCCTCGTCTACACCCGCTGGCTGAAGCGCTCGACATCGCAGAACATCGTCATCGGCGGCGCTGCGGGCGCGGTGCCGCCGCTCGTCGGCTACGCGGCCGCGACCGGGGACCTCGGGCTCCCGGCGCTCTGGCTCTTCCTGATCGTCTTCCTCTGGACGCCGCCGCACTTCTGGGCGCTGGCGCTCCTGATCAAGGAGAACTACGCGGCGGCGAAGGTGCCGATGCTGCCTGTCGTCCGCGGCGACGCAGAGACGACGCGACAGATCGTCCTCTACTCCCTGGTGATGGTCGCTTGCACGCTCGCCGTCGGCTACTGGCTCGGCCCGGTCTACTCGGTCGCGGCGGCTCTCCTCGGCGCGGTCTTCCTCGCACTGGCGTGGAAGCTCAGGCGCGAGCCGACGCGGCGCAACGCAGGCGTCCTCTTCCACTACTCGCTCCTCTACCTCGCGCTGCTCTTCGTCGCGGCAGCGGTGAATCCGGTGATCCTGTGAAGGAACTGACTCCCGAGCTCGAGCGGCAGAACCTGGTCCTGGGCTGGATGCTCTTCGGCGTCTTCCTGCTCATCTTCGCCGGGACCGTCGGCGTCGCGCTCCTCTACCTGGCTTTTGACTAGCGCAAGATCGGAATCCGCAATAGCGGATCCCGACCGCGCGAAGACCCCTAAAGGGCCGCTCCGCGGCCAGCGTGATGACTAACGAAGTTCAGTACATCTTCCTCGCCCAGCCAGAGTCGCCCGGACCAGGGGTCCGGCTGGCGGTCAAGGACCTCTTCGACACCGGCGGGCTCGAGACGACGTACGGGTCGGGGATCTTCGCCGGCCACATGCCCGAGCGGACGGCATCCGCCGTGCTGAGACTCGAGGACGCCGGCTACGTGAACGTCGGCAAGGCGAACCTGCACGAGTTCGCGTACGGGACGACCTCCGAGAACCCGCACTTCGGCGACGTCCCGAACCCACGCTTCCCGGGCCGCGTCGCGGGCGGCTCGAGCGGAGGCTCCGCGGCCGCAGTAGCAGCGGGGCTCGCTGACGCAGCGCTGGGCACCGACTCTGCCGGGTCGATCCGGATCCCCGCTGCGTGCTGTGGCGTCGTCGGGCACAAGCCGACGCACGGTCTCGTCGCGCTCGACGGCTGCTGGCCGCTCGCAGCGAGCTTCGACACCGGCGGGCCGCTCGCGCCCGATGTCGACAGCTGCGAGCGGATGCTGGCCGCCCTCGTCCCAGGCTTCGAGGCCGTCGAGCTCGAGGCGCTCGAGGAGTTCGAGGTCGGTGTCGCCTGGACCGAGCTCGCCGATCCTCTGGTTCGCGAGCGGGTCGAAGCGGCGGCCGCGCGCTTCCCGCGCCGTCGGCCCGTCGAGCTCCCGTTTCCCGACGGAGGGATTCTCGCCGTCTTCAACCGCGAGGTCGCCGACGTCCACCGCGAGCTGTTCGCGGAGAACGCCGATCTGTACGGCGAGGACGTCCGGATCAAGATCGAGCGCTGCCTGGCGGTGCGCGACTCGGAGGTCGAGCGTGGCGAACGACTTCGTGTGGAGTACCGGGAACGTGTCGAGGACGCACTCGAGGGCCTCGACTTGGTTCTCACACCGACGCTCCCGATCGTGGCACCGCCGCTGGACCGAGGGGCCGGGCCCGGCGATCTGGACGTGCGCCTCTCGCTGATCCACTTCACGTATCCGATCTCGGCGCTCGGCTGGCCTGCGCTCGCGCTCCCGTGCGGCCCGGCCGAGGACGGTCTGCCCGCCTCGCTCCAGATTGTCGGCCGGGCCGGTGCGGACGCCCTCGTTCTCGAAGCCGCACGTCTGTTGGAGCCAAGCCCGACCTAAAGCTTCCCGGTGCGGCGGCCGATGAAGGCTGGGTGATGCTTGCGGTCCGTCGTCTTCTTGCGCTTGCCGCTCTCGGCGTGCTCGCGCTCGCCCTCAGCGGCGTCGCCGAGGCGCGGATCGACCGCCCGGCGATCACGCCGCAAGGGCTGAAAGCGTTCCTGCTGCGCGCCGACGAGCCGGTCAAGCACGAATTCGACCGCACACCTTCCTTTGCGTGGCTCCCCGTCCGGGGCGCCCTCCGCTACGAGTTCGAGCTCGCGACCACCAGGTCGTTCACGGAGAGCTCGATCGTCTGGTCGAACGCGAACGACGAATTCGTCGACCCGACGACCACCACGACCACTGCCCCCGCGACAACGACGCCGACCGTGGAGACGGCCGCCGCCAAGCTGGCGAAGCTCTACAAGAACCTGCGCACGCCGACCGTCTCCATCGATCTGGCATTGCCCTGGATCACCGGCTCTCCCTACGCCCTCTACGCACATGTCCGCGCGATCACGAGCAAGGGCGTCACGTCCTGGAGCGCGCCCTACGGCTTCAACATCCGCTGGGCCAGCGTCCCGAAGGACCTCAACAGCACGCATCCGGGACTCGTGCGCTGGTCGCCGGTCGAGGGCGCGACGGCCTACCAGGTCTGGCTTTACGGGGCCAAGAGCACGTTCATGACAACGACGAATGTCGCTGACGCGCGCGATCTGTACACCTTCCACCGCACGAACCCGTTCTTCACGGGCTCGATCAGATTCCGAGTCCGCGCGCAGCGCGCTCTCTACGGCGAGGTCGTCTCCGGATTGCCGGCGACGACGTGGGGGCCATGGAGCCCCACCTTTACAGATGTCCAACCACCTCTTTCACTCGGGACGCTCGGAGATGTCGCCGCTCTGTCCGACGTCCAGTCGGACTCGGGTGCCGGTCGTGCGCATGCCCTCACGCCCGGTTTTGTGTTCAGCGGCGACAGCGGTGGTCCGCTGGACTACAACAACGGCACACCGGCCGAGCTGTTCCGCGTCTACGTGGCGACCGACGAGGACTGCGTCAACATCGTCTACCGCGGGGCCGTGGTCGGCAGCCCCGCATATGCACCGCGGACGACAGGGCCGCTCGCGCTGCCGAAGGACTCGCTCGGAATCGCGGCGGCACGAGGGGACACACTCGACCATGGCTCCGAGGGAACAGCCTTGATGGTCGACGGCACGCTCTCGGTCACGAACGAGCAAGTGGCAGCCGCCACCACCCCCGCCACGACCGGCTCGACCGGTGCTGCGACGCCGGCCGCCGCCCCAACTGCGGCCAAGGTCGACCTGCCCGACACCGCCTGGCCCACAGGCGGCTACTACTGGACTGTCGTTCCCGTCGTCGCAGAGCCGATTCCGGGACCGCCCGTCGCACCGGGTCCAAGCGGCATCCCGGCACCGGTTTCCTACCGATATCGCGAGACCGAGCTGCCGCAGGACGCCTGCCAGTCCGGCCGGGTGATGCGCTTCGGCAAGGCCACGCCGCCGGTTGTCACCGCCTCCAGCCGACCCTTCGCGAGCGGCCTCTCGCCCAAGGGCCGCCTGACTGCGGCCGTACGCACGACCCCGTCGTTCTACGGCACGCCGCTCGTCGCCTGGCAGTCGGTGCTCGGGGCTCAGGAGTACGAGATCCAGTGGAGCAAGTCCGCGAATCCGTGGCGGCCGCTCGGATCGCTCGTGACCGGGGCCACCTCGTCGCTGCTTCCGCTCGAGCCCGGCACCTGGTACTACCGCGTCCGCGGCTACAACCACTCGTTCCTCAAGCGCCCGCAGATGGCGTGGTCGGAACCGACGCCCCTGAAGGTCGCCAAGCCCACGTTCTCGGTCGTCAAGGGTGGTCGTTAGGCTCCCCGAGTGGAGCTCGACGACGACCTCGCGTTCGCGCTCTCTCTCGCCGACGACGCCGACGCGATCGCGATGGCGCGCTTCCGCGCCGCAGATCTCCACGTCGAGACGAAGCCCGATCTGACCCCGGTATCTGAGGCCGACCGCCTCGTCGAATCCACACTGCGAGCCCGGATCGAGCATGAACGCCCCGGCGAGGCCGTGCTCGGCGAGGAGGAAGGCGGCGACGCATCCGGCTGGATCATCGACCCGATCGACGGGACGCGGAACTACACGCGGGGGATTCCGATCTGGGCGACGCTGATCGCCTTCGAGGATCGCGTCGCCGTCGTCTCGGCGCCCGCGCTCGGCCGGCGCTGGTGGGCGGCCCGCGGCGGCGGAGCGTTCGCGGACGGGCAGCAGATCCACGTCTCGGCGATCGATCGGCTCGAGAACGCAACACTCCTCTACGCCCTCGACCGGCCCGTGCCGGAGCGCGCCTGGGCTGCGTGGCACCTCCGCGGCCTCGGCGACTTCTGGGCCCACATGCTCGTGGCCGAGGGTGCAGCGGAGGTGGCCGTCGACGCCCTCGGGCTCGCGGTCTGGGACACAGCGCCGCTCGGGGTCATCCTCGAAGAGGCGGGCGGGCGGTTCGACGACCCCGTCTCGTCGAACGGCCGCCTCGATCTCAGCGGGCTGCGTTGACGGCGGCCTCGTAAATCGGGTCGCGGCCGAAGACGTCGAGCTCGGCCGACAGGAGGTCGCTCGGATTCGGCGGCCACCCTCGCGGCTGCGGGACCGGCTCGCCGTCGACCGCAACGCGCTCGAGCTCTGCGGCTGACCGGTGGCTCAGCTTGATCTGCCGCTTCAACCGCGATCGGAGCCAACCCGCGAGCAGGAGCGCGTCCGCCTTCGGCCCTGTGACCGACAGTGTCTTCGCCGCCTTGGCGCTCGGCCACAGCTCTGCGAGACGTGCACGCCACCCGAGCCCACGGCCCCAGGCGATGTCCGACACCGCGATCCGGTCGTAGAGCTGCTCGAGCTTCCGGTACGCCGACGGGAGGTTCCGCCACTCCGACGAGTCGACGACGAGCCGGTCGCAGACGTCGACGAGCTGCTCGAGCTCGGGAGCGCCCCACGGCGGCAGCCCGCGCCAGCGGCAGAACGTCGGCAGGTCGGTGACGAGGAGCGGCTCGACGATCGAGCCGGGCACCCGCGTGCGCCGGCCGCCCAGGCGGAGCTCGATCACGTCCGAGCACACCTCGCGTGACGACCCCTCGATCGCGAAGCACTTCAGGTTCACGTGCACGTCCACGCCGTCCGGCCGCGTCGGGTCGGGGAAGAGCAGGATCGTCCGCGAGGGGTGCAGCTCTTCGAGACCGGCGAGCGTCCGGCGCGCGGCTGCCTCCCACTGCGGCGGCGCCCAGGCCACGTGCGTCATCACGCTCGTGCGCGTTCCCTCGTCGTGCTTCACCCGCAGCTCTGCGAGTCGCCGCTCGACCTGCGCCACGATGCTCAATGGCGCCTCCAGCTGCGGCCGTCGCGGTGGATCAGGTCGTCGGCCGACTTGGGGCCCCACGTCCCGGCGGGGTAGTTGGGGAAGTTCGGGCGGTCGCGCTTCCAGGCGGCAGCGATCGTGTCGACGAGCGCCCACTGCTCGTCGACTTCGTCGGCGCGCGTGAAGAGCGTCGCGTCGCCCAGCATCGCGTCCAGGATCAGCCGCTCGTACGCCTCGGGCAACCCGGTGCGAAACGCGCCGCCGTAGAGGAAGTCCATGTGCACGGTCCGGATCGACATGCCCGCGCCGGGCACCTTCGCGCCGATCGCGAGCGACACGCCCTCGTCCGGCTGCACGTGGATCAGGAGCACGTTCGGCCGCAGCCCGTCGCCCGCAATCTCGGCGAAAGGCGGGTGCGGCGCACGCTGGAACTGGATGGCGATCGTCGTCTCGCGCCGCGGCAGCCGCTTGCCCGCCCGGACGTAGAACGGCGTGTCCGCCCAGCGCCAGTTGTCGACGTAGAGCTTCGCCGCGACGAACGTCTCGGTGTTCGAGTCGCCTGCGACCCCCTCTTCCTCGCGGTAGCCGGGAGCCTCCTCGCCCTCGATGAAGCCGCGCCCGTACTGGCCGCGAACGACCGACTTCGGCCCCGGCGTGTGCAGCGAGCGGAGCACCTTCACCTTCTCGTTCCGGACGGAGTCGGCCGTGAAGTCGATCGGCGGCTCCATCGCCGTCAGCGCGACGAGCTGGAGCAGGTGGTTCTGGAAGATGTCCCGGATCGCGCCGGCCTGCTCGTAGAACGCCGCGCGTCCTTCGATCCCGATCGACTCGCCGACCGTGATCTGGATGTGGTCGATGAACTGACGGTTCCAGATCGGCTCGAAGATCCCGTTCGCGAACCGGAGCGCGAGCATGTTCTGGACCGTTTCCTTGCCAAGATAGTGGTCGATCCGGAAAACCTCGTCCTCGGAGAAGTGCGCACGGAGGATCCCGTTCAGGTGGTGGGCCGAGTCCCGGTCGTGACCGAACGGCTTCTCGACGATCAGCCGCGTCCAGCCGTCAGCGCTCCGGCGTTCCCCGAGCTTGTTGACGATCGTCTCGAAGGCGGCCGGCGGGACGGCGAGGTAGTAGAGCCGGTTGCCCCCGGTCCCTCGCCTCTCGTCGAGCTCGACGAGCGCCTCGACGACGTTGTCCTCGCCCTGGTCGTCGGCGAAGTCGGTGGGGACGTAACGCATCGCCGCCGCGAGCTCGTTCCAGACATCCGAGCGCAACTCGTCGCGGCCGTGCTCCTTCACGGCCTTCTTCATCTCGGCGACCCACTGCTTGGTCGTCTGTTCCGTCCGCGCGACGCCGACGATGCCGAACCGCTCGGGAAGCAGCCGGCGGAACGCGAGCGAGTAGAGCGCTGGAAAGATCTTCCGGCGGGTCAGGTCACCGGACGCCCCGAAGATCACGATCGCGCACGGATCCGGGCTGCGCCGCAGCCGTAGGCCCTCGAGGAGCGGGTTCTCGGCCTCGCTCACGGCCTGGCCTTCGCCGCCTTGGCAGCCTTCGCCGCCTTGACGGCATGGCCGCCGAACTGGTTGCGGAGCGCGGCCTGCACCTTCGCCGAGAAGTCGATCTCGCGGCGCGACGCGAAGCGGGCGAACAGCGCCGCGCTGATCGCCGGGACGGGCACGTTCGCGTTGATCGCCTCGTTGATCGTCCAGCGCCCCTCGCCGGAGTCCTCGACGTACGGTGCGATGTCGTCGAGATGGTCGCCGTGCTGGTCCATCGCGGCGTGCAGCAGCTCGAGCAGCCAGGAGCGGACGACCGAGCCGTAGCGCCAGATACCGGCGATCTCGCTCAGATCGAGCTCGAACTCGGAGTGGTACATCAGCTCGAAGCCCTCGGCATAGGCCTGCATGAGGCCGTACTCGATCCCGTTGTGGACCATCTTGGTGAAGTGGCCGGCGCCGGACGGACCGACGTGCGCCCAGCCGTCCTCGGGCGCCAGCGCCTCGAAGATCGGCGTCAGTCGCTTCAGCGGCGCCTTGTCGCCGCCGGCCATCAGGCAGAAGCCGACCTCGAGCCCCCAGATCCCACCCGAGACACCAACGTCCGCGAAGGAGACTTTCCGCTTACGGGCCTCCTTGTAGCGGCGCTGCGAGTCGCGGAAGTTCGCGTTGCCGCCGTCGACGATCGTGTCCCCGGGCTCGAGGATGCCGAGCAGCTTCTGGAACGTGTCCTCGGTGATCTCGCCTGCCGGCACCATCATCCAGACGTGCCGCGGCGCGTCCAGCTGCTTCGCGAGCGCGCGAAGCGTCTTCGCGGTCGAGGGCACGTTCGGGTCGTACGTCTTGATCTCGTGCCCGTGCTCCTCCAGGCGCTTCGTCATCCCTGAACCCATCCGGCCGAGACCGACCATGCCGAGTTGCATCTAGACATCCTCCAATCGGATTCGCACGACACGCCTGCCCTGTTCCTCCAGGGCCGCGAGGTCGCCGGCGGCCTGGGAGCGGATCAGGCGGCCGAAGCCGAAGTCGCGGCCCGGGATCGCCAGCTCCTCTCCCGTCTCGTCGACGACCTGGATGAAGAGACCGGTGTTCGGCCCGCCCTTGTGCAACTGCCCCGTCGAGTGCAGGTAGCGCGGGCCGAGGCCGCTCGTGACGACGCAGCCGGTCTCATGGGCTCGGGCCGCGAGGGGAGCCAGGTCCGGCTCGCGGGCCGGGTCGATGAACGCCTGGATGCAGACGTAGTCTCCCTCGCTCGCCTGGGCGAGCAACTCGTCGAGCGAGCCGCGAGGCGCGAGGTCGGGCTCGCCGCCGGCGAGAACCTCGCTCGTCTTGTCCTTCGCCGCCTGGACATCGGGCTGGTCGAACGGGTTGATCCCGAGCACGTGGCCGGCGACCGCGGTCGCGAACTCCCACCGGAGCCACTCCTGACCGAGCTCGTACGGGTCCGGGAGGCGGACCTCACCGCGCTGCCGGTCGGACCCGTCGGGAGACTCTCCGGGCGCGGGGATGAGCCCCTTGCCCTGCTTGCCGGTCGACTCGGCGAGGAGCTGCTCGGCCCAGAGCCCGAAGCCCGACGGGTGCGGGTCGACGCAGACCTTGTCGCGCCCGGACTGCCAGCCCTCGCCGAGCTGCAGGCCGAGCTCGAGGCCCGGATTCCCGTCCTCCAGCCGCAGTGCTTCCATCATCTCGGCCGCACGATCGAAGAAGGACTCGAGCGCCACGCCCATCAGCGACGCCGGCATGATTCCGAAGAGGGAGAGCGCCGAGTAGCGGCCGCCGATCCCGGGCTCCCCCGGGAACGTCGCGCGGAAGCCACGCTCCTGGGCCAGCCGCTCGAGCTCGGAGCCGGGGTCCGTGATCGCCGCGAACTGAGCGCCGCGTCCCCCGGTCCGCTCCCAGAAGTACTCCAGATGCGACCGCGTCTCGATCGTCGAGCCCGACTTCGAGGAAGCGATGAAGAGGGTGCGCTCCAACTCGAGGTCGCTCTCGAGGCGCCTGATGGCCGCCGGATGTGTCGTGTCCAGCACGTGGAAGGAATCGGCCGCGAACGCACGCCGGAGCACCTCGGGCGCCAGCGACGATCCGCCCATCCCGAGCAGGACGAACTCGTCGAACTGCTCGATCGCCGCCTCCGCGAAGGCGTTCAGCTCGGGGATGCGTGGACGGACCCGCTCGACGACGTCGAGCCATCCGAGCCAGCGATCCTCACCGGCGTTTGTCCAGACCGAGGCGTCGTAGCCCCAGATCCGCTCGACGAGCGTCGTCACGCCGTCGCGAGTTGCGCGCGCTTGGCCCGAATCCCGTCGAGCAACTCCTCGAAGGAGTCGGCGAACTTCTGGACGCCTTCCGCCTCCAGTGTCGCGACGACGTCGTCGTAGTCGACACCGACCTCGGCCAGGCGCTCCAGCAGCTTCCGCGCGTCCGCGACGCCCTCGGTGATCGTGTCCGGGACGACCTTGCCGTGATCCTGGAAGGCGACGATCGTCTCCGCGGGCATCGTGTTCACGGTCTGCGGCCCGATCAGCTCCTCGACGTACATCACATCCCGGTACTCCGGGTTCTTCGTCGACGTGGAGGCCCACAGGCACCGCTGCGGCGTCGCGCCCTTCCCGGCGAGGAACTCCCAGCGTGGGCCGGCGAACGCCTCCTGCCAGTGGCGGTACGCGAGCCTGGCGTTGGCGATCGCGAGCTTCCCCTGCAGGCGCGTCGCCTGGCCTCCGACCTCGTCGAGCCGGCGATCGGCCTCCGTATCGACCCGCGAGACGAAGAAGCTGGCCACAGATGCGACGAGCGCCGGATCGCCGCCCGCGGCGACGAGGCGCTCGAGACCCTTGATGT
The DNA here is from genome assembly GCA_963820225.1 of uncultured Gaiellaceae bacterium. Classification (GTDB taxonomy): domain Bacteria; phylum Actinomycetota; class Thermoleophilia; order Gaiellales; family Gaiellaceae; genus Gaiellasilicea. The sequence goes on along the minus strand of CAWFYY010000011.1, from coordinate 115,444 downwards.
AGGCCTCGGCGACCGCCGCGTAGCGATCGAGCGAGAAGATGAGCGTCACGTTGATCGGCTTGCCCTTCGCGATGCAGTCCTCGATCGCGGCGAGCCCCGGCAGCGTCGCCGGGATCTTGACGAAGAGGTTCGACCGGTCGACCTCCTCGTGGAAGCGCATCGCCTGCTCGAACGTCGCCTCACGGTCGTAGGCCAGGGTCGGGTCGACCTCGAGCGAGACCCAACCGTCGAGGCCCTTGCCCTCGTCCCAGACGGGACGCAGCAGATCGCAGGCGTCCCGGACGTCCTGCTTGGCGAGCTCGATGAAGATCTCGGTCGGGTCGTCCTCGGTCTTCATGACCTCGGCCAGTCGCTCGTCGTACCACTCGCCCGAGGAAAGCGCCTTCTGGAAGATCGTCGGGTTGGATGTGACGCCGACGACGGCGTCCTCCTTCATCAGGCGGGCCAGCTCGCCCGTCTCGAGCATCTCGCGTGAAAGCGAGTCGATCCAGACGCTGACGCCCTGCTCAGAGAGCTCGTGCAGCCGTGACTTGGCCATCTTTCATCTCCTTCTCCATTGCCTCAACCTTTCGCAACCGTGCCACGTAGCGCTCGCCGCCGTCGAAGCGCGCGCCGAGGAAGGCGCGCGCGAGGTCGACCGCGAGCTCGGCGCCGACGACCTCCGAGCCCAGGCAGAGCACGTTCATGTCGTCGTGCTCGACCCCCTGATGGGCCGAGTAGACGTCGTGGCAGATCGCGGCTCGGATCCCCGCCATCTTGCAGGCCGCGACCGAAGCGCCGACTCCGGAGCCGCAGACGAGGACGCCGCGCTCGGCATCGCCTCGGAGAATCGCATCGCCGAGCTCCTTGGCCTTGTCCGGATAGTCGATCCGCTGCGCGTCGGTGTCCGTGCCCAGGTCGACCACCTCGTGGCCCAGGCCGTCGAGCTCCTCGAGCAGGCGCTCGCGCAGCTTCACGCCGCGGTGGTCGAAGGCGACTGCGACACGCATCCCGCTGTGAGTATGGCGAAGTGAAGCAGCGTCAGCGGGAGGCGCCGGCCTCGATGCGCTCGATCAGCTGCGCCACCGCCTCGAGCACCTCGAGATGCGGAGACTCGGCCTCGGAGACGCCGGCCAGGATCTCGACCTCGAGACCCTGGAAGAGATTGGCGACGAGCGTCGCCACCGCAGCCGCAGAGATCGGGAGCTCAAGCCCCACGTCGCGCGACCAGGCCTCGACGACCCCGGCCATCAGCCGGCGCCAGCCGGCCGTGGCGTCGCGCCAGCGCGCTGCGAGCTCCTCGTCGGCGAGCCCGGCCGCCCACAGCTCCCACAGAATCCGCACGTAGCCGGACTCGAGGTCGTCCTCCAGGAAGCGGCAGGCTGCGCGCCACTTCACGCTCAAGGGCTCGGGACCCGCGAACAGCGCCTGCTGACGTTCGAGGAGCTTCTCGTTCTCGCGCTCGAGCACCGCGACGAGCACCGCCTGCTTGCTGCCGAAGTGGTAGTGCACGAGCGACAGCTGGACTCCGGCCCGCTCCGCCACGGCGCGGATGCTGGTACCCGAATACCCCTGTTCGCGAAGGGATTCGCGCGCCGCCTCGAGGATCAGCTCCTTGGTTGCATCACCACGGATGGAGCGCCCGTCCTTCAGATCCCTTGACATGGCCCCACCTTACCACTAGTTTTGGTTGGACGTTCGACCAACTACTCAAGGAGGCCACTATGCCGCTGATCACTGTCAAGCTGATCGAGGGCGTCTTCGACACGGAGGAGAAGCACGAGATGATCGAAAAGCTCACCGAGACGATGGTGGGCATCGAAGGTGAGAGCATGCGAGGCGTGACCTGGGTCGTGATCGAGGAGATCAAGAGCGGCGAGTGGGGGCTCGGCGGGAAGGCGCTCACCACCGAAGCGGTGCGCGAGATCAAGGAAAGCGTCCCAGCCTGATGACCGTTGTCGCGCCGTCCGCGGCACCGCATGCCGCCGGACGGGCGGTCGAGCCCCGTGCACAGGGATTCCTCGACCGCGGCGGCGTGCGCATCTTCTACGAGCTCTTCGGCGACGCCCCCGAGACGATCCTGTTCCTGCCGCCGTGGGCGATCAACCACTCGCGCTTCTGGAAAGGGCAGGTGCCGTACCTCTCCCGCCACTTCCGCGTCCTGACGTTCGACCCGCGCGGCAACGGCCGCTCCGACCGGCCCGAGTCGCCGGACGAGTACGGAGCGGAGGTGACCGCCGCGGACGCACTCGCGCTGCTCGACGAGCTCGGGCTCGACCGCGTCCTCCTCGTCGTGCACTGCGGCAGCGCGGACAAGGGGCTGTTGCTGACAGCACACCACCCGGAGCGCTTCGTCGGCGCCGTCTTCATGTCGCCGGCGCTGCCGATCACGCCGCCACGGCCCGAGCGGGTGATGTCGTTCACCGACCCCCTACCGAGCGACGAAGGCTGGGCGAAGCAGAACCGCCACTACTGGCAGCGCGACTATCCCGGCTTCCTGCAGTTCTTCTTCGGACGCTGCTTCACGGAGCCGCACTCCACGAAGCAGACCGAGGACGGGATCGGCTGGGCGCTCGAGACGACCCCGGACACGCTCGAGCTCACCGTGAGACCGTCCGGCTTCGACGAGGCGAGATCACACGAGCTGATGGCCCGCGTCCGCTGCCCTGTCCTCGTGATCCAGGGCACCGAAGATGCCCTCATCCCTGCCGATCGCGGCGCCGCGTTCGCAGCTGCGACGGGGGGCAGGCTCGTGACGATGGATGGGGTCGGGCACAGCCCGCACGCGCGCGACCCGGTCCGGTTCAACCTGACGGTCTCCGACTTCGCGAACGCGTGCTGGGGCCGTCCGCAGGAGCCGCAGGTCTGGCGTCGCGCAGTCACCCGGTCGAAGCGGGCGCTCTACATCTCGTCGCCGATCGGCCTCGGCCACGCCTGGCGCGACCTGGCGATCGTGCAGGAGCTGCGCCGGCTTCACCCCGGGCTCACGGTCGACTGGCTCGCGCAGGATCCGGTCACGCGCGTCCTCGAGGCCGCCGGCGAGCGCATCCATCCCTCGAGCCGGCACCTGGCGAACGAGTCGCGTCACATCGAGGCGGAGTCCGACGGCCACCAACTGCACGCGTTCGAGGCGATTCGGCGGATGGACGAGATCCTCCTGGCCAACTTCATGGTCTTCCACGAGGTCGCGCGCTCGGAGCCATACGACCTCTGGATTGGAGACGAGGCGTGGGAGCTCGACTACTACCTGCACGAGAACCCCGAGCTGAAGACAGCTCCGTATTGCTGGCTGACGGACTTCGTCGGCTGGCTGCCGATGCCCGATGGCGGTGAGCGCGAGGCTTTCCTGACCGCGGACTACAACGCCGAGATGATCGAGCAGATCGCGCGCTTCCCGCACGTTCGCGACCAGGCGATCTTCATCGGCGAGCCGGAGGACGTCGTGCCGGAGTCGTTCGGCCCGGGCCTGCCACTCATCCGCGACTGGGTTGAAGAGCAGTTCGAGTTCAGCGGTTACGTGACGCCGGCGGCCGACCCGCTCGACCGGGCCGCGGTCCGCGCCGAGCTCGGCTACGCCGAGGACGAGCAGGTGTGCATCGTGGCTGTCGGCGGTTCCGGGGTCGGCGTCGACCTCCTCCGGCGAGTTCTTGCCGGCTACCCGAAAGCCAAGGCACGGGTCCCGGCGCTCCGCATGGTCGTCGTGTGCGGGCCTCGGATCGACCCGAGCTCGCTGTCGGCCCCGGAGGGAGTCGAGGTCCACCAGTACGTTCACGAGCTGTACCGGCACCTCGCCGTGTGCGACGTTGCCGTCGTCCAAGGCGGGCTGACGACGAGCATGGAGCTCGTCGCGGCGAAGACGCCGTTCCTCTACTTCCCGCTCCGGGATCACTTCGAGCAGAACTTCCACGTCCGGCACCGCCTGACCCGGTACGGCGCCGACCGCTGCCTCGACATCGACACGGCCGACCCGGAGACGATCGCCGAGGCGATCGCGGCTGCGCTCTCAGAGCCCGTCGAGTACCGGGACGTCGCGCCTGGTGGAGCGACGCGCGCGGCTGAGCTGATCGCGGAGTTGCTCTAGGAGACGCGCTCGAGCAGCGCTGCGGCCCGTGCAGCCACGTTCTCGACCGTGAAGCCGAGCCGGGCGAGCACCTCGTCGCCCGGAGCTGAGGCGCCGAAGCGGTCGACGGCGACCGACGCGCCGGCATCGCCGATCCACCGCTCCCAGCCGAGCGAGATCCCCGCCTCGACCGACAGCCGCGCCCCGACGTCCGGCGGGATCACCTCGTCGCGGTACTCCTGCGGCTGCTCGGCGAAGAGCTCCCAGCACGGCATCGAGACGACGCGGACATTCGCGTCCATCGAGCGCGCGGCCTCGTAGGCCACGGCTCACCTCGGAGCCGGTCGCGAGCAGGACGACGTCGGGCAGGCCGTCGCCGGACTGCCAGAGCGTGTACGCGCCGCGCAGCGCTCCCTCGGCGGACGCGACCTCGGAGCGGTCGAGCGTCGGCAGCTTCTGGCGCGAGAGCGCCAGCGCGACCGGGCCGCCCTCGCGCTCGAGCGCGATCCGCCACGCCATCGACGTCTCGTTGGCGTCGCCGGGCCGCACGTACCAGAGGTTCGGGATCGCGCGAAGCGCCATGTGGTGCTCGACCGGCTGGTGGGTCGGCCCGTCCTCGCCGAGGCCGACGGAGTCGTGCGTCCAGACCCAGAGCGACTGCATGTGGCCGAGCGCGGAGAGCCGGACGGCGGGACGCATGTAGTCCGAGAAGATGAGGAAGGTCGAGCCGTACGGCTTCAGCATCCCCTGCGTGAGCGAGATGCCGTTCACGATCGACCCCATCGCGTGCTCGCGGATCCCGAACGCGATGTTGCGGCCCGCGTGAGTCGACGGAGAAAACGCCGGCGCCCTCGAACTCCGTCTTCGTCGACTCGACGAGGTCGGCCGCTCCGCCGACCATCGTGGGTGTGAACGGCTTGATCGCCTGCATCACCTGCTTGCCGGCGTCGCGGGTGGCCACCCCCTCCGCCGGCCGGGAACTCCGGCAGCGCCTCGATCCAGCCTGGCCGCGGCTTGCCGGTCCGGTCCGCCTCCCACTCCTCGCGGAGCTTCGGAAACGTCTCGGCCCAGCGCTCGAAGCGGTCGTGCCACTCCTGCTCGGCCTCGATCCCCGCGGGCCTCATGTCCATGTGCTCGTAGACGGCGTCGGCGACGTCGAAGTGCTTGTCCGGGTCGAGCCCGAGCGCCTCCTTCGCCGCGCGCACCTCGTCCTCGCCGAGCGGCGCGCCGTGGGACTTCGACGTGTCGATCGCTTTCGGCGCGCCGTAGGCGATGTGGCTGCGCACGATCACGAGCGACGGCCGCTCCTCCTCGGCCTGCGCCGCGCGGACCGCGCGCTCGAGCGCGCCGACGTCCTCGGAGTCCTCGACGGACTGAACGTGCCAGCCCTGCGCCTCGAAGCGCTTCGCCTTGTCCTCGGTGGTGAAGGTGAGCGCGGTCGTGCCGTCGATCGTGATGTGGTTGTCGTCGTAGAAGTAGACGAGACGGCCGAGGCCGAGGTGACCGGCGAGCGACGCGGCCTCGTAGCTGACTCCCTCCATCAGGTCGCCGTCCGAGCAGATCGCGTAGACCCGGCGATCGACGATCTCGTGGTGAGGCCGGTTGTAGCGCTCCGCCAGGAAGCGATCGGCGATCGCGAAGCCGACGCCGTTCGCGAAGCCCTGCCCGAGCGGGCCGGTCGTCGTCTCGATGCCCTCGGTCATGAAGTGCTCCGGATGGCCCGGCGTCCGCGACTCCCACTGCCGGAACCGCTTCAGCTCCTCGAGCGAGAGGTTGTAGCCGGTCAGGTGCAGCGTGGCGTACTGGAGGATGCAGGCGTGGCCGGCGGAGAGGATGAACCGGTCGCGGTTCGGCCAGTCCGGGTTCGCCGGGTTGTGGCGCATCACGTTTCGGTAGAGGACGTAGGCGAGCGGCGCGAGCGCCATCGCCGTGCCCGGATGACCCGCGTTCGCCTTCTGGACCGCGTCCATCGCGAGCGCCCGGATCGTGTCGATCGAGAGCTTCCGGATCTCTGCGTCTTCGCTCACACCTCAACGATATGCCTCTGCCCGCTTCCAGCGCGGCGCCAACGCGCCACTACCCTTTGAGCATGGCGGTCCTGATCGCATCGAGCCTCCGGAAGGAGTTCTCCGGCGACGCCCTCTTCGACGGGGTCTCGTTCAAGCTCGAGCGCGGCGACCGGCTCGCGCTGGCCGGCCCGAACGGCGCAGGCAAGACGACGCTGCTGCGCGCCCTGATCGGCGAGACCGAGCTCGCAGGCGGCGAGCTCGCCTGGGAGAAGGGCGCCCGCGCCGCGCTCCACGACCAGCGCCCGCCGCAGGCTCGGCGGCTTCACGCTGCGCGAATACACCCTCTCCGGCGCTTCCGACCTGATCGCGACCGAGCGCGAGCTGCGGCGGCTCGAAGAGGCGATGGCCGCTGGCGATCACGGCCCCGAGACGCTCCGGCGCTACGGCGAGGCACAGGCCCGGCTCGAGCACGCGGGCGGCTACGGCTGGCGCGATCACGCCACCGCCGTGCTGCGCGGCCTCGGCTTCGCGGACGCAGACCTCGACCGCGGGCTCGAGACCTTCTCCGGCGGAGAGCTGACGCGCGCGTCGCTCGCGCGTGCGCTGGCAGGCGGCCCGGACCTGCTTCTCCTCGACGAGCCGACCAACCACCTCGACATGGCCTCGATGGAGTGGCTCGAGCAGGAGCTCGCCACGATCGACGCCGCCGTCGTCCTCGTCGCACACGATCGCTGGTTCCTCGAGTCGGTCGCGACGTCCGTGCTCGAGCTCGAGGGCGGCCGCTCCGTCTTCTTCCCCGGCAAGTGGCACGTGTGGCGCCAGGAGAAGGCCGCGCGGCTCGCCAACCAGGCGACGTGGGCGCAGCGCCAGGCCGAGGACATCGCCCGGCTCGAGCGGTTCGTCGCCCGCTTCCGCTACGGCACGAAGTCGCGGCAGGCGCAGGCGAAGCTGAAGCAGATCGCGCGGATCGAAGCGGAGCGCGTCGAGGCGCCGACGTACCGGCCGGCGCACGCTCGGCTTCGAGTTCCTGAAGCCTGTGCGAAGCGGCCGGATCGTGATCGAGGCCGAGGGCTTCGACCTCGCCGCGGGCACGAAGCCGCTCCTCGACGACGCCGAGCTCGTCCTCGAGCGCGGCGAGCATGTCGCGCTGATCGGCCCGAACGGCTCCGGCAAGTCGACGCTGCTCGAGGGGATCGTCGCCGGCGAGATCGGCCGGATCGGCCACGGCGTCGAGCTCGCGTACTTCTCGCAGCACGAGGTCGAGCTCGACGAGCGCGGCAGCGTGCTCGAGTGCACGATGGGCGCGACCGGCCTGCAGCGGCCGCAGGCGCAGGCGCTCCTCGGCCGCTTCCTCTTCTCCGGCTGGGACGAGCACGAGAAGCGGGTCGACCAGCTCTCGGGCGGCGAGCGCCGCCGGCTCGCGCTCGCGCTCGTCGTCGCGTCCGGCGCGAACTTTCTCGTCCTCGACGAGCCGACGAACCACCTCGACCTCGAGAGCCGCGAAGCCCTCGAGGCGGCGCTGGAGGCGTTTCCCGGCACGGTCCTGCTCGTCTCGCACGACCGCGCCGTGCTCGACGCCGTTGCCGAGCGGATCGTCGCGGTCGAGGACGGCGGCCTCCGCTCCTATCCCGGCGGCTGGGCCGACTACGCCCGCATCCGCGCCGGCGAGGACGCAGCCCCGGCGCCCGCAGCCGAAGGAGCGCAAGGAGAAGCCGAGGCCCGAGAAGCCGAAGCCTCCCCGGCGCAGCGAGCTCGACCTGGTCGAGTCCTCGATCCAGGAGCGCGAGCTCGAGATCGCCGAGCTCGAGCGCCGGCTGGCCGAGGACTGGGCTGACGCCGAGACGCTCGCCGCGCACAAGGTGGCGCGCGAGGAGCTGCAGGGCCTGCTCGAACGCTGGGAGCAGCTGTTCGAGTCCGCGCAGCAGGTGTGACGCTGTGCCGCCTGTGACGATCGGCCGTCCGGCGGCGTAGGAACGGTGTGCAAGCGATGACGCTTTCCGCACGGAGCCAGCTGACCCTGTCGGCCTCGTTTCGCGGCGACCGCAGAGGAGCACCTCGACGACGTGTACGCCTATCTCGTCTATCTGACCCGCGACCGCTCGCTCGCCGAGGATCTCGTCGCGGACACGTTCGAGAAGGCGCTCCGCTCGTGGCGCCGCTTCGACGCCCGCCGCGGCAGCGCCCGCACCTGGCTCTGCCAGATCGCGCGCACGACCGCGCTCGACTGGTTCCGCGCCGAGGAGCGCCGACGCCGCCGCGAGGAACGCGCCGCGACACCGGAGCACGTCGACGCCTCGTTTGCCGAAGGCCTGTCCCCCGACCTCGAAGCCGCACTTGCCGGGCTCAGCGCCGGCGAGCGCGAGGTGATCGCGCTCCGGATCCTGCTGGAGCTCGACGGCGACGAGGCCGCGCGCGTGCTCGGTATCAGCCCGACGGCGGTCTCCACCCGCCTGTCGCGGGCCCTGAAGAAGCTCGAAGAGAAGGTGAGCATCCATGTCTGAGTCCCTGCTGAACGAGATCCGCGCCTCCAAGCCCATCGCACCGTCGACGCTGCGGGAGCGCGTGCGCGCGCTGTCCGCCGAGGAGCCGGCACGCGACCCCTTTCTCGCGCGGTTCCGCGTGGCGCCAGCTCGTGCTCGTCGCGCCGGTCGACGCTGGTCCTCGCGCTCGTCCGCGGCGGGCGCGATCGGGCTGACACGCGACGACGCGACGGGCAGGAGCGCCGATCGCCGCCTCCGGCGCGGCGAGTCGGGTCCGGCGACGCCCGCGTTCGCGACTCCCGAGCCGCAGCAGGCGCGGCGCTCAAGCGTCCGGCGAGTCCTTCGCGGCGCCGCAGACGAAGGCAGGAGCGATCCCGCCCGCCGCCGGCCAGCTCCAGCGCTACGAGGCCGAGCTGCGCCTGCGCGTCGACGACGTCGAGGCGCTGTCCGGCGCGACGAAGAGCGCGCAGCAAATCGCGCTCTCGCACGGCGGCAGCATCGCCTCGCTTCAGTACGAGGCGCCGTCCGAGGGTCTCGGCTCCGCGCAGATCACGCTCCGCATCCCGATCTCGAAGGTGCAGAGCGCGATGACGCAGCTCTCCGCGCTCGGCACGATCGTGGGCCAGCGCTACGGGATCGAGGATCTCCAGGTGCAGGCAGACAGCCTCGAGTCGCAGATCGAGGCGACGCAGCGGCAGATCGCCGGGATCCTGGGCCAGCTCGAGAGCACGACCCTCTCCGACGCGAACCGCGCTGTGCTGAAGTCGCGGCTCGCGGACGCCCGCGCCAAGCTGAAGGGCCTGCGTGAGGGGCTCGCCGGCACGCGCGCCGAGGCGAAGACGGCGACGATCTACCTCTCCCTGACCACCGAGAAGATCGAGCCCGCCGCCTCGGGCGGCGGCCCGATCGACAACATCAAGGACGTGCTCGCCTGGGAGGCGATCGGGCTCCTCTACTTCCTCGTCATCGCCGGCCCGTTCATCGTCCTCGGCTTCGCTCGTCTGGCTCGCGCTGCGCCTGCGGCGCAGGCAGGTCAACACCCGCCTGCTCGAGCAGAACTAGCTACGAGTGTTCAGCGGAAGCTCGGCCCGCACGGTCGTGCCAAGGCCAGGCTCGCTCGAGACGTGCAGCCGGCCCCCGAGTGCTTCCACCCGGTCGGTCAGCCCTCGGAGGCCCGATCCCTTGCCGGGGTCGGCGCCGCCGACGCCGTCGTCGGAGACCTCGACCACGAGCAGACCGTCGTCGCGAGCGAGCTCGACCCGCGCTCGGCTCGCCGAGGCGTACTTGGCGACATTCGCGAGCGATTCCGAGACCACGTAGAACGCGGCAGCCTCGATCGACTCGGGCAGCCGCTCCGACGGAAGGCCGTTGATCTCCACCGGCAACGTGGCGCGCGTGGCAAGCGCCTCGATCGCCGGCGCGAGGCCGCGGTCGGTGAGGATCGCCGGATGGATCCCGCGCGCAAGCTCACGGAGCTCCTCCAGACCGAGCGCGAGCTCGTCGCTCGCCTGCGCGAGCAGCTCCCTCGCGGCCCCCGGGTCATCGGCCAGCTGCGTCCCGGCGAGGCGAAGGCCGAGAGCGAGCGAGACGAAGCGCTGCTGTGCACCGTCGTGGAGGTTCCGCTCGAGTCGCCGCCGCTCGGCGTCGCCGGCCTGCACGATGCGCGCGCGCGATGCGGTCAGCTGCTCGCGGGCCTCCGCGTTTGCGAGCGCGACGGCGACGAGGTTCGTGAATTTCTCGAGGCGAGTCTCGGCGTCCGGTGGGAATCGCTCGGACTCGTTGAGCGAGATCGAGGTGGCGCCCCAGAGTCGCCCGGAGACAACGATCGGAGCCGCCACCCCTGAGCTCACACCCGCCGCGACCATGTGCTCCTGGACGTCGGGCGGCTCGTTCTCCAGTCGATGCGCGCGGCTCGACCGGTCTTCGCGACGCGCGCGATCGCACCGCCCTGAAACGGCAGGCGTACGCCGAGGGGGGCGTCGTAGCGGCCGTCCCGCACCCAGACGCCCACGATCTCCGCCTCGTCTGCATCGTCGACGTAGCGCACGGTCGCAGCGGAACGCGCGCCGAACAACCGGCCGATCTCCTCCGAGACGGCGTTGAAGAGCCGCTCGGGACGCTCTTCGGTCGCGACGGCGACCGCGACGCGGCTGAGTGCGGCCTGCTCCCGCGCCAACGCGGCAAGCTCCTCGCGAGCCTCCGCGTTCGCCAGCGCAACGGCGACGAGATTCGTGAACTTCTCGAGGCGAGTCTCGACATCGGGTGGGAATCGCTCGGCGCCGTCGATCGTGATCGAGGTGGCGCCCCAGAGTCGCCCGGAGACCACGATCGGCGCCGCGACTGCTGAGCTCACCCTCATGCGCGACCATGTGCTCCTGGAGGTCGGTTGGCTCGTTCTCCAGATCGATCCGGGTCGTTCGGCCCGTTTCGGCGACTCGCGCGATCGCGCCGCCTGGAGTCGGGATGAGTACACCGAGCGGCGCGTCGTGTCCGCCGTCTCGCTCCCAACCGCCCACGATCTCTCCCCCGTCCGCGCCTTCGACGTAGCGCACGGTTGCCGCAGCGCGCGCCCCGAACAGCCGGCCGATCTCCTCCGAGACGGCGTTGAAGAGCCGCTCCGGGTGCGCCTCGGTCGCGACGGCGACCGCGACGCGGCTGAGCGCCGCCTGCTCGTCGGCCAGGGTCGCGAGCTCCTCGCGGGCCTGCGCGTTCGCGAGTGCCACAGCGACGAGCCCCGCGAACTGCCCGAGTCGCTCCTCGGCGTTCGCCGGAAACTGCAGTTCGCCGGTGAGCGACACGACGACGGCGCCCCAGATGTCGCCCGAGACGACGATCGGCGCGGCGACGAGGGAGGTCACGCCGAGCGCGATCAGCCGTCCGCGCAGCTCCGCGGGAACGCCGGGGTCGTCCGTGGCCATGGCGAGCCGGCGCTCCCGTCCGCGCGACCTGGGTGAGCGCGCTGCCGTCCTCGATTGCGACGATCGTGCCGGCGCCCGGGATCTGGACGCCCGGCTCGCTCCACTTGCCGACGATGACCCCTTTGCCGCGGCTCGGGCCGAAGCGAACGAGGTTCGCGGCGTCTGCGCCGAGGAGGCGACCCGACCTCCTCGGTCACGACGTCGAAGACCCGCTCCGCTGCCGTCTCGGTCGCGACGGTCACCGCAACGCGGTTCAGGGCCGCCTGCTCCGCGACGAGCGTGCGGAGGTCGATCTCGTTCCGCGGCATGCCGAATCGTCGCACGCGTTCACCGAACACGCCTAGTAACAGTCTGTTACTAGGTCCAGAAGGCGTCGAACGCAGGCTCGTCGAGCGGCTGGGCGCGGATCTCGGTCCACAGTCCGTCGCGGAGCTCGACGAGGAGCACCTGCTCGATGTCGAGCGGTGCGCGGCCGGCACGCTCCCCCCGGGCGCGGTAGACGGCCACCGTGTGCGCGTCGTCCGCAACGACCCAGAGCAGGTCCACCTGGTAGGTGCCGGTGGTCAGCTCGGCTGTGCGCCGGAGGAAGCCGAGGATCTCGCCGCGGCCCCGGTACTCACCGGTCATCGAGTTGGCGCCGGGCACGCGCCAGACGGCGTCGTCGGCGAAGAGGCCGACGAGCCCCGCAACGTCGCCGCCTGCGAAGCGCTCGAAGCCGGCGCGGACGATCCGGGCGTTTGGGTGCTCGCTCAGGACGGGTCCAGCGTCGCGACCACTGCCTCGGCGACGACCTTGAGCGGCCGGCCGGAGACCTGGCTCGCCTTCCGCAGGCGCGCGAACGCGTCCTGCTCGGACAAGCCCTCCTTCGCCATCAGCAGCCCCTTCGCGCGTTCGATCACCTTGCGGGCCGCAAGCGCGTCGGCGAGCGACTCGGCCTCCTCGCGCAGCGCCAGAAGCTCGTCGTGCCGCGCGCGCGCCGTCTCGATCGCCGGCAGCAGGTCCGTCTCGCGGAACGGCTTCACGAGGTAGCCGAAGACGCCGGCCTCCACGGCGCGAGCCACGAGCTCCCGCTCGCCGTACGCCGTCACCATCACGATCGGGATCGGCCGCTCGTCCAGGATCCGGCGCGCAGCCTCGATCCCGTCGAGCCGCGGCATCTTCACGTCGAGCACCGCGAGGTCGGGTTGCTCCTACCGGGCGAGGTCCACCGCCTCCTCGCCGTCCTTCGCCTCGGCGCACACCTCGAAGCCGGCCGACTCGAGCAGCGACCGCAGATCCATCCGAATGATCGTCTCGTCCTCGGCGATCAGAATCCTCATGCCGGAAAGAGCACCTCGGCACGCAGGCCCGGCTCGCTCGTGAGCACGATCGTGCCGCCGAGCTCGTCACGGACGAGCGCGCGCACGATCGAGAGCCCGGTGCTCTCGCCGCCGCCCGCTGCGATCCCGCCGCCGTCGTCGGCGATCGCGAGCGAGACACTGCCGTTCCGCTGCGCCAGCTCGATCCGCACCGTGCCGCCGCCGTGCTCGAGTGCGTTCTGGAAGAGCTCGCTGAAGACGAGCGCCAGCGCTGTTGCACGGTGGCCGGCGAGCGACACCGACTCGAGGTTCGACTCGACGTCCTTGCCGACGACGAGCCCCTGCACGAGCATCGCGCGCAGTCGCTCGATCAGCTCGGCGAGATCGACGTCGTCCTCGCGGTGCTCGGTCAGCACCTCGTGCACGGCCGCGATCGCGAGGATCCTGTTGACCGAGTCCGTCAGCGCACGCCGCGGGTCGACCTCCGTGGCACGCGCCTGCAGCCGCAGCAGCGAGGCGACGGTCTGAAGGTTGTTCTTGACCCGGTGGTGGATCTCCTGGGCGAGGACGCCGCGCATCACCGCGCGTCCGTGCTCGAGCGCCACGGCCGCGTGGTGCGCGATCGCCTCGAGGAGCGCGCGATCGTCGTCCGTGAAGGGTGTGTCCCGGTCGCACACGAGCTCGCCGATCTGACGGCGCTTCCACCTCAGCGGCAGGCGCAGAGCGTACGTGCCGGCACGGCCCTCCGGCCACGCGATCTTGCCGTCCTCGAGCACGAGCGCTGCCCCGGTCGCCCCCATCGCCGTGATCGTCGTCTTCACGATCGCCTCGAGCGACTCCTCCAGATAGAGCGACTCGGAGACGGCCTCCGAGATCTTGGCGAGCGCCTCGAGCTCGTGCACCCGGCGCTGCGCGTCGGCGTAGAGCTTGGCGTGCTCGATCGTCTGCGCCACCTGCGACGCGATCGCGACGAGCAGGTCGATCTCGGCCTCGGTGTACTCGCGGGTCGCGCGCGTGCGGACGTTGAGCGCGCCCTCCATCTTCTCCCGCGCCAGGATCGGCACGGCGAGGATCGACTCGTACTCGTCCTCGGGCAGGTTCGGGAACTGCTTGAAGCGAGAGTCGAGATGCGCGGACGAGGCGATCGCGATCGGAGCACGCTCCGCCGCCGCGGTCCCCGTGATCCCCTCGCCGAGGTGCAGCCGCGGGCGACGCGTCATCTCGTCCACCGCGTTCCGTGCGTCGCGCGGAGCACGAGCTCGTCCGCGCGCTCGTCGTAGAGGTAGACGAAGCACGCGTCGGCCTCGAGCGCGTCGGCGACCTTGCTCGCGACGAGCGCGAGCACCTCCTCGAGGTCGAGCGTCGAGTTGACCGCGGCGATCGTCTCGGTCAGCAGGCGGAGGTGTCGTGCGGGTGCGTCCACCGTCCGATTGTAGGGACGCGCCGTCCGAGGCCTTAACAAACTTCTTACCGAAGTCATGGGAGAAACTTCAAACAGCGGGAATAGGTTCCCATCCAGATGAGCGCCATCGAACTCGACCTCCGCAGCGTCAAGGGCTTTCTCGTAGCGGACGCCCGTGGCCGCGTGATCGGCCGGGTCGAGTCGCCGATGTACGGCAGCCAGCCCGACGTGCCCGACGCGCTTGCGGTCCGCTCGGGCTTCTTCCGCGGACGCCGGCTCGTGCCGGCCTCGGCGATCGGCGAGATCGACGTAGGCTCCCGCGTGATCGGCCTCAGCGTCATGCGCGAGTCGATCCGCAAGTTCCTCTAGCCCACTGTTTCCAGCCGTCGGCGACGGGCTTCGCCCGTGTTAACGACCACGGGCTCCCGAAGGAGCCCGCGATCGGCCGTCAGTTGAGGTCGCGGCGCTCGCCTTGCGCCGCAGCCCTGCCGCGATTATGCGCCTCGGGAGAGCGCTATGTCCAGTCCAGACAGGTCTGGCTAAAGGACGGCCAGGTATCGGTCCAGCTCCCATTGCGTCAGCTGGATCCGGTAGTCGTCCCACTCTCGCGCTTCATCTCGACGTACCGGGCGTGGATGTGGTCGCCGAGCGCCTTCCGCATCAGCTCCGACTCCGCGAGCGCCTCGATCGCCTCGCCGAGCGTGCCCGGAAGCGCCACGATCCCGCGCTCCTGCCGCTCCGCCGCAGAGAGGTGATAGAGGTTCGAGTCCATCGGCTCCTCGAGCTCGTAGCCACTGCTCGATCCCCTCGAGCCCCGCGTGCAGAAGGGCGGCGAAGGTGAGATACGGGTTGCACGCCGGATCGGGACACCGGATCTCGGCCCGCGTCGCCTGCTCGGAGCCCGGCTTGTAGAGCGGGATCCTGATCAGCGCCGAGCGGTTCCGCTGCGACCAGGCGACGTAGACCGGCGCCTCGAAGCCGGGCACCAGCCGCTTGTAGGAGTTGACCCACTGCGCGAACACGGCCGAGAGCTCCCGCGCGTGGCGGAGCAGTCCGGCGATGAACGCCTTCGCCGTCGGCGAGAGGTGGTGCGGGTCGGCGCCGTCGAAGAACTGGTTCCGCCCCTCGGTGAAGAGCGACATGTGGGTGTGCATGCCCGACCCGTTCTCGCCGAAGAGCGGCTTCGGCATGAACGTCGCGTAGACGCCGTTCTTCGCCGCGACCTCCTTCACGATCAGCCGGTAGGTGATCGTCGCATCGGCCATCTCGAGCGCAGGCGCGTAGCGCATGTCGATCTCGTGCTGCGAAGGCGCGACCTCGTGGTGGTGGTACTCGATCGGAATCCCGACGCTCTCGAGCGCCTGAATCGTCTCGTTCCGCAGCTCGGTCGCCGCGTCGAGCGCGGTCATCGCGAAGTAGCCGCCCTCGTCGAGCGTCTCCGTCCCCTTGTTGTCCTTGAAGAGGAAGTACTCGAGCTCGGGCCCGATGTTGAACGTGTCGAAGCCCATCGCCCGCATCCGCTCGAGCGCCTTGCGAAGCATGTAGCGCGGATCGCCCTCGTAGGGCTGCCCGTCCGGGGTGACGACGTCGCAGATCATCCGGCCGACGACGGTCTCACCGGGTCGCGCCGGCATGATCCGGAACGTCTCGGGATCCGGGATCGCGACCATGTCCGACTCCTCGATCGCGTTGAAGCCGGTGATCGACGAGCCGTCGAAGCCCATCCCGTCGTCGAGAGCCGCCTCCACCTCGCTCGGGGTGATCGCGAAGCTCTTCAGATGCCCCTCGAGATCGGTGAACCAGAAGAGCACGTACGCGACTCCCTGCTTCTCGATCTCCTTCAGCACCCGCTTCCGCGAGTCCGGGTCGGACGTCGCGCGATGCCTGCTCTCGACCATCCCCATGCCGTCTTCCTCCTTGTCAACCTTGCGAACACAAAGGCCGCTGAGAAACGCGAAGAGCCCCAGGCGGAAGCCGCCTGAGGCCCCGTCGCCTCGAAAACCTCGGCGAGTCTAACGCACTACCCGCTCCGCTTCAATTTGCCGTGCTTCTTGGCGTAGATCTCGCCGCGCCGGAACACCCAGAGCCCGATCGGTGCCGACACCGCGCCGATCACGAAGCAGCGGCCAGATCTCGTCCCACATCGTCGAGAGACCGGCACCGTCGAGGATCGCTCCGCGGATCCCCTCGAGCGCGTACGTCGCCGGCGAGATGACCGAGAGCCACTGCATCCACTGCGGCAGCACCTCGACCGGGTAGTAGACACCCGAGACGACGAGCAGCATCCCCTGCGCGACGAAGCCCAGCTGCGCACCCTTCTCGGGCGAGATCAGCGGCAGCACAGCGGTCATGATCCCGATCCCGATGAACGAGAGCGACGCGACGACCAGCACGACGAACGCGGCGAGGAAGTTGGCGTTCGGCAGCTCGAGGTCGAAGAAGAACGCGACGACGATGAAGAGGATGATCGCCCGGATCAGCCCGTAGAGCACGGCGAAGAAGCCCGCGCCCGCGAGATGCATGGCGCGGGAGAGCGGCGCCATGAACGTGTACTCGATCGTCCCCTCCCAGCGCTCCCAGGCGACCGTCTCGGTCATGAACTCGAACAGGATCCCGAGGTACGCCCAGACGACGGCGCCGATCAGCAGCGTCGTCGTCGTGCGGTTGACGTCGATCTGCGCCGCCGGTCGCCTCGATCCCCTTCGCGATGAAGACGATCGTGAGCGTGTTCGCGATCGTCCAGATCATGAAGGCGACGTCCCACCAGATGTAGCGGCGGGTGAGGTAGACGTTGCGCTCGACGACGCCGCCGAGCCCGATCAGCTCTGCTCTGAGGGTGGCTGCGGCACCACGGGTCATTACGCGAACACCTCCCGGTCCTCGTCGTCCTCGTCGACCTCCGCCTCGAACTCGCGCCCCGTCGCGGCGAAGAACGCCTGCTCGAGCGTCTCGACCTTGAAGCGCTCGAGGATCTCCGGGACGGTCTCGAGGAAGAGCAGCTCGCCGCGGTCGAGGATCCCGACTCGGTCCGCGAGCGCCTCCGCCTCGGCGAGGTCGTGCGTGCAGAGCAGGATCGTCGAGTCGTGCGTCCGTCTCAGGTCGCGGATGAACTCCTGCACCTCGAGCTTCGAGCGCGGGTCGAGCCCGGTCGTGGGCTCGTCCAGGAGCAGCAGTACGGGCGACGTGAGGAGAGCGCGCGCGAGCGCGACCTTCTGCTGCATTCCGCGGGAGAGGTTCTCCATCGGCTCGGTGCGGCGGTCGATCGGGAAGCCGACCTTGCCGAGGATGTCCGGGATCTTCACACGCGTCTCCCGCGGCCCCATGCCGTAGTACCGCGCCGCGTAGTGGAGGTTCTCGCCCGCCGACATCTTCTTGAAGAAGCTCGCCTCGACGGAGACGCGGTTGACGAGCCTGCGCACCGGCCGCGGGTTGCTGAAGACGTCGTGGCCGAACACGTGGGCGCTGCCGCCGTCGTGGAAGAGCAGCGTCGACAGGAGGCGGACCAGCGTCGACTTGCCCGAGCCGTTCTGGCCCAGGATCGCGACGCACTCGCCCCGCTCCATCGTGAACGTGACGCCGTGCAGCGCCGCGCGCTTCTTGCGCGCGAACCGGCCCGCCTTCTTGTCGCGGCGCGAGAACTCCTTGCGGAGATCCCGCACGTCGACGGCGGGCGCTAGACGTTGCAATTCGATGACTTCACTCACTTCTACTCCTTCGACTCACACGAAACTCGAGGACCACAAGCACGCGACGCCCGCACAACGGCGGGCCGCGGCAACGGGTGTCCTAGACGTGGAAGAGGAGTCTCATCGGGGCCGAGGATACCAGCGGCCCGGGCGGCGCGCCAGAAACTGGCCTTGACCCGCGTCCGTTGCCTCGGCTACGGTGAGTGCAGGTTCCGCCGCCGAAGGCGGTTCCGAGGCAATGGCGCCTCGCAGCGATTTCGCTGCGGGCGCTTTTTTTGTGGTCCAACGGAAAGGGACGGCGATGTCGGAGCTGGATTCGAAGCACTACCTGATGAACGGCAGCGAGACGCTGCCCGACGCCCGCGAAGCGCTCGACTGGGCGGCCGAGACGCGCGTCTCGATGGTCGACCTCAAGTTCTGCGATCTCCTCGGAACGTGGCAGCACATGACGCTGCCGCTGCGCGCCTTCGGCGCCGAGTCGTTCGAGGAAGGCCTCGGCTTCGACGGCTCCTCGATCCGCGGCTGGCAGGGGATCTCCGAGTCGGACATGCTGCTGATGCCCGATCCGACCTCCGCGATCCTCGACCCAGCCACCGAGGCGCCGACGCTCTCGCTGGTCTGCGAGATCGTCGATCCGATCACGAAGGAGGGGTACTCGCGCGATCCCCGCCAGGTCGCGAAGCGCGCCGAGGATCACCTCCGCTCGACCGGGATCGCCGACACCTGCTTCGTCGGCCCCGAATGCGAGTTCTTCGTCTTCGACGAGGTCAGCTACGACCTCGGGCCGAATGCCGCCCACTACGCGGTCGACTCGTCCGAGGGCTTCTGGAACTCCGGCAAGCCCGGCCTCGGCTACACGTCCCGCCCGAAGGAGGGCTATTTCCCGACGGCGCCGCACGACTCGCTGCACGACCTCCGCACCGCGATGGTCCTGACGCTCGAGCGGCTCGGCATTCCGTGCGAGTTCCACCACCACGAGGTCGCGTCCGGCGGCCAGTGCGAGATCGACCTCCGCTTCCAGAGCCTCACGCGCATGGCCGATCAGGTCATGACCTACAAGTACGTGGTCAAGAACGTGGCCCGGGCGCACGGGAAGTCGGTCACCTTCATGCCGAAACCGGTCTTCGGCGACAACGGCTCGGGGATGCACTGCCACCAGTCCCTCTGGAAGGAGGGCACGCCGCTGATGGCGGACACCTCCGGCTACGCGGGGCTCTCGGAGCTCGCGCGCTCGTACGTCGGCGGGCTGCTCGCGCACGCGCCGGCGCTGCTCGCGTTCTGCGCGCCGACGACCAACTCGTACCGCCGGCTCGTGCCCGGCTACGAGGCGCCGGTGAACCTCGTCTACTCGCAGCGCAACCGCTCGGCCTGCATCCGGATCCCGATGTACTCCGACTCGCCGAAGGCGAAGCGGATCGAGTTCCGCTGCCCGGACGCGGCGGCGAATCCCTACCTCGCGTTCTCGGCGATGCTGATGGCCGGCATCGACGGGATCGAGCGCGGGCTCGACCCGGGCGCCCCGGCCGACTACGACCTCTTCGAGGAGGCCGGCCACGACGTGCCGCAGGTTCCGGGCTCGCTCGCCGAGTCACTTGATGCACTCGAGGCGGATCACGAGTTCCTGCTCCGCGGCGGCGTGTTCACCGAAGACCTGATCCGGACCTGGATCGACTGGAAGCGCGAGAACGAGGTCGACGTCGTCCGGCTCCGCCCGCACCCGGCGGAGTTCTCCCTCTACTACGACTGCTAGGAGGCTTCATGACGAAGGTGGAAGCGATCGTCGTGCGTGACCGGGTGGAGACGGTGATGGATGCGGTCGAAGAGCACACCGGGCACGTCGGCGTGACCGTGATCGAGGCTGTCGGCCACGGCCGGCAGCGCGGGATCACACACGAGTACCGCGGCCGGATCTTCGAATCGAGGTTCCTGCCGAAGGCGTACCTCTTCTTCGTGGTGAAGGACGAGATCGCCGCGGGCGCCGTCGAGGCGATCGTCGACGCCGCGCGCACGGGACACGAGTCGGGTGACGGGATCGTCTGGACGACACCCGTGTTCGACGTCACCCACAACCGGACGGGCGCCAAGCTCGAGGAGGTCGAAGTCGCATGACGACCAAGGAACTGGCATTTGCCACGAGCACGATCTGGGTCGTCCTGGCCGCGATCCTCGTGATGTTCATGCAGGCGGGCTTCGCCTTCCTGGAGGCCGGGCTGACGCGGATGAAGAACGTCGGCCACATCGCGGCGAAGAACGTCCTCGTCCTCGCGATCGCCTCGCTCGTCTACTACGTCGTCGGCTTCGGCATCGCCTTCGGCGACGGCGGGAACGGGCTATGGGGCGGCTCCGGCTTCCTGCCGTCCGTCGACGAGCTGCTGACGATCGGAGCCTCTCCGTTCAGCTGGTTCTCGTCGATTCCGGCGGCGGCCGGATACCTCTTCGAGGTCGTCTTCTGCGCGGTCTCGCTGGCGATCGTGTGGGGCGCGATGGCGGAACGGACGAGGCTGTGGGTCTACTTCGCGTTCGGCGTCGCGTACACGCTGATCTACTCGCTCGTCTCGCACTGGATCTGGAGCCCCGACGGCTGGCTGTTCTCGCACGGCATGCAGGACTTCGCCGGCTCGACCGTCGTGCACTACCAGGGCGCGCTCGCCGGCCTCGCCGGAGCGCTGTTGCTCGGCCCGCGCATCGGCAAGTTCGCGGCGGACGGGAAACCCAACGCGATTCCCGGCCACAACATGGCGTTCACGACGCTCGGCGTGATCATCCTCTGGTTCGGCTGGTTCGGCTTCAACCCGGGCTCGACGCTCAGCGTCGACTTCGGCGGCGTCGGCTTCTTCGCCTACGTCGCGTTGAACACGAATCTCGCGGCGGCAGCGGGCGTCATCGGCGCGGTCGTCACCTCGTGGCTCGTGATCAAGAAGCCCGACCTCTCGATGATGCTGAACGGCGCCATCGCAGCTCTCGTCGCGATCACGGCGGCGTGCGCGTTCGTGGCTCCGTGGGCAGCGATCCTGATCGGCCTCGTCGCCGGCGCGATCGTCGTCTTCGGCGTTCTCTTCGTCGAGCGGATCGGGATCGACGATCCGGTCGGCGCGCTTTCGGCACACGGGATGGCCGGCGTGTGGGGCACGCTTTCACTCGGCTTCTTCACCGTGCCGGCGCTGGCAACGAAGCTGGATACCGGCAGCGGCGGCCTGTTCTACGGCGGCGGGCTGCACCAGCTCGGCGTCCAGGCCCTCGGCCTGGTGGCGGTCGGCGCGTTCACGTTCGGCGCGTCGTTCGCAATCCTCTGGCTGTTCAAGGTCACGATCGGGATCCGCACCGAGGAGTCCGTCGAGACCGCAGGGCTGGACGTCTCCGAGCACGGCATGTGGGGCTATCCCGAGTTCTACATCCCGGTCCCGGGCGGCTACGGCACCGACACGCACGGGCACCTGGGCGTGTCGCACGGTGCCCAGCGTCCGGCGCCGACGGCGATTGCTCAGGCGACTGCGCTGGAGCCTACGGCCTAGAAAGCACACCGACCGAAGCGGACGTGCCGGGTCCTGGCCCCGGCACGTCCGTAGCGGTCAGGTCAGGAGACCGAGAAAGTGACGGTCACGCTCGCGGACGTCTCCTGCGTGCCGGGCTCGATCGGCGTCGACTCGGCCATCGCCTTGTCGGCGGCGGCGAACGGAACCGGCTGAGGAGCGCCGCCCCCCTCGACAATCGCCGTGACGCGACCGAGCGAGAGGTTCGACGCGGAGGCGAGCGCCTGCGCGCTCGCGCGGGCATTGGCCACTGCGGCCTTCAGCGCCTGGCGGTAGAGCTCGTCCTGGTCGCCTCGCGACAGCGACGGCCCGTACACCTGGTTCGCGCCCGCGTTGACTGCCGCGTCGATCACGGCGCCCGCCTTCGCGAGGTCCTTGATCGTCACCGAGACCGTGTTCGTGGCCACGAAGCCCTGCGCCTCGGACTTGTCGTTGTACTGCGGTGAGAGCGAGACGTACTGGGTCTTCACGTCAGTCACGCCGGCGGCTTTCAGCGCAGCGATCACACGCCGCATCTCGGCCGCGTTCGCCGAGAGCGCCGCACGAGCGCTCGAGCCCTTGCTCTCGACCCCGAACGAGAGCCCGGCCCGGTCCGGGACGGACGTGACGGATGCCGTCCCCTGGACGGTGATGCCCCCGGCCTCGGCAGCCGCGCTCGAGGCGGCCCTCGGAAGCGTGGCGGCGGCGAGGCCGAGGGAGACGACGAGTGGTGCTGCGATGAGAAGAATTCGTTTGTTCATACCGTGCATACGCCGCCGGAGGCGGCGACGTCACACGGTGTCGAGGCGTTTTCGCGCGTCGGCGACCGCAGCGCGGACACCGCCCGGCCCGGGTGTGGCACGAGGCGCCGGTTCCGGCGCCTCGTACGAGCCGTCACGCACGGAGCCGGCGACTCGCTCGTGCGCATCGCGGAACGGCACCCCCTCACGCACGAGCGCCTCGGCCGCGTCCGTCGCCAGCAACAGCGGATCGGAGGCGGCGGCGGCGAGCCGCTCGCGATCGAGCCCCAGCCCGCCGACGAGCGCGGTCAGCGCGCCCAGGGCTCCGCGAAGGTCGGCGCGGGCGGCAAACACAGGCGCCTTGTCCTCCTGCAGGTCGCGGTTGTACGCGAGCGGCAGCCCCTTGACGGTTGCAAGGAGTCCCGTCAGGCGCCCGATCGCAGTCCCTGCCTTGCCGCGGACGAGCTCGGCGACGTCGGGATTCAGCTTCTGCGGCATCATCGAAGAGCCGGTCGCGACGTCCTCGGGCAGCGACGCGAAGCCGAACTCGGCCGTCGTCCAGAGAACGAGCTCTTCCCCGATCCGTGAGAGATGGACGAAGCTGGTCGCCGTGGCGTAGAGGTAGTCGAGCGCGAAGTCCCGGTCGGCGACGGCATCGAGCGAATTGCGAAGCTGCCGCTCGGGCGGAGGCAGCTGAAGAGTCGAGCCGGCCAGCGCGCCCGCGCCGAGCGGGCTCTCCGACGCCGCTTCGGCGGCGGCAGCGAACCGTCTCAGGTCGCGCTCCAGCATCTCCACCCACGCGAGCAGGTGATGGCCGACGGTCACCGGCTGGGCCCGTTGAAGATGGGTGTAGCCCGGCATCGGGGTCTCCGCCTCGGCCTCGGCGCGGTCGAGAGCGGCCACGGCGAGAGCTGTGATCCCCGCGCGAGCCTCGGCGCTCGCGTCGACGACGTAGAGCCGGAACGCGGCCGCGACCTGGTCGTTACGCGACCGGCCGGCGTGGATCTTGCGCCCGACGTCGCCGAGCAGACGCTCGATCGCGCTGTGGACGTCCTCGTCGTCGGGACTTAGTGAGACTGTGCCACTAGCGATCTCGCGCAGGCGCGCCTCGGCGTCCGCGAGCTCCGCGTCATCCAGCAGGCCCGCGGCGTGCAGCCGGCGCGCGTGCAGGGCTGTTGCCTCGCAGTCGTACGGGAGGAGCTCCGTGTCGTCGGCGCGGAGGAAGGCGCTCACGGCCGGGTCGAGCGGGCAGCCGACACGCCCACCCCAGAGGGTCATGCTTTGATCTTCGCCCGCGCGCGGGCCGCTGCGAGCTCCACCTCCAGCGAGGAGATCTTGATGAACCCCTCTGCGGCCGCGTGCGGGAACGTCTCGCCCGTGCCGTAGGACGCGAGCGTCTCGGCATAGAGCATGTGCGGCGACCGGCGGCCTGTGACCACCGCGGCGTTCGGCCTGAGCTCGACACGGACGTCGCCGCCGATGAGCTCCTGTGTCCTGTCGACGAACGCGTCGATCGCCTCACGCGCCGGGCTGAACCACAGCCCCTCGTAGACGAGCTCCGTCCAGCGCTGCTCCAAACCGCGCTTGATCCGCGCCTCGTCCTTCGTCAGCACGACGTCCTCGAGTGCGGAGTGCGCCTGGATCAGCACCATTGCGGCGGGCGCCTCGTAGACCTCGCGGCTCTTGATCCCGACGGCACGGTTCTCGATCATGTCGATCCGGCCGATCCCGTACGGGCCAGCGAGGGCGTTCAGCTGCGCGATCAGGTCCGCCAGCGGCAGCTCTTCGCCGTCGAGAGCGACGGGGATTCCCGCCTCGAAGCCGATGGTGACCTCGACCGGCGCGGGCGCCGCGGCCGGGTCGGCGGTGAGGGCGTAAGGCTCCTCCGGCGGCGCGGCCCAGGGATCCTCGAGGGCGCCTGCCTCGATCGCGCGTCCGAAGAGGTTCTCGTCGATCGAGAACGGCGAGGCCTGGGTGGCGGCGACCGGGATCCCGTTGGCAATGGCGTACTCGATCTCCTCGTCACGCGTCCAGATCCGGTCGCGCAGCGGCGCGATCACGTGGAGCCCCGGGTCGTTCGCCTTGAACGAGAGCTCGAAGCGCAGCTGGTCGTTCCCCTTGCCGGTGCAGCCGTGCACCACCGCCTCGGCCCCGATCTCCGCGGCGATCTCGGCGACCGCCTGCGCGATCACAGGCCGCGAGAGCGCCGAGACGAGCGGATACTTGCCCTCGTAGAGCGCATTCGTCTTGATCGCGCGTGCGCACTGCTCCTCCGCGAAGGCGGCCTTCCGGTCGACGAGCACTACGTCGTCGGCGCCGGCCGCCCGGCCGCGCTCGATCGAGGCCTCGAGATCGAACTCCTGGCCGACGTCGACGAGCACGGCGACGACCTCGTCGAAGCCGTACCAGTCCTCCTTGAGCCAGCTGACGATGCAGCTCGTGTCGAGCCCGCCCGAGAAGGCGACCACTGCCGTTCTACGCATACTGCATAGTATGCACGAAGAGATGGATTTCATGCACGCGCTAGGCTTGGCGAGTGGACTACCGCTTCGTCGACTGCCGAGCGCGGGACGCCTATCTCGCCGGTCATGTGCCCGGAGCCGCACACGCCGACCCGGAGGCCGATCTGACCGGCACCGACGGCGGTGGCCGGCATCCACTTCCGACTGCAGACGTGTTCGGGGCCTGGGCTTCCCTCGCCGGCATCGGCCCGGAGACTCTGGTCGTCGCGTGCGACGAGGGAACGGGCTGGGCGGCGCGCCTTTGGTGGCTCCTGCGCCATTTCGGGCACGACCAGGCAGCGGTGCTCCCGTTCGACGCCTGGCACGGCCCGCTGCGCTCCGATGCCGAGGCGATCGACCGCGCCGAGTTCGTCGCGCGCCCCCGAACGGACGACGTCGCCCGCGCGCCCGAGCTGCTCGAGCGGCTCCAGGATCCCGCCCTCACGCTCGTGGACGCCCGTGCGCCCGAGCGATGGCGCGGCGAAGTCGAGCCGATCGACCCGGTTGCGGGGAGGATTCCGGGCGCCCGAAACCGCTTCTTCCAGGACGAGTCGCCGCTGCCGCCGGACCTGCTCGACGCCGGCGAGCTCGTGGTCTACTGCGGCTCGGGGGTGACGGCCTGCGCCGTGCTCCACGAGCTTCACCTCGCAGGCCGTAGCGACGCTCGGCTCTATCCGGGCTCGTGGAGCGAGTGGTACGCGATCGGGCCGGTGGAGACCGGCTAGGAGACCGTCGCCGCGAGCTGGTGCGCGCGGTGCGGTGAGATCCCGTACCTCTGTGCGCGGACGAGCTCGTGCTCACCGTCTTCGAGCTCGACGTGCGGCAACAGCTGCACGTCCCGCAGCCGGATGCGAACAGGGAGGCCCTCGGTGAATGCGTACGGGCTGAGCTCGTTGGCGAGCTCGCCCGAGAACGGGCCCGCATGCTCGCCCGCCTCGTCGTGCCAGAGCTCACCGAGCGCGGCCGCGTCCGACGCGCTCACCTCGACCCAGGCGCCGTAGCCGAAGTAGCCGTCCGCGCCGTCGACGATCGGAAGCTCGAGCAGCGCCCGCACGAAGTATCGATCGCCGTTTCGGCCGTGCAGGACCGCGAAGTCGTCCTCGACGTAGGCCCGACTCAGTCGTTCTTCCTCGTCGAGCAGGAAGATCGGCTGCGGCAGGCCCATGCGGATGTCGCGCGTCTCGCCCGCGTGCGTCTCGCCACAGACGTCACAGGTGAAGGCCACTACGCTGCGGTCGCCGAGCCCGGGAGGTATTGCTGCCAGACCTGCGGAATCGTCGGCGTTGCGAGATGGATGAAGAGGACCGGCGCCGGCGGCCTCGGGGGCCGCTTCAGATGGAGTCCGGACTCCTCGAGGAGTCGGTCGCCCTTGCGTAGGTTGCACGGAGCGCACGCCGTGACGACGTTCTCCCAGATCGACTCGCCGCCGCGCGAGCGTGGGACGACGTGGTCGAGCGTCAGCCTCCCGCTGGACGCGCCGCAGTAGACGCAGCGCCACCCGTCGCGGGCGAAGAGCGCCCGGCGCGAGATCTTCCGCTGGATCGCCCGGGGAACGCGGACGTACTGGACGAGCCTGATTACATGCGGCCAGACGAACGTATCGGTCGCCGAGCGGAGTCCCTTCGGAAGGCTTTCGATCACCTCCGCCTTGCCCTTCCACACGAGCACGTGCGCACGCCGCACCGAACAGACGTTCAGCGGCTCGTAACTCGCGTTCAGGACGAGAACCTGTTGCAACTCAACTGGAGAGTACCAGCGTAAGGGCCGTTTTCCGCTTTATCTGGCCATCGCGCGCTCGACGGCCTCGAGCTCCTCGGGGGAGAGAGCGATGGGCGCCTTGCCCCGCTCGAGCTCCTTCACGTAGAGCCGGGCGTAGTCCCGTCCCTGAATCGCGGTCACGACGGTGCCCGTCCGGTTCGAGTCGAGGAACGCGAACGACGCGGACTGGTGGCCGCCGGTGCCCGCGTAGGCGTCGTAACGGATGACGGCCGTATTCGTGAGCGAGCCGTCGACCCGCCGATCGACGCGCGAGAGCCCGGCCGCGATCTCGTCGACGGCGCGATGCAGGTCGTCGATGCGGGCCTGGAGGGAGACTGCGAACTCCACCAGGTCGGAACGACCCCCGCCGAGCAACACGCGCTGAGCCACTCGCAGCCGCCGGACGCGCACCCAGAGCCACGCGCATGCCCCGAGCGCGATCGCGGCTGCCGCCGCAGCGGCGATTGCAACAGCCAGCTCGAGAGACATCAGGCGCCCAGGGAGAAGATGACCGGGTACTCGGCCGAGTTGTTGCTCGTGTTCTTCTCGCCCGGCACCGGGTCGACGTCGACGCGCATGATCCGGCGCTCGCCGAAGTCGACCGAGGGGAAGTCGCGGAAGACGACGGTCTTCGTCTCGTCGGGGTTGATGATCTCGATCGTCTGCTTCTTCACGATCGGGGTCGGGCTCTGCTGGATCGTGAGCGTCACCTCGATCTTGACCTCCTGGCTGTCGCCGGAGTTGGCGACCGCCACCGCGAACGCCAGATCGGTCGACGCCTCGACGGTGTTCTCGGTCGACGCCGAGAGCACCTGGCCGCCCGGAATCACCTTGACCGACTCGATGTTCGTGCCGTGCAGACCCGTAGTCGTGCCGGTGCCGCCCGAGGCGGCCGAGCCGTTGATCCGCTCCCAGATCGGCACCATCGACCGCGTGCTCGCAAGGTCGGGTGTCTGGACGAAGTTCGAGTCGGGCACCTCGACGCCGGTCACGTTCTCGTCCTTGAGCACCAGAACGGCCCGATCCTTGAAGAGGTCGTCCCAGATGACGTCGCTCGCCACGAGACGCTCGGCCTGGGAGGCGAGCAACGCTCCGGCGGCGGCGGCGTCCTTCGAGCCCTGCGTGCGCCGGAACGCCTCCGCGATCCCCGCGAGCCCGGCGACACGGAACTGGAGCGCCTCGATCGCCGACTCGTCTGCCGCATGGAGCGGGCCCGGCGGATCGAACCCCTGTGCGCGCGTCACCCCGATCTCCTGTTGGCGGACGAGGCCGTTGAGCTGCTTCTGCAGGTCGGCCGGCTTGATCCCGGGTGTCGTCAACGTGTCGCTCAACTCCCGCCCGATCCGCTCCGAGTCACGGGCGACGGTCGACATGTCAGTCATGTAGTCGCCGTAGGCGTCGCGCTTCTGGTCCTCCTGGCAGCTCTGCGCCCAGAGGAGGAGCAGGACGACGATCAGGATCGCGAAAGCGATCAGGCCGAGCAGCCGAAGGAGGGGCGTGAAGCCGGTGCGCGGCCGGACCGGGCCGCGCGGCGGGCGGGGCCCACGTCCACCGCGTCCTAGGGGGCGGCGAAGCGTGCGGTCGGTGCGCCCGGAAACCTCCTGAGTCTCAGGCTCCTCGAAGAAGTCGAACTCGATGTCGGGTTCGCGGTCACTCATTGCAAGTGAGGTCGGAATAGTGTGGAACTGCGCCACTGTAACGATCGGTTCGGCCGTGTAGGCGGTGAAGGAATCGGTTCCGCGGCGGCCAACCCACCAGAAGCCGTGTCTTCTGCGCCACAAGCGCTCCCACGCCAGGAGCTCGTCCTCGATCGCTACCGCCCGTTGCGGCCCCTGGGGAGCGGCGGATCGGGCTCCGTCTGGCTCGCGCGCGACGAGCGCACCGGGCTCGAGGTCGCCCTGAAGATCATCCCGCGCGAGGGAAAGGCGGCGGATCGCGCGGAACGCGAGGCCGAGGCGGCGTCCCGCCTTCGGCACGAGCGCTGTCTGCGTGCGTACGGCTTCGGGTCCGACTCGGGCCACGTCTACATCGCGTACGAATACGTCGGCGGGCGCACGCTGCGCGAGGCGATGCGCTCAGGCGACCTGCGCGACGGGCAGGCGGTCGAGGCCGCTGCACAGATCCTCGACGGCCTCGCGCACGCGCACGGGCGCGGGATCATCCATCGAGACGTGAAGCCCTCGAACGTGCTGCTCGCCGAGAGCGACGGCATCTCGGTTCGCCTGCTCGACTTCGGGCTCGCCCAGTTCGACGAGGCCGAGACGCTGACGGCTGTCGGCGATGTCCCGGGCACGCTCGCGTACATCTCGCCCGAGCGGCTGCGCGGAGAGGAGGCCGGCCCGGCGAGCGACATCTGGGGAGTGGGCATCCTGCTCTGGGAGGCGCTCGCCGGCAAGCATCCGTTCTGGGGCGTGCCGCTCCAGCAGATGGCCGGCACGATCGAAACCGGGGCACCACCCCTCCAGGCCGAGCGGCCGGACCTGCCGAAGCGGCTTCTGAACGCCATCGGCCACGCGCTCGCAAACGACCCGCGGAAACGACCTCCCGCCGCCGCACTCGCCAAGGAGCTGCGCGCCGGGCTCGGCGACCGCCGCCGCGTCGTGCAGAGAGTTCACGTCGATGTGAACCGCAGCTCGCTCGCCGAGCGGGGCCTGCCGGCGGCAGCAGCGTTCCTGACCACCCTCGTCGGGGCGACGATGCTGCCCTTCTTCCCATCGTTCTGGGCGCCCGCGTTCGCCCTCGCGGTGGGCGGACTCACGCTTCGCTCGCCTCGCGCCGGCCTCGCGCTCGCTCTTGCCGCGCCGATCCTCCCGCTCGGAAACGTCGCTCTGGGGCTCGCGCTTCTCTATGCCGCGATCGCACTCGGCTGGCTCGCGCTCTGCTGGGGAGACGCGCGCAGCGGGCTCGCATTCGTGTCCGGCCCGCTGCTCGCCCCGCTCGGTCTGATCGCGCTCGTGCCGCTGGCCGTCCAGCCCGTCAAAGGTCACGTCCGGCGCGGAGCCCAGGCGCTCGCAGCAGTAGCCGCAGCCGCGCTCGTGGCCGGCCTGCGCGGAAGCGATCTCCCGTTCGGCCAGGGGGCGCCGGGCAAGCTCGACGTCGCCGGGGACGAGAGCGCCGTCGACGCGGCGCTCTCGGTCGCAGGCGCCGTCCCGATCGGCCTCGTGCTCGGCGCGTTCGCCCTCGCCGCGATCGCAGTCGCAGTCCCGTATGCCCGCACACCCTGGCGGATCGCCGGCCTCGGCGCGGGCGCGCTGGCAGCTACCGTGCTCGCCGTGCCAACCGCTCCCGCACTGCCGCTGGTCGTCGCCATTTGGCTTACCTGCCTCGGTCTCGGGCTTCGGGCTTCCCGCGACTCCTGGCGCGTCGCTCGCGACGCGTAGCGAGGTGGCACAGTACGGTGTACGGGCCGCCGACGGCGCGAGCGGCGCGAGGCTGCGCCGGAGGCCGGCTCCGCCGGCCGGGAGGCGCGGCCGGCCAGGTGGCCGCGGGCGCGCATTAGAGTTCTCTGCGGGGGTAACACTTGACCCCGACTGCATGAGCGTCCTCCGCAGCATCGAGCAGAAGATCGAAGGCCTCTTCGAGGGGATGTTCGGCCGTGCCTTCAGGACGCACGTGCAGCCGGTCGAGCTGGCGCGAAAGCTGGCGAAGGAGATGGACGAGCACCGGACGATCTCGGTGTCGCGCGTCTACGTGCCGAACGAGTACTCGGTCTACCTCTCGGAGGCCGACCGCGAGCAGTTCACGGGCTACGAAGGCTCCCTGATCGGGGAGCTGCAGGACTATCTCGTCGAGCACGCCCGGCGCGAGAGCTACGCGATGCTGACGCCGCCGACCGTCCTGATGAAGACCGACGCCGACCTCTCGATCGGCGAGTTCGGGATCGCGACGCGGATGGTGCAGCCCGAAGGCAGACGCGCTCCGCAGCTCGACGCCCCCGCGCCTCAGGTCGAGCCCGGCGCGACGATGATCTACAAGGCGAAGGCGCCGCAGCCGACCGAGGCCGCCTCTCCGGTCGAGCTCGGCCTCGAGCCGGAGTCGTTCTCGCTGAAGATGAACGGCCGCAGCTACGCGATCGAGGGCGCGAAGGCCGTCCTCGGGCGCTCGAAGGACTGCGACGTACAGGTCGAGGACGCAAACGTGTCGCGCAGGCACGCCGAGCTTCGCCGCGAGGGCTCGACGTGGTGGCTCGTCGACCTGGACTCGACGAACGGCACGGAGCTGAACGGCAAGCGCGTCCAAAAGGCCAAGCTCTCCGAAGGCGACACGATCACGCTCGGCGCCACGGACCTCGTCTTCGGCAAGGCGGGCGGCTCGTGAATGTGGACGTTGACGAAGCGCTGCTGATCCTCAAAGTCGCCTTCATCGTGCTGCTCTATCTCTTCATCTGGCGGATCGTGCGCAGCGCGAGCCGTGACTTCCGGACCGGCCCCGGCATGCTGCCCGCGCAGGAGAGCGTGCTGATGCGGCCGACGGAGGCCAAGAGCCTCGGCCTCTCGGCGGTTCAGCGCGCCAGGCTGGTGGTCGTCAAGAGCCCTGCGCTCGCCGCCGGCGAGGAGGTGCCGGTCGACTCGATGCCCGTGGCGATCGGCCGGGGCGGCCAGAACGAGATCCCGCTCGACGGCGACGAGTTCGCCTCCGCCCAGCACGCTCGCTTCGAGTCGAAGCGCGACGGCCTCTGGGTCGAGGACATCGGCTCGACGAACGGCACCTTCGTCAACGGAGCACGCGTCACGACACCGCGCCGCCTCACGAAGGGCGACATCGTCCGCGTCGGCCAGACCGATTTCCGGGTGGAGGTCTGATGGTCGGCCGCATGGCGGTCGTCTCGGACACCGGTCGCCGCCGGCGCCGGAACGAGGACGCGTTCGTCTGCGCGCCGCCGCTCTTCGCGGTGGCCGACGGGATGGGCGGCGCTCAGGCCGGCGAGGTCGCATCGGGCCTCGCTGCCGCGGTGCTCGAAGAGGGTGCGGGCGACGAGCGCGGCGAAGAGCGCGTCGCGTCGCTGATCCAGGAGGCCAACCGGCGCGTCTTCCAGCGCTCGAACGAGGACGCAGCCACCTCCGGAATGGGCACCACGATGACCGTTGCGCTCGTGGACAGCTCGGACGGGACGATCGCATTCGGCCACGTCGGCGACTCGCGCGCCTACCGCGTGCGCGACGGACAGCTCGAACAGCTGACGGACGACCACTCGCTCGTCGGCGAGCTGGTTCGCAGCGGCAAGTTGTCACCGGAGGAGGCCGAGACGCACCCGCAGCGCTCGGTGATCACCCGCGCGCTCGGCACCGAGCCCGACGTCGACGTCGACACCTTCACGGTCGAAGCCCGGCCGGACGACCTCTACTTGCTCTGCTCGGACGGGTTGACGGACATGATCTCCGAGGACGAGATCTTCTCCGTGCTCAACGGCACCGACGACCTGGAGGCGACGGCCCGCGCGCTGATCGAGGCGGCGAATGCCGGCGGTGGCGAGGACAACATCACCGTCGTGCTCTTCCAGATCGGCCACGGTGGCGAGGTCGAGCAGACGGCGCAGATGCCGGTGGCCGAGCCCGAGCCGGCCGACGACGACGAGGACACCCTTTCGGGCCTGGACCCGGTCCCCGTCGTCGACACGGCGGTGATTCCGGCCGCCGTCGTCGAGGAGCACATGCAGCGCGTCGAGGCAGAGGCGCCGACGCAATCCGTGCCGGACCGGGCCGAGCCTCGCCGCCGGCTGCTTCCGCTCGTCGTTCTGGTGCTGCTGATCGTCGCGCTCATCGTGCTTGCGGCCTGGGGGCTCTCACGCTGAGCCTCCGGAATCGTGAGTTGCTGAACCTGATCGCCGTGGGCTTCCTCACGGCGATCGGCTTTGCAAGCGTCTACATCGCCCGCTCCTCGCTCGTCGACGCGGGCTCGCTGACCTATGCGGGCATCTTCGTGGCGCTGTACCTCGCCGCGCACCTCGTCGCGCGCTACACCGTGCCGTGGTCGGACCCGGTCCTGCTGCCTCTCGCCGCGCTGCTCTCAGCAATCGGCGTGATCATGATCTACCGGCTCAACCCCGACGACGCGTTCCGGCAGAGCCTGTGGGTCGTGATCGGCGTCATTCTGTTCGCACTCACGCTGATCGTGCTGCGCCGCGACTTCCGGGTGCTCGAGTCCTACAAGTACCTGTTCGGGGTCACGGCGATCCTGCTCCTGATGCTGCCGGCGCTCCCCGGCCTCGGGCAGACGATCAACGGCGCCCGGCTCTGGGTCAAGGTGGGCTCGTTCCAGTTCCAGCCCGGCGAGCTCGCGAAGATCTTCCTGATCATCTTCCTGGCCGGCTACCTGCGGGACAAGCGCGAAGTGCTTGCGCAGGGGCGGCTCAAGGACTTCGGGCCGCTGCTGCTGATCTGGGGCGCGGCGATGCTCGTCCTCGTGCAGACGAACGATCTCGGGAGCGCGCTGCTCCAGTTCGGGATCTTCCTCGCCATGCTCTACGTCGCGACCGGGCGGGCCGCCTACGTTGCGGTCGGGCTCGGGCTCTTCCTCGTCGGCTCGGGGCTGGTCTACCAGTACGTCGGTCACGTCCGGGAGCGCGTCACGATCTGGCTGAGCCCGTGGACGGATGACCCCGTCTACTGCGCACAGACCGGCGAGCTCGCGCTGCGACAGGACTGTGGCTCGTTCCAGCTCGTGAAGAGCCTCTACTCGATCGGCAACGGCGGCTTCGGTGGGACCGGGCTCGGCAAGGGGACGTTCACGACGACCGCCGGCGACGCGATCATCCCCTACCTCAAGACGGACTTCATCTACTCCGCGATCGCGCAGGAACTGGGCCTCGTCGGCTCCGCCGGGCTGCTGCTCGTCTTCATGCTCTTCGTCGCCCGCGGCTTCCGCATCGCGCTGCTGGCCGACGACGGCTTCTCGAAGCTGCTCGCGGCCGGGTTGACGTTCGGCTTCGCGCTGCAGACCTTCATCATCGTCGGCGGCGTCCTGCGTGTGATCCCGCTGACCGGTATCACGCTGCCATTCGTCTCCTACGGCGGTTCGAGCGTCGTCGCCAACTTCATCCTGCTCGCGCTGCTGCTGCTCGTCTCCAACAGGGCGAACGAGCAGACGAGGGGACTCGCGTGAACCGGCAGATCACACGCCTCGCCGTGACCGGCATCGGACTGATCGTGGCACTCGTCGTCGCCACGACCTACTGGCAGGCGTGGGCGGCGGGCGACCTCGCCGACCGCCAGGACAACCAGATCCAGCGCGTCGCGCAGTTCACGATCAAGCGTGGGGACATCAGATCGCGCGGCCTCAACTACGCGATCAACCGGGCGGAGAAGGTCGGCGGGCGCACGTTGTTCTTCCGCGAGTACCCACAGCGCGGGCTGGCGGCCCACGTCCACGGCTACTCGACGCAATCGCGGTTTCGCACCGGGCTCGAGCGCTCGATGAACGACTACCTGACGGGGCAGAACGCGAATCTCTCGACCGTGCTCGACACGACTCTCGACCGGCTCAAGGGCGGGACGATCGAGGGCAACGACCTGGTACTCACGCTCAATCCGAGCGCCCAGCGTGCGGCGCTCGAGGCCCTCGGCACCCGCTGCGGCGCCGTCGTCGCGCTCGAGGTGCGAACCGGGAAGGTGCGCGTGATGGCGTCGTCCCCGACCTACGATCCGAATCTCGTCGAGGGCCACTTCAACCGTGTGACCAATGTGCGCGCCGACTGCAAGCGTCCTGACGCGCTCCTCAACCGCGCCACCTCCGGCCTCTATGCGCCAGGCTCGACGTTCAAGGTGGTCACCGCCGCCGCCGCCATCGACTCCGGCCGCTTCACGCCCAGATCCAGCTTCGTCGACCCGGGGTACTGCGAGGTCTACGGCAAGCGCGTCAACAACTACGACACCACCTCGCCGTTCGGCCGCCTCGATCTGGCGACCGCGCTCAAGTACTCCGTCAACTCGGTCTTCTGCAACATCGGCAAGGAGCTCGGTGCGAAGCAGCTCGTCGAGTACTCGAAGCGCTTCGGCTTCTACTCGATCCCGCCACTCGAGACGCCGACGAACGAACGTGCCGCGAGCGGCCTCTACAAGGGCACGAAGCTGTTCGACCCGACGGAGGACAGCGAGGTCGATCCGGGTCGGTTCGCGTTCGGCCAGGAGCGGCTTCTCGTGACACCACTGCAGATGGCGATGGTCGCCGCGACGATCGCGAACAACGGCGTCGTGATGAAGCCCTACGTGGTCGACCGGATCGTGGCGCCGGACGGGTCGACCGTGGTGCGCAACAAGCCGCAGGATCTCGGCCGCGCAGTCAAGCCGACGACGGCCAAGGCGGTTGCCGCGATGATGCAGGCAGCCGTCGAGGGTGGGACCGGCACCGCAGCGCGCATCCCGGGCGTCATCGTCGGCGGCAAGACCGGCACGGCGGAGACGGGCATCTCCGGGCTGAACACGACGTGGTTCATCAGCTACGCCGGCCGCAACCGCCCAGAGGTCGCAATCGCGGTGGTCGTGGAGGAACAGAACTCGACCGGCGGCGAAACGGCTGCCCCGGTCGCCCGCGACGTCTTGCAGGCGCTTTTGGGGGAGAGCGCGAACTCCTAACCTGGTACCCAAATGGCCGCGGGCGACACCCTCATCGACACCCTCTTCGACGGGCGCTACCTGATCATCCGGAAGCTGGGCTCGGGTGGGATGGCGAACGTCTATCTCGCCGCGGACCAGGAGCTCGGAAGGCGCGTGGCGATCAAGATCCTCGACGATCGTCACGCCCGCGACGAGCAGTTCGTCGAACGGTTTCGCCGGGAGGCGCAGAACGCCGCCGGGCTCTCGCATCCGAGCATCGTCTCGATCTACGACCGCGGTGACTCCGAGGGGACGTACTACATCGCGATGGAGTACATCGAGGGGCGGACGCTCAAGGAGCTGCTCGTCGCCCGAGGCCCATCGCCGCTCGGGATCGCGATCGACTACACGCGCCAGATCCTCTCGGCTCTCCGCTTCGCGCACCGAAACGGGATCGTCCACCGCGACATCAAGCCGCACAACGTGATCGTGGACGGCGAGGGCCGCGTGAAGGTCATGGACTTCGGCATCGCCCGCGCGGGCGCAGCAAGCCAGATGACGGAAGCGGGCTCGATCATCGGGACTGCGCAGTACCTCTCACCCGAGCAGGCACGCGGTGCGCCCGTCGACCAGACCTCGGACCTGTACTCCACGGGGATCGTTCTCTACGAGCTGCTGACGGGCTCGGTGCCGTTCACCGGCGAGACGCCGGTCGAGATCGCGATGAAGCACCTCTCACAGGCGCCCACCGCGCCCTCCGCACTTCGACCGGACGTCCCCCGCGATCTCGACTACGTCGTCCTGCGAGCCCTCGCGAAGGACCCCGGCGACCGGTACCACTCGGCCGAGGAGATGGACTCCGACCTGGAGCGGATCGCGCGCGGGATCGGCGTCTCCGCCGAAACCGCCGAGGCCGCGACGACCGTGCTCGCACGGACGGACGTCGGCGAGGCGGCGACGACGATCGGGCCTGCAGCGGTGACGGGCACGACCTACACGCCGGGCCGCTACTACGAATACGACGAACCGCCGCGCAAGCGCACGATCTGGCCGTGGCTGCTCGCCGTGCTGCTGATCGCCGGCGCGCTCGTCGGCGGCTGGTTCGCCTACCAGGCACTGCAGGACCAGCTCACGGCCGCCAAGCCGGTCGCCGTGCCCGATGTCAAAGGCCTCGCCGAGCAGCTCGCCGTCACCAACATCCGCAATGCAGGGCTCAAGGAGCTCGTGCAGCGCGAGCCGAACGCGGACGTCAAGGTCGGCATCGTCTCCGAGCAGGACCCGCAACCGGGTGACCGGACCGAGAAGGGCAATTTCGTCACGATCGTCGTGTCGACCGGCCCGCCGAAGACGAGGGTCCCGGACGTCGTCGGCCAGAGCAGGGACCAGGCCGTCTCGGATCTCGTCAGTGCAGGCCTCGAGGCCAACGTCGTCTCCGTCAACTCGCTCCAGCCCGTCAACACGGTGCTCGCCACGGCGCCGAAGGCCGGCACCGAGCTGGTCGAAGGCTCGACCGTCCGCGTCAACGTCTCACAGGGGCCGAAGCCGATCACCGTCCCGAACGTGATCGGCTCGGCGTTCGAGAGCGCCCAGTCCGCACTGCAGGGCGCCGGCTTCGCGGTGGCACGCGAGGACGTCGAGGATCCGGCGGCCGCGGGCACGGTGGTCGGCCAGAGCCCGGCCGCGGGCACGCAGCAGAGCAAGGGGTCCGTGGTCACGCTCCAGGTCTCCTCCGGCCCGCAGACCTCTCAGATCCCGGACGTCACGAGCCAGACCGAGGCGGCTGCCCGCGCGCAGCTGGAGCAGTCCGGCTTCGAAGTTCAGGTGGTCGTGGAAATCGTCGACGACGAGAGCCTCGACGGGCGCGTGCTCTCGCAGGATCCTGAGGGCGGCACCGACGCGGAGCAGGGCACGTCGGTGGTGATCGTCGTCGGCAGCTTCGAACAGCCGCCGCCCGCCGACACCACCATCACCACGCCGTGAGCAGACGCATCAGGGTGGCCGTCGTCGCGGGTGGGCGCTCGAGCGAGCACGAGATCTCGCTCGCCTCGGCCCGGTCGGTGCTGGAGGCGCTCGATCCGGAGCGATACGAGACGACGACGATCGCGATCGGCCGAGACGGTCGGTGGGCGCTCGAGGCGCCAAGTAACAGTCTGTTACAAGGCCGGCCGACGGAGACACTGCCGGTGCTCGCCGACTCGAAGCCGGCGGCGGCGATCGGCTCCGTCGACGTCGTCCTCCCCGTCCTGCACGGCCCGTTCGGCGAAGACGGCACCGTTCAGGGCCTGCTCGAGCTGGCGAACGTGCCGTACGTCGGCGCCGGCGTCGCGGCCTCCGCGCTCTGCATGGACAAGGACCTCTTCAAGGCGGTGCTCCGCGACCGCGGCATCCCGGTCGCGCGCAACGCGACTCTACGCCTCGGGGACGAGATCGAGAATCCGTTCGGCTACCCGGTCTTCGTCAAGCCGGCGCGACTCGGCTCCTCGGTCGGGATCTCGAAGGCCCACGACGAGGCAGAACTGGAGACGGCGGTGGCGCTCGCGCGCCGGCACGACGAGAAGGTCCTCGTGGAAGAGTTCATCGCCGGGACCGAGGTCGAGTGCGGCGTGCTCGGCAACGTGCGGCCGGCGCCGATCGCCTCCGTCGTCGGCGAGATCGTCCCGCACGCCGAGTGGTACGACTACGCGGCGAAGTACGACGTGGACGGCTCGGACATCATCGTCCCGGCCCGGATCCCGGAGGAGACTGCGGCGCGCGTGCAGGAGCTCGCCGTCGACTCGTTCATCGCGACCGAGTGCGAGGGCATGGCCCGCGTCGACTTCTTCGTGCGCGAGGACGGGGAGGTCGTGGTGAACGAGCTGAACACGATCCCGGGCTTCACGTCCACGAGCGTCTACGCGCGGCTCTTCGAAGCATCCGGGATCCCGTACGCGGAGCTGCTCGACCGGCTGATCCAGCTGGCGCTCGAGCGGCACGAGCGCCGCTTGCACCTGGAGTACTAGGCGGCTCTCACTTCGTTGACGTGGGCACTGCCGACGAGCTGGGTGATCCAGAGCACGTAGTACCGCGCGTCGCTGCTGTCCAGGTCCCAGGTCGTGGCGGACTCGACCACCTTGCCGCCGCTGACGGTCTCGAACGGGCCCTGCGGTGAGTTGCCCGCCCGGATCTCAGCGGTGAATCCGGGCGTGTCGGTCGTGACCGCGATCTGCTTCGGCGTCCCCGAAGCCCGGAGGACGAGCCCGACACCCGACTTGAATCCGCTCAGCTGCGAGCGGTAGGTCGAGGTGCGCCAGAACGTCGCCGGATTGCCGTCCGTCGCGAGACCGGCCAGATCGTCGTGCTCGCCGTCGCCACCGTCCGGGTCGTAGGCCCCGACCCCGCTGAGTGTCACGGCATCCCCACTGGCTGAGCCGACGCCGCCGCCGTCATCGCGAGTCACCAGATAGATCCCACCGGCCGCTGCCGCGAGCAACAGCAGGCCGACGACGATCGGCAGGAGCATGAGCAGCGGCGAGCGCCGAGGCCTCTCGCGGCGCTGTGACCGGGCAGGCGCCGCCTTCGGCTTGCGGATGATCATCGTCGCCTCGCCGCCGTCCTTCGCGTCCAGCTCGGCGAGACAGCCCTCGAGCTCGGCGACCACGACGTCCATCGAGGCCGGCCGGTCCGCCGGCGCCTTCGCCATGCAGCTCTCGATCAGAGAGGCGAGGCGCAACGGGGTATCCGGGCGGCGGTCGAGCACCCTCGGACTGGGATCGTTGACGTGCTTCATGGCAACGGTCAGGAAGTTGTCTCCGGGATAGGGGAGCTCGCCTGTGAGCAGCTCGTACAGGACGACCCCGAACGAGTAGATGTCCGTTTGGGCGTCGATCTGCTCGCCGCGGGCCTGTTCGGGCGCGATGTAATGGCTCGTACCGAGCACGGTGCCCGTCTCCGTGTGGCCGACGGTGTCGAGCGAGCGCGCGATCCCGAAGTCGGTCACCTTGGCTCGGCCCTCGTCGTTCAGCAGCACGTTCTGCGGTTTCACATCGCGGTGGACGAGGCCCTGGCCGTGAGCGAACGCGAGTGCCCGGCCGACCTGGAGCGCAAGGTCGAGCGCGCGTCGCAGGGGCAGCGGCCCACCGCGCTCGACGAGCTCTTTGAGGTTCTCGCCCTCGATCACCTCGAAGACGATGAATTGCCTCCCGTCCTCCTCGCCGCGATCGATGACCGTGACGATGTTCGGATGCGATAGCTGGGCGACCGAGCGCGCCTCGCTCCGGAAACGCTCGACGTACTGCTCGTCGTCTCCGTACTGGTCGTGCAGGATCTTCAGCGCGACGTTGCGTTCGAGCAGCGTGTCGAACGCGCAGTAGACGCTCGACATCCCCCCGGTCCCGAGGACGTACTTGAGCTCGTACCGGCCCGCAATGGTCTGTTGCCGCACCACCACCACGCTACCGTTCCCGCCTCGCCGAAAATCGAACTACGAGAGCGCGTGGGCGAGCGCGTCTTCCCAGACCGCGAGCGCCTCGTCCAGCTCGGCGTCCGTGATCACGAGCGGCGTGAGGACGCGGATCACATTCCCGTGGATCCCGGCTTTGAGGAGCAGGAGCCCACGCTGCATCGCCGCCTCGATCACAGCCTGAACGAGCTTCGGCGCCGGTTGCTTCGTCGCCCGGTCCTCGACCAGCTCGAGCGCGAGCATCGCGCCGAGGCCGCGCACCTCGCCGACGGCCGGAAACCGCTCCTGCCAGGCGAGCATCCGTGCCCGCACGGTCTCGCCGATGGCCGTTGCGCGCTCATTGAGCCCTTCCTCCTCGATCACGTCCAGAACGGCGAGCGCCGCGGCCTGCGCGACAGGGTTGCCGACGTAGGTGCCGCCGACGGCGCCGTCGTGGGCGGCATCGAGGATCTCTGCCTTGCCGAGAACACCCGAGAGTGGAAAGCCGCCCGCAATCGACTTCGCGACCGTGATCAGGTCCGGCTCGACGTCGTAGTGCTCGATCGCGAACAGCTTGCCGGTGCGGGAGAAGCCGGTCTGCACCTCGTCCGCGATCAGGCAGATCCCGTGCTCGTCGCAGATCGCGCGCAGCCCTGCCATGAAGCGCTGCGGAGCGGGCAGGAAGCCCGCCTCGCCCTGCACGGGCTCGACGATGATCGCGGCCACCTGCTCGGCGGCGACCTGGGTGAGGAAGAGCTGCCGTAGCTCAGCCAGTGCCGTCTCGGCGTCGGGGCCGCGATAGTCCTGCGGGAACGGGCGCGCGATAGACCTCGGGCGCCAGCGGCCCCATTCCGGCCTTGTACGGGTGCGGGCGCGACGTCAGGGTCATCGAGAGCAGCGTGCGGCCGTGGAAAGCGCCCTCGAACGCGATCACCGCAGGGCGCCCTGTGTAGAGGCGCGCGAACTTGACCGCGTTCTCGACCGCCTCGGTACCCGCGTTGAAGAACGCAGCCTTGGCCGGCCCGCGGAACGGAGCGAGCGCGAGCAGCCGCTCGGCGAGCTCGATGTACGGCTCGTAGGGGACGACCGTGAAGTCGGTGTGGATGAAGCGAGCCATCTGCTCGGTCGCGGCCTCGAGGACGCGCGGATGCGCGTGTCCCACGTTCAGGCAGCCGACCCCACCGGTGAGATCGATGAAGACATTCCCGTCCACATCGGTGAGCGTGGCGCCGCGGCCCTCGTGCGCAACGATCGGGATGGCGATGGTCTTCGCGTTCGCGATCACGCGCGCCTTGCGCTCGAGGATCTCCTCGGACCGAGGCCCGGGGATCGCGGTGCGGATGTCGATGGTCTTCGTCGTCGCCACGGATCCACACTAGCTCACCAATCGGCCGCGCCGAACAGATGATTACTCTCGCTCCAATGGACACGCACGACCTCGATCCGGACCCGCTGAGGCAGTTCGAGCACTGGTTCGCGGAAGCGCGCGACGCGGGCCTCGCCGCGCCGGAGGCAATGGCGCTCGCGACGGCGACACCGGACGGAAGGCCGTCGGTGCGGATGGTGCTGATGAAGCGCGCCGCCGAGCGCGGCTTCGACTTCTTCACGAACTACGAGAGCCGCAAAGGGGGCGAGCTCGAGGCGAACCCTCGGGCAGCGCTCCTGTTCCACTGGCAGCCGCTCGGCCGTCAGGTGCGTGTCGAGGGACAGGTGGCCCGCATCGCGGCGGAGGAGTCCGAGGCGTACTTCGTCACGCGGCCGCTCGAGAGCCGCCTCGCCGCATGGGCCTCACCGCAAAGCCGCACGCTCGCGAGCCGGGACGAGCTCGAGCGCCTCTACGCCGGCGCCAAAGAGCGCTTCCCGGGCGACGAAGTGCCGCTGCCGCCGCACTGGGGCGGCTTCCGCCTCGAGCCCGACGCGTACGAGTTCTGGCAGCACGGCGACGACCGGCTGCACGACCGAGTGCGCTACGAGCGCGCTGACGAAGGCTGGCGGCGAGTGCGGCTCGCTCCGTAGCCCTAGCTCTTGAAGAGCGAGCGGGCGGTGTCGTGCGCAGCCGAGTCCCTCGACTGCCAGAGCCGCTCCACGAGACTGCCGAGCACGTCGCGGATCCCGACCATTCCGAGCAGGTGATCGCCCTGGACGACCGGCAGGTGCCGGATCTTCCGCTCCCCCATCAGCCGGGCGGCATCGAGCACGCCGACGCCGACGTCGACGGTGAGCGGCTCACGCGTCATCACGTCGCCGACCCGCACAGCATCGAGATCCGTGCCCTCGCCCGCGAGCCCGAGCACGTCTCGCTCGGTGAAGATGCCGATCAGCGTGCCGCCATCGCAGACGGCGACCGATCCGACCCCCTCCTCGAGCATGCGCAACACGGCCAGCCGCGCGGAGTCGTCGGCGGTCACCGTCACTACCCGGGTCCTCATCACGTCGCCGATCGCCATCTACTTGTGCGGAGTGTAACGCTCTTTTACTCGGGCGCCAGAGCACCCGGTGTGTAGATGCCGAGCGGATTCCAGAGCAGATAGCCGCGCGCGCCCATCAGGCGGGCGGCCTCGATCTGCGCCTTCACGTCGGCAAGAGCGTACGTGCGGCCGTACGAGAAGTCCTGCAGCCAGGGGATCAGCTCGGCCTTTCCCTTCTTCATCTCCTGGCGGAAGTCCGAGAGCGACCACTCGACGGTCTCGCCGGGCGAGTCGTTCGGCTCCTCGAGCCCGTACTCACCCGGCCCGAAGTGCGACGGATAGACCATGGGGTACACGGCATCCACGTACTTCGCGAGCCTGCGCGGAACCTGGCCGATGCCGAGGTCGCGGGTCGCGGCGAGCCCGAAGAGGTCGGTCGAGACACGAACGCCGAGCGGCTTCAAGCGCTTCGCGGCGTAATGGGCGAACTCGGCGATCACCCAGCCCGGCGGTGTCGCGGTCTTGCCCGGGTAGACGATCGACTCGAGATCCCCGTCGGTCGGGAAGCGGACGTAGTCGAACTGGATCTCGTCGAAGCCGGCGCGCGCCGCGACCTCGGCGATCGAGACGTTGTAGTCCCACACCCGCTTGTCGTAGGGATTCGTCCAGCCCAGCCCGGCCTGGTTGCGCCAGACGGAGCCGTCGGGGTTCTTGATCGCGAGCTCCGGCCTGCCGGACGCGAGGATCGGATCCTCGAACGTGACCACGCGTCCGATCAGGTAGACGCCCTTCTTGTGGGCGAGCCGAGCCGCTTCGCGGGGCTTGTAGTACGGCTTCGCGGCGCCCACTTCACGCGCGAGCGGCACCGACGACGGCAGGAATCCGATCTCGCCGTTCTCGTCCTTGACATCGAGCTCGAGGGTGTTCATTCCCTCCTTGACGAGCTTCAGGTACTCCGCGATCTTCCCGTCCAGTGACGCGAGCGCCATCGTCACGTGGATCCCGCGGACCTCCTCCGGCAGCGCGCGCGGCGTCCGCAGCGGCGCTTTCGGCGCTGGTTTTGGCTGGACCTTGGCGGGCTCGCTCTGGTGGGAGGCGGCGTTCGAGGCCGCGTCGTCGCCGATCACGAACCGCGCCCCGGCCGCAACGCTGGCGGTCACTCCGAGCAGCAGGCCGAACAGGACCGCCCGGCGTCGCCTACGCCTTCTGCGCGCCTCCTCACGGCGCGCACGGAAGCGCTCGTTCGGCTCCATCTGCTCGAACAACATGGACACGGGCGCGGGAACGCTATGTGGAAAACGTCTCTTTCGCAAGCGGAACCGTTGTGGAAAACCTCCCGCGGGCAGGCGAACCGTAGAATCTCGCCCGTGGTCCTCTCCGACCGGACGATCAGAAGCCTGCTCGGCGAGGGGCGGATCGAGATCGAGCCATACGACGATTCGCTGATGCAACCGTCCAGCGTCGACGTCCGCGTCGACCGCTATTTCCGGGTCTTCCGCAACTCCCGCTACCCGTTCATCGACGTGAAGCAGGAGCAGGAGGGGCTGACCGAGCTCGTCGAGGTGGACGACGACACGGCATTCATCCTCCATCCCGGTGAGTTCGTCCTCGGCTCGACGCTCGAGCGCGTGAAGCTGCCGGACGACCTGGTCGCAAGACTCGAGGGGAAGAGCTCCCTCGGGCGCCTCGGCCTCCTGATCCACTCCACGGCGGGGTTCATCGACCCCGGCTGGGACGGCCACGTGACGCTGGAGCTCTCGAACGTCGCCAACCTTCCGATCACCATCTACTTCGGGATGAAGATCGGCCAGCTGTCGTTCGTGCAGCTGTCCGAGCCGGCGGAGAAGCCGTACGGCTCCGGCGGGCTCGGGTCGAAATACCAGGGCCAGAAGGGCCCGACGCCCAGTCGCTACTGGAAGAACTTCGAGTCGTGAGGGTCCTCGTCACGGGCGCGACGGGGTTCGTCGGCCCGGCGATCGTGCAGGCGCTCGTCGACGCCGGCCACACCGTGCGTGTGCTCGAGCGGCAGGAGGGCGGCAGCGGCTCGCTGCCGAGCCAGGAGGCCGTGCAGGGCGACATGACCGACGCCGCCAGCCTGCGGCGCGCGGTCGAAGGCCAGGAGGTCGTCGTGCACCTCGTCGCGCTCCTGGCCGGCCCGCCCGAGGAGTTCCAACGCGTGATGGAGCAGGGCACCGCCGACCTCGTCGGCGCCGCGAAAGACGCGGGCGTCCGGCGCTTCGTGCTCATGTCGGCGCTCGGAACGGACGAGCAGACGAAGGACCTCGTGCCCTACTACCACGCGAAGTGGCACATGGAGCAGGCCGTGCAGGGCTCAGGGCTCGAGCACGTGATCTTCCGTC
Source organism: uncultured Gaiellaceae bacterium (assembly GCA_963820225.1). Classification (GTDB taxonomy): domain Bacteria; phylum Actinomycetota; class Thermoleophilia; order Gaiellales; family Gaiellaceae; genus Gaiellasilicea. The sequence continues at coordinate 71,388 of CAWFYY010000011.1, read as the reverse complement.
CGAGCTTCATCTTCGGCCCCGGCGGCGGGGCGCTGCAGCAGTTCGCCCGGATCGCCAAGCTCGCACCCGTCACACCGATCGTCGGGCCGGGCACCCAGCGGATTCAACCCATCTGGATCGACGACGTCGCAGCCTACTTCGCCGCCGGAGTCGAGAAGCCCGAGGCGAGCGGCCGGACCTTCGAGCTCGGCGGGCCGGACACCGTCACCTGGAACGAGTTCTGGTCGCGCCTGAAGACCGCGCTCGGAGTCCACCGGCTGGCGATTCACGTTCCCTTCAGCGTCATGCGCGTTCAGGCCGCCGTGCTCGAGAAGCTGCCGAAGCCGCCGGTCACACGCGACCAGCTGAAGATGCTCGCGGCCGGCGACAACGCCGTCTCCAACTCGGACGCGGTCGACACCTTCGGGCTCTCGCTCGTCCCGCTGGACGAGCAGCTGCGCCGCGGCACCGCCTGACCGCAGCGGACACGCCGGGTCCTGGCCCCGCCACGGCCGTTGCAGACACGCTGGGTCCTGGCCCCGACATGGCTAGAAGTGGCGGTGCAAAGACGAAGGGCCGCTCTCGCGGCCCTTCTGTCTTCGGTACTAGCCTGTATTGGTAGGGACGCTTCCGGCTGATTGCTCAGCGGCGCGAAGCGCGAGTCCCCAACGCGGGCTAGGCGGTTCCCCTTGCAGGTCCAAGGGACACGCCCCTACCGACTAGCACCTCCACTGCCCGTACTGGAAATCTCCACTGCCGGACCACCTCCTTTCCGCGGATAGCGAGAATGTAGCAGGCGGCAGCGACGTACCATGTCAGCCGTGAGCCGCCGGATCGACTTCGAGGACGAGGCGATCGTGATCCGCTACGACGGACTCGACGCGTTCACGAGGCTGACGCGAGAGGTGCGCATCCCGTACACGGCGATCGGCTCCGTCTCGATCGGGCTGACCGATCCACCCGGCCTCCTCGCCTTCAAGATCGGCCTCTCGACGCCGCCGTTCGGGACGACCCAGCGCGGTCGCTTCCGCGAGCACGGCAGGTGGTCCTTCCTCGACGTGGACGACCGCGAGCGCACAGCTGTGCTCGACCTCACGGGCCACGAGTATCGCCGCCTCGTCCTGACTGTCGATGATCCCGAGGCCTTCGTGCAGAAATTGCGCGAGCGCCTGCCGGACCGCGGTTAGGCGTCGACTTCGACGCGCACCCAGCCGTCCTCGAGCCGAACGGGGAAGGTGTCGACCGGCTGGAAGGCAGGCAGTGTGAGCGCGGCGCCGGTCGTAATGTCGAAGCGCGCGCCGTGACGCGGGCAGATCGCGACGCACTCGTCCGTGTCCCATTCGCCTTCGCAGAGCGGGCCGTCGTCGTGCGAGCAGCGATCCTCGATCGCGTAGAGGGTGCCGTTGCAGTTGTAGACGCCGATCGCGATCGGTCCCGACCAGACGATCTTCACGTGCCCGGGCGGCAGCTCAGCCTCGGGGCAGACATCGACGGTGGCCACGCTAGGAGATCGTCAGGTCGTCGCCCTGGGCCCACTCGTCCGGGAGCGGTGTCCCCTTCGACTTGTGCAGCGCGACCTTGAGCACTCCCAGACCGAGAATGGCGCATTTGAGCCGCACCGGCGTCAGCGGGATCCCGATCTCCTCCAGCAGCTCCTCCTTCGGCATCCGCGCCACGTCTTCAGCGTTCCTGCCGACGACGATCTCGGTCAGCATCGACGTCGCGGCCTGCGAGATCGCGCAGCCCCGCCCCTCGAAGCCGACGTCGGCGATCGTGTCGCCGTCGAAGCGAAGCGAGACGGTGATCTCGTCGCCGCAGAGCGGGTTCTGCCCCTCGGCCTGCGCGTCGGGAGCGTCGAGCAGCCCGTGGCTGCGCGGGTTCTTGTAGTGGTCGAGGATGACCTCGCGATACAGCTGGTCGAACTCAGACATCAGCCGAGATTCTTCTTGACCTTGTGCAGGCCGTCGACCAGCCGGTCGATCTCCTCTGGGATCGTGTAGAGGTAGAAGCTGGCGCGCGTCGTGGCCGAGACGCCGAGGCGCGACATGAGCGGCTGCGTGCAGTGGTGCCCGGCGCGCACAGCGACACCCTCCCAGTCGAGGATCTGGGCGACGTCGTGCGGGTGAATGCCCTCGACCTCGAAGGAGACGATGCCCGCGCGCCGGTCGACCGGAGGGCCGAACACGCGGACCCAGTCGAGCTCGGCGAGACGCGCAAGCGCGTACTCGGTCAGCTCGTGCTCGTGCGCCTCGATCGCGCCGAGGCCGATCTCGTTCAGATAGTCGATCGCGGCGCCGAAGCCGTACGCCTCCGCAATCGCCGGCGTCCCCGCTTCGAACTTGTACGGCAGCTCGTTCCAGCTCGTGCGATCGAGCGCAACCGAACGGATCATCTCGCCGCCCAGATTGAACGGCTGCATCTGCTCGAGCAGCTCCGGCTTCCCCCACAGGGCGCCGACGCCGCTCGGACCGCAGAGCTTGTGTGACGAGATCGCGATGAAGTCGCAGCCGAGCGCCTGCACGTCGATCGGCCTGTGCGGCGCGGCCTGCGCGGCATCGACGACCATGATCGCTCCCTGCTCGTGCGCCCAGGCGGCGAGCTTCTCGACCGGATTGATCGTGCCGAGCGCGTTCGACACCAGGTTGTTGGCGACGACCTTCACGTTCCCCGAGGCCGCGATCTCGTCGAGCGCGTCGAGCTGCAGCTCGCCCGTATCGTCGATCGGGATGTGCTTGAAGCTCGCGCCGGTGCGGTTGGCGACGAACTGCCACGGGACGAAATTCGAGTGGTGCTCGAGCTCGGTGATCACGACGACGTCGCCGGGGCCGAGGTTGTCGACGCCCCACGCGTATGCGACGAGGTTGATCGCCTCCGTGGCGCTGCGCGTGAACACCACCTCGCGCGCCGCCGGCGCATTCAGGAGGCCGCGGACCTTCTCGCGGGCGCCCTCGTAGCCCTCGGTCGCCCGCTCCGCGAGCCGGTAGACACCCCGGTGCACGTTCGCGTAGCGGTGCTCGTAGAAGTCGCGCATCGCGTCCAGCACCTGGCGGGGCTTCTGGGTCGAGGAGGCCGAGTCGAGATATGCGACGGGCTTGCCGTTGACGATGTCCTCGAGGTACGCGAAGTCGGCGCGGACGCGCTGGACGTCGAGCTTCGGCTGGGCAGTGACCGCCATCTCACCCATGGTAGATCAGGGGCGCGGGTCTACCTTGCCGTTGCCCTGTGCGCGGTTGGCGATGTCGCGTTCTCGCTCGACGGCCACGGCCGCACCGGCGAGGATCTCGGCCAACAGATGCATGCGCTCCCGCTCCGACGTGAGCTGCAGCAGCTTCTGCTTCAGCTCCGGTGCGAACTCGAAGCGGCCTGCGAGCTCGAACGAGAGCTGCTCGGCCGAGAGGCGCGGCTCCTCGACCTCCGCGCCCGTCAGCTCCACAAGGCGGTGGAAGAGCTTGAGCGCATGGTCGGAGTCCGCCGGATCCGCTGCGTCCGCTTCGTCCTCCACCGGCTCGACCAGCCCGGTCTGGAACGACCGGCCCTCGGTCAGCTGCACGAGGCGGAACCGCTCACCCCCCTCGACGACGATGTTCAGGCGGCCGTCATCGAAGCGGTCGAGCACCTCGGTGACGAGGGCGCGTGTGCCGACGTCGCGAAGCCCCTCGTCGTCCGCGTAGACGAGCCCGAACTCGAGCTCCAGGTCGAGGCACTCCCCGATCAGCTCCTGGTAACGGTCCTCGAAGATGTGCAGCGGGATCTGCTCGGTTGGCAGCAGCACGATCCCGAGCGGAAAGAGGCCCAGCTCGCTCATGCGGGGAAGCCTACTCGGGAGGTCGCCGGCCGAAGTGGCCGCGCGAGACCATCGAGAGCACGGTGACGCCGTCCTGGTTGACCATCTCGCCGCGGATGCGCAAGGTGCCTCGGTCGGGGCGGCGCTCGGACGGCGTCGTCTCCAGCACCGTCAGCCGCGAGGCGAGCGTGTCGCCGGGCCGGACCGGCGCCGGCCACCGCAGCTCCTCGATGCCGGGCGACCCCTGACTCGCAGGGCCGAGCAGCGTGTCGACGTAGCAGCGCATCCAGATCGCGCCTGTGTGCCAGCCGCTCGCGATCAGGCCCCCGAAGACGGTCTCCTTCGCGGCCTCCGGGTCGACGTGGAAGGGCTGCGGATCCCACTGCCGCGCGAAGGCGACGATCTCCTCCTCGGTGACTGTGTGGCTGCCGAGCTCGACCACCTGCCCGGCCCAGAAGTCCTCGAAGTACAGGTCGGGCACCTGCGCAGCCTATGGATATGGTGACCTCCGTGGAACCCGGAAGCGCAGCGGTCAGCCGGCGTAGGCTCGACGGAGCCGGCCAGGAGCGGAGGCGCCGGCTTTGCCGGTGCCGGAGCGGGGCGTGAGCGACTACGTCTTCACGATGTACCGGGCCGACAAGTTCTACGGAGCCGACCGGCAGGTGCTGTCGAACATCTCGCTTTCGTTCCTGCCCGGGGCGAAGATCGGCGTGCTGGGACCGAACGGCGCCGGCAAATCGACCGTCCTGAAGATCATGGCCGGCCTCGAGGAGCCGTCGAGCGGGATCGCCGAGCTGGCTCCAGGCGCGACCGTCGGCATGCTCGCCCAGGAGCCCGAGCTCGATCCCGGGAAGAACGTGCGCGAGAACGTCGAGGACGGCGTGCGCGAGCTGCGCGACCTGCTCGACCGCTTCAACACCATCTCCGCGCAGTTCGCGGAGCCCGATGCGGACTTCGATGCGCTCCTCGTCGAGCAGTCGAAGGTGCAGGAGCAGATCGACCGGGCGGACGCCTGGAGTCTCGATGCGACGATCGACCGGGCCATGGATGCCCTGCGGCTTCCGGACGGCGACCGCGACGTGACCACGCTGTCGGGTGGCGAGCGCCGCCGCGTCGCACTCGCACGGGTTCTCCTCTCCTCGCCCGACCTCCTGCTGCTCGACGAGCCGACGAACCATCTCGATGCGGAGTCGGTCGCCTGGCTCGAGCGTTTCCTCGAGTCCTACAAGGGCACCGTCGTCGCGGTCACCCACGATCGCTATTTCCTCGACAACGTCGCCGGCTGGATCCTGGAGCTCGACCGCGGCAAGGGCCTCCCGTTCGAGGGCAACTACTCCTCGTGGCTCGAGCAGAAGCAGGCCCGGCTCGCGGTCGAGGAGAAGACGGAGTCCGCACGGCGGCGCACGCTGGCACGCGAGCTCGAGTGGGTGCGGATGAGCCCCAAGGCGCGGCATGCGAAGGCGAAGGCGCGCGTGACCTCCTACGAGAAGCTGCTCGCCGACGAGCAGAACGTGAAGCTGGACAAGGTCGAGATCCACATCCCGGCCGGGCCCCGCCTCGGCGATGTCGTCGTCGACGCGGATCACATCGCGAAGGGCTTCGGCGACCGCCTGCTCGTCGAGGACATGACGTTCTCGCTTCCACCCGGGGGAATCGTGGGCGTGATCGGGCCGAACGGCGCCGGCAAGACGACGCTCTTCCGGATGATCGCGGGCGAGGAGCAGCCGGACAGCGGCGCGCTCCGGGTCGGGGAGACGGTCGAGTTGGCGTACGTCGACCAGGCGCGCGCCGACCTGACGCCCGAGAACACGGTCTGGAAGGAGATCTCCGGCAACCAGGACATGATCGAGCTCGGCAAGAAGGAGGTGAACTCGCGCCAGTACGTCTCCTGGTTCAACTTCCGGGGCTCCGACCAGCAGAAGCGCGTGAGCGACCTCTCGGGCGGCGAGCGGAACCGCGTCCATCTCGCCAAGCTGCTCCGCAGCGGCGGCAACGTGCTGCTGCTCGACGAGCCGACGAACGACCTCGACGTCGACACGCTGCGCGCCCTCGAGGAGGCGCTGCTCGACTTCGCCGGCTGCGCGGTCGTGATCAGCCACGATCGCTGGTTCCTCGACCGGATCGCGACGCACATTCTCGCCTTCGAGGGCGAGAGCCAGGTGACGTGGTTCGAGGGGAGCTACGAGGAGTACGCCGACTGGGTGCGGGAGACCCGCGGCGCGGAGGCGCTGGAGCCGCACCGGATCAAGTACAAGCCTCTCGTTCGGGCCTAGCGACATCGACCCGACCCGCCAGCACTACAACTTCACGCTCGCGATTCTCACGCTCGCGGGCACCGCGTTCGCGCTGCAGCAGACAATGGTCTTCCCGGCGCTCGCGACCTTCCAGGACGAGTTCGGCGCCAGCACCGCATGGACGACCTGGGTCCTGACCGGTTTCCTCGTCTCGGCTGCGGTCACGACCCCGATTCTGGGCAAGCTGGGCGACCAGTTCGGGAAGGAGCGGATGCTCCTGATCAGCCTCGGGTTCTTCCTCGCCGGGTGCCTGGGCGCCGCGTTCGCGTGGAACATCTGGTCGCTCATCGCTTTCCGGGTCGTCTCGGGCGCGGGCGGAGCGCTCTTCCCGCTCAGCTTCGCGATCATCCGCGACGAGTTCCCGCCCGAGAAGGTCAAGGTCGGGATCGGCCTGCTCTCGGCCGTGTTCGGCATCGGCGGGGGCTTCGGGATCGTGCTCTCGGGCGTGATCGTCGACAACTTCTCGTGGCGCCTGCTCTTCCTGCTCGGCTCGATCCCGGTTGCTCTGTCGATCGCCCTCGTGCACCGGTTCGTGCCGGAGTCCCCGATTCGCTCTCCGTCTCGGGTCGATGTGCCCGGCGCCCTGCTGCTCTCGGGCGGGCTGCTCTCGCTGATGGTGGCGCTGACCGAAGGCGAGAGCTGGGGCTGGACGTCGCCGCGCCTGCTCGGGCTCGTGACGGTCGCATTGCTGTTCTTCGTCCTGTGGGTGCTCGTCGAACGACGCTCACCGTCGCCCATGGTGGACATGCGGATGCTCTCGCACCGACCCGTGCTGCTGACGAACATCGCGACGATGATCTCCGGCTTCGCGCTCTTCAGCTGCTTCGTGCTCATCCCCACCTTCGTCGAGACGTCGCCCGCACGCGGCTACGGCTTCGGCGCGAGCGCGACGAAGGCCGGCCTCTTCCTGCTTCCCAGCTCGATCGCGATGCTCTTCGCGGGACCGCTGGCGGGAACGATCGGGCGGCACATCGGGTCGAAGTGGCCGCTTGCCGGCGGAATGCTGATCGTGAGCATCGCTGCGTTGCTCTTCGCCATGACGCCCGGCGATCCGCTGGCGGTGCTCATCGCCAGCGCGCTCCTGGGCCTCGGGGTCGGCGCGGCGTTCGCAGCGATGGCCGCCTTGATCGCCGACAACGTGGATGCGCTCGAGATGGGCGTCGCGAGCGGGATGAACACCGTCGTCCGCATGGTCGGGTCGGTGATCGGAGGCCAGGTCGCCGCCGCTGTCCTGACGGCTCACACGATCGGACGCACGTCGATCCCCGCCGAGTCGGCCTACACGGTCACGTTCGCGCTCAGCGCCGTCGCGGCGCTCGCTGCGGCTGTCATCGCGCTCTCGATCGGCACGCAGCCACTACGCCACCTGCTCGAGCCTGCCGAAGCCCGGCGCTAGCGCTCGTCCCCTGGACGACGCGAGGTCATCCTCGCGGCGGATGCACGATCAGCCCTTCGGGCAACGGATTTCCACCCGCTGGCCGATGTGCAGAGCACCTCTCGGAACGCACCCTTAGTGCACCACACCGGAGGTGACAACGAATGAGCGAAATCCTGACGATCGAGAACGTTCAGCCTGACCTCGACCTGACTCCGCTGCGAGATCGGATCGAAGGCGACGTCGTTGGCCCGGGCGACTACGCCTGGGACGAGGTTCGCCAGGCCTGGAACCTGAGCGTCGACCAGCGGCCCGCCGCCGTCGCGCTGCCCGAGAGCCCCGAGGACGTCGCGGCGATTGTTGCCTTCGCGAAGGCCAACGACCTTCGCGTCGCCCCCCAGGGCACCGGCCACGGGGCCGCCGCAATGGACCGGCTGGACGACACGATCCTGCTCAAAACGGAGCGCATGCGTGGCGTCACGATCGACCCAGACGCCCGGATCGCGCGCGCCGAGGCGGGTGTGATCTGGATCGAGGTCGTTGAGGCCGCCGCGGAGCACGGCCTCGCCGCGCTCTCAGGCTCCTCTCCGGATGTCGGCGTCGTCGGCTACACGCTCGGCGGCGGCCTCTCCTGGCTGGCGCGAAAGCACGGCATCGGCGCCAACCAGGTGACGGCGATCGAAGTCGTAACCGCTTCGGGAGATCTCGTCCGGGCCGACTGGGCGAACGAGCCAGATCTCTTCTGGGCCCTTCGCGGCGGCGGTGGCGCCTTCGGGATCGTCACGGCGATCGAGTTCAACCTCTTCCCGCTGACGGAGGTCTACGCCGGAATCCTCTGGTACCCGGTCGATCGCGCGTCCGAGGTGCTGAAGGTGTGGCGCGCGTGGACGGATGACCTGCCGGACGAGATGACCTCCGTCGGCCGGATCCTCCAGTTCCCGCCGATTCCGGAGATCCCGGAGCCGGTCCGCGGCCAGTCCTTCGTCGTCGTCGAGGCGATCTGGTCCGGCGAGCCCGACGAAGGTGAACGGCTGCTCGAGCCGTTGCGCGCGCTCGGGCCGGTCATGGATACGGTCACGACGATTCCCGTCGAGGAGCTGAGCCGGCTGCACATGGACCCGGAGGGCCCTGCCCCCGGCACGGGCGACGGCGGCATGCTCGACGACGTCGACGGCCACCTGATCGACCTCTTTGTCGAACACGTCGTCGGCACACCGATCCTCTCGGCCGAGATCCGCCACCTCGGCGGCGCGGTCGCGCGGCGGTCGCTGCAGCACGGGGCGGTCGATGTGTTCGAGGCGCCGTACATCATGTACGCGGTTGGCATCGCACCGACACCCGAGGCCCGCAAGGTCGTCGACGGCGCGGTTGCGCGGCTGCGCCACATGCTCGCACCGTGGGAGGGCGAGCACACGTACATGAACTTCGCCGAGACGAGGCGGAAGCCATCCTCGCTCTTCTCGAGCGCGAGCTACCACCGCCTGCGCCGGATCAAGGCGATTGTCGACCCGAGCGACCTGATCCGCTCGAACCACCCGATCGCGCCGGCTCACTAGCCCGCGGTTACCGCGGCGCCCCCTTACTCTGCTCCCCAGAAGCAGGGGGCGCCGCGCTAGCTAGCTGGGTGCCGTCACGGCGCGTGGCAGCTCGTCGGCCCGCAGCTGGAAGCCGTCGGGCCACACGGTCGCGGCATCGTGGGTGAGGCCGCCGTGACGTGCGTCGTCGAAGTTGACGCCTGTTAGCGTCGCGCCTTCCAGCCGAACGTTGATGAAACGGGCGCGCGCGACGCGACTGCCGGTGAGAATCGCATCGCGCAAGTCTGCGCCGGCCGCCTTCGCGCCCTCGAGGCAGGCGTTGACGAGCCTGCTGTACCGAAGCTCGGCGCTCTCCAGCCGTGCTTCACGAAGGTCTGCTCCGACGAGGAGCGCACCGTTCAGCTGCGCCCGAACCAGATCCGAGTGGGCGAGACACGTGCCGTTCAACACCGCGTTGTCCAGCCGGGCATCTCGGAGGTTCGCGCCTCTGAGGTCGGTGAAGGAGAGGTCGATGCGGCGTTCGGATGTGCCGGTACGACGACCCAGCACGGTCAGCACGGCCTGTACGTCGGCGTCCGGTTTCTGCTTCGTCGACTCCGTCTGGCGGTCGGTGAGCGGTGCATGCTCGCGCACGAATGCAGCGAGAATCTCGGCGATCACATCCGAGTCCCTGTCGCGGTCGCGACCGATGGCCTCGAGGGCGTAGATGCCACCGATCCGAACGTCCCGCGAGGCGTTGCCGAGCTGATCGACAGCACGGGTGAATCGCTCGGCGATCTGCTGGTCCTCACTGATGCGGAGCTGTTGCCGTGCGATTCGCAGCTGTCGTCCAGTGAAGTAGGCGGTCGCGAGGAAGAAGAGCCCGGCCAGGCCTTGGAGCAAGGTCGACCGGACGTCGTTCGCCGCCTTCAACTCTTCGACCGGCGTCAGGGTGTCCGACGAAGCGCCAAGGTCTCGGTCGACTACGTAACCCGGAAAGACAAAGACGCAACCGAGCACGAGTGCGACCACGGCGATGGCGAGAGCCGGACCGACGAACGAGCGCAAGCCCTTCAACGGCGGCATGGTGGAAGTCTGCGCCGTCGAGACAAATGTTGCAAGGCGGTGTGCGCGGGTGTACTCTCTGCCCGCGAGCCTTTGCGGCTCGCGCCTCCCGGGGCAACGTGTACGAGGCTCGGAGCTTCCTCGTAGACGTTGCCCCGGGCGGGCGTCTGAGGTCGGTTCTGAGCGGTAGCGTTCGGGGCGTGGACGCTGACCCCGTCGAGATCCGCGTGCTGGGCAGCCTGATCGAGAAGCAGCGGACGACGCCCGACCAGTACCCGCTCTCACTCAACGGGCTGCGGCTGGCGTGCAACCAGGCGACGAACCGCGAGCCGGTCGTGGACTACGACGAAGCAACGATCCGTGCGGCGATCGACAAGTTGTCGCGCCGCGGCTGGGTACGCCTCGCGAGCGGGCCCGGCAGCCGCGTCGCCAAGTACAGGCACCTGCTCGACGACGCGCTCGGCCGCGTCCCATCGCAGATCGCGCTCCTCGCGGTGTTGATGCTCCGCGGGCCACAGACACCGGGCGAGCTGAAGCAGCGGGTCGAGCGCCTCTACCCGTACGGCTCGATCGACGACGTCCAGAACGCGCTCGACGCACTGGCCGAGGCGGAGCTCGTCGAACGTCTGCCGCGCCGGCCGGGGCAGAGCCAGGATCGCTACATCCAGCTGCTCGGCGGGGGCGACGCCGGCGACGCCGCACCTTCAGCGGCTGCGGCCGAGCCCGCGCCGTCCGAATTCGAGCAGTCTGGGCTCGAGGAGCGTGTCGCCCGGCTCGAGCAGCAAGTGGCCGACCTGCAACGACGACTCGACGAGCGTTGAAGCCGCTCAACCTCGGGCTGCGATTCGTGCTCGAGCTCTGCATGCTCGTGGCGTTCGGGATCTGGGGCTTCTCGGAGAACATCCTGCTCGGAATCGCTGCTCCACTCGCAGCGGCTGTCGTCTGGGGCCTCTGGATCGCACCCAGGGCGAACCGCCGGCTCCGCGATCCCGTGCGCCTCGTCGTCGAGTTGCTGCTGTTCGGCGCGGCCGGAGCGGCGCTCGCAGCCGCCGACCACCTGCTCGCGGCGGCCGTCTTCCTCGCGGCGGTGATCCTGAGCGAGGCGCTGATGCTCGCCTGGCGGCAGCGAGACGTCGCCTAGCGCTACTTTGCCCGCGTGAACCCACTGGACGAGCTCCGCGACACGCTCAAGAACCTCGGCGACCAACTGCGGCGGACGGCCGGACCGGAGGTCGAGGAGTTCCTCGCCGACCGGTTCGGATCTCGACCTGAGCTCCGGCCGCTCGCAGAGGTGCAGGCGGAACTGGACGGGCTCGTCGGCCTCGAGACCGTCAAGGAGCAGGTTCATGGGCTCGTTGCGTTCCTCCAGGTCCAGGCGCGCCGCAAGGAGCACGACCTCCCGGAGGTCGCAACGAGCCAGCACCTCGTCTTCCTCGGCAATCCGGGCACGGGCAAGACGACGGTCGCCCGCCTGCTGGCCGAGATGTACGGCGCGATGGGGCTGCTCGAGAAGGGCCACCTCGTCGAGGTCGACCGCGCGTCTCTGGTCGGCCAGTACGTGGGCCAGACCGCGATCAAGACCGACCGGGCGATTCGACGGGCCCTCGACGGCGTCCTCTTCATCGACGAGGCCTACTCGCTCACTCCTGGCGGTGGCGACGGCCGCCTCGACTTCGGCGCGGAAGCGGTCGAGACGATCCTCAAGCGGATGGAGGACTTCCGGCACCGGCTGGTCGTGATCGTTGCCGGCTACCCGAAGCTGATGCATGCGTTCCTCGGCTCGAATCCCGGTCTGCGCTCCCGCTTCGCGCGGGAGATCTCATTCCCGGACTACTCGACTCTCGACCTGCTGGAGATCACTCGGCGGCTCGCGGACGAGCACAAGTATGAGCTCGGAGCCGGCGCGGAGGATGCCCTCGAGCGGATCTTCGCCGGTGCGGCACGAGGCGAAGGCTTCGGGAACGCACGCTATGCGCGAACGATCTTCGAGCAGGCGCTGAATCGGCAGGCGCTGAGGCTTGCGAGAGTCGAGGGTCGCGCGCTCGAGGAGCTCGGGCGCGAAGAGGTGACGACGCTCGAGGCGGATGATCTTGTCGAGGCGGCCCGGTCGCTCGGGGAAGATGCGGGCGCGCCGCCAAAGCGCCGCCGCTGGCTCGGCTAGCCTCCTGGCGTGGGCGAGCTCGTTGCCTTTCTGGGGATCGCGATCCTCGTCATCGTCACCCCGGGCCAGGACACCGCACTGACGATCCGGAACACGATTCTCGGCGGCCGTCCCGCCGGCGTCGCGACCGCCGGGGGAGCCGCCGCCGGCCAGGCGTGCTGGACGTTCGCGGCGAGCATCGGGCTGGCTGCGCTTCTCGTCGCCTCGGAGCCGGTGTTCATTGCGCTGAAGCTGGCAGGCGCTGCGTACCTCGTCCACCTCGGCCTCCAGGCACTGCGCCATGCGATGCGCCCGGCAACCCGGCCGGCGGAGCAAGCCGACGGCTCGCGGCTGGCTGCTCCCCGCGCGTTCCGGCAGGGCCTGCTGAGCAACCTCGGCAATCCGAAGATGGCGATCTTCTTCACAAGCCTGCTCCCGCAGTTCGGGACCTCGTTCGTCAGCCTGCTCGCGCTCGGGCTCCTGTTCTGCTCGCTCACGCTTGCGTGGCTGTCCGCGTATTCGTTCGCGGTTGCCCGCGCCGGCGACCTGCTGCGGCGACCTCGGATTCGGCGGTCGCTCGACGCCCTCACCGGGACCTGCCTCGTCGCGTTCGGAATCAGGCTCGCTGCCGACCGGTGACTAGTTGAAGAGCCGGCGGCCGTTCACCCAGAAGTCCTGGCCTGCTACGCCTGCGGGATTCGGGCTTCGAGCGCGGCGCCGAGCGCTTCGCGCACCGGCTCGAGCTCGATCCGGTCGAGCACGTCCTGGAAGAAGCCGCGCACGATCATGCGCTCGGCCTCGGCGCGTGAGAGGCCGCGGGCCATGAGGTAGAAGAGCTGCTCGCGATCGACCTGGCCGAGGGTCGCGCCGTGCGTGCAGCGCACGTCGTTCGCGAGGATCTCGAGGCCGGGGATCGAGTCGGCGTGCGCCTTCTTGGAGAGGAGGAGATTCCGGTTCTCCTGGTAGGCGTTCGTCTTCTGCGCGTCCTCCTCGACGCGGATCATCCCGCGCCAGACGGAGCTCGACTCGTCGCGAAGCGCACCCTTGAACGCGAAGTCGCTCGTCGTATTGGGCGCGATGTGCTCCTGGAAGGTGTCGTAGTCCAGATGCTGCGTGCCGTCTGCGAAGTAGGCGCCTGTCACACGCGAGGTCGCGCCTTGCCCGGCGAGGTCGTTCTGGATCCGGATCTTGCCCTTCTTCGACCCGAAGCCGGCAGCGACCCAGTCGAGCTCGGCATCGCGCTCGACGCGCGCGTGGTGTGTCCCGAAATGCCAGGTCTCCTGCGACACGTTCTGGACCGAGACGTACTCCACCTTCGCGCCGCCGGCGACGAAGATCTCGACCGCCGCGTTCAGGTAGCCGGAGAGCTCGGGGGTCGTCGACGCGTACTCCTCGATCACCGAGAAGCGGCTGCCCGGCTCGGCGACGATCAGCAGCCGCCAGAAGAGTGAGCCGCCGTCCACCGAGTTGACGATGCGGATCATCAGCGGCTGCTCGAGCACGACGTCCTTCGGGACGTGCACGAGGAGGCCATGCTTCCACTCGGCCGCGTTGTGCGCGGCGAACTTCTCGTCGGAGCCGACCAGCTCGCCGAGTCGGGGATGATCAACGAGCGCCTCGAAGCGAATACCTTCCGGTGCGCGATCGATCTCCAGCCCGCTCTCCGAGACGCGGACAACGCCGGCCGCCTCGAGCTCCAGCAGTCCCGGCGCGGCAGCGACGTCGGTCGCGCCGTTGGCCGAGAACGTCTCGGGATCGAAGCCCTTCAGGTCGGTGAAACGCCACGACTCGTCCTTCGTCGTGGGCAGCGGTAGCGCGTGGTAGCGCTCGAGGAGGTCGGTCCTGGTCATACGTCGAACCTCCGGTGCAGCATCAGCGCGTTCCCGTCAGGATCCTTGAACCACGCCTGCTTGCACACACCGGTCACGGTCGTGTCGCCGTCGAAGACGACGCCCTTCGCCTCCAGCTCGGCGCGGGCGGCGTCGACGTCCGGGACGCGCAATGCGATCCCGGCCGGCGAAGGCGCGAAGGGCTGCCCGATGCTGGATGGATCGAAGACGTCCAGCGTGACCTGACCGCACCTGAGCTCCATGTCGCTGTCGCCCTCCGTCTCCACCTCGAGCCCAAGCGTCTCGACGTAGAACTGCCTCGCCCGCTCGAGGTCCTGCGTCAGGACCGACACGAAGTCGACGTGCTCGATCTGCATGGCTACGGTGTAGTGCCGTCGGCGTACAGCGCATGCCTGTGGTGCAGGATCAGCGAGTTGCCGTCCGGATCATTGAAGAACGCCATGTGGCAGACACCGGAGTCGTACGCCTCCGGGAAGACGAAGGTGACTCCCGCGGCTTCGAGCTTCTTCATCGCCTCGGCGACGTCCGGGACGCGCAGCGCGATCGCCGTGTTGCTGGGGCTGAACGGCACGCCCGTCTGTTCAGGCGTGTTCAGCAGAATCGTCACGTTGCCGGTCTCGAACTCCGGCCACTCCTCGTGCGCCAGCTCGTTCCGCTTCAAACCGAGCGTCTCGCCGTAGAACGTCACGGCCCGTTCGCGATCCGTCACCGGAACGCCGATGAAGTCCGTACGCTCGGCGCCGATCATGAGTCGCCGTTCCCGGGCTCGCGCGGGGCGTAGCGGCTGTGCAGCATCAGGGCGTTGCCGTCGGGGTCCTCGAAGAACGCCATGTGACAGACGCCCGTGTCGAAGGTCTCGCCGTTGAACTCGACACCCCTCGCCTCGAGCTCAGCGCGTGCGGCTGCCATGTCGTCGACATGCAGCGCCAGGTGCGCCGTCTTCTGCGGTGAGAACTCCATCCCGAACGTGGTCGGCTCGTAGATCCCGAAGCACGTCTCGCCGACCCAGAACTCGCCCTTCCCGGTCTCGTCGGGCCGCAGCCCCAACGTGTCGACGTAGAAGACCCGTGACCGCTCCCAGTCGGTGGACGGCACGGCCACGAAGTCGACGCCCGTTACCGGGCTAGCCAACACTGCCCTCCATCTGCAGCTGGATCAGTCTGTTCATCTCGACGGCGTACTCGAGCGGTAGCTCCTTGGTGATCGGCTCGACGAAGCCGGACACGATCATCGCGCTCGCCTCGGATTCGGAGAGCCCGCGCGACATGAGGTAGAAGAGCTGTTCCTCGCCGATCTTGGAGACGGTCGCCTCGTGCCCGAGGTCGACGTCGTTCTCGTCGACGCGGATGTACGGATAGGTGTCCGAGCGAGACTCGTCGTCGAGGATCAGGGCGTCGCAGACGACCTTGGACTTCGCACCGACCGCGCCCTTCGCGACCTCGAGCAGCCCGCGGTAACCCGCGCGGCCACCGTTCTTGGAGATCGACTTGGAGGTGATCACCGACGTGGTCTTGGGCGCGACGTGGACGACCTTGCCGCCTGCGTCCTGGTGCTGCCCCTTGCCGGCGAAGGCGATCGAGAGGACCTCGCCGTGGGCTCTTTCGCCCATCAGCCAGATCGCCGGGTACTTCATCGTCAGCTTCGAGCCGAGGTTGCCGTCGACCCACTCCATCGTCGCGTCCTCGTAGGCCACGGCACGCTTCGTGACGAGGTTGAAGACGTTGTTCGACCAGTTCTGGATCGTGGTGTAGCGGCAGCGTCCTCGCGGCTTGACGACGATCTCGACGACCGCCGAGTGCAGCGAGTCGGACGAGTAGATCGGCGCCGTGCAGCCCTCGACGTAGTGCACGTACGCGTCCTCGTCGACGATGATCAGCGTGCGCTCGAACTGGCCCATGTTCTCCGCGTTGATGCGGAAGTAGGCCTGGAGCGGCAGCTCGATCCGGACGCCCGGCGGCACGTAGATGAACGATCCGCCCGACCAGACGGCCGAGTTCAGGGCCGCGAACTTGTTGTCGTTCTGCGGGATGATCGTCCCCATGTACTGCTTGACGATGTCCTCGTGCTCGCGCAGGCCGGAGTCCATGTCGAGGAAGAGGACGCCCTGTGCCTCGAGGTCGGCCTGCAGCTTGTGGTAGACGACCTCTGACTCGTACTGGGCGCCGACCCCGGCGAGGTACTTCTTCTCCGCCTCCGGGATTCCGAGCTTGTCCCACGTGTCGAGGATGTCGGCCGGCAGGTCCTCCCACTTCGAGGCCTGCTTCTCGGTCGGCTTGATGTAGTAGTAGATGTTGTCGAAGTCGATCTCGCCGACGTTGCCGCCCCAGGTCGGAAGCGGGCGCGCCAGGAAGTAGTCGAGGCTCTTGTGCCGGAACTTGCGCATCCAGTCGGGCTCGTTCTTGTGCTCGGAGATCGCCTCCACGAGCTCGTGCGACAGGCCGCGGCCGGACTTGAAGAAGTAGTTCTCCGCCTCGTCCGAGTTGGAGAAGCCGTACTGATACTCCGAGCGAATCCCCTTGACGACGTCGGTCTCGGAAGCACTCACGCTGCCACCTCCGCTTCCTTCGGGATGAAGGCGTCGTAGCCCTCGGCCTCGAGCTTGTGGGCCAGCTCCTGCCCGCCGCTCGCGACGATCTTGCCGCCGACGAAGACGTGCACGTGATCCGGAGTGACGTAGTTCAGGATCCGCTGGTAGTGCGTGATCACGAGCGCGCCCATCTCGTCGCTGACGAGCTCGTTGACGCCGTTCGCGACGATGCGCAGAGCGTCGATGTCGAGCCCGGAGTCGGTTTCGTCGAGGATCGCGATCCTCGGCTGCAGGAGCGCCATCTGGAGGATCTCGACGCGCTTCTTCTCACCGCCGGAGAAGCCGTCGTTCAGGTAGCGGGAAGCGAGCTCGCGCGGCACCTTCAGGCGCTCCATCGCGGCGAGGATCTCCGTCCGGAACTCCTTGACCGGAATCGGGTCGTCCTGGCCGCCGTTCTTCGCCTTGCGGATCGCGTTGATCGCGCTCCGGAGGAAGTTGGTGACCGTCACGCCCGGGATTGCGTGCGGGTACTGGAAGGCGAGAAAGAGACCCCGCTGCGCGCGCTCGTCGGCGCCGGCGTCGACGATGTTCACACCGTCGAGCAGGATCTCGCCTTCGGTGATCTCGTAGGCCGGGTGCCCCATTAGCGCATAGGCCAGCGTGGACTTCCCGGACCCGTTCGGGCCCATGATCGCGTGCTTCTCGTTCAGGTCGACCGCGAGATCGACACCCTTGACGATCTCGGTGCCGTCTTCGAGCGCGACATGCAGGTTCTTGATCTCCAGAAACGCCAAGCTTGTGATCCCTCTTTCCTCGTAATAGAGCGGTTTTGCGCCCCGCCTCGTGATCCCATGGTAGCCGATCGCGGCTGCCGTGGCGGGTAGGGCCGGACCGGCCGTCGACCCCAGCCTACCTCGCCGGAGGCGGCGTCCCGCGGGCGCTCGGCGTGCGTTCGGCGGCGACCAACGGTGGTACAGTGCGGCCATGCCCTTCGGAATCGGCGTCACCGAACTCGTCATCCTGCTGGTCGCGTTGCTGATCATCTTCGGGCCGAAGCGCCTGCCCGAGATGGGCCGGTCGCTCGGCAAGGGGATGCGCGAGTTCAAGGACTCGATCTCGGGCAAGGACGACGACGACGAGCCGGTGCACCACCGGCTCGCGGAGGAGCTCCCGCCCGCGGACGAGCACCCGGTCGCGCAGCCGCAGGCGCGCGAGCGCGAAGTCTCCTAGCCTCGGCGGCGAATGGCACTGAAGCGTCTGCCGCGGCGCCTGGAGCACGGCGAGGAAGCGACGCTCGTCGAGCATCTCGGCGAGCTCCGCAGCCGGCTCCTGATCAGCCTCTTCGCGCTTGCGCCGGCGTTCGCGATCGCGTTCGCGTTCCAGGACCGGCTGATCAAGTGGCTGAGCAAGCCTCTGCCCGACGACAAGACGCTGGTGACGCTCGGCGTGGTCGAGCCGTTCACCACCGCAGTCAAGGTGAGCTTCGCGGTCGCAATCGCCGTGACGTTGCCGATCCTGCTCTACCAGCTCTGGGCGTTCCTCGCGCCCGCGCTCGAGGCGAACGTCCAGCGGACCGTGGCCGTGTTCGCCACGTTCTCGACCGTGCTCTTCGCCATCGGCGTCGCCTTCTCGTACTTCGTCGTGATGCCGCGCGCGCTCACCTTCTTGACCAACTTCAACGACGACGTCTTCGAGGTTCAGATCCGGGCGAGCTACTACTTCTCGTTCGTGACGGTGACGATGCTCGCGACCGGATTGGCGTTCCAGATGCCGATCTTCATCCTGGCGCTCGTGCGGCTACGCGTCCTCACGGCGGCCAAGCTGCGTCGCAACCGGCGCGTGGGGATCGCCGCGATGCTCGTCTTCGCGATCCTCCTTCCCACCGTCGACCCCGTGTCGCTTGCGCTCGAGTTCCTCCCGCTCCTCTTCCTCTTCGAGTTCTCGATCTGGCTTGCCTCGTTCATGGAGAAGCGCTGGGAGCTCGTCGACGAGCCCTCGCGCTGGGCGGTCGAGTGAGAGTTCTCTCCGCGGACTGGGTGCTCCCGGTCGAGGGAGCGCCGATCGAGAACGGGGCGGTGGCGATCGAGGAAGGCCGGATCGCAGCGGTCGGGACGATCGACGAGTTAGGCGCCGGCGAGCGGTTCGCCGAAGCCGCGATCGTGCCGGGAATCGTCAACGCCCACTCACATCTCGAGTACGCGGTCTACGCCGGTTTCGGCGACGGACTCTCGTTCGCACCGTGGCTCGCGACGCACATCGAGCGGAAGGCGCGGATCGACCGGCCGCAGATGGAGGCGATCGCACGGCTTGGCGCCGCCCAATGCCTGGCGTCCGGAATCACGACGGTCGGCGACGCCGCCTTCACCGGCGCTTCGGCGCACGCCTGCAGCGAGCTCGGGCTGCGGGCGATCGTCTACCTCGAGGTCTTCGGGCATGAACCGTCCGAGGCCGTGCAGCAGTTCGAGGAGAAGAGCGCGTACGTCGCTTCGGCCCGCTCGGAGCGGGTTCAGATCGGCGTGTCGCCGCACGCCCCGTACACCTGCTCGACCGAGGTGTACGCGGCCTGCCTCGCCCTCGGCGTGCCGGTGATGACGCACTTCAACGAGAGCCAGGACGAGCTCGACTGGCTGCTTCGCGGTGAGGGGCCGATGAAGCCGGTCGAGCCGCTGCTGATTGCGCCGGACGGGCAGAGCGGGATCCGGCGCCTCGCAGCCGCGGGCCTCCTCGATCCCCGCCTCGTCGCCGCGCACTGCGTCAAGGTCGACGCCGAGGAGATCGGCATGCTCGCGCACCACGACGTCGCAGTCGTTCACTGCCCGCGCTCGAACGGCCTGTTGGGGTGCGGGGTGGCACCGCTCGCCGAGCTGCGCGCCGCCGGCCTTCGGGTCGGCATCGGCACCGACGGCGTCTCATCGGTGCCTTCGCACGACGCATTCGAGGAGCTTCGTGCGGCGATCTCGGCTGCGCGAGCCCGGAGCGAGCGTGCCGACGCACTCTCCGCGACCGAAGCGCTCGAGCTGGCCACACTCGGGGGCGCCCGGGCTCTCGGGCTCGAAGCCGACGTGGGCTCGCTCGTGCCCGGCAAGCGCGCGGATCTCGCCGTGCTTACCCTCGAGGGCTCTCCGTATCTACCATGGGAGGATCCGGTCGCCGCAGTGGTGTACGGCGGCGCACCTGAGCGCGTCCTGACTACCCTCGTCGACGGCGAGGCACGGTACGAGAGAGGAGGATTCGAATGGCACGAGCTGATCGACGCCGCGGCCGCAGCGCGAAGGGGCATGCTGGCCCTCCCCGCCGCGACAGCGACCTCGCAGCCATAGAGGACACCCTCTTCTTCACGCGTATCCGCAGCCACGCGAAGTGGGTGTTCGTGTTCCTCGCCCTCTCGTTCCTCGTGGGATTCGTGGTCTTCAACGTCGGCGGCTCCGGAACCGGCGGCGGTATCGGCGAGCTTCTTCGCGACGGCAGCAGCAGCGGTACGGGTGGGAACATCTCCGTGTCGGAAGCGCGCGAGCAGGTGCAGAAGAGCCCGAAGAGCGCGGAGGCACAGCGGAACCTCGCGACTGCGCTCGAGACGGACGGGCAGACCGACGAAGCGATCGTCGCGCTCACGCGCTACCTCGACCTCAAGCCGAAGGATCAGGACGGACTGCGCGAGCTCGCCGGCCTCCACCTCGGGCAGGGCAGCAAGTTCGCCCAGGAGGCGCAGATCGCCCAGCTGCAGGCCAGCTACTCGACCTTTGGCTCCACGTTCGGCTCGTCGTTCGACCTCGGCAAGGGCGCCACGATCGGGCCCGACCCGATCGACGAGGCGATCGCGACCCAGGCCAGCCAGGTCGTCAGCGAGGCCTACACCAAGGCCCAAACGGCGTTCCAGAGCGCAGAGCAGGCGTACGAGAGGCTCGTCGTGCTCGCGCCGAAGGATCCCAACATCCAGCTCGAGCTCGCCCAGGCGGCGCAGCAGAGCGGCGACTACGCCACGGCGATCGCCGCATATCAACAGTTTTTGAAGCTCGCCCCAGACGACCCGAGCGCCGGGATCGTCAAGCAGCAGATCGCGCAGCTGAAGGCCCAACAGGCCTCAGGCTCGTCGGGTTAGACTCACGAGCTACCGGAAAGAGAACCCCATCCGGTACCCAAACAGCGGGGGCACAGATCAAATGAACTTCGACGTCAAGACCGAGAAGCTGAGCGAAGACCAGTACGTGATCTCCCTCTCGGGCGAGGTCGACCTCTACACGGCCCCGGAGTTCAAGCAGCAGCTGCTCGAGGTGATCGAGCAGGGGGGATGCGATGTGATCGTCGACCTCAGCAACACGACGTTCATCGACTCGACCACGCTCGGCGTGCTCGTCGGTGGCGTGAAGAGGCTGCGGACGAACGACGGGCAGCTCGCGCTCGTCTGCAGCGACCGAAACATCACCAAGATCTTCGAGATCACCGGCCTCGACCGCGTCTTCGCGATTCACCCGACGCTCGAAGCCGCCCTCGGCACGGGATCTGCCGCCTAGGGTGCAGTTGCGCGGGCTGGCCGGCGCCTGCGCGGTCCTGGTTGCGGCCATCGCCGCGACCGGCTGCGGCACAACCGGGCTCCCGGAGGCCGGCTCCGGCGACGCCACGCAGGGCAAAGAGCTCTTCAAGGCGAAGTGCGGCCAGTGCCACACCCTGGCCGACGCCGGCACGAAGGGCGTGATCGGGCCGAACCTCGACGACGCGTTTCGCCAGTCGCGGGTGGACGGTCTTGGCGACACGACGATCCAGTCCGTCGTCCGCGACCAGATCGCCTATCCCGTGGAGGATCCGACGACCGGCGCTCCGGGGATGCCTGCTGACATCGTCACCGGCGAGGATGCCGACTCGGTGGCGTTGTACGTCGCATCGGTGGCCGGGCTTCCCGTGCGGCCCCAGCCCGGAGCCGAGACAGGGGGCGACGAAGGTGGCGCGGGAGGCGAGGCACCCGACGGCGAGGCGATCTTCGCGGAGGCGGGCTGCGGCGGCTGTCACACGCTCGAGGCGGCGGGCGCAGCCGGGACGGTCGGTCCGAACCTCGACGACGCGAAGCCGTCGAAGGAGCTCGTGATCGATCGCGTCACGAACGGCAAAGGCGTGATGCCGGCGTTCAAGGACTCGTATTCGGCCGAGCAGATCGCAGCGGTCGCCGACTACGTCTCGAAGAACGCCGGTCGGTAACTATCCGCTCCGGACATGTCGGGGCCAGGACCCGTCACGCGTCCGCAAGAGACATCCTGCTCACCCTCTAGGCGAGCGTGATCGCAGTCTCGCCGCCGCGAAGGAGCTCGTCGATGCTGGGCGCAAGGCTGCTCCCACCCCAGCTGCTCCATGGCCAGAGTTCCGGGTGCTCGCAGAGGCCGGCGTGGACGGGATTCCACGCCAGATAGCGGAGGCACTCCAAGTAGTGGCCCTCGGTTTCCACCAGAAGCGACTTGTATCTCCCTTGCACAAGAGCTCCTCGACGGCTGTGGCGCTCGTTGAAGCCTTCGACGTACTCGCCCATCAGGAACTGCATCCCACGGGGCAGCGTCGGCTCAGGTGTCTGGATCAGAAGGTGGACGTGATTCGTCATCAGGCAGAACGCATGGAGCTTCCACCGCGCTCGCGCGACGGCGAGTTCCAACACTTCCAGGAATGTAGCGAAGTCGGAGTCGTCGACGAAGAAGACTTCGCGGTCGGTCGACCTCTGCGTGACGTGATACACGGCGTTCGGGACATGCACGCGCTTAGGACGCGACATGATCTGACGCTAGCTGAGCCAACAAGCGAGGAACAGTGACCAATCTGGACGTGACGGGTCCTGGCCCCGACACGTCTCGAGGGGACGCGTGCTCAGTCGGCTTCGAGATCGACCACGACGTGCGTGATCGGGACGTCGAAGCGGTTCCGGGCGTCGCCGACGACGTTGCGTTCGAGCCAGTGCGAGCGGCCTTCCGGATGAGTCGAGATCACGATCTCGTCGGCGCCGAACGTCCGCAGCGCGTCCTCGATCGCCTGCAACGGATCTCCGTCACCGACCGCGCCTTCCGCCTGGACACCCTCGAGCCGAAGCTGCGCGAGGCTTGCATCGAGACGCTTCTGGGCTGCCTCTCGAGCGCCGTCCTCGTCCGATGCCCAGTGCCGAACGTGTGAGTTGAGGGCCGGGCTGACAACGAGGATCCGCTCGGCGACGCCCTCCGACTTCGTGCGCAGGATCGAAAGCAGCTCGTCGCCGCCCACGGTCTCGTTCGCGATCACGAGGATCCGCCGCTCGCTTTCGCTCCCGACTTGCGGCAGGGACGCCTTCATCGCAGGCTCGTTCGATCGCGACCGCATCCAGACCCAGATCGCCGCCGCGGACAAGCCGACGAAGACGACCACGCCGAGCCAGGTTGCGATCAGGGCCGCGATCACGATCAGCGCGACGTACCCCACCGTCAACAGCAGGAAGCGGTAGGCCTCGGCTTCGCTGCGGAACGGATTGCGTGCCATCGCTACAGCAGGTAGATCGACGCGTAGACCACAATCCACATTACGTCGACGAAGTGCCAGTAGATTCCTGGAATCTCGACGCCGTGGTGGTGCTCGGGCGTGAAGTGGCCGCGGAATGCGCGCACGGTCGCCACCGCGAGCAGCGTCAGCCCGACGAAGACGTGCGCCCCATGCAAGCCGGTCAGTCCGAAGAAAATCGTTCCGAAGGCACCGTCCGTGGGGTTGAAGCCGATGCGCGCGTACTCGAGCATCTGCGTCAGCAGGAACGCAAAGCCCATCAGGAACGTGAGCACGAGCCCGGCCTTCATACCGGCCCGGTTCCCGCGCTTGATCGACTGCAGCGCCCAGTGCATCGTGAAGCTCGAGGTGAGCAGCACGGCGGTGTTCACGCCCGCAACGAACACCGGCAGGTGGTACGGCGGAAGCGGCCACGGCTGCGCCTCCGGGTTGACGACGCGAATGAAGAAATACGCCGTGAAGAAGGCGCCGAAGAGCATTGCCTCGGAGGCGATGAAGAGGAACATGCCGAGAATCGGTCGGCTCGATCCGCGAGCTCCTGTTCGCGATCGGAGGGCCGTGATGTGGTGCTTCCGCGTGCGCGCTCACACGGTCACCCCCGCCGGCTCGACGACGACATGCTCGACCGGTACGCCGGCCTCGCTCGTCAGCCGGCCGATCAGATCGCGGCGCAGCCACGACGAGCCGCGCTGCTCCGGGAAGGTGGAGACGAGGATCGCGTCGATGCTCTCGTCGCGGACGGCGTGCATCGCCGCGGTGAAGGGATCCGGATGCGCGACCTGGCCGTGTGCCTCGATGCCCTCCGAGCGGAGTTGCGCGAGCACCTGGCGCAGACGGCGGTCGGCCTCCGGATGCGAGCCCTGTTCGGGATCGCTCTGCGGCGAGATGATCAGGAAGCTCGTCCCCGCGCCACCCGCGCGCGCCTTCTCGCGGATCCGGTCGAGCAGCGGCGCGCCGAGCACCGTCTCGTTCGCGACCACGAGGATGTTCTGCGCACCTGTGCGCGAGGCGACGTCCGAGACGACGTGCTCGACCGGTCGATCGCCGGCCGCCTTTCGGATCTCCTCGAGCAGGTTGCGACGCCGCCAGCCGGACTTGGCTTCCGGATGCGTGGAGACAACGAGCTCGTCGGGGTCCTCCATCGCGATCGTGTCCTTCACCGCCGCGAGCGGATCGTTGTCGACGACGTGCCCGGAAGCGGGGATCCCCGCATCGCGAAGCTGCTGCAGAGCCCTGTCCAGCCGCCGTCCGGCGGCCGCGCGGCGCGTGTTCTCGTAGACGACGTAGCCCTCGCGGGGAGTGTTCACCGGCGCGATCACGAGGACGATCGCATCGCTCCCCGCGACCCGCTTGCGTGACCGCGTCGAGCAGCTCCTCGCCGTTCAGCGTCTCGTTCGCGACGACCAGGATCTTGCGCTGCTCGCTCACCGGACGACTTCCCCCTCCTCTTCCGTCGCCGGCACCACCGCACCGCCGTGCAGAACCGCGTGCTGGGCGCCCGGAACGCCGTATTCGTAGGGGCTGCCGACGACCTGCGGGATCTCATCGAAGTTGAAGACCGGCGGCGGCGAGGTCACCTGCCACTCGAGCGTCAGCGCCCGCCATGGATTCGAGGGCGCAATCGGGCCGCGCGCCCAACTGGTGATCACGTTGTAGAAGAAGACGATCGTCGACGCACCGAGCAGGAACGAGAACATCGAGATCACCATGTTCCAGTCGCCGAACTCGGCCGAGTAGTCGGCGACGCGGCGCGGCATCCCCTGCAGGCCGACCCAGTGCATCGGGAAGAAGGTGCCGTTGAAGCCGATGAACGTCAGCCAGAAGTGGATCTTCCCCAGCCGCTCGTCGTACATCCGGCCCGTCATCTTCGGGAACCAGTAGTAGATCCCCGCGAAGATGGTGAAGACGGAGCCTCCGAAGAGCACGTAGTGGATGTGCGCGACGATGAAGTACGTGTCCGAGGCGGCGATGTCGATCGGCACCGACGCAAGGAAGATCCCCGAGAGACCGCCGAGCACGAACATCGAGAGGAACCCGAGCGCGAAGAGCATCGGCGTTCGGAAGTGGAGCTTCCCCTCCCACATCGTCGCCAGCCAGGAGAAGATCTTGATCCCCGTCGGCACCGCGATGATCATCGACGTGACCATCATCGGCACCCGCAGCCACGGGGCCATCCCGGCCACGAACATGTGGTGCGCCCAGACCGAGAAGCCAAGCACGAGAATCGCCATCAGTGAAAGCGCCATCAGCCGGTAGCCGAACACCGGCTTGCGGCTCATCACCGCGATCACCTCGGAGATGATCCCGAAGCCGGGCAGCATCATGATGTAGACGGCCGGATGCGAGTAGAACCAGAAGATGTGCTGGTAGCCGAGCACGTAGCCGCCCTCGGCGACATTGAAGAAGTTCGTGTGCATGATCCGGTCGAACATCACGAAGAACTGGGATCCGGCGATGAACGGCGTCGCGATCACGACGAGGAGTGACGTGGTGAAGTTCGCCCAGACGAGCAGTGGCATCCGCCAGAAGGTCATCCCCGGCGCCCGCATCGTGATGATCGTGACCAGGAAGTTGAGCGCCGTCATGATCGACGATGCGCCCGCCCACTGGACACCCATGTTGAAGAAGACCTGGCCGAGCGGCTGGTCGACGGAGAGCGGCGCGTAGCTCGTCCAGCCGGTGGCGAATGCGCCGCCCGGAGCGAGGAAAGCGGCAAGGAACATGATCCCCGCGATCGGCAGCAGCCAGAAGGAGAGCGCATTCAGGCGCGGGAAGGCCATGTCCGGAGCGCCCAGCATCAGTGGCACCGCGAAGTTGGCGAGACCGGCGAACGCCGGGATGATGAAGAGGAAGATCATCAGCGCCGCGTGCTCGGACACGAGCCCGTTGAAGGTCTGCGTGTCGACGTACTGCATGTCCGGGTTTGCGAGCTCGGCGCGGAAGATCATCGCCATCAGCCCACCGATGACGAAGAAGAAGAACGTCGTCGCGAGGTACTGGACGCCGATCACCTTGTGGTCGGTGTTGACCTTGAAGTAGTCGCGCCAGCTGTAGGCACCGTGGCTCGCGTGGTCGTCGACGCGGGTCGGGCGGCCCGAGATGTAGTACAGCCAGTAGTCGAAGGCTCCGATCCCGGTCAGGAAGCCGATCGGTGCGGCCGTGAGGAAGGCGACGACGGTGATCACCGGCCAGTCCCACAGCGGCTCGTAGTGACCCAGCCAGCGGAAGAAGATGACGATCCCGGCGCCGATCGCCCAGAAGATCGGGGTCACCCAGGCCGCACGGATGAACCCCGGGCCGGTCAGCCGCCGCAGCCCGCGCCGCGGCGGCGCCGGGGCGTGCGGGGTCTCCTGTGTATGGGCGACGTCGGTCACTTGCTCCCCTTCTGTCCGTCGACCAGATACTGCACGAGCGCGTCAAGCTGCTCGTCGGAGAGCGTCTGGTTGAAGGTCTTGGGCATGACACCGGGCTGGAAGCCGGCGGCGACCACGGCATCCGGTTCGACGATCGACTCGCGGATGAACTCCTCGAGCGGCTTCCCTGCCGGCACCTCGATCGCGTCGAGACTCGGGCCGACCTCGGCGTCGCTGCCCGCGGGCGTGAACGTGTGGCAGGATCCGCAGCCGGCTGTCGTGAAGGCAGCTTCGCCCGGATTCTCGGCCGCACCGGCGGAGGCGTTCGTCAGGAACCTGTCGTAGTCGGCGCGGCTCACGACACGGACATGGGCTCGCATCGTCGCGTGACCGAGCCCACAGAGCTCCGTGCACATCAAGGCGAACTGCCCCGTCCGATTCGGCGTGATCACGAGCGTGGTCTCGATTCCGGGGACAGCGTCGGACTTCTGGCCGAACTCCGGCACCCAGAACGAGTGGATCACGTCGACCGAGTTCAAGGTCAGCTTGACCGGCTCGTCGACGGGGAGCACGAGCTGGCCGGAAGTGACCTTGCTCTCGCCGGGATACTCGAACTTCCAGGCGAACTGCTGCGCGGTCACGGCAATTCGGAGCGGATTTGCGCCGGCGGCGTCGTTCTTCGCGAGCACGACCGCGCTGACGATGGAGATCGCGGTGACGAGCACCGCCGGGATCGCCGTCCAGACGATCTCGAGCCCCGTGTGACCGTGGATCGGCGGCCCGTCCGACTCGTCCTCGGGCTGCACGCGGAAGTTCAGGATCGAATAGACGATCGCGGCCGCCACGACGGCGAAGACGGCGATGCAGATGACGGTCGTGAACCAGAACGTGAACTCGATCCGGTCCATCTCCTCGGACGCCGACGTCGGCAGCCAGGGCACGAGCACAGCGACCACCGACGCCAGGATTCCCGCGAGGACGGCGTAGATCGTGATCCGGACAATCGAACCCCTGCGCACCGCGGCGAGCCTACATCAGCCGTAACCGATCCGACGCACCCAACGTTTGTTGAATGACCCCGGCTTTTGGGGGCACGAGCAGCAACGCAACCCTCTATTGAGGAGGACGGGAAATGGGTCTTGGAGTCAGCATCTTTCTGATCGCCGTCGGAGCGATTCTCACCTGGGCCGTGAACGCATCGGTCTCGGGTCTCGAGCTGCAAACGATCGGCGTCATCCTGATGGTCGTCGGGGCCCTCGGCCTCGTGCTCTCGATGATCTTCTGGTCATCCTGGGGCGGCTTGGCAGGCGACCGGCGCCGCACGACGACCTACGTCGAAGACGGCCCGCGCTACTAGTTCTCTGCGCAAGATAAAGGGGCCGCTTCGCGGCCCGGCTCGAGATTGAGAGGCGGTCCACCCGGGCCGCCTCTTCTCGTTCAGGCGACGGGCAGCTCGAACAGGAAGGTCGAGCCCGCGCCCGGTTCCGATTCGACGCGGAGCTTCCCGCCCATACGTCGGACGATTTCTCTCGAGATGTAGAGACCGAGCCCGGTGCCGCCGACGCCGCGCGAGAGGTTGGGGTCGATGCGGAAGAACTTCTCGAAGATCCGCTCGTGCTCCGAGGGCGGGATTCCGAGCCCACGGTCACGGACGGAGAACCGGGCATGCCCGTCTTCGGAGGCGATTTCGAGCTCGACGCGGCCGCCGCCGGGGGAGTACTTCACGGCGTTCTCGACCAGGTTCACGAGCACCTGCCGGAGGCCATCCGCATCCGCCTGGACGTGCAGGCTCGCATCGGGTGCGGAGAGCACGAGCTCGATGTCCGCAGGCAGGTGCGTCTCCGCAGCCGCGAGCACGGCACGGGCGATCTCGGTCGCGTCGGTCCGTCCGATCAGGACCTCCTCGGCGCCCGAGTCGAGGCGGCTCGCCAGCAGGATGTCGTTGACGATCCGCGCGAGCCGCTCGGACTCGCCCGAGATCACGTCCAGCATTCCCTCTTGCTGGTCGACGCTGAGCGAGACATCGTCCCGCCGCAGCGTCATCGCCGCGCCGTAGATCGCCGCGAGCGGCGTGCGAAGCTCGTGCGAGACCGTCGAGACGAAGTCGCTCTTCAACTGCTCGACCGCCCGCTCCTCGGTCAAGTCCCGAAAGGCGTACACGGTGCCCTGCGGAAACTCCGCGGCGGTCAGCGAGAGCCAGAGCTCGCCGCCCGGTCCGTCGAGCGGGAACGACTGCTGGCGGTCGGCGGCCTGTGCGAGCGGCCAGTCGCCGAGCACGTCCGCCGCACGCGCCCGTGCGATCACGCGCTCGGCGAGGCCCGTGATGCGCGCGGCCGCAGGATTCCAGAGCCGGACGACGCCGTCCCGGTCGACGAGGAAGACGCCGTCGCCGACGAACTCGAGTGCCTGGGCGGCCTGGGCGCGGCGCTGCAGCTCGCCGACGAGACGCGCGTTGTCCATCGCCACAGCCGCCCGGCGGGCGAGCTCCTGGGCAAGGTCGAGGTCGGGCTCCTCGAAGCGGTTCTCCTGCCGTGAGCCCAGCGTCAGGATCCCGAGCGACTGCCCGCGCGCGACGATCGGGACGAGCATCAGCGAGCGCGTGCCGACCGACTCGAAGCTCTTCGGGTCGCCACCGAGACGCTCGAGCTCGGCGTAGTACTCCGCCGAGACGGTGCTGAGCAGGACGGACTCGGTCGACCGGAAAGCCTCGGCGAGCAGACCCGTCGCCTCGCCGGTGAGCGCGAATCTCGACGGCAGCGACTCGAGGATCGGCTGCAGCTCCGGGTCGTTGTTGAGACAGGCGACTCGCACCAGAGTGTCCGCCGAGGCCACGTAGACGTTGCAGGAGTCGGCGAGCCGCGGCACGGTGACCTGAGCGATGCGCGCCGCGATCTCGTCCCGGTCGAGCGAGCTCGAGAAGAGCTCCCCTGCCTCCGCGAGCAGCCGCAGGCGATCGTCGGCGCGCCGGCGATCGGTGATCTCCATGATCACCGCTCCGACGCCGATCACCTCGTCCTCGGCCGTGCGCACCGGGTAGTAGCTGGAGAGCCAGTGCCGGCGCTCGCCGATGATCAGCGCGTCGTCGTCCGTCGACTCGGTGTGGACGAGAGGCTCCCCCGACTCGAGCACCTTCCGGTAAAGCGGCAGAAGCGTCGGCGCGAGGGTGGGGATCACCTCCTCGAGGGTCCGACCGACATGCTCCTCGGGCGTCTTGCGGTTGACCGCGGCAAGTGCGGCGTTCACCCGGACGAACCGAAGCTCGCGGTCCCAGAAGCCGATGCCCACCGGCGCCGAAACGAGCAGCGTGTCGAGCCGCGCGTACGATTCCTGAGCTGCTCCGAAGAGACGCGCATTGTCGATCGCGAGCGCCGCGCGCCGTGCGATCTCATGCGCGAGCTCGAGATCGTTCTTGCCGAAGCGTCGGCCGGACTCGCCGGTTCCGAGCGAGATCGTCCCGAGCAGCCGACCCCGCGCCTGGAGCGGCACGACGATGTAGGACATCGCGTCCAGAGCGTGATAGAGCGCGAGATGCTCCTCGTCGACAGCGGCGTGGGAGAGCGCCCCGCTCCTCGCATCCTCGAACAGGAGCGGCTCACCGCTCGCCAGCACCTCCGACACCGGATGCGCCTTGTTCGCCTCGGGCGGGTACCGCCGCCGCATCTCGCGCAGCAGTTCCTCGCGCTCGGGATTCCGGTGCGAGATGACGACCTGCCGAAGACCCGCTTCGTCCTCGCCGACCGTGTCCACGATGCAGTAGTCCGCGATCCGCGGGACGAGCAGGTTCCCGAGGTCCGCGAGCGTCGCCTCGTAGTCGAGCGAGGTGGAAAGCAGAGCGCTCGCCTCGGCCAGGAACCGGATGCGCGCTTCGGCGTTCCGCTCGTCGGTGATGTCGTGGAAGACGTTGATCACGAGGTGCACCTCGCCCGCGTCGTCCAGGAGCGGCGTCGAACGGAGCACGGACCAGCGCTCGTCGCCGCTCGGGAGGATGCGATAGCCGAGCACAGCTTCATGCGGCGAGCGCTCGGTGAGAGCCAGCCGGTTCGGCAGCCGGTCGACCGGCACCGGCGCGCCGTCCTCGTCGATGATCTCGAAGCGCTCGAGCAGCTCTTGCGCCGAGAGATTCAGCAGATCCTCGCTCGAGTCGAGTCCGCAGAGCTCTGCAGCGGCGTCATTCGCGAAGACGAGCCTGCCGTCGGTGCCCTGCGCGGTGATCCCGTCCGCCACGTTCCGGAGGATCGACACCAGCTCGTCGGGCGCCAGAGGGCTGCCTACGGGACGCACGGCGCCGACACGGGCTTCGCCAACTGGGTCCATGAGACGAATAATGCCTTCGCGGTTGGAAAGCGCACGGGCGGCGCTCCAGCGAGCCCCCCGCTCCGGCGGATCACCTATCTTGCGGAGCACCCGTCATCGGGCCGGCACGACGACGTCACGAAGGGAGAACGCATGAGCGACGTTCGCACGAGCGCTGTTCCGACAATCGATCTCAACGACGGTCACGCGATCCCACAGCTCGGTTTCGGGGTCTTCCAGATTCCGCCCGCGGAAACTGCGTCCGCCGTGAGTGTCGCCCTGGAAGTGGGTTACCGGCACATCGACACCGCCGAGATGTACGGCAACGAGCAAGGGGTGGGAGAGGCAGTTCGCGGGTCGGGGCTCGACCGAGCGGACGTGTTCATCACCAGCAAGCTCAACAACGGCTTCCACCGG
Source organism: uncultured Gaiellaceae bacterium (assembly GCA_963820225.1). Taxonomy (GTDB): domain Bacteria; phylum Actinomycetota; class Thermoleophilia; order Gaiellales; family Gaiellaceae; genus Gaiellasilicea. Next base: position 40,296 of record CAWFYY010000011.1, on the reverse strand, counting down.
CCGGACGAGGCTCGCAGCGCATTCGCGCAGACGCTCAGCGAGCTCGGGACCGACTACGTCGACCTGTTCCTGATCCACTGGCCGTTGCCGACTCTCTACGACGGCGACTTCGTCTCGACGTGGAAGACACTCGAGGAATTCCGTCAGGACGGCAGGGCGCGCTCGATCGGCGTCTCGAACTTTCAGTCTGCGCACCTCGAACGCCTTGCAGCCGAGTGCGACGTCGTCCCGACGGTCAACCAGATCGAGCTGCATCCCTACTTCGGCAACAGCGAGGTCGACGCTTACGACCGGGCGCACGGGATCGCGACCGAGGCGTGGGCGCCGATCGCGCAGGGCAAGGTACTCGACGATCCGATCCTCAACGAGATCGCCGACCGGCTCGGCCGGTCACCGGCACAGGTCGCCCTTCGCTGGCACATCCAGCGCGGCAACATCGTCTTTCCCAAGTCGGTGACACCGGCGCGGATCAAAGAGAACTTCGAGTTGTTCGATTTCCAGCTCGAGCCCGACGACGTCGAGAAGATCGACGCGCTCGACCGCGGCGAGGAGGGGCGGGACGGGCCGCACCCGGACCGGATGGCCTACGTTCCGGGCTGACCTTTGTCGCCCCACACGTAACGCGAGACGAACTCGTTGCGGAACGTGCCGGCGCCGTCGAGCTTCTGCACCAGGCGCCGAAAGTCCGGCAGCTTCGGGTAGACGGCCTCGAGGTCCTCCGCGGCCCGGATGAACAGCTTCCCCCAGTGCGGTCTGACGCCGAACGGCTCGAGCGCACTCTCGATGCGCGGCAAGACGGCGAGAACCTCTTCGCCACGCGGCTTCCACGTGAAGTGAAACGCGATGCTGTCCTGCCCGTAGAACGGGCTGAGCCAGAGTGTGTCTGCGGCAACCGTCCGGATCTCCGACGTCAGTAGGAGCGGGGACACGGCTCCACTGAGCCGTCGCAACTCCCGAATGGCATCGGCGCCGTGCTCGCGCGCCACGACGTACTCAGACTGGAGCTCGGCGCCGCCGCTCGGAGTGAAGCCGAGGCGAAAGTGCGGGAGCCGCTCACCCGAGTGACCCGGTACGCCCAGCTGTTCGGTGCAGTTCTCCCAGTCCGCCCCCGGAATCGGATGACGAGGCTCGTTGGCAGGCGTTGCGCCGAAGTACGACGATCGTGAGCTCAACTGTTCCTTCGTCTTCACCCAGACCTGGCCGATGGCCGGCTCCTCCCACATCGTGAACAGGCTGACGCTGTAGGCGCCCTCGAGAATCGCGTCCAGCTCGGCTTCGACCGTGGACCACGGAAGCTGCTCGAAGACGTACTGGCGGAGCACGAACGCCGGAACCACGTCCAGCGAGACGCGCGTCACGAGGCCGAGCGCTCCGAGGCTGACGACGGAGCCGTCGAAATCGCCGTCCCCACGCCGGAGTCGCCTGACCGCTCCGTCCGCACAGACGAGCTCGAGCGATGCGACCCCGGCGGACAGGGATTGGTTCCGGGCCCCGGAGCCGTGCGTCCCCGTGGCGATCGCGCCGCCGACCGAGACGTGCGGCAGGGAGGCGAGGTTCGGCAACGCGAGGCCGTGCTCCTCGAGCGCGCTGCTCAGGTCGCCGTAGCGGATACCGGCTTCGACCGTGACCGTCTCGTCCCCGACCTCGACGATGCGGTTGAGATTTTCGGTCGAGAGGAAAACCCCCGCAGAGTCACCGACGAGGCTGAAGGAATGGCGCGTCCCGAGCGGCCGAATCTCTTCGGCGTCGGCCACCATCTCCTGCGCCTCGGCCACCGACGCCGGCCGCAGGATCCGGCTCGTCGAATAGGTGACGTTCCCAGCCCAGTTCTGCACAAGAGGAGATTCTGCTCTGAGACGTGTTGACGCGTTGACGAGCCCCCAACCCGACCCACGCAGCTTCAGGGGTCTTAGCGCGATGGGAAATCCGCTCCTGCGGATTTCCCATCCTGCGCAGCAAGGTGGGCCGTGAAGGATTCGAACCTTCGACCTTGGGATTAAGAGTCCCCTGCTCTACCAACTGAGCTAACGGCCCGCGAGGGCGCGCGAGTGTAGCCGACCGATGCGTCGTGCCTCTCGGTCGTCGGCAACCGGCCCGCAATTCATCAAGTCGGCGCCGCTCTCGGTGGCGCTGCGCGAGGCCGGCGATCGAGGAGGTCGTGCTGCACACGGGCCAGCACTACGACCGCGAGCTCTCGCAGGTCTTCTTCGACGAGCTCGGGCTCGGCGGAGCCGCACTACCGCGCTCGACCTGCGCACGGCCGACCCGACGCTGATGCGACCGCGCGATCCGCGACGCGGTCGAGCGGAGCGGCCCGACTGGGTGCTCGTCTACGGCGACACGAACTCGACGCTCGCCGGGCGCGCGCGGCGCGGGGCGACGTGCCCGGTCGCCCACGTCGAGGCCGGGCTGCGCAGCGGCGACCTCACGATGCCGGAGGAGCGCAACCGGATCGAGGTCGACCGGATCTCGGCGCTGCTGCTTCTGCCCCGACGAGCGCTCGCGCGCGACAGCTCGAGCGGGAGGGCGTCGCGGGCGCGATCGAGGTCGTCGGCGACGTGATGGCCGACGCGATCGCGGCTCTTCGGCCCGATCGCGCGCGAGCGCTCGCGTGCCCTCGAGCGGCTCGGCTCGAGCCCGGCGGCTACGTCGTCGCGACGATCCACCGCGAGGCGAACGTCGACGCAGCCGACCGCCTCGGCCGCATCGTCGACGGGCCTGAACCGGCTCGACGAGCCGGCTCGTCTTCCCGGCGCACCCGCGCACGCGCGCGGCGCTCGAGCGGGCTCGGGCTCGGACCTCGACCGACTGATCGAGCCGCTCGGCTACCTCGACTTCGCGGCGCTCGCTCGCAGGCGCGCGTGATCGTCACCGACTCGGGCGGGCTGCAGAAGGAGGCGTACTGGTACGGCGTGCCGTGCGTGACGCTGCGGCCCTCGACCGAGTGGGTCGACACGGTCGAGTCGGCGGCGAACGTCCTCGTCGACGACGACCCCGACGCGCATCGCGGCGGCGGTCGCGGATGCGCGCGATGCCGGACGAACGCGCCCGCCGCTCTACGGCGACGGGCACGCCTCGCGAGCGCATCGCGGCAGCTCGTGCTCTCCGCTGTGACGATCCCGCGACCGAGTGACGCCCGACGTCGCCATCGTCGGCGCCGGCTACGTCGGCGTCCCGCTCGCGCAGGTGTTCGCCGAGGCCGGCCGCAGCGTGCTGCTCGTCGACGCGCGACGCCGAGCGTGTCGGCGATGCTGAACCGCGGCGAGAGCCACATCGAGGACGTCCCGTCCGAGGCGCTCAGCGCGCTCGTCGAGACCGGGCGCTGCGCGCGACGACCGACTACGACGAGCTGCGCGACGCCGACGCGATCCTGATCGCGCTGCCGACGCCGCTCTCGAAGCAGCGCGAGCCCGACCTCTCGATCGTCGACGGCGCCGCCGAGGAGATCGCGACGCGGCTGCGCAAGGGCCACCTCGTCGTGCTCGAGTCGACGACGTATCCCGGCACGACGCGCGAGGTGCTCCTGCCGCTCCTCGAGGCGTCGCGGCCTCAAGGCCGGCGAGGACTTCCACCTCGCCTTCTCGCCCGAGCGCGTCGATCCCGGGCCGCGAGGACTGGACGACGAAGAACGTGCCGAAGGTCGTCGGCGGGATCACGCCGGCGTGCACCGAGCGCGCCGCCGAGCTCTACGGCGGCGGCGGTCGACACCGTCCACCGCGTCTCGTCGCCCGAGGCGGCCGAGCTGACGAAGCTGCTCGAGAACATCTTCCGCTCGGTCAACATCGCGCTCGTCAACGAGCTCGCGCAGCTCTGCGACCGGATGGAGATCGACGTCTGGGAGGTCGTCGACGCGGCCGCGACGAAGCCGTTCGGGTTCATGAGCTTCAAGCCCGGCCCGGGTCTCGGCGGCCACTGCATCCCGATCGACCCCTTCTACCTCACCTGGAAGGCGCGCGAGTACGACTTCTACACCGAGTTCATCGAGCTCGCCGGCAAGGTCAACGAGAACATGCCGTACTACTGCCGCTCGCTGATCTCGCAGGCGCTGAACCACGGCAGGCAGCGGTCGCTCTCGGGCTCGAAGATCCTCGTGCTCGGCGTCGCGTACAAGCCGGACATCGGCGACATGCGCGAGTGCCCGGCGCTGAAGCTGATCGAGCTGCTCCAGAACGCCGGCGCCGAGGTCTCCTACCACGACCCGCACGTCGCCGGAGCTGCACGAGTTCGGCCTCACGCTCGGTGCCGCTCGAGCCGGAGCAAGTTACGACTGCGTCGCGATCGTGACCGACCACTCGGGGATCGACTACGAGGCGCTCGTCGACGGCGACACCGTCGATCGTCGACTTCCGCAACGCGACCGGCGCGAAGGGCCGCGCGAGCGACAAGGTCTGGAAGCTGTGACGCCGTCCGTGTCGGCCTGGTCGGGCCTCGGCTACTGGGGCCCGAACCTCGCGCGCAACTTCGACGAGCTCGCCGAGCTGCGCGTGGCTCTGCGACCGTCGACGCGGAGCACCGCGAGCGACGTTCGCGCGCGCGCTACCCGCGACGCCCGCGTGACGGCCGACTTCGACGAGCTGCTCGCCGACCCCGAGCTCGACGCGGTCGTGATCGCGACCCCGTGCCGACGCACTACGCGCTCGCGAAGCAGGCCCTCGAGGCCGGGCAAGCACGTGCTTCGTCGAGAAGCCGCCGGCGATGACGCGGCTCCGAGATGGACGAGCTCGTCGAGCTCGCCGCCGAGCGCGACCTCGTGCTGATGCCGGGCCACCTGCTCCTCTACCACCCGGGCGTGCGCAAGCTGAAGGAGCTGGTCGACTCGGGCGAGCTCGGCGACGTCCTCTGCGTCTACGGCAACCGGCAGAACCTCGGCATCGTGCGCACGAACGAGAACGCGCTCTGGTCGCTCGGCGTGCACGACCTCTCGGTCATCCTCTAGCTCATCGGCGAGGACCCGGTCGAGGCGGTCGCGCACGGCCGCGACTTCCTCAACGAGGGCGTCGAGGACGTCGTCTTCTGCTACCTGCGCTTCCCGTCCGGGAAGATCGCGCACATGCACCTGTCGTGGCTCGACCCGCACAAGATGCGGCGGATGACCGTCGTCGGCAGCGAGAAGATGGTCGTCTTCGACGACATGGAGCTCGAGCGCAAGGTGACCGTTACGAGAAGGGCGCCGTGGAAGCAGTCGGCCGCTACGGCGAGTGGCAGACGCGCACCGGCGACATCCACATCCCGAAGATCGACACGACGAGCCGCTGCGGCTCGAGTGCGAGGCACTTCCTCGCCTGATCGCCGGCGACGGCGACCGCGGGAAGGTCGCCGAGGACGGTGCGATGGTCGTTCGGGCGCTCGACCGGCTTGACCGAGTCGCTCGCGTGCGCTGAGATCCATCCCACGGCGATCGTCTATCGAGGGCACGGTGCTCGGCGAGGGCGTCAAGGTGCTCGAGGGCGCGGTCGTCGGCAAGCAGCCGACGCTGTCGCCGCGCTCGACGGCGAAGCGCGAGCCGCTCGCGCCGACGACGATCGGAGACGGCACGATCGTCTCGACCGGCGCAATCGTCTTCGCCGGCTCGCAGATCGGGGCGCGTGTGATCCTCGGCGATCAGTCCTGCGTGCGCGAGCGCGTCGAGATCGGCGACGACGTCGTCCTCGGACGCGGCTCGTACGTCGAGAACGACACGACGATCGGCGCGCTGACGAAGATCCAGGCTGACGCCTACATCACCGCCTACTCGACGCTCGAGGAGCACGTCTTCATCGCGCCGTGCGTCGTGACGACGAACGACAACTTCATGGGCCGCACCGAGAAGCGGCTCGGAGCTGATGCAAGGGCCCGACGATCCGCCGCGGCGCGCGCATCGGCGGCGGCGCGATCCTGTGCCCCGGCGGTCGAGATCGGCGAGGAGGCATTCATCGGCGCCGGCGCGGTCGTGACGAAGGACGTTCCGGCACGGGCCGTCATGGTCGGCAACCCTGCGCGCCGCCTCCGCGACGTGCCCGACGAGGAGCTGCTCGAAAACCAGTAGCCGTTAGGCCTTGACGATCGCGAGCTTGTACTTGCCCGAGCCGCGCGAGCCGAGCTTCACCTGGACGTAGTACGTGCCCGTCTTGGGCGCGCGATACGAGAGCCACTCGCGCGGCCCCGGGCGAGCCGACTGGCGGGCGACGAGTGCGAGCGAGCCGAGATCGTCGACGTGCTTCGTGCCGGGCCGCCAGAGAATCAGGTTCGTATCGGTGCCCGCCGGCCCCCGCAGGCTGGCAAAGACGGGCTGGCCGCGGCGGAGCTTGATCCCGTACACGTCGTTCTGGTCGTCCCAGAAGTCCAGCGTCGCCGCGATCCGCTTCGTCCGCCCCCACAACGGCGCTGCATCCTCGCCGCCGTCGTCGTTCGGCTCGAACCGGTCGCGCGGTGGGATCACGCCGTCGAGCTGGCGTAGCGCGGCGGTGACGTCGAGCCGCCCCCAGCCGGTGAAGGCGTCACGCCGCGGCGGGCACGCCTGGCAGCCCGTTGCCGCATTGACGTCGCGAGCGGTCTCGGTCAGCAGCGCCGTCACCTGCTCAGGATGCAGGTCCGGACGCGCGGCGAGCAGGACCGCCGCTGCAGCCGACACCTGCGGAGCGGCGAACGAGGTTCCCTCGCCCTTGCGCCATTCCTCGGGGCCGCAGCTCGAGAAGCCCTGGTCGAGGCACTCCTTGAAGGGAGCCGTCATCTCGAACGGCATCGTCGAGACGATCCCTACCCCGGGGGCCGCAATGTCGTTGTAGATCTTGTCGCGGTTCGAGAACAAGGGGACGGAGCCGTCGCGAGCGAGCGCGCTGACCCCCAGGACGTGCGGCAATGCGGCCGGATAGCTCGCGTACGGCCACGGCGTCGTCGCTCCGCGCTCCGCGTTCCCGACTGCAGCGACGACCACGACTCCCTTCCCGTAGGCGTAGGCGACCGCAGCCGCCTCGAGCGGCGAGAACGTGTCGCGGTCCGGGTCGCGCGGATCGCGAAGGCCGCCGAGGCTCAGGTTGATCACCTTCGCGTCGTTCAGCACAGCCCAGCGAATCGCCTTCGCCTCTGCTTCGACGTCGATCACGTCGCCTCCGACGACCACCTTGCCGATGAGCAGCTCGGCCGAGGGAGCCATCCCTGCGATGCCGGAAGCGTTGTCGACTGCCGCCGCGATCAGCCCTGCCACGAAGGTGCCGTGTCCTTCATGGTCGACGGCGGCGGATCCACCGACGAAGCTCTTCATGCCCCCTTCGACGATCTGGCCGGCGAGCTCGGGGTGAGTCGCATCGATGCCCGAATCGATGACCGCCACCCGCACCGGCGGCAAGGCGAGGGCGAGCGCGCTCGAGTCCCAGAAGTCGAACGCCCGCGTGGCATTGAGGTTCCATTGCTTGATGACCAGCGGGTCGTTCGGCACGAAGGCGAGCCGCCGAGAGCCGAGACGCTCGACGTAGGTGGCGCCGGGGAGATCGGCCAGCCGCGGCGGTGTCGCCCGGTCGACGACGACCGCGGGAAGCGGCGCGAGACTCTCGGCGTTCGGCAGCGCGGCCTGGAGGCGCGGAAGCTCGGCAAGCGTCTGCACACCGACTGCGTAGCGTGCGGCATCTGCAGCAGGCGCAAAAAGCGCTGCCGCGACGACCACGAGCGCGAGTCGCTTCACCGAAGCTCGATCTGTCCCGAGAGGCCCTCGGCGAACCCCTGTGCGGGGGCGACGCGCACTCTGTACAGGCCGGGCTCGGGAGGTGCAATCGTGTACTCGCCGGCCGCGCCGGTCGTGGTCTGCGCCGCTGTCGACCAGCCACCGCCGTTGTCGAGCTGCAGCTCCACCGTCGTGCCGGGCGGCAGCGGCTTCACTGCCCCGGACACTGTCGATGTGGCGTCCGCCCGCGCGGTCACGACAGGCGCAACGGGGACCTTGAGCACCGCGCTGGTCAGCTTGCCGGCGGTGATGCGGAAACTCGCAGGCGCCAGGAGCTTCGCCCTGAAGGCCAGCGTGGTGCCGGGGCCGGCGACCTGCGTCCAGACGCCACCGATCCGCTGCGACAGCACCGCCCCCTTCACACCGGCTGCCCTCCCGGTCACGGTCAGCTGCCTGCCGTAGAGCGCGGGCCCGCCGGGCCGCGTGAGCGAGAGCGTCGCCAGGCCCGTGATCCACGTCGAGCGCAGGCCGGCGGCCGAGCGCAGCACACCGCCGGTCACCTTCGTGGCCCCGCCTGCCGTCGTCACGTCTGCACTCAGCACGCGGCCGGAAGCGCCGCGGGCGAGCTTGAGCGCAGTCACGGGCGTCCGCAGCTTCAGTCCGGTCCGGACCGTCGTCTCAGGGATGACCGTCGGTCCCCAGCGATTGACCGGCGAGAGATCGCTGTGCGGGTCGTCGACCGAGACGAGATAGGGGACGGGCTTGCCGAAGGCCTCGACCGCCGCCACCGTCTTCCCGCCGGAGGTCGAGTGGAAGAGCGCGTCGATCGGCTTGCCGCCGAAGAGGAGCACCTCTCCCTTGGTCGCCTCGACCGCGGCCGTCGTGCGCGCGCTCTCGGCGGCGATACCGCCGTAAACCTGGCTGCGAACGTCGGCGTACAGGTCGAAGGTCATGCCGGTGAGCCGGTGCGAGAGGGCGTACGAGCGCGCAGCGACAGCTTGCGCCTTCAGCGCTTCGTCAGGCCACGCACTCGGCATCTCCTGCGGCACGACGCCCTGGAGGTACTGCTCCAGCCCCACGACGTTGACGACGTTCAGCTTCTGTCCCTTGGCGGCGACCTCGATCTGGCCCCGATAGGGACGGTCGAGCTCGAGCGGCTCGGTCCCGGGAAGAAAGAGGATCGGCCCTGCGAGCTCGGTCGGGGCGCCGTTCACGGTCACCCACAGCTTCGGGCCGAGAACGAGCTCGCCAGCCGGCAGCGCGTAGACCTTTCCGAACACGTCGCGGACGCGGAACGGGACCTTGGAGCGCAGCTTCACCGCTCCCTTCGCCTCGCCGACGAGCACTCGAACCCGGGCGACGGGTGCGGGCCCGAGCTCCGCACCGACGTAGTAGTGGGCGAGGATCTGGTCGTACGTCCAGCCGTCATTGGCGTAGCCCATCGCCCCGTACTGGCTCATGCCGACGCCGTGCCCCCACCCGCGGCCGCTGACGACAAACGACGTCGCAGTCACCGCAGCGGGCTTCACGGGCGCGGGCGCGCGAGGGCCTGCGAGCGCGGAGGCCGCGAGCGCGAGAACCAGACCGGTGAGAGCGAGAAGGAGCCGCCGCATCGTGAGACCTCAGCGGATGAGGCTAGCGGAAGACCTGGCAATTTCCGGTCTCTTTACCGAACCTTCAACTCAGGCATAGCGTTTCCGGCGGGGGTAGCGTGGGGACTCGGTCACAGTGAACGACAGCCACCTGCCACCGAGATACCGGAACGCCGAACGCATCGCTCGCGGCGGCATGGGAGAGATCTTCCGCGCAGAGGACGCCGACCTCGCGCGGGTCGTTGCGATCAAGGTGCTTGCCGACCGATACTCCGACGACGAGGCGATCCGCGCCCGCTTCACGCGTGAAGCCCTGGCGGCAGCGCGCCTCTCCAACGCGCCGAGCACCGTGACGATCTTCGACGTCGGCGAGCACGACGATCACCCCTACATCGTGATGGAGTATCTCGCCGGCGGCTCGCTCGCCGATCGCCTCGTCCGCGACGGGGCGCAGCCGATCGGACGCTCGCTCGATTGGCTCGAACAGGCCGCCGCGGCCCTCGACGCTGCACATGCGAGCGGCGTCGTGCACCGTGACGTGAAGCCGGCGAACCTGTTGCTGGACAACGACGACCGCGTGAAGGTCGCCGACTTCGGCGTCGCCAGCGCGGTCGGCCTCGGCTCGCTCACCGAGGTCGGGACGGTGGTCGGCACGGCCGGCTATCTCGCACCTGAGCAGGCGCGGGGCGAGAAAGCGACGCCTGCGAGCGACCGCTATGCGCTCACGGTGGTGGCCTTCGAGCTACTCACAGGCCAGCGGCCCTTCGAGCGCGAGTCGTCGACCGCGGAGGCGCTGGCGCACGTGAGTGCACCGATCCCGCCCGCGTCGAGTCTGAATCCTGAGCTGCCGTCGCAGGTGGACGATGCGCTGGCCCGCGGGCTCGCGAAAGCGCCGGAGCACCGCTACGAGTCGGCGGCGGATCTCGTCCATGCACTCCGGGACGCGCTCGACGAAGCGGCCGGCGGGACGATCGTCGGTGCTCTGCCTCCCGTCGGGCAGGGCGGGGGGCGCCGCTGGCTCGTGCCCCTGCTGGCGCTCGGCGCACTGCTGCTGGCCGCCGGCGTCCTCGCCGCAGCGCTGCTCGCCGGCGACGATCCCAAGGAGGCAGTGACGACCGCGCCCAAGACGGTGAAGGAGACGATCACGCTACCCGGGCAGACAGTCGTCAAGACCGTGACGACCGAGGTGGCGCCGGCGACGACGGCGCCCGAGACGCCGGAGCCCGCCGGCGACCCGACTGACCTGAACAACCAGGGTTTCGAGCTGATGAAGGCCGGCGACTACGAGGAGGCACTGCCGCTGCTCGAGCAGGCAGTCACCGGGCTGTCAGGCAGTGGGAGCCTCGCCGAGGCCTACGCGAGCTACAACCTCGCGTTGACCCGGCTCGCGCTCGGCCGCTGCGACGGTGTGGTGGAGCTGCTCGACCGGTCGGAGCAGATCCAGGGCAAGCGGAAGGAGATCAGCAGGCTCCGGCACGACGCAAAGAAGGGCTGCGAGGAAGAGCGCTAGGAGGCGGAGAGCCTTGCTGCGTACTGCTTCTCGTAGTACGCCTTGTACTCGCCCGACTTGATCGGCTCCCACCAGCTGCGGTTGGCGAGGTACCAGGCGACCGTTTCGGAGATCCCTTCCTCGAACGGCTTCAGAGGCTCCCAGCCCAGCCCGCGCAGCTTGCTCGTGTCGAGCGAGTAGCGGCGATCGTGCCCTGCACGGTCCTCGACGTGCCGGATCAGCGACTCGTCGGCGCCCGTGAGCAGCAGGATGTGGGCAACCACCTCCACGTTCTCCAGCTCGTCGCGTCCGCCGACGTTGTAGACCTCGCCCGGAGCGCCCTCGCGCAGGACCGTCTCGATCCCGGCGCAGTGGTCCTCGACCCAGAGCCAGTCCCGGACCTGCTTGCCGTCGCCGTAGATCGGAAGAGGTTGCCCCTCGATCGCGTTCGTCGTCATCAGCGGGATGAGCTTCTCCGGATACTGGTTCGGCCCGTAGGTGTTGGAGCCGCGGGTGATCGAGGCATTGACCCCGAACGTCCGCGCATAGGCCGGGATGTGAAGATCGCCTGCGGCCTTCGCGACGCTGTACGGGCTCGACGGCTTGACCGGGTCGGTCTCGACCGAGGAGCCACCGGCGGCGAGATCGCCGTAGACCTCATCCGTCGAGACCTGGACGAAGCGGGCGCCTGTGCGACGTACCTCCTCGAGCAGAACCTGTGTCCCGAAGAACTCCGTGCGTCCGAAGTCGGTGGCGCCGAGGATCGAGCGGTCGACGTGCGTCTCGGCCGCGAAGTTGACGATCGCGTCCAGGCCTGCCGCGGCCTTCGAGACGGCGCTCGCGTCGCAGATGTCGCCTTCGACGAGCTCGATCCCGGTTCCCTCCAGATTGGCCGGATTCCCGGAATAGGTCAGCGCGTCGAGCACGCGCACGTCGTCCCCAGCGGCCAGCAGCCGCTTGGCGAAGTGGGAGCCGATGAACCCGGCGCCGCCGGTGACGAGCACGCGCATCGAAGAAAGGCTACGTCACGGCGACGAGCCGCGCCCCCAGCAAATTGGCTAGACCTTCGCCTCCCCGGTGCATGACCGCATTGTGGTTCCAGCGGAAAACGGGACGCGCGACCGGCCCGACGAGGTTCATCCACGACCGCGTCGTCCGGACGTTCCACTCGTAGGTCACGGCGGTCTCTCGTCCCTCGAAGAAGCGCCAGCGTCCGGTCCCCGCGAGCTCGCCGTCGGCGTCGGCCTCGATCAGGTGCGGCAGCTCGACCCGGGTGATCCGGGTCTCGAAGCGCACGGGATACGGGATGACGCTGCGCCACTCGTGGCGGTAGAGCGCACCGACGCCCCCGTTGTCGGCCCCCGACTCGAGCTTCTCCACCCGCTTGACGCCCCGCCACCAGTCGGGCCAGCGCTCGATCTCGTAGATCGCGTCCCAGACGGCCTCGCGCGGCGCGTCGACGATCCACGTCGTCAGGAACGAGTAGCTCGCCATCGCCTGTTATTCGGCCGGCTCGTCCGCCTGGATGGCCGCGAGCGTCTCGCGAAGCCCCTCACGCCAATGCGGCAGCGTCGGCGCACCCTTTTCGCTGCGAAGAACGGAATAGGCAGGTCGCGGCGCGGGCCGGCCGAGCTCCTCGGTCGTGATCCTCCGCACGCGGGTACCGAGGCCGGCCTCCTCGAAGATCGCCTCGGCGAACCCGGCCCACGTGACCTCCCCCTCGGCTGCGACGTGATACGTCCCGACCGGGAGCTCCATCACGCGGCGCGTCGCGGCGGCGAGGTGGCCGACGAAGGTCGGCGAGCCGCGCTGGTCGTCGACGACCGACACCTCGTCCCGCTCGGCTCCCAGCCGGAGCATCGTGCGGACGAAGTTGTGGCCAGTCGGGCCGAACAGCCACGAGGAGCGGACGATCCACGCGTTCGCGCCCGCAGCGGCCTCGCCGTGGAGCTTCGAGCGGCCGTAGGCGGATTGCGGGTTCGGGCCGTCCGACTCCAGGTACGGCTCCCGCTTGGTGCCGTCGAACACGTAGTCCGTCGAGTAGTAGACGATCGGGGCGCCGAGCGACGCTGCATTCGCGGTCCCGCCGACATTGACTGCCGACGCGCCCTGCGGGTCGTCCTCGGCGCCGTCGACGTCGGTCCACGCGGCCGCGTGCAGCACGAGCTCCGGGCGACCGAGCTCTGCTGGCGGCGGCACCGCCACGTCCCAGTCGGCGTGCGAGAGCGCGACGAGATCGTCCGCCGCAAATTCCCCGGTGAGCGCGCGGCCGAGCTGCCCGCCGGCGCCCGTGACTACGTACACGCGTCGCTCCGCTCCCACGGGGGAAACCATGTTTCCCCCGTGAACCCCCTTCTTCTTGTCTCGTGTGGGGAACCTCCCGGTTCCCCCACGCCCCCTCCCCCTCGCGTGTGACTAGTCACACGCGGCCAGGTCGCGAGGCGAGAGGATCGGCGAGTCCGTGCTCCAGAGATGCTTCACGCGTGGATCCGCCCAGCAGAGACCCTGTTCGTCCGGATTCGCAGGGTCGTACTCCTCGGTCACGTGGTAACAGAAGATGAGATCGGTGAGCGCCTCGAAGCCGTGCGCGTTGCGGCCCGGGACGTAGATCGCGACCGGATTCTCGTCGCCGATGTCCTCCGTGAAGGTCTCGCCGGTCTCGCGCTCGAGCACGACGACGCGGGCGGTGCCCTGCATGCAGACGAAGAGGTCGTCCTGGCCGCGCTCGTGGAAGTGGAGTCCGCGAATCACGCCACGGCGTGAGAAGGACACGTTCGTCTGTTTCGTCGGCCTCGGCAGCGCGCTCTCGCGCCGCAGCTCCATGAACCACCCGCGCTCGTCCTCGAAGCGCTGCAGCGGAATCCGGAGCACGCCCTCGATCACGGCTCGACCTTGTTGACGCCTGTGCGGCCGATCAGCGCGCCGATCTCGGGGAGCGACTCCTGCGTGCCGGCGTCCTCCCACCAGCCTCGGACGCGATGGCACGCGAGCGTGCCCTGCTCGGCGTAGTGACGGTTGACGTCCGTGATCTCGAGCTCGCCGCGAGACGAGGGCGCGAGCCCGCGGATCACGTCGAAGACGTCGGGTGAGTACGCGTACAGCCCGACCACCGCGTCGTTCGACGGCGGCGAGGGGTACCGGAGATCGACCACGCCGGCCTTCTCGACCACGTCCACGACGCGCCCATCCTCACCGTAGACGACGACTCCGAACCGCTCCGGATCGGGAACCTCCTTCACGAAGACCGCCGCCCCGTCGTCGCCCTCGACGAAGGAGCGGATCGCAGCTGCCTCCGCGTACTCGAAGATGTTGTCGCCGAGACAGACGATCAGGTCGTCGTCGCCGGCGAAGCTCTCGGCCATGCCGACGACCTGTGCGATCCCACCGGCTTCGACCTGCACCTTGTAAGTCAGATCGAGGTCGAAGAGAGGGGTGGACGTTCCTCGCTCGTCCAGGCGCCCGTTTCCGAGCAGGTCGATCAACTGACCCGCGTGGCCCTGGCCGGTGACGATCATCACCTCGCGAACGCCCGCGAGCTGGAGGAGCTGAAGCGGGTAGAAGATCATCGGCCACGCACCGACCGGTAGCAGGTGCTTGTTGACGACGCGCGTCAGCTCGCCGAGCCGCGTCGCCTCGCCGCCCGCCGCAATGAGTCCCTTCGCCTTCATGCCGGGGCCGATGCTACTGCGGGACCAACCAGCGGCGTGCGGCCCAGCAGCCAGAACGACGCTTCGAGCGCCGGCCCGATCAGGAGGGCGAAGGCGACCGTTCCGATCCCGATCGTGCCGCCGAGGGTCGCGCCCACGACGACGACACTCGACTCGAGCAGCGTCCGCACGACGCCGATCCGCCGGGCAGAACGAAGCGCGAGCACGAGCATCAGAGAGTCGCGCGGGCCTGCCCCGAACGCTGCGCCGAGATAGAAGGCCGAGCCGACGGCGACAAGCGCGATTCCCACCGCGAGGACTACGCTCCGGACGGCCAGGCCCTCCTCCGAGAGCGCCTCGACCGCCGGGACGTGTACGAGCAGCTCGATGAAGAGGCCGATCAGAACGGCGTTCGCGATCGTTCCCCAACCGACGTAGGCCCCCAGGCCCCAGGAAACCGCGAGCACCAGCACGCCGACGGCGATGTTCGCCGTCCCGTAGCTCAGCGCTGTGTGCTCGGCGAGCCCCTGGTGGAGCACGTCCCACGGCGAGAGGCCGAGCTCGGACTCGAGCAGGCCGACGATGCCCGCAGCGCACAGGAAGAGGCCGAAGACCAGGGCCAGGACGCGCGCGCCGAGGCCACCGCGGAAGACAGGAGGCGCCCGCATTGCTTCGGAAACTAGCCGCAGGCGTTCAGCGTGCGCGGAGCGAGATGCTGTACGCCGCGTCCTGCGGCGAGTAGATCCTGACGCGTGCGCCCGGCGCGGCCGGGACGGCGACGCTGAAGAAGCCGCGCGCGCTCGTCCTGCGCACCCCGCCGCTGAAACGCCAGGCGCCGGTGGTACGAACCTGCACTCGGAAGGTCTGCGCGCCGGAGCGGGGCCGGATCTGCCCCCAGAGGACGAGGTCGCCGCCGCTGCGGCCGGCCTGCGCGACCGGGAACGGGAACGCGAGTGCCGCGAGCTTCGGCCTGCCGGAGTTCTGGAAGAGGCCGCTCTGGAACCTTGCCGCCTCCGGCTCGTCCTTGACGAGGTAGTGGATCAGCATGTCGACCCGGGGAGCCTTCTGCACGCGCATCCCGGACTGACCGATCAGCTCGGCCTGGCGCTGCTGGGTGACTCCGAACGAGCCGGTCTGGTAGGCGTACTCCGTCAGCCAGATCCGCTTCGAGCCGAACGCGCGCTTCACCTCCGAGAGCAACCGCTCGAGCGTCGCCATCGTGATCGTCGTGCAGTACCTGCAGCTGCTGTCGGCGAACGGCGACTCGCGGCTGTTCGATGGATAGGGATGGTGCGCGTACGCATCCAGGCGGGCGCCCGCCGTGCGCATTCCCCGAATCCAGTTCACCGGCGAGACTCCTGCCGTCGAGCCGCGCGGAGCGGTGACGCCACCGCCGACCTTGGCTCTCGGGTTGGCAGCGTGGATCGCCTTGTAGGCGGGGTTCAGGAGCTGCCGAACGTAGACGGCCGGTGTCGTCGGGCGCAGCCACCGCGCTTGGTTGGGCTCGTTCCAGACGAGCCACTGGTTGACCCAGCTGTAGTGGTCCGCCGCCGTGCCCGCGAATTCCGCGAACGCGGCCGCACCGGGGGCGTAGTTCGGAGTCCTCCCGCCGTTCGCCCAGCGCGGTGAGCCGACGATGCCGACGACCGCGGGGATGCCGCGGTCGTGCAGGCCGTCCAGGACGCGATCGCTCTCCTCCCAGTTCTGCTCGCCGCGCACGCGCTCGATCCGGTCCCAGTGGAGGTTGAAGCGCACGAGGTCCACCCCGAGCCGGTCGAGCCGGTCGAGCCGCTCGTCAAGCGTGCCGGCGCCGTGGACGAGCCACGAGTCGTCCTGGATTCCGAAGCGCACGCTGCTCGAGGCCTGCGCGCCGGGGGCGGCGAGGCCGATCAGCGCGCATGACGTCAGGGCTGCGAGGAGTAGACGCATTTGACGCGGGTTCCCCGGGGCTCTCCATCCGACACATCAGGATCCTGTAAACCTTGCGCGCCGCTGGCGCTTGCGCGCCTGCACGAGCGGCACGTAGCGCACCGCAGCGAACCAGACGTAGGTTCCGAACGCGAGCGCCGCGAGCAGCAGTCTGAACATCCGCCGGACCTGCGTCATGCCTGGATGTTACGCAGCGGGCCTGAATCTTCTGCAGCGGGGTAGTGTGGCGACATGGCGCGCCGGGACATCGATCGGCTGCAGGGAGAGATCGAGGAGCTCTTCGCGGACCTGTGGCAGGTCCCCCGCTTTGCGGGTCTGCGACACGGCTTCCGGCCGTCGGTCGACTGCTACGTGACGGAGGACCCGCATCAGCTGAACCTGCTGATCGAGCTCGCCGGCGTCGAGCCCGAGTCGATCGAGATCGTGGTCGACGAGCAGGCGTTGACGATCTCCGGCGACCGCGCCCGCCCCCGCATCGACGGGCAGACGTACCAGCAGGCCGAGATCGAATACGGCCATTTCGAGCGCCTGATCCCGCTCGGCCACGATGTCGTCGCCGCGTCGGCCACGGCGACCTACGAGGCCGGGATGCTCCGGATCACGCTGCCGATCGCGAAACGCGCCCGGCGCGTCCGCACGGTCGCGATCGCCGTCCGCAGGGACGGATGAGCACCGACGATCCCACCAACAGCGGCGCGGAGCGGATGCGCCTGCCGGTTCTGCCGCTCAAGGAGACGGTGGTCTTCCCGGAGTCGATGACGCCGCTCGCCGTGGGGCAGGAGCGCTCGATCAAGCTCATCGACGACGTCCTCTCCGGCGAGCGGATGCTTGCGTTGCTCACCGTCCGCAACACCGAGGCCGAGCCGCCGGGCTGGGACGACCTGTACTCGGTCGGGACCGTCGCGGTGGTCCACAAGATGATCAAGGTTCCCGACGGGACGCTGCGGATCCTCGTCCAGGGTCTCCAGCGGGTTCGCCTCGTCGAGCCGCTGCGCGACGACCCGTTTCTCGTCGCCGAGCTCGAGGACCTGCCGGATCTCGTTCTCGATTCGCCCGAGGTCGAGGCGCTGACCCGGAACGTCCAGCAACAGTTCGCCCACATCATCGGAATGACGCCGTACCTGCCCGAGGAGCTCCAGCTCGCAGCCGCAAACGTCGACGATCCGAGCGCGCTCTGCCACCTGATCGCATCGACGCTCCGTCTGAAGACCGACGAGCGCCAGGACCTGCTCGAGCTCGTCGACGTCGAGGAGCGGTTGCGGGCCACGTCGCTGATCCTCAGCCGCGAGGTCGAGATGTCCGAGCTCGGCTCGAAGATTCAGTCGCAAGTCCTGAGCGAGATCGACAAGGGCCAGCGCGAGTTCTTCCTCCGGCAGCAGCTGAAGGCGATCCAGGAGGAGCTCGGCGAGGGCGACGAGCAGCAGGCCGAGATCAACGAGCTGCGCGGCCAGCTCGAGGAGAAGAACCTGCCGGAGCACGTGCTGAAGGCCGCGCTCCGTGAGCTCTCGAGGCTGGAGAAGCTGCCGTCGGCGGCGGCCGAGTACGGCGTCATCCGCACCTACCTCGACTGGATCGTCTCGCTGCCCTGGAGCGAGGTCACCGAGGACAACCTCGACCTCGAGCACGCGCGCCAGATCCTCGACGAGGACCACTTCGACCTGGAGAAGGTGAAGGATCGGATCGTCGAGTACCTCGCCGTCTCGAAGCTGAAGAACGACCTCTCCGGTCCGGTTCTCTGCTTCGTCGGGCCGCCCGGGGTGGGCAAGACCTCACTCGGCCAATCCGTTGCCCGCGCTCTCGGCAGGAAGTTCGCGCGCATCTCGGTCGGAGGCGTCCGGGACGAGTCGGAGATCCGCGGGCACCGGCGTACGTACATCGGCGCGATGCCGGGGACGATCATCCGCGCGATCCGTGACGCCGAGTCGGCGAACCCCGTCTTCCTGATCGACGAGATCGACAAGATGGGCTCGGACTTCCGGGGCGATCCGGCGGCCGCGATGCTGGAGGTCCTCGATCCCGAGCAGCACTCCACCTTCCGGGACCACTACCTCGACCTCCCGTTCGACCTCTCGAAGGTGCTCTTCATCTGCACCGCCAACACGCTCGACACGATCCGCGGCCCGCTCCTCGACCGAATGGACGTGATCCAGCTCTCGGGCTACACCCACGAGGAGAAGCTCGGGATCGCAAAGCGCTATCTCGTCCCGAAGCAGCTGAAGGCACACGGCCTGAAGCGCGCACAACTCGCCGTCCCGGATCGCATGCTCCGACTCGTGATCGCCGAGTACACGCGCGAGGCAGGTGTTCGCAGTCTGGAGCGCCAGATCGCCACGCTCTGCCGCAAAGCGGCGACGCTCGTCGCGACCGGGCACAAGGAGAAGCTCAAGGTCGACGGCGAGCGCGTGCGGGAGTGGCTCGGACCGCGCCACTTCTCCGGGGACGTGCGCAAGCGGACGTCCGACCCCGGAGTTGCGACCGGGCTCGCCTACACCGCGGTCGGCGGCGACGTGCTGTTCATCGAGGCGACCGCCTACCCCGGGAAGGGGAAGCTCACCATCACCGGGCAGCTCGGGGAAGTGATGCAGGAATCGGCGCAGGCGGCGCTCTCCTGGGTGCGCTCCCACACGGAGGAGCTCGGCCTGGCCTCGGAGTGGTTCGCCGAGCACGACGTCCACATCCACGTGCCTGCAGGGGCGGTGCCGAAGGACGGCCCCTCGGCCGGGGTGACCATGGCCACCGCGCTGGCCTCACTCGTCCGCGGCATCGCGGTTGCCGACGACGTCGGGATGACCGGCGAGATCACGCTGACCGGCCAGGTCTTGCCGATCGGAGGCGTGCGCGAGAAGGTCCTGGCCGCACAGCGTGCGGGGCTGAAGCGAGTCATCCTCCCGCGCGAGAACGTGCACGACCTCGACGACCTCCCGCCCGAGACGAGACGCGAGCTCGAGTTCGTCCTCGTCGATCATGTCGAGGAGGTTCTCGAGGAGGCGTTCACTCCGAAGGGGCGGGCGCGTGCTGCCAGGCGTACGCTGCTCGAACGGCGGGCGGCGGCTTCCGCGCGCTGACGCTGTTTGCAAGGATCGCTCAACGGCAAGAATCAACTTCCGACCACAAAGTCCCGGAAAGGAAGGGCCGAATGGCCAAGACGAAGGAAAAGCTCTACGACACAGCCGACACGATGCGGCCGTACGTCGACCGCGCACTGCACGACGACGCGCTCCACGACAACATCAAGGAAGCGTTCACCGCTGCCCGGGACGTCTACGCCGAGCTGCTCGGAAACCGCAACCTCACCGGAACTGCGATGCGGGCGGCAACCGACAAGGACATCCAGGACAACCTCAAGAAGGCGGCGGAGGAGCTGCGTACGGCCGCCAGCCGGATCCAGGGCAAGAAGGACCACAGCGGCCGCAACACGTTCCTGCTGATGGTCGGCATCGCCATCGGGATCCTGTTCAACCCGATGACCGGGCCGCAGACCCGGGAGTGGCTGATGCAGAAGATCACCGGCGAGAGCACGGACGACTACTCGTACACGCCCCCGGCATCGGAGCCGGCGGCCTAGGCGAGCTCTAGCCGGATCGGATTAGGGCGCCGTCGCCTTCGGCTGAGACCGGAGCGACGAGCGCCCGCTCGAGCGATCCGGGCTCGAGCCCGCTTGCGCTCGAGATGTCGGTCGAACCCAGCAGCAGAGCTCCCGGCCTCGGCGCTGTCGCGCTCGGCGGCACGGGCGGCGCCCAGCCACGACCGGCGGCGAACGAGACGTCCTCGAGCCGCCGCCAGGCGCTGAGATACGGGAAGGAGTTCACGACGCCGTCGTAGCCCATCGGCAGCAGGCCGACGGGGTGGATCTCGAAGTGCAGATGGTAGGGGGTGCTCTGCGCGTCCCCGGTATTGCCGACGAAGCCGAGCACGGCGCCCGCCCGAACCTCGCGGCCGTCCACCGCGAGCGGTGAGTAGGCCGAGAGGTGCGCGTAGTAGAACTGGTTTCCCTGGTGATCCCGCAGCCAGAGGCGGTACCCACCCAGCTCGTTCCAGCCGACGGAGAAGACCGTGCCGTCGGCGACAGCGAGGAGCGGTGCCCCGAGCGGCGCGAAAATGTCTTCGCCGTGATGCCAGCCGACGCCGGCGCGCGGCGACCCGAACGTGTCGGTGAACGACGATGGGCCGTAGATGGGGAACACGTAGCCGTCAGGCGAGAGAGGTGCAGAGACGTCTGTCGGCGGCAGCTTGAAGACCGAGCCGGGCCGGCCCGAGTTCGGCTCGGGCGGCTTCGGTAGTGGTTTCTTCTGCTTCGGCGGCACGCCGGCGGGCCGTCCCGGCTTCGCGGTCTTGGCCGGTTTGGCCGGCGGCGGCGGCGACAGGATGGAGAGTGGCGTCGACGACGACGCTTCTGCGTGGCCGACCAGGATCTCGCTGCCCGCGGGAAGCCCACCGTGGTCGGCGAGAAGCACGACGTGGAGGGCCGTCACGGCCGCCCGGGCATTGCGCGTGTCGTCGGCGACCGGTGCCTCGGCCGTCAGTTCGAGGGTGACCGCGTATCCCCAGTCGCCGAGCGGAAAGCGCTGATTCGGCACGGGCGCCACTCCCTGGCCCAGGAGAACGAGATTCGTCACGGCGGATCCGACAGCGTCTGACGCGATCGACGATGCCTTCGCCCTGGCCGCCACGCTCTCAGCGGTGATCTCGCCGTTGAAGAGCGAGATGCCGAGCACGTCGCCGACGCCCTGCGCCGTCGTGCCCTCGGCGAAAACACTCGAGGAGAGGCCGGCGGTCTTGACCGCGGACGCATCCTCGGGGTACACGAAGGCGTCCGCGGCCGCAGTCGTGACCTCGCCTGGTGCGGCCGAGCCACCCGCGCTCGCGCCGGGCTGTCCAGGAACGGTCACCTGCACCGCGTATGCACCGGCCGACACGACGGGCACCTTCGCCGTCGTGCCTGCGCTCGCCCCGATGGAGGCGAGACAGCATGCGAGAAGGAAGAGCGCGCAAAGCCGGAGCAGCACAGCCCCATTATCCGGTTATCCCGGGACGGTGGGGCGGTTGTGACTAGGTCTCGAGCTTCCGGGCGAATTCGAGAAAACGCGTCCGGGCTTCCTCGTCGGGCCCCAGCGGCTCGTCGTCCCCGTAGCGCGGGTCGGCAGCGATCTCCTCGGCAACCGCACGTACCTCCGCCGCGATCGCAGCCCGGTTGGCGGGGTCATGCAGGAGCAGCTCGACCCACGTCTCCGTGCCGTCGTAGGGCGGCAGGTCGCTCTCGACGAGCAGCTCGCCGAGCTTCACGCCGGCTCTGATGTACGCGAACGTCTTGAAGGCGAGGATGCGGCGCGGAGAGCCCACGAGACGCTCGATCTCGGGATCGTCGGCCTGAATCTGCGCGACGATGCCTCCGATCGGCTCGTCGACGAGCGGGAGCCAGATCTCCTCGTGCTCGGTCATCCGGTCAAGGATACGGGGCCGGCCGTCGCGACCGCCATGCGAGTTGTGCGGCGACGACCAGCAGGAAGAGGGCGAAGAGCCGCCGCAGCGTGTCTTCCGGCAGCGCCGTTGCGACCTGGACGCCGACGACGGCGCCGGCGATTGACGACGTGCCGAGCACGAGTGCCGTCTGCCAGCGCACGTTTCCGTACCGCCGTTGCCGCCACGTGCCTGCCGCGACGGTCGGCAGGATCGCGAGCAACGAGGTCGCCTCGGCGCCGAGCTGGGAGAGCCCCAGCGCGACGAGCGTGGGGACGAACAGGATTCCGCCGCCGACACCGAAGAACCCCGCGAGCACGCCGGCTGTGAAGCCGAGCAGGATCGCGAAGGCGACGGTCGTCGCGCTCATCCGACGAGCAGCCAGATCGCGATCGTCGCCAGCAGCGCGGCGAAGGCGAGCGTCAGCGCCCGCCCCGAGACGCGCTGCTGGACCGCTGTCCCTGCAACCGCCCCGGCCGCTGCCGGAAGCCCGACGAGCGCCGCATACGCCACGTGGACGTGCCCCTCGAACGCGTACAGAATCGTCCCCGCGAGCGCCGTGATCCCGATTGCCGCGAGCGACGTCCCCGTCGCGACACGACCCTCGAAGCCGACGAGGAGGATCAGCAGCGGCACGATCACAATGCCGCCGCCGACACCGAAGAGGGCGCTGAAAAGGCCGGCGACGAGGCCGACCCCTATGAGTTTCAGCGGCACCGTTCGTATCCTAGGGCGGTGAACGGCGACTCCCTGCTCGCGCGCATCGCCGAGGACCCGGAGCGGACGGCCATCCTGCTCGACGTCGACGGGGTGCTGGCACCGATCGTCGACGTCCCTCACGACTCGGCGGTACCCGAGGAGACGCAGGTCGAGCTACGGCGTCTGAACGGCCGCTACGCGCTCGTGGCGTGCATCAGCGGCCGCTCGAGCGCCGACGCACGCCGGGTCGTTGGACTAGACGAGCTCGTCTACGTCGGCGAGCACGGGCTCGAGCTGGAGCCGGAAGCGGCCGCCTGGAGCGACCGCCTGCAGCGCTTCGCGTCGACGGTCGACTGGGACGACGTCGAGCGCAAGCCGCTGACCGTGACCTTTCACTACCGGCGGGCGGAGAGCGAGAGCGAGGCGCTGAAGATGCTGGAGGCCGTCGCGACGCGGGCGCGGCACGAGGGGCTCGTCGCGCGTTTCGGCCGGAAAGTGCTGGAGCTGCGGCCGCCGGTCGGCGCGAACAAGGGGACCGCCGTGGCCCACCTGCTCGGCGGGCGCCGGCTCGAGCGGGCGCTTTACGCGGGCGACGACACGACCGACCTCGACGCGTTCAACGCCCTGCAGGCACTGGAGCTCGGCGTCAAGGTCGCGGTCGCCTCTTCGGAGGGCCCCGCAGAACTGCGCGACGCAGCCGACGTCGTCGTCGACGGGCCGCCGGCGATGCTCGAGCTGCTGCGCTCCCTCTAGCTCGGAAGCGCCTGCTCGGTCTCTAGGTCGAACAGGTGGAGCTTGCCCCGCGGGGCGGAAGCAGCGTTCGCTCCCGCCCCGGCTCGAGGTTCGTGCCTAGGCGCCTTCGAGTGCGGGCGCGGGTGCTGCCGCGATCTCCTCCTGGCGGATCAACACCAGCGCCGCGATGACACCGACGATCGCGATCCCGGCGCCGACCCAGAAGGCCAGCTGGAAGCCCGAGGTCATCGCCTGCGGCATCGCGGTGCCGGCCGCGACCTCGTTCTCGGTGCGGGAGATCGCGATCGTAGAGAGCAGCGCGATCCCGACTGCGCCGCCGATCTGCTGCGACGTGTTGATCAGTCCGGACGCGAGACCGGCCTCGGCCTGCTGGACGCCGGCGAGGGCCGCGATCGAGATCGGGACGAAGCAGAACGCGAGCCCGAGCGCGATGATCAGGAAGCCCGGCAGGAGGTTCTTCGCGTACGTCCCGTCGACCGAGACCTGCGTGAAGAGGAGCATGCCGACGGCGAGCATCGCCATACCGCCGGCGATCAGCGGCCGGACGCCGACACGGGTCACGAGCGCCGCGGCGACGTTGGCCCAGATGATCGACGTGCCTGCGACCGCGAGGTACGCGACACCGGTCTTCATCGCCGAGTAGCCGAGCACCTGCTGCATGTACAGCGTCAGCATCAGGAACATCGAGAACAGAGCCGTGCCGAGGATGAAGCCGGCGACATTGGCTCCGAGGACGGTCTTCGTGCGCAGGATCCCGAACCGCATGAGCGGCTCCGCGACGCGGTTCTCCCAGACGACGAAGCCTGCGAGCAGCACGCCCGAGAGGACGAAGACGCCGATCGCGCGGGCGGAGCTCCAACCCCACTCGTGACCCTGAGTGATGCCCAGCACGAGCGTGCTCAGACCAGCGGTCACGAGAACCGCCCCGAGTGCGTCGAACGTCTTCACGCGCGTGTCCTTGCTCTCGCCGAGCAGCACGGGAGCGAGCGCGAGGGCCGCGAGCGCGACGGGGATGTTGACGAAGAAGATCCACTCCCACGACAGCGCGTCCGTGAGAACTCCGCCGAGCAGGACGCCTGCAGCGGCACCGAAGCCACCGACCGCGCCCCAGACACCGAGAGCGATATTCCGCTCGCGGCCTTCGGCGAAGGTCGTCATCAGGATCGCAAGCGCGGCGGGTGAGATCGTCGCAGCGCCGAGGCCCTGGATGGCGCGGGCGCCGATCAGCGAGACGTCGGACCACGCCAGCCCGCAGAGAAGCGAGCCGATCGCGAACACGACCAGGCCGATCATGAAGACACGGCGGCGACCGAGGAGATCCGCGGTTCTCCCGCCGAGCAGCAGAAAGCCGCCGAATACGAGCGCGTACGCGGAGATCACCCACTGCAGGTTGCCCTGGGAGAACCCGAGATCTGCCTGGATCGAGGGAAGGGCAACGTTCACGATCGCGATGTCGAGCACGACCATGAACTGGACGGCGCCGAGTAGCGCCAGTCCGAACCATTTCAATCGCGGAGTTGCGACCATTGCGCTATCCTTTCAGCAGGGTATGCTTGTCTATCTGCACGATATACTTGCAAAAGACAAGTCATCCTAGAGAATGATTTTTCGATGAAGCGCTACGACCAGTACTGCCCGATCGCCTGCTCGCTCGGCCTCATCGGCGAGCGCTGGACGCTGCTCGTGGTGCGAGAGCTGATGCATGGCCCAAAGCGCTACACCGACCTCGTCGACGGCCTGAACGGCATCGGCACGAACATCCTCGCCGCCCGGCTGAAAGCGCTCGAGACTGCCGGGTTGGTCGAGCGGCGCAAGCTGCCGCCGCCCGCGGCTTCGAGCGTCTATGAGCTGACACCGACCGGCCAGCAACTTCGTCCCGTCCTGCACGAGCTGGCGCGGTTCGGCGCGCGGCTCATGGGCCCGCCGCCGCTCGATGCGCTCGATCCAGGTTGGCTCGTGGAGGCACTCGATCTTGCGCTGTCGCCGATCTCGCCGGTTGGACGTCTCGCGTTCCGCATCGGCGACGAGGAGGCCTCCCTGGTCGACGGCGTCGCCCGCCCAGGGCTCGTCGACGATCCCGACGTCTTCGTCGAGAGCGACGCGATCGGCTTCTACCACCTCGTCGTCAACCGTCAGACCGAAGGTGTGCGGATCGACGGCGACGTCGCGGTGCTCGAACGGCTGATCGACGCGTTCGGGCCGAAGCCCGCTATGCCAGAGCCGCTTCTCGCCTGAGCACGTCCCAGGCAAGGCGTACGTCGTCCTCCGTCGTGCGAGCGTTGCCGATCGCAAGCCGCAGGGTGTACCGCCCGTTCAGCTTCGTGTGCGAGATGAAGATCTCGCCGGTCGCGTTGACGCGCTCGAGCAACGCCTCGTTCTCCTTGTCCGACCCGTCACGCCGGAAGCAGACCAGAGAGAAGGGACGCGGCGCCGTCAGCTCCCACCCCGGCTCCTCGCGCACCCAGCCCTCGAAGAGCGCGGCCAGCCGGATCGCCTCGCGAATCCGCACCTGTAGCCCCTCCCGGCCGTAGCAGCGCAGCACCGCCCAGAGCTTGAGAGACCGGAACTGGCGACCGAGTGCCGGGCTGTACTCGGAGAAGCTCGCCACGTCCTCGCTCACGCGCAGGAACTCCGGGACGAGGCTGAAGGCTGCGCGCACCTCATCCGGCCGCCGAGTCCAGAATGCGGAGCAGCCCATCGGCGTGAGCAGCCATTTGTGCGGGTTGACGACGATCGAGTCGGCCCGCTCCCAGCCGGCAAACCCGTCGCGCAGCTCGGGACAGACCGCCGCCGAGCCCGCGTAGGCGGCGTCGACGTGTAGCCAGACGCCCTCCCGCTCGCACGCGTTCGCGACACCATCGACAGGGTCGAGCGAGCTCGTCGACGTCGTTCCGAGCGTCGCGACAACGGCGCACGCATCGGTGAGGTCGAGCCGGTCCAGACGAAGCCGGAAGGCCTCGTCGGCCGGTGTCGCACGCGCCTCCAGCTCGAGCAGGCGGCACGCCTTGTCGACGGACGAGTGCGCATGCTCCGAGCAGACGACGACGCGAGCGCCGGGCTTGGCCTGGCGGGCGGCGGCGAGCGCCACGATCGTCCCGGTCGAGGCCGTGTCCTCGAGGTGGCCGTGCAGGCCTTCCGGCAGGCCGAGCAGCTGGGCGAGCCAGTCCAGCGTCACCTCCTCGAGCTCCTGCAGCGCGGGTGAGGTGCGCCAGAGGATCCCGACCTGGTTCAGCCCTGCTACGAGGAGCTCGGCCAGGATGCCCGGCTCGGAGCCGGTGTTGGCGAAATAGGCGAAGAAGCGCGGGCTCTGCCAGTGCGTGACCGCCGGCAGCAGCAGCTCGTCGACGTCGCGCAGCACCGCGGAGAAGGGCTCGGCCCGGTCCGGCGGCGACGCGCGGCAGCCGGCCGCGCAGCTCCCCGGGTTCGACCTGCGCGAGAACCGGGAAGTCGCGCAGCCGCTCGAGGTACGACGCCACCCATTCGACCGTCGCCGAGCCGTCCTCGCGAAAGGTCATTTGCGCAGCTTCTCGATCGCCTTCCAGGGCCGCGTGTTGACGATCTGATCCTTCATCAGCCACGCGCGTCGGGCCTGCGCCACGCCGAGATCGACATAGCGGAGCGCATTCGCCGAATGGGCGTCACTCGAGATCACGAGCTTCAGCCCGGCCTCTCCTGCAAGGCGCGCGTTGGCGTCGCGGAGATCGAGCCGGTCCGGCTGCGAGTTGATCTCCAGGAACGTGCCCGTCGCCAGAGCGGCCTCGACGATCTTCTCCACCTCGATCCCGGAGGGAGAGCGCTTGCCGATCCTGCGGCTCGTCGGGTGGCCGATGCAGTCGACGTGCGGGTTGGACATCGCGGCGACGACCCGCCCGGTCGGATCGTTGTCGAAGCTCGCGTGCACCGACGCCATCACCCAGTCGAGCGGCGCGATCAGGTCGTCGTCGACGTCGACCTCGCCGTTGGTGCGGATGTTCACCTCGATCCCCTTCAGGATCCGGAACGGCGCCAGGTTCTCGTTCAGCGCGTCGATTTCCTCCCACTGGTGCTGGAGACGGCCGTCGCGAAGCCGGTGCGAGTGGTCACAGAGCGCCAGGTACTCGTGGCCGAGCGCCTGGGCCGCGGCGGCCATCTCCGCGATGGTCGCTTTCCCGTCCGACCACGTCGAGTGGCAGTGCAGGTCACCGCGAACGTCGGAGCGCTCGACGAGCTTCGGCAGCTCGCCCTTCTTCGCCGCGTCGAGCTCGCCGCTGTTCTCGCGCAGCTCGGGCGGGATGTACGCGTAGCCGAGGTGCGCGTAAAGCTCCTCCTCGTCGGCGGCCGTGAACTCCTCGCCGGTCTCGGTGGTTGTGACGGAGTACTCGGAGACGGAGAAGCCGCGGCGGACGGCATCCTCGCGCAGGGCGACGTTGTGGTCCTTCGAGCCGGTGAAGTGCTGGAGGAGGTTCCCGTACGACTCCGGCGGCACGACGCGCAGGTCGAGCCGGAAGCCCTCGTTCGTGATCACGGTCGCCTTCGTGTCCCCCTTTGCGACGACGTCCGCGACGTTCTTGCGCGTCGTGAAGTGCTCGATCAGCGCCGGCGCGTCGGTCGACGTCGCGATCACGTCGAGGTCGCGGAAGGTCTCGCGCCGACGGCGCGCAGAGCCGGCCTCCGAGACCTTGACGGCGGCGGGATGCGCGCGCAGCTCCTCCACCAGCTCGAGCAGCACCGGGAGCCCGCTGCCGAGCAGCCGCCTCGATTCACGGGGGTCCTTGGGCTCCTCCGCGAGCGCCTTGAGGATCTTCTCCTCGCTCTTCGCGCCGAGCCCCGCCAGTGACCGCAGCCGTTCCTGCTCGGCGGCTTCCTTCAGCTCGGCGAGCGTCGTCACACCGAGCTCCTTCCAGATCCGTCGTGCCGTCTTCGGGCCCAGTCCGGGTAGCCGCATGAACTTGACGACCTCCTCCGGCACGAGCTTCTTCCGCTTCGTCAGCGCTTCCATCTCGCCGAGCTCGACGACCTGGACGATCTTGTCCTCGATCGTCTTCCCGATCCCGGAGAGGCTCTTGGCCTTGCCGTCGAGCGCGAGCTGCGCGACCGGCCCGCCCGTCTCGCGGATCCGCGTCGCCGCGCGGCGGTAGGCGAGAACCCGGAAGGAGTCCTCGCCTTCGAGCTCGCTCAGATCGGCCAGCAGCTCGAGCTGGTCGGCGAGCTCGTCGTTCCTCGGCAGTGTGGTAGCCACCGGAAGCGATGATACGGAGGTGAGGGCATGTGTCTGTCTCCCCACCTACAACGAGCGCGAGAACATCGAGCCGATGCTGCACGAGCTCGGCCGGGTTCTCGGCCCGGACGACCGGGTGCTCGTGATCGACGACAACTCGCCCGACGGCACGGGCAAGCGCGCTGCAGAGCTCGCGCTCGAGCTCGGGTACGTCGACGTGCTCCACCGCGAGCGCAAGGAGGGACTCGGACCGGCGTATCTCGCCGGGTTTCGCCACGCGCTCGATGCGGGTGCGGAGCTGATCGTCGAGATGGACTGCGACTTCTCG
Organism: uncultured Gaiellaceae bacterium; assembly: GCA_963820225.1. Classification (GTDB taxonomy): domain Bacteria; phylum Actinomycetota; class Thermoleophilia; order Gaiellales; family Gaiellaceae; genus Gaiellasilicea. The sequence continues at coordinate 11,569 of CAWFYY010000011.1, read as the reverse complement.
CACGACCCGAACGACGTCCCGCGGCTACTCCTGGCGGCGGAGACGGCCGATGTCGTGCTCGGCTCGCGCTACGTTCCCGGTGGCGGCGTCGAGAACTGGAACGCGTTGCGGCGGCTCATCTCGGCGGGCGGCTCGTTCTACGCACGGATCGTCCTCGGCGTCCGCGTGCGAGACCTCACGGGAGGCTTCAAGTGCATCCGGCGCGCCGTGCTGGAGGCGATCGACCTCGACGCCATCCACTCGCGCGGTTACGCGTTCCAGATCGAGCTGACCTACCGCGCGCTCCGCAAGGGATTTCAGGTGCAGGAGATCCCGATTCGCTTCGTCGACCGCCAGGTCGGCGGCTCCAAGATGTCGCGGACGATCGTGCTCGAGGCGATCTGGAAGGTGCCGCTGATCCGCCTGGCGGCGCTCGGAGGACGGCTGTGAGAGAGGTGACGGACGCCACATTCGAGGCCGAGGTGCTGGAGACGGAGGGACGGACGATCGTCGACTTCTGGGCGCCGTGGTGCAAGCCGTGCGATGCGATCGCTCCGGTGCTCGAGGCGATCGCTGCCGACTACGCGCTCGGACTGGTCCGACTGAACATCGACGAGCACATCGGCGTGCCCTCGCGCTACGGGGTTCTCTCGCTTCCGACCGTGATCCTGTTCGAGGACGGCGAGCCCCGCTCGACGGTCGTCGGGGCGCGGCCGCGTTCGCACTACGAGCGCTCGTGGGCGCCCTGGCTCAGCTCGGCCTGAAGTGCTCGTAGCCGGGGAGGTCGTAGGGCTCGCCCTCGTGCAGCAGCAGGACGCCCTCTCCCTCCTCACAGTGGCCGATCACCGGAAAGCCCAGCGACAACGCCTCGTCCGGAACTGCGGCGAGCAACTCGAAGTCCTCGCCGAAGCCGAGATTCTCCAGCTCGCCGTCGCGCGGCACCGCATCGAGGTCGATGACGACACGGCAGGCAGAGCGCCGGGCGAGGTGACCCGCATCGACGGCGATCCCGTCGGAGAGATCGAGCATCGCCGTCGCGACGACACCCAGCCGCATGCCCTCGAGCGTCCGCACCGGCGGACGCACGAACCGGCGCTCGCGGAAGGCTGCAGCCGCCGCGCCGAGCGGGCCGGTGACGAGGATCTTGTCTCCAGGCCCGGCCCCGCTCCGGCCGGGAACGCGCTGCGAGCGGCCGACGGCCGTCACGCTCACCATCGTCTGATCTGCACTGGTCGTGTCGCCGCCACGCACCGGCACGCCCGCTTCCGCCAACCCCTCGTAGAGCTCGACCACCTGTTCGACCTCCGCGTCCGCCTTCAGCGCGAGCGTCACGAACAGCGCCTCCGGCCGGGCGGCCGAGGCCGAGAGATCGCTGATGTTGACGGCCGCCGCGCGGAAGCCGAGCTCGTGCCAGGAGATGCGGTCGAGGAGGAAGTGCACCCCTTCCACGAGAGCGTCCTGGGTGAGGACGAGCCCGCCGGGGAACGCAGCCGCGTCGTGCTCGGTGCCGACGATCAGCCCGCGTGCCTCCAGCTCGCGCAGGAGACCGAGCTCGCCGGCGTCAGAGAGCTTCATCGACAGCCGCCCGGAGAGCTTCGATCTCGGCCACGGCGCGAATGACGGCAACGCCCGCGGCTCCTGCCTGGATGCACTCGGCGGCGTTCGACGCATCGATGCCGCCGATCGCCACGACCGGGATGGACACCGAGAGACAGATGTCGCGCAGCCCGTCGAGCCCGATCGGCGGAGCTGCGTCCGGCTTCGAAGGCGTCTCCCAGATCGGCCCGGCGCCGATGTACGCCGCACCCGCGAACTCCGCGACCGCGGCTTCGCGTCGCTTTGTCGCCGAGACTCCCAGCGTGATGCCCGCCGCGGACGCGCGGTCGATCCCGGGGTCGCCCTGGCCGAGGTGGACACCGCAGCCCAGCTCGAGCGCGGCGTCGACGTCGTCGTTGACCACGAGCTCGAGATCGAGGTCGCCGAGCGCGAGGCCGAGCGCGACGATCTCCTCGGTCGGCGCTCCCTTCAGCCGCAGCTGAATCACGGTTGCCCCGCCGGCAGCAGCGCGCCGCGCGGTCTGCTCGTCCGACACGAGCGCGTGCAGCCTCACGAAACGCCGCCTTGTGTTACTGAGCCACTAAGTCGAGCCGCGTGGTTGAGCGGAACGAGGGGAGCTTGTGTTACAGAAACACAAGCCCTCATCCCACGTCCACCTTGGCTTTTCCGGACAGGGTGGCGGGGTCGAGGGCCGCGAGTGCGTCGTAGAGGCTCACGTGGAAGCTGCCGGGGCCCTTCGCATCCATTGCGGCGTCCTCCCCGGCGACGCCGAAGGCGGCGAGAGCCTCGACGGCAGCCTCGAAGCGGTCGCCTTCGCGGCGAGAAAGCAGCCGGTGATCGCGCTCGACATGCAGCCGGTACCGGTGACCGAGGCGAGCAGCGGGTGGCCGTTCGCTACTGCCGCCGACCGCTCGCCGTCGGAGACGTGATCGACGGGCCCCGTGACGGACGCGACGAGGCCGAGTGTGCGCGCCGCCTCTCGAGCAAGCTCGGCCGAGTCACCGGCGGCTGCGACGGACTCGACGCCGCGAACCTCGGCCTCGACGCCCACGAGCGTCGCGACCTCACCGGCGTTGCCGCGAAGGACGGCAACGTCGACCGCAGAGAGAATGTTCCTCGCCGTGGCGGTGCGGTACGCCGTCGCGCCGACACCGACCGGATCGAGAACGACGGGAATGCCTCTGTCGTTCGCCGCCGCTCCCGCCAGCAGCATCGCCTCGATCCAGTCCTCCGAGAGCGTGCCGATGTTGAGAACGAGTGCCCCGGCGAAACCGGCCATCTCGGCCACCTCCTCCCTGGCATGCGCCATCACGGGAAGCGCTCCGAGCGCGAGGATCGCGTTCGCCGTCTCGTTCATCACGACGTAGTTCGTGATGTTGTGGACGAGCGGCCGACGCTCGCGGATGACGCCGAGTGTGCTGCCAGGATCGATGGTCACGCTCGTCCTTTCACGTTGAGAACGTCGACCGGGCCCTCGCCCGCGCCGAGCTCGACTAGGCCGTCTCTCACAGCACCCGAAGCGGCCTCGGCCGCGCCTCGTGCCGCGTCCTCGAGCGAGAGCCCACGTGCCAGCAGCGCCGCGAGGGTGGCCGAATGCGTACAGCCCGCGCCATGCGTCGCCGGAACGTCGTGGCGCTCGACCGGGAACTCGACGTGCTCGTCGCCGTCGAAGAGGTGGTCCACAGCGGTCTCGCCGTGACCGCCGGTGACGAGCGCCGCCGCGGCGCCGAGCTCGACGAGCCGCTCCGCAAGCTCGCGTCGCGTCGCGCCGCGGATGCCAGTCAGCGTCTCAGCCTCGGGAACATTCGGGGTGACGACAGTGGCCAGCGGGAAGAGCCGGTCGATCAACGTCTGAACGGCATCGTGCTGCAGGAGCTGCGCGCCGGAGCTTGCGATCAGCACCGGATCGACGACGAGCGGGACCGGATGGCGCTCGAGGAACTCGCCCACCGTCTCGATGATCGCGCGCGAGAAGAGCATCCCGGTCTTCGCCGCATCGACGCCGATGTCGCTGAAGACCGCGTCGAGCTGCGCGCGGATGAACTCGGGCGGCAGCTCGTGGACGGCGGTGACCGCAGTCGTGTTCTGGGCGGTCAGCGCCACGAGCGCAGACATTCCGTATGCAGCCTGCCGCGGCAAACGCCTTGACGTCGGCCTGGATGCCTGCACCGCCGCCGGAATCGGACGTCGCAATCGTCAACACACGCGGAATCGCTCAGTTTTGCTCTCCCTTCGCCGGTCCTAACCGGATCAGGTTCGACGGGTCTGTTCTCAGCCCCAGAGGGCACCCCGGTAGGTCGAAGGCTAGCGTAGGCCCTGTGAGCGTCGTCGCATCTCCCTGGCTCGAGCTCCTCGAGGGAGGAGAGCTCGCGCACCTCTCGGTCGAGTCGCCGAAAGCCGGCCGGACCGAGCCATTCCCGGACGACCTCGACCCGCGCGTCGCCTCGGCTCTGGTCGCACAGGGAATCACAGGGCTCTACACACACCAGGCCGAGACGTGGGAAGCGCTCCGCGCCGGCGGCAACGCGATCGTGACGACCAGCACCGCGAGCGGGAAGAGCCTTGCCTTCAACCTCCCGGTTCTGGACTTGCTGGCGCGCGAGCCGAAGAGCCGCGCCCTCTACCTCTACCCGACGAAGGCGCTGGCGCAGGACCAGGCGCGCGCACTCGGCGAGTTCGGTGTGAAGGGCGTCAAGCCGGCGATCTACGACGGGGACACCGAGACGGAGCGCCGCTGGCAGATCCGCAAGTGGGCGAACGTCGTCCTGACCAATCCGGACATGCTCCACGTCGGCGTCCTCCCGCATCACGACCGCTGGGGCGACGTGCTCGCGAACCTCCGCTTCGTGGTCGTCGACGAGGCGCACGTCTACCGCGGCGTGTTCGGGTCGCACGTCGCCAACGTGCTCCGGCGCCTCCGCCGGCTCGCGCGCGCCTACGGCTCGGAGCCGCAGTTCGTCCTGGCCTCGGCCACGATCGCCAACGCGCCGCAGCTGGCCGAATCGCTTCTCGGCGAGCCGGCGACGGTGATCGACAGCGATGCGGCGCCGAGGACCGAGCGCACGATCGCGCTCTGGAATCCCGAGTTGATCGATGCGGAGCTCGGTGTTCGGGCGAGCTCGCTCGGCGACGCCTCGCGGCTGCTGGCGACCTTCGTCGAGCGCGATCTCCGCACGATCTGCTTCGCCAAGAGCCGCAAGGCGGTCGAGCTGATCCACCGGTTCGCATCCGACCGGGTCGCGCCGAAGGCGGCGGCCAGGCTCGCCCCGTACCGCGCCGGCTACACGCCGTCGCAGCGGCGCGAGATCGAGCAGCGCCTGATGTCCGGCGAGCTGCTCGGGGTGACTGCCACCGACGCGCTCGAGCTGGGGATCGACATCGGCTCTCTCGACTGCGCGATCTCGGTCGGCTTCCCGGGCACCGTGTCGTCGCTCCGCCAGCAGTGGGGCCGGGCCGGTCGCCGGAGCCCCGGGCTCGCCGTGCTCGTCGCGAGCGAGGACGCGCTCGACCAGTACTTCATGCGCGAGCCCGAGACGCTGCTCGGCCGGACGGTCGAGGCGGCGATTCTCGACCACGCGAACCCCCGTGTCCTGGACGGCCATGTCCTCTCAGCCGCGTTCGAAGGGCCGATCGACGAGGCCGATGCCCAGACACTCGGCCCCGAGGCGCTCGAGCGGGCCGCGTCGCTGCCCGAGCTGAAGCACACCGACGCGGGCTGGGTGTGGGCGGGAAAGGACTATCCGGCGGCCCGCGTCCTCTTGCGCTCGGGCGAGATCGACTCGTTCACGGTGGTCGAGGCCGAGACGGGAACGGTGCTCGGGATCGTGGAGCGCTCGCGGGCCTACTCCACGATCCACGACGGCGCCGTCTACCTCCACCTCGGCGAGCAGCACCTCGTGAAGCGGCTCGACGTCGACGCACGCACGGCCCTGGTCAGCCGCGCCAACGTCGACTGGTACACGCAGGCGAAGAAGGAGACCCAGACCTCCATCGTCGAGCCGCTGCGGTCGGAGAGCCGCCTCGGCCTCGAGCTCTTCTTCGGCCGTGTCTCGGTGACCGAGCGCGTCGTCGCCTACCAGCGCAAGTCGATCAGCGGCGGCGACACGCTGGAGACGATCCCGCTCGACCTGCCGGAGACGAGCTTCGAGACGGAAGCGGTCTGGTTCTCACCCACGCCGGTGCAGCTCGCCGAGTTGGAGGAGATGCCGAAGCTCCTGTCCTCGCTCCATGCCGCAGAGCACTCCCTGATCGCGCTCCTGCCGCTCTGGGCGATGTGCGACCGCTGGGACATCGGCGGCCTCTCGACCAACATCCACCACCAGACCGGGCTGCCGACGATCTTCGTCTACGACGGGCACGCGGGCGGCGTCGGGATCACGGAGCGCGGCTTCGAGCGCTTCGAGGGCTGGGTCGAGGACACGGTCAAGATGATTGCGGGCTGCCCGTGCGCCGCGGGCTGCCCCTCGTGCGTCCAGAGCCCGAAGTGCGGCAACCTGAACGACTACCTCGACAAGGAGGGAGCGCTCACGCTCCTGCGGCGGATGTCGATTTCCTGACGCCTCGTTCGTCTACATGGTGAAATCGACGTTCGAGAGGAGGAACGGATGCAGTATCTGGCACTGATCTACGGCGACGAGTCCCGCTGGGGAAGCCTGTCGCCGGAGGACCGCGAGCGTGAGATGGGCGAGTACATGGCGCTCTCCGAAGCGGCTGTGACCAAGGGTGGCAACGAGCTCGACTCGGTGGCCACCGCGACGACAGTCCGCGTCCGCAACGACGAGACGCTCGTCACGGACGGCCCGTTCATCGAGTCGAAGGAAGTCCTCGGCGGCTACTACGTCTTCGAGTGCGACTCGATCGACGAGGCGTGCGGGTGGGCGGCGAAGATCCCGGCCGCGAAGCACGGGGCGATCGAAGTGCGGCCCGTCCACGTCGACGAAGGTGAGGAAGCATGAAGTACGCAGCGATCCTCACGAGCAACGCCGACGACATCGCTACCTGGGAGAAGATGAGCCCCGAAGAGGCAGCGAGCGCGCGGGCACAGGAGGTCCCGAAGTGGGAGGCGCTCTTCAGCGAGCTCGGCTCGACCGGCAAGCTCGGCTTCGGCGCGGAGCTCGAGAGCCCGAAGACCGCGAAGACGGTGCGTGTCCGCGACGGTGAGACGCTCGTCACCGACGGGCCGTACGCCGAGACGAAGGAGCAGATCGGCGGCGTCATGCTTCTCGACGCCGACGACCTCGACGAGGCGATCTCGATCGCGGCACGGATCCCGGTCGCCTCCCGCGCGTCCGTCGAGCTCAGGCCCGTGATCGAGCATTGACGGAAATTGGCGCGGTCTTCAAGGAGGAATGGGGCCGTGCCGTCGCTGTCCTCACCCGCGTCCTCGGCGATCTCGATCGCGCCGAGGACGCGGTGCAGGACGCATTCACGACCGCGCTCGAACGCTGGCCCCGCGACGGGACGCCGGCGAACCCCGGCGCGTGGGTCATCACCACAGCGCGTAACCGGGCGATCGACCGGCTCCGACGCGAGCAGTCGTTCGCCCGCAAGGCAGAGCTGCTCGCGCGGCTGGAGTCGCTCCCGGCCGACGAGGACGACGTGAGCTCGATCCCGGACGACCGGCTCGCCCTCGTCTTCACCTGCTGTCACCCCGCACTGGGGGCCGAAGCACGAGTGGCTCTGACCCTTCGCGAGGTCGCGGGCCTGACGACGACCGAGATCGCAAGGGCGTTCCTCGTCGCCGAGCCGGCGATGGCGCAACGCCTCGTGCGCGCGAAGCGCAAGGTGCGCGGCGCCGGCATCCCGTTCCGCGTGCCGCCGGATCACGTCCTGCCCGAGCGCCTCAAGTCGGTGCTCGCGGTGCTCTACCTCGTCTTCAACGAGGGGTACTCCGCGACCGGAGGCGAAGAGCCCGTCCGGGCATCGCTCTGCGAGGAGGCGATCCGGCTCGGGAAGCTCCTCGCCGTGCTGATGCCCGACGAGCCCGAGGCGCTCGGCCTGCTCTCACTGATGCTCCTGCACGACGCCAGGCGGGAGGCACGCATCGCGCCCGACGGCTCGATCGTGCTGCTCGAGGACCAGGATCGCTCTCGCTGGAGCCCCGAGCGGATCGCCGAGGGCACGCGCGTGCTCGAGCGCGCCCTCTCCCACCGGCAACCTGGCAGCTACCAGCTGCAGGCAGCGATCGCCGCCCTGCACGTCGAGGAGGGCGAGACCGACTGGCCGCAGATCGCGGGCCTCTACGATGAGCTGGCCCGAATCGAGCCGACGCCGATCGTCGAGCTGAACCGTGCCGTGGCCGTCGCCATGGCTCACGGGCCTGAGTTCGGGCTCGAGCTCGTCGAGCGAATCGACCTGCCGGAGTACCACCTGCTCCACGCCACGCGCGCCGACTTCCTCCGCCGGCTCGACCGGCGTCCCGAGGCGGCCGACGCCTACCGCGCCGCGCTCGCGCTCGAGATGAATGCCGCAGACCGGGCGTTCCTCGAGCGACGGCTGGAGGACGTAGCCGTGTAGTCGTGCGGTGGTACGGTCGGCCGATGTACCGGCAGCGCCTGCCTCAACTCGACGGTGGCCTCTTCATCACCGACGGCGGCCTCGAGACGACGCTCATCTTCCATCAGGGCCTCGAGCTGCCCGCATTCGCCGCGTTCGACCTGCTCAAGGACGACGAGGGAACCGAGCAGCTCCGGGCCTACTACGCGCCGTATGCGAGTCTCGCCCGCGAGCGCGGCGTCGGCCTCGTGCTGGAGAGCCCCACCTGGCGCGCGAATCCGGACTGGGCTGCGGAGATCGGGTACTCGCTCGAGGAGCTCGACACGCTGAACCGCAAGGCGATCGCGCTGATGGAGGAGATCCGCGCGGAGTACGCGTCCGGGGCTCCGATCGTGATCAGCGGCTGCATCGGGCCCCAGAGCGACGGCTACAGCCCGACGACGATGCTGACGCCGGACGAGGCGCAGCGCTATCACTCGACCCAGATCGAGACCTTCGCGGACACCGCGGCCGACATGGTCACCGCGATCACCATGACCTACGCGGAGGAGGCGATCGGGCTGACCCGTGCAGCCGTCGAGCACGGCCTGCCGGTCGTGATCTCGTTCACGCTCGAGACGGACGGACGGCTTCCCAGCAGCCAGGCGCTTGGCGGCGCGATCCAGCAGGTGGACGAGGAGACGAGCGGTGGCCCGGCGTACTACATGATCAACTGCGCTCACCCCACGCACTTCGAGGACGTGCTCGAGGCGGGCGCGCCGTGGGTGGAGCGGATCGGCGGGCTGAGAGCCAACGCCTCGACGAAGAGCCACGCAGAGCTGGACGAGGCGGAGGAGCTGGACGAAGGCGATCCGGCCGACCTGGGCGAGCGGCACGCGGCGCTGAGAGCGCGGCTGCCGGGCGTGAACGTGCTCGGCGGCTGCTGTGGGACCGACCACCGGCATGTGACCTCGATCTGCACCGCCTGGCTCACCGAAGCACCCGTTCGAACGTAGAGAATCCGAGCATGCGGGTCTCGGCGAAGGTGGACTATGCGCTCCGCGCGCTTGCAGAGCTCGCCGCAGCCGCGCCGGGGCAGCCGGTGAAGGGCGAGCAGCTCGCGAGCGCGCAGGAGATCCCGCTCAACTTCCTCGAGAACATCCTGCTCGAGCTCCGCCGCTCGGAGATCGTCGCGAGCCGTCGCGGCACCGACGGCGGCTACTGGCTCGGCCGGCCGGCGGCGGAGATCAGCCTCGCCGACGTCGTCCGCGCCGTCGAGGGCCCGATCGCCAGCGTCCGTGGCAGCCGGCCGGAGGATGTCAGCTACACAGGCCCCGCGGCCGCGCTCCAGGACGTCTGGATCGAGCTCCGCGCGAGCATGCGCGGCGTGCTCGAGGAGACCTCCCTCGCCGACCTCGTCGAGCGCTCCGCGCTAGACGGTCTCGCTGAAGACGCGCTCGTGCTGGGGGCGCAGATAGACGATCTGGTTCTCCTCCAGCTCGAGCTCCTCGCAGCGGTCCCTCGTCACCTGCGCCCAGAGCTTCTCGCCGTCTGCGCGAGCGAGCTCGATCCGCACCTCGAAGCCGAGGTGGACGATCCGCTCGATCATCGCCTCGTCGGCGCCGTCCGAGGGGTAGGACAGGAGCTCGAGATCGTGCGGCCGCACCCACGTGTCGCCGACGCGGTTGACGGGCCCGATGAAGCTCATCACGAACTCGGACTCGGGATTCTCGTAGAGGTCGCGCGGGCCTCCCACCTGCTCGATCACGCCCTTGTTCATGACGGCGATGCGGTCCGCGACCTCCATCGCCTCCTCCTGGTCGTGCGTGACGAAGACCGTCGTGACGTGCACCTCCTCGTGCAGCCGGCGCAGCCACTCGCGCAGCTCGGCGCGAACGCGCGCATCGAGAGCGCCGAACGGCTCGTCGAGCAGCAGCACCTTGGGCTCGACCGCAAGCGCGCGGGCGAGCGCCATCCGCTGCCGCTGGCCGCCGGAGAGCTGCGCCGGGTAGCGGCGCGCGAAGGGCTGCAGCTGCACGAGCTCGAGCAGCTCGGCAACGCGATTCTTGATCTCGGCCTTCGGCCGCTTGCGGATCGTCAGCCCGAACGCGACGTTGTCGTACACCGTCATGTGCTTGAACGCCGCGTAGTGCTGGAAGACGAAGCCGACGCCGCGCTTCTGGGGCGCGAGCCCCGTCGCATCGTCGCCGAAGATCATGACCTCGCCTTCGTCCGGCTGCTCGAGCCCGGCGATCACGCGCAGCAACGTCGACTTGCCGCTACCGCTGGGGCCGAGAAGCGCAGTGAGAGAGCCTGTCTCGACCTCGAGCGAGACGTTCTCGAGCGCGGTGAAGCCGTTGAAGCGCTTCGAGACACCGTTGACGACGATGGACACTAGACAGCCTCCTCGTTGGGTCGGATCACGGTCAGCGACATCAGCGCCTGCTCTCTTTCGGTTGGACGACGATCATCAGGACCAAGATCAGGATCGCCGTCGCCGCGAGCACGAAGGAGATGCCGTACGCCGGCGCGTAGTTGCCGTACGCAAACTGGTAGGAGTCCTCGACCTTGAGCGTCGCCGTCTGCGTCTCCCCGACGATGTTGCCGGAGACGATCGCCACCGCGCCGTACTCGCCGATGGCACGAGCCGCCGTGAGCACGACCCCGTAGACGACGGCCCAGCGGATCGACGGGAGGGTGATGCGCCAGAAGGTCTGCCAGCCCGAGGCGCCGAGCGTCTGTGCCGCCTGCTCCTGCTCGGTGCCGATCTCGCGCAGCGTCGGCACGACTTCGCGCGCGACGAAGGGAAGCGTGACGAAATCGTGGCGAGCACGATCGAGGAGTCGCGAACAGGATGTCGTAGCCGTTGTTCTGGAACCACGAGAACCAGCCGTTGACGCCGTAGAGCACGACGAGCGAGAAGCCCACGACCACTGGCGAGAGCGAGAGCGGCAGGTCGACGAAGGCGTTGAGGAAGCCCCGGCCGCGAACGTTGCCGCGCACGATCACGAGCGCGCAGACGATCCCGAACACGGTGTTCACGACGACCGCGATCGTCGCGACCAGGAGGGTCAGCTTGAAAGCCGCGATGGTGTCCGGGTTCGTGATCGCCGCCCAGGCACCGTCGAGTCCTCGGCGGTGCGCCAGATCATCATGGCAATCGGCCCGATGAGTATGAGCGTCAGGTAGCCGAGCGCGATGAAACGGAGCGAGAGCCTACCCACGGTCGTGCCTCGTGACGTACCAGCGAAGCGAGCCGATCCCGAGCAGGACGGTGAACGAGATCAGGAGCAACACGACGGCAACCGCCGCGGAGCCTTCCGGGTCCTGCTCGATCCGGTAGAAGAGATGGATGGAGGCGACCTCGGTCTTGAAGGGGAGGTTGCCGGCGATGAGGACGATCGCTCCGATCTCGCCGACCGCCCGCGCGAAGGCCATGGCGATACCCGACAGGATGCCCGGGAGGATGTTCGGCAGGATGATGCGCCGGAAGGTCGCGAGGTCGCTCGCCCCGAGGGATTTCGCCGCTTCCTCCAGCTCGGTGTCGAGCTCGATGAGC
>CAWFYY010000010.1:0-89224 GCA_963820225.1 uncultured Gaiellaceae bacterium | reverse complement strand
GATCGACCGGCGGGCCGACGTTGCCGGCGCGCAGGCCTACCGAGCCGTCGTCGCGCAGCGTCGCGAACGTCTCGTCGACGGTGCCGTGGTAGCAGCCGTTGAAGACGAGGATCTTCGGGCGGCCCGTCACCGCGCGGCAGATCCGGATCGCGAAGCGGTTCGCATCGGTCGCGCTGAGCGTGAACTGCCAGAGCGGGAGCCCGAAGCGGCGGGCGAGTTCCTCCCCGGCCCAGGCCGCATCCTCGGTCGGCAGCATCGCGGTGATTCCGGCAGCCGCCCGCTCGGCGACGGCGCGGACGACAGGCGCCGGCGCGTGTCCGGCCATTGCACCGGTGTCGCCGAGGCAGAGGTCGACGTACTCGTGGCCGTCGACGTCGACGACGCGGGCGCCCTTCGCCTCGGCCAGGAAGAGTGGGTACGGGCCTGCCCAGCGCATCATCCAGGTCATCGGGACGCCGCCCAGCAGCGATCCCCAGGCCCGCTCCGCGAGCGCCCGCGAACGCGGGCGTGCTGCGGCGAAGGCCTCCGCCTCCCGTGCCGTCAGCGCCGCAAGCCGACCGCGGTCGACGCCGACGCCGGCGTCGAGCACTTCCGGCGTCACGCCAGCTTCACCGCGACGTGCTTGATGCGGGTGTACTCCTCCATCGAGTAGAGCGACATGTCCTTGCCGTAGCCGGACTCCTTGAAGCCGCCGTGCGGCATCTCCGACGCGAGCGGGAACAGGTGCTCGTTCACCCAGACGGTGCCGAACTCGAGCTTCCGCGCCGCGGCCATGGCGCGGCCGACGTCCTGCGAGAAGACCGACGCGGCGAGGCCGTAGCGGACGTCGTTCGCCATCGCGATCGCCTCGTCGTCCGAGCCGAAGCGCTGCACGGTGACGACCGGCCCGAAGACCTCGTTCTGGACGATCTCGGAGTCCTGGGCGACGTCCGTGACGACCGTCGGCTTGATGAAGAAGCCGCGGTCGCCGATCGACTCGCCGCCGGTGACGATCGTCGCCTTCCCGTCGACCGCCCGCTCGAGGAAGCCGAGCACGCGTTCCTGCTGCTCCTTCGAGATCACGGGGCCCATGTCGACGTCGTCGCCCTCGGCCGGGTCGGCGACCTTCATCGCCTCGAGCGCCTTCACCGTCTCGGACATCACGTCGTCGAAGACCCGCTCGTGGACGAGGATCCGCGAGGAGGCGGTGCAGTCCTGGCCCGAGTTCCAGTAGCCGCCGATCTTGATCGCCTCGGCGACGGTGGCCGGGTCGGCGTCGTCGAGCACGACCATCGGCGCCTTGCCGCCGAGCTCGAGGTGGACGCGCTTCAGGTTCGTCTGCGCGGCGCCCGCCGCGATCAGCCTGCCGGTCTCGACCGAGCCCGTCAGCGAGACGAGCCGGATCTCCGGTGCCGGACGAGCGCGTCCCCGGCCGGGAGCGCCGTCGCCGGTGACCACCTGGAGCACGCCGGGCGGCAGGAACTCCTGCGCCAGCTCGACGAAGCGGAGCGTCGTCAGCGGCGTCTGCTCGGCCGGCTTCAGGATCTGGACGTTGCCGGCGGCGAGCGCGGGCCCGAGCTTCCAGATCGCCATCATCAGCGGGTAGTTCCAGGGCGTGATCCCGGCGACGATCCCGAGCGGCTCGCGCCGGATGATCGACGTGTAGCCCTCGACGTACTCGCCGGCGGCCTTGCCCTCGAGCGTGCGGGCGGCGCCGGCGAAGAAGCGCAGGTTGTCGGCCGAGAACGGCATCTCGTCGCCCGCGATCGCCATCGGCTTGCCGACGTTCTGCGACTCGAGCAGCGTCAGCTCGTCGGCGTTGTCGTCGATCACGTCGGCGAGCTTCAGCAGCAGCTCCATCCGGTCCTTCGGCGTCTTGTCGCGCCCACTCGGCGAACGCCTTGCGCGCGGCGTCGACGGCGCGCTCGACGTCCTCGGCGCTCGACCGCGGTACCTCGGCGATCACCTCGCCCGTCGACGGGTTGAGGACCTCCATCGTCTCGCCCGACGCCGCGTCGACCCACTCGCCGCCGACGAGGTTCTTGTACTTGGTCACCGACACGCTCACTGGGCAGCCCTCCGCTTCGGGGATCGGGGAATCTCGGCGCGAGCCTAGCTCGCTTTCGACCGAATGGACAAGTCGGAGGGCGGTCGGCCGTCCCGCTTAGGCCACCGTGTCCATACGCGCCTCACCGGATTCTGGCCTCGGAGGACATTGTGTTTCGGCCGAGCGTGGATCATCGTGACCGTGTCACTCCGGGGAAGGGGATCAGGACCATGGCACGCACGCCACTCGCAGGTGCCGTTCAGGACGCCGTCGCGACGATCGCCGCCGACGAGCGCCGCACGACGCGCAGCGCGCTTCGTCAAGGAGGCCGGCGTCGCGGCGCTCGGCCTCACCGCGCTCGGCCGCTTCGCCGCGCCCGCCCGCGGTGCGGCGGCGCCGAAGATCGTCGTCGTCGGCGCCGGCCTCGCCGGGCTCAGCGCCGCGTACGCGCTCCGGAACGCGGGCTACGTGGCGGAGATCCACGAGGCCTCGGACCGGATCGGCGGCCGCTGCTGGACGCTGCGGGGCGCGTTCGCCGACGGCCAGATCGGCGAGCACGGCGGCGAGCTCATCGACACGGGCCACAGCCACATCCGCCACCTTGCGCAGGGGCTCGGGCTCAAGCTCGACAACCTGCCGCAGGCGGAGCAGAGCGGCGCCGAGCTGCTCGGCTGGTTCGACGGCGGGCCGTATCACGTCGACGAGATGTCGAACGACCTCAAGGCGGCGTGGCAGAAGATCCACGCCGACGCTCTCGGCGGCGAGCTACCCGACCACGTTCGAGATCTCGACCGAGCGCGGCCGCGAGCTCGACAACATGTCGATCGTCGACTGGATCGAGGAGACCTTCGCAGGCGGGATCGACTCGCGGATCGGGCAGTTCCTCGACGTCGCCTACAACATCGAGTACGGCGCCGAGTCGGCCGAGCAGAGCGCGCTCAACCTGCTCTACCTGCTCGCCTACCGCGGCCCGGGGAACCTGCGCCTCTTCGGCGCCTCGGACGAGAAGTACCGCGTCGCCGGCGGCAACGACCGGATCACGGACCGGCCTCGCGGCTGCGCTGCCGGGCCAGATCACGACCGGGTCGGAGCTCGTCGCGGTGCGGCGGAACGCCTCGGGCACGTTCACGCTCACCTTCGCCCAGCAGACGGCCACGACGACGGTCACGGCCGACAAGGTCGTGCTCGCGCTCCCGTTCTCGATCCTCCGCTCCTCCGTCGACATCTCGAAGGCGGGCTTCGAGCCGCTCAAGCTGGTCGCGATCCGGGAGCTGGGCATGGGCACGAACTCGAAGCTGCACGTCCAGTTCTCGAGCCGCTTCTGGAACGCGCTCGGCCTGAACGGCGAGACGTACTCCGACCGCGGCTACCAGAGCAGCTGGGAGGTCTCGCGGGCGCAGCCGGGGACGAGCGGCATCCTCGTCGACTACACCGGCGGCAAGATCGGCGCGAGCTTCGGCTCGGGCACGCCGGAGTCGCGGGCGAAGCAGTTCCTCGCCCAGATCGAGCCGGTGCTGCCCGGGCGCGACGAAGGCGTGGAACGGCAAGGCGGCGATCGACTTCTGGCCCGGGTACCGCTGGACGAAGGGCTCGTACTCGTACTGGAAGGTGGGCCAGTACCAGCGCTTCGCCGGGATGGAGGCGCGGCGCCAGGGCAACTGCCTCTTCGCCGGCGAGCACACGTCGATCGACTTCCAGGGCTACCTGAACGGGGCGGTGGAGACCGGGCAGCGCGCCGCCGGCGAGATCCTGGCCGACTTCAAGTAGGGTCGGCTCGTGGGCGCGCTGCTCGTCGATCGGCACGCGAAAGGGTCTCTTCCTCGTCCGCGGCGACGACGAACGCCGCTCGTTCGAGGTCGAGGGGCCGTTCCTGCCCGGCTGGCAGGTGAACCATGCGCTCGTCGATCCGCGCGACGGCGCGCTGTACGCCTGCGCGAACAGCTGGGTCTACGGCGGCACCGTCCAGCGCTCGACCGACATGGGCAAGACGTGGGAGCGCTCAGAGGGTCTCGGCCTGCCCGAGGAGAGCGGGCTCAAGCTCGCCTCGACCTGGCATCTCGAGCCCGGGCACCCGTCCGAGCCGGGCACGCTCTGGCTCGGCGGCGAGCCGGGCGTCCTCTTCCGCTCCGACGACTCGGGCGCGAGCTGGCAGGTGAACGAGGCGCTGCTCGGCCACGAGACGCGCGAGAAGTGGACCCCGGGCGCGGGCGGGCTGATCACGCACTCGATCACGCTCGACCCCGACGACGCGCAGAGGCTCTGGATCGGGATCTCGGCGGCCGGAGTCTTCCGGTCGGAGGACGGCGGCGCCTCCTGGCAGCCGCGGAACCAAGGCACCGAGGCCTGCTTCTTCCCCGACGATCGCTTCCCCGAGGTCGGCCAGTGCGTGCACAAGGTGCTCGCGCACCCCGGCCGGCCGGGGCGGCTCTGGCAGCAGAACCACTGCGGCGTCTACCGCTCGGACGACAGCGGCGACAGCTGGGAGCGGGTGGACGAGAACGGGCTCCCGTCCGGCTTCGGCTTCGGGCTCGCGCTCGACCCCGGCGACCCTGATCGCGCCTTCGTGATCCCGGAGGAGGGCGCGGAGAACCGCGTCACCTGCGACGGCCGGCTCGGGATCTACGCGACCGCGGACGCCGGTGCGAGCTGGCAGCTGATCGTGGCCGAGGAGCAGGCGTGGGCGGCGGTGCTCCGCGAGGCGATGAGCCAGGACGACGAGGCGGTCTACGCGGGGACGCAGAGCGGACACGTCTACGCGCTCCGGCACGACGAGGTGGTCGAGGCGGCGCGGCACCTGCCGCCGATCCTCTCGGTCGAGGCAGCGACCGCGGCCTAGCGGTGGCCGTCGTGCTCCTCCCCGGCCTGCTGGCGACCGAGGCCGGCGGCCAGAAGGAGTTCGACGTCGACGCGGCGACCGTCGGCGATGCGCTCCGGGCGCTCCCCGTCCGCGACCTCGTCCTCGACGAGGGCGGCGAGGTGCGGCCGCTCGTCCACGTCTACGTCGACGGCCAGCGCGCGCACGACCTGACGGCCGCGGTCGGCGGCGACGCCCGCATCCGCATCGTCGCCGCGATCGCCGGCGGCTAAGCCTCTACTTCGCGGAACCGACCTCGGTCGGGATCCCGGTGATCTCGCCGTCGGCGATCTGCTGCTTGATCTCGTCGACCTTGTCCACGTCCGCCTGCGGCACGTCGGGGCTGACCTTGCCGAGCCCGACGCCGTCCTCCTTGAGCCCGAAGGTGGCGTTGCCGCCGCCCTTCCAGCTGCCGTCCTGAATCGCCTTGATCGTCAGGAAGACGGCTGCGTCGACGCCCTTCTGGGCGCTCGTCAGGATGTGCGAGCCGAGGAACGACTGGTCGGCGTCGACGCCGATCCCCCAGCGGCCGCGCTCGCCGGCCGCGTTGAGCGCGCCGAGGCCGCAGCCGCCCGCGACCTGGAAGATCACGTTCGAGCCGCGCGCGATCTGGTTCAGCGCCAGCTCCTTGCACTTCGCCTGGTCGTCCCAGTCCTGCGAGTAGTCGTGGATCAGCGTGATCCCGGGGGCGGCCTTCTCGGCGCCCGCGAAGTAGCCGGCGATGAAGCGGTCGACCGGCGGCTCCTTCATCCCGCCGACGGCGCTGATCACGTCCTTGCCGGCGCGCCGCTTCTCCTCGAGCCCGGCCAGGTAGCCGGCGAGGTAGCCGACTTCCTGCTCGCGGAAGAGCAGGCCCTGCACGTTGGCCGGCTTGCCGGGCACGAAGGCCTGGTCGACGTCGATGATCGCGAACTTCGTGTCGGGAAACTTCTGCGCCACCTTGCCGATCGCGTCGCCCTGCGCGAAGCCGACCCCGATCACGAGGTCGTAGCCGCTGCGCGCCAGCGAGGTCATGTTCGGGATGTAGTCGGCCGCGGTCGCGGACTCGACGACGCGTCCCTTGGCTCCCAGCTCCTTCTCGGCGCGCTGGACGCCGCGAAACGCGAGCTCGTTGAAGCCGTTGTCGTCGAGCTGGCCCTGGTCGACGACGAGGCCGACCTTCACCGGCTCGGCTGCCTGGGTCTCGGTCGCGGCGGTCGTCGAGGCGGCGTTCTCGTCGTCCGACCCGCAGCCGGCGAGCGCGAGGACGGAGAGGAGCAGCGCGAGCGGGATCAAGCGAAGCATTGGCAGAGCCTTTCCACTAAGGTTTTAGACTGTGAGGCAGAAACCTCTCGAGCGATCCTACCACAGCCCCGGCGCAGGTCGTCCTCGCGGCGGTGCTGCAGGTGCGCGAGCGGGTGCTGCAGGCGCTGCTCTGGCAGCGCGCGCGCGAGCCGTTCAGCGGCGCCTGGGCCCTGCCCGGCGGGACGCTCGCGGCCGACGAGACGCTCGACGGCTCGATCCGCCGCCAGCTCGCCGCGAAGGTCGACGTCCGCGAGGTCGCCCACCTCGAGCAGCTCGGCAGCTGGAGCGAGCCGGACCGGCATCCCGAGCCGCCGCGAGCTCGCGACCGCGTTCCTCGGGCTCGTGCCGGCGGACGTCGATCCGGAGCTGCCGGCCGACACGGCCTGGCACGTCGTCGACGACCTCCCGACGCTCGCGTTCGACCACGCGCGAGATCGTGCTCGCGGCGCGGGAGCGGCTGCGCGGCAAGCTCTCGTACACGAACGTCGGCTTCGCGCTCGCGCCGGCGACGTTCACGCTCTCCGAGCTGCGGGACCTGTACGCGGCGGCGCTCGGCCACGACGTCTCGGCGACGAACCTGAAGCGCGTGCTCCTACGGCGCGACGTGCTCGAGCCGACCGGCTCGCGGCGCGAGCCCGGCCGCACGGGCGGGCGGCCGGCCGAGGTCTACCGCTTCCGCAGCCGCCGGCTCGAGATCACGGACCCGTTCGCGGCGCTGCGTCCGCCCGCCTAGGCGATCAGTGACTGCCGCAGCGCCGTCGCCACGGCCTGCGTGCGCGTGTCGGCGTCGAGCTTCGCCATCGCCTTGCGGACGTGCGTGCGCACCGTCTCCGGCGAGATGAAGAGGCTCTTGCCGATCTCCTCGTTGGACATGCCGTCGGCCAGCAGCCGGAGCACGTCGCGCTCGCGCTGGGTCAGGTTCAGCATCTTGTCCGTCGCGGCCGAGCTCGACAGCACGCCGGCGAGGACCGGGTCGACGTAGGTGCGGCCGGCAGCGACCAGCTCGACGGCGCGCACGACCTCCGCGAGCGGCGCCTCCTTGAGCACGAACCCGCGCGCGCCAGCGTCGAGCGCCTCCGTCAGGAGCGCCCGGTCTCCGAACGCGGTGTAGAGGATCACGGCCGTGTCCGGCGCGGAGCGCGCCACGAGCCGCGCGACCTCGATCCCGGACTGGCCGGGCATGCGCAGGTCGAGGATCGCGACTGTCGGCTTCCTCAGCTCGATCTGCTCGACGGCGTCGTTGCCGTCGCGGGCCCGGCCGGCGATCTCGATCCCGTGCTCCGCGAGCACGTCGGCGACCGCCTCGACGACTGCGGGATGATCGTCCGCCACGAGGACGGAGGTAACGGCCCGGTCCGTCATAGGGGTCTGGGATCCCTTCGCCTGGGTAGCAACGGGGTCGGGGGTGAGCATGAGAGGTCTGCGGCCATCAACAGCTGTGCGCTTCGGGCGGCGATGCGCGTCGGGGATCATAGAGACAGTGCCTTACGACACCGAAGAAACCCGTTCGCTCATCACGCTGGGCCGCCTGACCCGCGGCGCCATGCACGAGCTCTCCAATCCGCTCGTCGCCCTGCTCGGCTCCGCGGAGCTCGCGCTCGGCGATGCGGAGCCCGGGACGAAGCTCCACGACCGGATCTCCCTGACCCAGCGGACGGGCGCCGAGGTCGTCGAGATCGTGCGTGCGCTGCAGGCGTTCATCCGGCTCCAGTCGCTGCCTCCCGAGGAGCTCTCGGTCGGCGCGGCGGCGGCGGACGCGGCCGCGCTCGTCATGCGCGTCGTACCGACCCATGACGTCGAGTTGCGCACGAGCGGCGACGCGACGACGGTCGCGCGCCCCGGCGAGATCCGGAGCCGGCTCGTCGAGCTGATCCTGGACGCCCTCGACGCTCCCGGCCGGGGCCCCGTCGTCGAGCTCGTGGTCGCCGAGGGCGTCGTCACCGCCACCGGCGGCGGCGAGCTCCGGTTCTAGGCGCGGAGCCGTTCGCCCTGCGGGTCGTAGAGCGGCTCGGCCGACGACCTCGCCTCCCACCCACTCACCGAAGATCTCGACCTCGACCGGCGTCCCCGGGTCGACGCTCGCGGCAGGCAGGTAGGCGTATGCGATCGAGCGCGCGACCGTGTAGCCGAAGCCGCCGCTCGTGACGCGGCCGACGAGCTCGCCGCCGACACGCACCGGCTCCGAGCCGAGCGCGACCGCGCGCGGGTCGGCGAGCGTCAGGCACGCCAGCCGCCGTTCCGGCTCCGGCCGCGCGAGCAGGGCCTCCTTGCCGAGGAAGTCCTTGTCGAGCTTGACCGCGAAGCCGAGGCCGGCCTCGTCCGGCGTGTCGTCGGCCGTGATGTCCGAGCCCCAGACGCGGTAGCCCTTCTCGAGCCGGAGCGAGTCGATCGCCTTGTAGCCGCCCGCGACGAGGCCGTGCTCGGCGCCCGCTGCCCAGATCGTGTCCCAGAGCCGAAGCCCGAACTCGGACGGGCAGTAGAGCTCCCAGCCGAGCTCGCCGACGTACGTGACCCGCAGCGCCAGGCACGGGACCGGGCCGACGCCGAGCTCGCGTGCCCGCATGTAGGGGAAGTCGAGCGGGTCCGTCGTCAGCGGCGCGAGGATCTCGCGGCTCGCAGGGCCCCAGATGCCGATGCAGGCGTGCTTCGAGGTGACGTCGTCGACGGTGACGGAGCCGTCGGCGGGTGCGTGCTGGCTGATCCAGGCGAGGTCGTGGCGGCCGAACGCGGTCCCGGTGACGATCCGGAAGCGATCCTCCGCGAGGCGGGTCACGGTGAAGTCGCACTCGATCCCGCCCTTGGCGTTCAGCATCTGCGTGTACGTGATCGCGCCGACGTCGCGGGCGACGCGGTTGTCGCAGAGCCACTCCAGCAGCTCGGCCGCGCCCGGGCCGGCGACCTCGATCTTGGCGAACGACGACTCGTCGAAGAGCGCGGCCGCCTCGCGGCACGCCGTGTGCTCGGCGCCGATCGCCGGCGACCAGTGACGTCCCGCCCAGCCGCGCGGCCGCAGGCTCTCGTCGCCGCGCGCCGCGTTCGGCTCGAACCAGTTCGCCCGCTCCCAGCCGGACTTCTCGCCGAAGACGGCGCCGAGCTCCTGCAGGCGCGGATACGCGGGCGAGAGCCTGAGCGGGCGCCCGGCTTCCCGCTCGTGGCCGGGGTACTTGACGTCGTAGTAGGTCGAGTAGACCTCGGTCGTGCGGGCGAGCGTGTACTCGCGCGTCGTGTACGCGGCGCCGAAGCGGCGGGAGTCCATGTGCCAGACGTCGAGGCTCGGCGTCCCCTCGACGATCCACTCGGCGACGAGCTTCCCCATCCCGCCGGCGCCGGCGAGGCCGTGCGCGCAGAAGCCGGCGGCGACCCAGAACCCGCGCACGTCGGTGGGCCCGAGGATGAACTCGCCGTCCGGCGTGAACGCCTCCGGGCCGTTGATCAGCCGCACCGCCTCCATCTCCGCCAGCGCCGGCACCCGGCGGATCGCGTTCTCGAGCAGCGGCTCGAAGCGGGGCCAGTCCTCCTCGAGCAGCTTCCCGTTGAAGTCGGGCGGGATCCCGTCGAGCGACCACGGCGCCGGCTCCCGCTCGTAGCCGCCCATGACGAGGCCGCCCGACTCGGGCCGGAAGTAGACGAGCAGCGATGGGTCGCGCATCGTCGGCATGTCGAGCGGGAGCTCCGCCGGGCGCGTTACCAGGTACTCGTGCGCCATCGGCACGATCGGCACCGTCACGCCGGCGAGCCGGCCGAGCTCGGCCGCGAACATCCCGCCCGCATTGACGACCACGTCGGCCTCGATCTCGCCCTTGTCGGTGACGACGCCGACGACCTGCCCTCGCTCGACCGGGATCGCGGTGACGCGCGTGTTGGTCGCGATCTCGGCGCCGCCGCGGCGGGCGCCTTCGGCGAGCGCGAACGTGAGCTGGGACGGGTCGACGTAGCCGTCCGTCGGCAGATACGCGGCGCCGAGGACTCCCTCGGTCGTCATCGGCGGGAAGAGCTCCTGCGCCTCGGCGGCGGAGATCAGCTCGAGCGGGAGGCCGAACGTCTTCGCCCAGCCCGCCTGGCGGGCGATCTCCTCCATCCGCTCGGGGGAGGAAGCGAGCCGGAGCGACCCCACCTCGCGCCAGCCCGTCTCGAGGCCGACCTCGTCCCCGATCGTCCGGTAGAGATCGACGCTCGCCATCATCATCCTCGTCAGCGAGAGCGAGCTCCGGAGCTGGCCGACGAGGCCCGCCGAGTGGAAGGTCGAGCCCGACGTGAGGTCGGCCCGCTCGACGAGGACGACGTCGTCCCAGCCGAGGCGCGTCAGCCAGTAGAGGATCGCGCAGCCGCCCACGCCACCACCGATCACCACCGCTCGCGCCCGCGTCCGCATCCGGAGGAACGTAAACCGTCAGGATGTGGGCGTGATCGTCGACTGCGCTGTCTACGGCGAGGGACGCCGTCTCGAACGGCCCAAGAACGTGAATGGTGTACGCGCCGACGCGGCCGACGCAGGCGGCTTCGCGTGGGTCGGGCTGGTCGAGCCGACCGCGCAGGAGTTCGACGCGGTCCGGCGCGAGTTCGACCTGCACGAGCTGGCCGTCGAGGACGCGGTCAACGCGCACCAGAGGCCGAAGCTCGAGATCTACGGCGACACGCTCTTCCTCGTCGTCAAGACCGTTCGCTACCTCGGACCGGAGGAGCTCGTCGACACCGGCGAGGTGATGGTCTTCGTCGGACCCGACTTCCTGATCACCGTCCGCCACGGCGAGGCAGGCGGGCTGGGCAACGTCCGCGAGCAGCTGGAGCTGCAGCCGGAGCTGCTCGCGCATGGGCCCGGGCGCCGCGCTCTACGCGATCCTCGACCGGATCGTCGACGCCTACGACCCCGTCGTCGACGGCGTGCTCGAAGACATCGAGGAGGTGGAGACGGAGGTCTTCTCCCCGCAGGGCGCGAACCCGGTCGAGCGGATCTACCGCCTTCGGCGCGAGGTGCTCGAGTTCGCCCGTGCGACGGGCCCCCTGCGTCCGGCGCTGCGCGAGCTGACGCTGCCCGACGTCCCCAACATCGACGCGAAGCTGATCCCGTACTTCCGCGACGTCGCCGACCACGCCGCCCGGGTCGGCGAGCAGGTCGAGGCGTTCGGCGCCCTGCTCGCCGGCGCGCTGCAGGCGAACCTGACGCAGGTGAGCGTGCGCCAGAACGAGGACATGCGGAAGATCTCGGCGTGGGTCGCGATCATCGCCGTGCCCACAGCCGTCGCGGGAATCTACGGGATGAACTTCGAGCACATGCCCGAGTTGGGTTGGCGCTTCGGCTACCCGGGGGTGCTGCTGCTGATCCGGCCATCTGCCTCGGCCTCTATGCCCGTTCCGCCGCTCCGGCTGGTTATGACCGAACCGATCGGGGAACGGGGCGCGTAGTCGTGTGTGACACCGACCGGAAGGAGCTCCCGTGATCCGCCGCCACTTCACCTTCGCGATTCTGCTGCTCGTGCTCGGCCTCGCTCTGGCCGGTTGCGGCGGCGACGACAACGAGAGCAGCGACACGACGGCCGCGACGACCGAGGCGAGCGCGACCGGCGGTGGAGCGGCGGCGGCGGCACGACGCTGAACGGCAGCGTCGGCCCCGGCTTCGACATCAGCCTCGACGGCACCGACGGGATCACCGCGGGCGACTACACCCTCGTCGTCAACGACCAGTCGACGGCGCACAACTTCCACCTCACCGGTCCGGGCGGCGTCGATGTCTCCACGGAGGTCTCGGAAGAGGGCGAGAAGTCGTTCGACGTGACGCTCGTGCCGGGCGAGTACAAGTTCCAGTGCGATCCGCACGCGAGCCAGATGAACGGGAGCTTCACGGTCGGCTGAACCGCCCTTCCAGCACGTCGCACAGGCCGTAAAGGCGTATCCGGCCGCTGCCGATATCCGTTCTCGTGACGATGAACACGACCCTGAAGATCGTTGCGACCGTCTCCGTGCTCGCGCATGCGGCCGCGGCTGCGGCCGTGCTCCTCCCCACGCGGTAGCTAGGCCAGGGCGCGGCGGAAGGCGCGATCGGTGGCCGTTCGCTCGAGCCGCTCGAAGTGCTGCTCCGCGTAGGCGCGGAAGTCGAAGTCGAGGTCCGAGAGGGCCTGCTGGACGACGCCCCACATCGCCTCGCGGAAGTCGGACATGAAGCGCATCAGTGTCAGCGCCCGCTCGTGCTGCGGTGTCGCGCTGCCGAAATAGGCATGCAGCAGCTCGGTCGTCTCCTCGGCGGGGAGGCCGTTGTTGACGGCGAAGTTCGCCAGGTCGAAGTAGATGTCGCCCATGCCGGCGTACTCCCAGTCGACGATCCGGATCCGGGAACCGTCGTCGATGAAGTTCGCGGTCAGCAGGTCGTTGTGGCACGGACGCTCGGGGACCGGCCCGCGGGCGCGCTCGACCTCGGCGGCGAGCTCGCGCGCCCGCTCGAACGCAGCCGGCACCGTGATCCCGTGTGCGACCGCGGTCGCCGCGTATGCCTCGACGACGCGGAAGGGGTCGAACCGTGACGGAATCGGCGGCCCGCCGTGGATGGCGCGCAGCGCCTGCGCGACGCGCCGCAGCGGCTCCGGCTCCCGAATCGCCTCCGGGACGACGATCTCGCCCTCGATGAAGCGCGTGACGAGATAGCCCTCGGGCTCGATGAACGCGATCACGTCCGGCCCGACGCCGACGGCGGCCGCCGCCAGGGAGGCCTCGTGTTCTGCGCGCCGGTCGATCCCGAGCAGCTCCGTGTCGCGGCCGCCGATCCGGAGCACGTAGACGCCCCCGTCGACGGCGACCTTGAAGTTGCGATTCGTGATCCCGCCGCCGAGCGCCTCGATCCGGGCGTCGCGGCCGGGCCAGACCCGCTCGACCATCTCCTCGACCCGCGGCATGTCGGGCGATCCTAGAACAGGCGGTTCTCCGCCAGCCATGACGGGCGTAGCGGCCGGTACCGGATACCTGCTCTCTGCAGGTACTTCCGGAGGGGGCATGTCGGACTCGTTCCGATCACTGTCCGCCCGTTTGGCGGCGTTCGTTAGCAAGGCGTTTGCAGTTGCCGCCGCTGACCACACGCTGCTGAGGTTCGCTGAGGCCGCATGGTTGAGCGGAATCAGCCCGGCGAGCGAACACTTGACCGAACGCGAGCGAACGTCGAGCGTTGCCATTGTTGCCACGCGCAGCATCGGGCTTCGTGCTGCGATGACCGCCTTGCCTACCACCTCCTGCGCCCCGCCGGATACATCCCGGCGAGGCGCAGTATCTTGATCCGGACACGAATGCTTGCCCGGAGTCGGCGTCGCTAACCGGCTGGGCGGATGATGCCGACGAGGCCGTGCGTTTCTTCATCCGGGACCGGCGCTGAACCAGACCGCATTGGTCCCTCCGCTCGCGGCAGTTCCGGGCAATAGCGCCCAGAGGCCGTCGATTGAGAGAACGTCGTTGTTGCGGTCGCGCAGGAAGCCGAGGAAGTCCCCACTGTCGGCGTACGCTCCGATCTTCCCGTCACCGAAGTTGCCGACCAGCAGCGCACCGGCGTACTTGCCGAAGCTGCCTGGTGCGATGGCAAGGCCCCATGGCGCGTTCAGGTTGCCACGACTGGCGATCCGCTGCACGGTCTGGCCGAAGTCGGTGTACTTGTCCACGAACCCGCGGTTGTGGCCGGCGACCTCCTCCTCGCCGCCCTCGCCCTGCAGGGCGTAGGCAACGTAGACCGCCCCGCCCAGGACCTGCACGTTGAACGGGGCGTAGCCGGCCGGCAAGTCCTGGTCGGTGAACGCCGACCCGACGTTGACGCGGTTCCAGTTGCCGTCGAAGACGTCAATCCGCGCGTGCCGGAAGTCCGCCGCGAGCAGGAACGGGCCGCTGGGTGTCTGCAGCAGCGCAAGCCCGGTGTAGATGGCGTCGTCGGAGTGCGCGGCCACCACCGCGGTCGTCCGCCCGTTGGCCGGGTTCCACCCGGTGATGTCACCGGTCTGGCTGTCGAAGATGAACACGCCGGGGCGAGGGCCCAGCGGCGGGGCACCTGGAAGCTGGTCGTGCCGTTGAACACCTGACCGGTCGGGGCGCCGTTGGTCACGGTGACCTCCAGGGCCACCTTGACGAACGGGGTTCCGTCACCGCCGCCGCGGTAGAGGGTCGCGGTTCCGGTGCCGTTGTTGGCAACCCAGAGCGGGCTGGTGGGTGACAGCGCCAGTCCCCACGGGTTGACCAGCAGCGGGTCGAGAATCGGTGCAACGCCGGGCAGGTCCGACACGACGTTGATCTGGTCGAACCGATTGGCCGTCGGCGCCGCCGCAGCCGGCCCGACGAGCGCAGCGAGAACTGCGACTAAGCCAACGACGACGGCGACGGCCCGCAGTTGTCCGCCGAGGGCGAATACGGATGGACCAAGCATTGGTCTGCTCCCCTTTCGCGAAGTAGGTCCGTCGCAAATTCACTACGAAGGCCAGTCCTTCGCGGTTCATGAGCGATGCCAGCGGAACGGTGACGACCCGGACCGAACATGCCCAACCACGGCCACGGACACCACGGCGGCAGCCGAAGGTGGCGGCCATCACAATCGGCGCGTCGATTCGGAGCACGCTCACGACTCCTCCGCGAACACGCGCTGGAAGCTCGTCGAGCGCGACACCGGCGCCGAGAACGCACAGATCGATTGGACGTTCCGCGTCGGCGACCAAGTGAAGCTACGGCTCGTGAACGAGATGGACTCAGACCATCCGATGCCGCACCCGTTCCACGTCCACGGTGCCGGCCGCTTCCTGATCCTGGCGCGCGACGACGTCGTCGAACCGAACCTCGTCTGGAAGGACGCAGTCCTCGTTCGCACCGGCGAGACAGTCGACATCCTGCTCGACGTCACAAACCCCGGCCGCTGGATGGCTCACTGCCACATCGCCGAGCACCACGAGAGCGCAATGATGCTCAGCCGAGCCGGGCTCACTCTTCCCGGTAGGGAATCTCCGCTGTGATGCGGGTGCCGCGGCCCGGCTCGCTGTCGATGTCCAGGTGGCCGTTGAGCGCCTCGACGCGGGCTGCCAGCCCGTGGAGGCCTGAGCCGCCGGCCGGGTCCGCGCCCCCGACGCCGTCGTCGCTGACGCTCACGGTTGCGGCTTCGTTCGAGCGGCTGATGCTGACGGTCGCGCCGGACGCGTGCGCGTACTTGCCGACGTTCGCGATCGCTTCGGCGACGACGTAGTACGCAGCCGCTTCGACGTTGGCTGGTAGACGCTCGTCGGGCAGTTCCGTGATCTCGACAGGGATCGGTGCCCGCGACAGCAGGGCGTCGAGCGCGGGGCCCAGGCCCCGCTCCGTGAGGACGACCGGGTGGATGCCGCGGGCCAGTTCGCGCAGCTCCGTGAGCCCGCGGGCGAGCTCGTCCTGGGCCTCGGTGAGAACCTCCCGCGCCGCCCGCGGGTCACTCTCGAACTTCGCCGCGACGATGTTCAGCTCAAGGGAGACCGAGACGAGCCGCTGCTGAGCGCCGTCATGCAGGTTGCGCTCCAGCCGCATGCGTTCGGCGTCGCCGACCTCGACCAGCCGCGCCCGCGATGCGGCCAGCTTCTCAAAAGCGTCGGCGTTGGCCAGAGCTTGCGCGACGAGTTCGGCGAAGTCGCAGAGCCGCCGCTCGAGACCGTCGGGCAGGCCCTCGTCCGATGTCGTCACTCCCACCAGTACGCCCCACAGCCTTCCGCCGACGGTGACCGGAGCTGCCACCGCGGCGCGGTAGCCGAAGCTCCGCACGGTCTCGGCCAGGGTGCCACTCGCCTCCTCGTAGTCCACGCGCTGAGCGGTGCCGCTCCGCAGCACCTCCGCGACGACCGTGTCGCCGTCAAGATCGAGCGAAGCACCGACTGGGAAACGCGGCTTGCCGTCCACGCTCCAGGTCCCGACGATCGTGGCCGTTCGAGCCCCGTCGTACTGCATGACGCTCGCGGCGGGGAACGCCAGCAGCCGGCCGACCTCCTCGGTCACGTGCTCGAAGACGCGGCTTGGCGCTGCCTCGCCCGCAACGAGCGTGGCGACCCTGCGCAGCGCCGCCTGCTCGTCGGCGAGCGCGCGCTGAGTCGCCTCGGCGCCCGCCAACGCGCGTGCTGCGGCTCTGCGCTCGGCGGTCACTGCGGCGAGAATCAGCGAAGTGATGGCGGCGATCGCGATGAAGAACTGCGTGGCGAGGAGGCTGTCGGTAATCGATTCCCGCACAAACGGTCCTTCGCTTTGCGCCGTGTTCCAGACGGTGATCGAGCAGACGACGAGGATCGCCGTGGCGGCGCCGCGAGGCCCGAGGCGCAGCGCAGCCCACAAGAGCACCGGGAACACGATGTAGGGCACGTCTTGTTGCGGGGACACCTCGGCCAGCACGACGAGCACTGCGAGCATGACCGCTCCTCTCGACGATGTCCTGCCGTCGGACGCCTTTCAAGCCTGACGCGGACCAGGTCAGGATGGCGGGCGCAACGACCAGGACGCCGGCTGCGTCGCCCAGTGTCCAGGTGCGAAAGACGCGCACGAGTTCGTCGGCAGGGATCACGTCGCCGAGATACAGGGACATCGGCCCGAAGGCGGCGCTGATGATGGCAGCGAGGAAAGCGCAGACGACGAGGGCCAGCACGTCGAAAACGCGCTCGAGCTCGCCCCGCCCGCCGGTCAAGCGGCGCAAGACCAAGGCCGCGGCGACGAGCGCCAGCGTGTTTCCCACCGTCTGGCCGACGACGGTCCCGAACGGCGTCGAGTAATCCCCGAGCCAGAGGTCGCCGACGACGATGCCCGGCCAGAGCCGAGCGCCGTAGAGAAACAGCACGGCAAGTCCGAACCCAGCGGGCGGCCACAGGGCCGCCACCGCGCCATCGAGATAGGCAAGCTCGAGGCCGATCCGTCCCGTGAGGTAATAGCCCACGGCAACCAGCGCGACGGAAATGCCGTAAAGCACGAAACCGCCGTGCCGAGTTCCGCGCAACGCCGCGAGCCGTTTGCGCACGCCGTGGCGGTGCCGGTCAGCCCCAGTAGCAAGCGTTGCCGCCATGCCCTCCTCGAACCGAGTCTAATCCTGCCGGACCAGCCGCGGCAACCACTCTCGCTGACGGTGCGCCCGACCCGACAGGGGCTCGCGCCAAACGACCATCCGGATCCCTGCGCGCAAGCGCGATCGGTTTAGGTCCGGGGCCGGTCGCCTGGGCCCGTGTTCGGGAATGTCCCCTGGCGAGACACGATGCAACGCAAGGATCGCGTAGCGCCTCAACCTCCCGCGGACGAGATGATCACGTAACCCAACGATGCTGCGGGCTGCCCCCAGTGGGGGGCGTTCCCTAACGAGCTGCACACACCCAAAGAGGGCGCGGACTGCGGCAGTCGATACGTACCGAGGCAAGCCCCGTAACCAGGTCCGACGTTCCTGCGTTTCCCTATCACGGAGCCGAACGGGGCCGTGTCTACTCCAGGGGGTCTACAAGATGAATGGGATTCACAAGTTTTCGGCGCAGGTGATCGACTACGCGGAGCGTCTCTCCGACGTGGCAGACGCCGTACAGGGGAAGAATCACCGGCAGGTCGGCTCGGCGAAGCGCTGGCTGCTCCTTCCCGCGTCGGGCGCGGCGCTCTACGCAGTCGTCAAGAGCGACTCCTTCTCGCGCCAGGCGAAGGACGTCATGGACGACGCGAAGACACGCGCGGCCGAGCTGCCCGAGGAGTTGATCGGGCTCGTCCGCCAGACAACGGACCGCTCGACCAGCCAGAACGGAAGCACGCAGACTCGCCCGGCCGCGACGCAAAGGAAGAAGCCTCCCACTGCGCGGCGGCGGAGCACCGCGCGTAAGCCGGCCGCTGCCAAGCGCTAGGCCGCCTCGGCGTTCAGCAAGCGTCTCCGTCGGAACGAACCGAGCCGCGGCCCTGCGCTGTCAGGGCCGCCTCGGGCTACTCGCATAGGCGCGTCCCGGAGTGCATAGCTAGCTCACTTGTCGGTCAGCTTGTCGGGCTGGCTGGATCATGTGCGAATGCGCGTGCGACGAGAAGCATCACTGCTCAACGCGATGTCCATGCGGGTGCGAGATCGATCGTCGTCCCGCACCCGCATGGCTGGATCGAGCTAGAGCCCTCTGCAAGCCGCCGGTGCGGCTACCTCGGTCAGAAACTCGGTCGTTCCGGGCCTCGCGAGAAACGTCACGTAGAGCTGCACCGGAGTCGTCCCCTCGTTGCGCGCCAGATGGACGTCACCGCCGTCCTCGATGAAACCCTGTCCGGCCGTGACCGTCTCGCGGTCGCAGCGGCGATGCTCTGCGTGGTAGAGCGACAGGGTGCCGCTGGCCACGCTCACGAGCACCGGCCCGGGGTGGGTGTGCCAGCCGAACGAGCCGCTCGGGTCGACGACGATCGACGTCACGAGCATGTCCTTCGGGCCGTGCGTCTTGATCTTGATCCCGCTGCTGGATGTGTCGACGCGCGCGGCGATCGTCGCGTGTGCGAGCGGCGTGATCGTCACGCCTGTCGGCTGTGCGCGGTGGGCGGTGCCGCCGAAGGCGGTCACAGCCAGGACTGTGAGGGCCGCAGCTCCTGCGAGCACGGCGAGGCCAAGCATGCGCTTCATGGTGTGTCTCCTCTCGGTTGTCTTGCGGTTTGTCTAGGCGGCAGGCCGCACGTTCTGGTTGACGCGGAAGAGGTTCTCCGGGTCGTATGTCGCCTTGATCCGGGCGAGCCGGTCGTAGTTGCCGCCGTAGGCAGCCCGAACCCGGTCCTGACCCTCGTCCATCATCATGTTCACGTAGCCGCCGCCGGCCGAGTACGGGTGCAGCGCCTCGAAGTAGTCGATGCTCCACCGGCTGACGAGCTCCGCGTTCGCGGGGTCGGGGTCGACGCCGGCAAAGACGGATCCCCACGTCGCGTTGCGGTAGCCCCAAGCGGTGTCGCCAGACTGGACATCGTGCACCGCGCCGTCGATCGGATAGAGGTGCATCGTCGACTTCATCGTCGGCAGCGCAGCGCCGAAGCGCGCGTGGATCGCGACGGCCTCGTCGGGGATCTTCTCGACGAAGTCGGCGCGCCAGTACCACTGGTCGCCGGGCGGGTAGAGCCCGTCGAACGCGCCCTGTAGCGCCGAGTGCGGCATGGCCCCGACCCCGTGTAGAAGTGGCTCTGGGAGCTTCTCCAGCAGGGGCGCCATCGCCTTCGCCGCCCCGGCCTCGTCGCCGATGTAGCACCAGACGACGCCGCAGACGTTTCGCAGGTGGATCGCCTCCGGGAACGGTGGCGCGGGCGGCACGACGGTGAACGCGAAGAAGCCGTTCAGCTCCCGGGGCGCGGTAGGCAGGAACTCGCGGTAGGCCGAGAGCACCTCTGCGCCGAGCTCCGCGGGCCAGAACGTCGGGCCGCCGATGACCGTACCGACCTCGTGAAGCCGGAAGAGGAACGAGGTGACGACGCCGAAGTTCCCGCCGCCGCCCCGGAGCGCCCAGAACAGGTCGGGGTTCTCGTCGGCGCTCGCGCGGACGCGTTCGCCGCTCGCGAGCACGACGTCCGCCTCGAGCAGGTTGTCGATCGCGAGTCCGTGCTTGCGGCTGAGGTGGCCGATGCCGCCGCCGAGCGTGAGGCCTCCGACTCCCGTGGTCGAGATGATCCCGCTCGGCGTCGCCAGGCCCTGCTCGTTCGTCGCGCTGTCGACCTCGCCCCAGGTGCAGCCTCCACCGGCGCGCACGGTGCGCGCCTGCGGATCGACCTCGATGTCCTTCAGCAGCGACAGGTCGATCACGACGCCGTCGTCGACCGTTCCGAGACCGGCGCCGTTGTGGCCGCCGCCGCGGATGGCGAGCAGCAAGTCGTTGTCGCGCGCGAACGCGACCACCCGTGCCACCTCATCCGGCGTTGCGGGCCGGGCGATCAATGCCGGCCGCTTGTCGATCATCGCGTTGTGGACGCTGCGCGCCTCGTCGTACTCGGCGTCGTCGGGGCCGATCAAGCGACCCCCGAATCCGGTGAGCTCGCGGCGTGCAGCCTGAGCGGGCGTGCTGACGGTGCTCATTCACTCTCCCTTGTCTGGATCATCTGCATCGGGATGCGAGGCTACGGCGAGGGCGGCGTCCCGTCATGACGAGTGTTGACCCACTTTTTCGCGGCTGATCACTGGGCGATAGTCAGATCTGACTATCGTGGTGAGGATGGCCCGTTTTCCCGGCCCGCTCAGCCTCACGTCGACTTCTCCGTTCGTCGGACGCTCCGCCGAGCTCGAGTTCCTCCGCACGCTGGTGGCCACGGCCGCCGGCGAGGAACGCCGCGTGGTCCTCATCGCTGGCGAGGCGGGCTCGGGCAAGAGCAGGCTCGTACGCGAGTTCGCAGTCGACGCGGCGAGCGCCGGCGTGCTCGTCCTGTACGGCGCCTGCGACGAGGTCGTCCACACTCCATACGGTCCGTTCGTGCAGGCGCTCGACCGCCTCACGCGGGCGATCGAGCCGGACGAGCTGCGTTCTGCGCTCGGCGTGGGAGGCGGTGAGCTCACGCGGCTGCTCCCGCATCTCACCGAGCGCACCGGCGAGCTGTCGCCACCCGTCGAGGCAGACCCCGACACCGAGCGCCACCGGCTCCACACGGCCGTCACGGAGCTCCTCACGGCTGTCGCCGAAAAGCGTCCGGTGCTCCTCATCATCGAGGACGGACACTGGGCCGACGCTCCGACCTTGCTGCTCCTGCGGCACCTCGCGCGACCCGGCGGTGATCCGCGCCTGCTCCTACTCGCCACGTTCCGCGACACCGAGGCCGACATGCCGGAGACGCTCTCGGAGACGCTCGCCGACCTCCGCCGATCCGAGGACGTCGTCCGCCTGCGGCTCGGCGGGTTGTCCAGCGACGACGTGATGGAGTTCGTGAGGCGCGCGGCCGGAGCCGACTCGAGCGAAGGCCTGAGCGATCTGTCGCAGGCGATCAGCGACCTCACGGAAGGAAACGCATTCCTCATCAACGAGCTTTGGCGGGCGCTCATCGAGACCGGCGCGGTCGAGGTGGTCGACGGCGCGATCACGCTCACGCGGCCGATCGCGGAGCTCGGAACACCCGAGAGCGTTCGGGAGGTGGTCAGCCAGCGCCTCTCTCGCCTCGCGCCCGAGACGACCGACCTGCTCGAGCTGGCGGCGACCGTCGGCGCGGAGTTCGAGCTCGACATCGTGCTCAGAGCTGCAGGTCTCGCGGACGCGCAGCTCCTGGATGCCCTCGACGAGGGCATCGGCAGCGGGATGATCGAGGAGCTGCCGTCGCGCAGGCTCGTCTATCGCTTCAACCACGAACTGGTGCGCAAGGCGCTGTACGACCGTCTCGGAAGTGCGCGGCGGGCGGAGCTCCACCTGCGCGTCGGCGAGGCGCTCGAAAGCGCGGGCGACCGCTCCGGCCGGGTCCTCGCGGACCTCGCGCACCATTTCGCGGCCGCGGCGCCCCTCGGGGCGACCGGGCGCGCAGTCGAGTACAACCTCGCCGCAGCGCGCGCTGCGCGCTCGGCACTCGCGTTCGACGAGGCGGCGGCGAGGTTTCGCACGGCGCTCGAGCTCCGGATCGAGCCCGCGTCCGCGCGGGCCGAGGCCTACCTCGAGCTCGGCACCGCGAGCCACCGGGCGGGCAAAGTGCCCGACGCACTCGCCGCGTTCCGCTCGGCCGCGGAGATCGCCCGCGAGCTCGCGAGCGCCGACCTGCTCGCACGAGCCGCGATCGGCTACGAGGAGACGTGCTGGCGCCCCGGGATCGTCGACGAAGGTGCGATCGAGCTCCTCGAGGAGGCCGCGGACGCGTTCAGCGACGAGAGCTCCGAGTTGCGCGTCGCATTGCTCAGCGGGCTCGCCCGCGCGCTCGACTTTCGGGGCGATCACGATCGTGGCGCGCAGGCGCGGACGAGTGCGATCGCGATGGCGCGCCGGCTCGGCGATCGCACAGGCCTCGCCACCGTGCTCATGCGCTCCTACTGGTCGCGCGGAACGAACTCACTGGACGAGGTCCTCGCGATGGTGACCGAGGCGAGGGACCTGGCTGCGGTGCTGGGCGACACGGAGATCCAGGCGGAGGCGATGGGCTGGCGCGTTCCGGCGCTCGTCGCTCTCGGGGAGGTCGATCTCGCCCGGCATCAGCTCGACGAGCTGCTGCGGACGGCCGAGCAGACCGCGCAACCGTTCATGGTCCACGTCGCGGAGCACTTCGGTTCGGCGATCGCGCTCTGCGACGGCCGTCTCGAAGCCGCCGAAGCCATGGCCCACAGCTCCCACGAGTGGAGCCGTCTCCTGACCGGACGTGACGCGTCCGGCGTCTACGGGATTCAGATGTTCAGCGTCCGCCGCGAGCAGGGGCGCCTCGAGGAGCTCGCGCCGGTCGTCGGGCTCCTCGCCGCAGACCCGGACCGTACCGGGCCGTGGCGCCCCGGTCTCGTTGCACTGCTCGCCGAGCTGGGAATGGAAGCCGAGGCGAAGCGGGAGCTCGGCCGGGTCGTCGACGAAGGGCTCGACCGCTACCGCGAGTCGCTCTGGCTCGCGTCGCTCACGTACCTCGCCGACGCGTGCGCGTCGCTCGGCGACGAAGTCACGGCCGAGCTCCTGTATCCGGAGCTCGAGCCTCTCGCGGGCACGATCGTCAGGATCGGGCACCTCGTCTCCTGCTACGGGGCCGCGGACCGGTACCTCGGCATGCTCGCGTCGGTGCTCGGCGAGGCGGAGCGCGCGCGGGCGCACTTCGAAGGCGCGCTGGAGCTGAACCGCCGCATGGGAGCGCAGACGTGGATCGCCCATACCGCGTACGAGTACGCCCGTTTTCTTCTGTCAGTCGGCTCCGCCGGCCGCGACCGTGCCGATGCGCTGCTCGGCGAGGCCTCGACGCTGGCCGACCGGATCGGGATGCCGACCCTCCGCGCGAGGATCGCCGCTCTTCGCTCGTCGACGCTCGTGGAAGCCCTCCCGGACGGGCTCTCGGCCCGCGAGGCGCAGGTCCTGCTCCTCATCTCGCGCGGGCTGAGCAACCGCGAGATCGGTGCGGCGCTCGTGATCAGCGAGCACACGGCTGCCAATCACGTGCGCAGCATCCTGCGCAAGACGCGTTGTGCGAATCGAACCGAGGCTGCGTCCTACGCGCATCGGCGCGGTCTCGCCACGGAGTGAGCGGCGGGTAGCATCAGGTCATGCCGCTGTACGTGATCGAGCGCAATTTCGCCGAGCAGCTCGACCTCACCGATGACGCCGTCGAGCTGATCGAAGAGATCGGTGTGGAGGAAGGCGTGCACTGGGTCTTCTCGTTCCTGAGCTGCGGACCGGCGACGCACCTACTGCCTTTACGAGGCACCGTCACCCGACGCGATCTTCGTCGCCGCTCGCCGCGCGAACGTTCCCGCAGACTCGGTCATCGAAGTGACCCCGGCGGTGGCGCAGTTCTCCGGCCGCCTGCGCGACTGGGCCGAGGCCCTGCCCTCGAGCTGACTACCGCGCGGGGACGAACGGCTGGAGCACGTCGGCGCCGGGCTGCACGATCCCGAAGTGCGACTCAGGGACCTCGTTCCACACTCCCGGAAGGTCACCGAGCGGCTCGGAGACCACGACCCTGGTCTCGTCCGAGAGGCCGGTGAGCTCTTCGATGCCCGGATAGGCCGCCCGGAGCTCGTCCAGGCGCGTGCTGAAGTAGAGGGAACGCGAGTCACCCTCGCTCGAGTAGCGAAACGCCCACAGGCTGCGCCCGTCGGTCGTGGCGATGGTCATCTGCACCGGATCGGCGATGCCGTGCGTCCGCCCGGTTTCCTCGACGAAGCCGACCATCCGCGCGACCGCCGACACTGGGTCGTCCTCGAGCCCGAACGTGAGCGCGAGATAGAACATCGCCTCCGAGTCGGTGGTTCCCTCGATTGAGGCGAAGAACGAGTCGTCGACGGCCGCCAGGAGCTCACGGCGGATGCGTGGGAACTCGCGGATCAGCCCGTTGTGCATCCACAGCCAGCGCCCGTACCGGAACGGGTGCGTGTTCGTCTCCTGGATTGCGGTGCCCGTCGACGAGCGGATGTGCGCGAAGAAGAGCGGCGACGAGACCCCGGCGGCGAGCTCACGCAGATTCCGGTCGTTCCAGGCCGGATGCGTGCTGCGGTAGAGCCTCGGCGTCCCGCTGTCGTCGTACCAGCCGACCCCGAAGCCGTCGCCGTTCGTCGTCGTCGCTCCCAGACGTGAGTGCAGGCTCTGGTCGATCAACGACCGGTCGCGCTTGACCAGCAGCTCCTCGAGCCGGATCGGCGATCCTGAATAGGCGAGCCAACGGCACATCGCTACTCCTTCCGGTTACTTTCGCGGCGCATCTAACTAGGCGCTCTCTCGGGTCGTCCGGGCAACCGCCGCGTGAACCAGAACGAGAGCACCGCCAGGAACGCAACTGCGAGCATCGACGTCTTCAGCGCGTCCAGCTGGGCGTCGCCGTAGTCGGCCGTGACAGCGTCTGCCTCGGCCGGCGCCAGCCCCGCGTCGAGCAGCGCCTGGTGCGCCTGCTCGGTCGTAACGATGGCGATGCCTTCCTCCGTGGCGGCCGCCACCTGCGTCTTCACGTCGGCAGGCAAAGCCGGGTTCTCCTGGATCCGCGAGTTGAACCCGTTCAGCAGCCCGAGCAGCAGCACCGAGCCGATCAACGCCGTGCCAAGGGACGCGCCGAGGTTCTGCGCAGTCCCCTGCAGTCCACCCGCCTCATTCGTCTCGTCCGGGGGGACGGAGGACATGATCACGTTGCCGAGCTGCGACATGAGGAGCCCCGCGCCGATCCCGAAGAAGACGAGCGACACGGCGAAGGCCGTTCCGTTCAGAGTCACGTCGATCGTCCCGACGAGCACAAGCGAAGCGATCGCCATTGCCCCGAGGCCGACCTGGACGACGGTCCGCGGCCCGAACCGCACTGCCACCCTCGGCCCGATGAGCGCAGCGGCCAGCATCGAGATCGACATCGGGAAGAGCCGCTTGCCCGTCTCGAACGCGTCGAACCCGAGCACGACCTGGAGGTACACCGGCAGGACGAAGAATGTGCCCATCACGATCAGCTGCTGCGCGGAAAGCGAAGTCAGCCCGCCGCGCAGCGTCTCGATCTTCAGCAGTTCGCGATTGAGAAGCGTGCTCCGGCCGAGCCGCTCACGGCGCTCCTCCCAGGCCAGGAAGCAGCCGAGGACGACGAAACCACCCATGATCAGGAACGGCACCAGGGAGAACCCGAGCGGCGTGATCTCGTGCCCGTCGATCGTCGGCGCGTCGATCGGCTTGATCCAACCCCAGGTGCTGCTCTTCAGGATCCCGAACACGATCAGCCCGAGCGCGACCGCCGAGAGCGCGGCGCCGCCGTAGTCCAGCTTCGGCGCCTGCTCCGGCTTGGGCGCACGCTTCATGC
Source organism: uncultured Gaiellaceae bacterium (assembly GCA_963820225.1). GTDB lineage: Bacteria > Actinomycetota > Thermoleophilia > Gaiellales > Gaiellaceae > Gaiellasilicea. The sequence continues at coordinate 63,719 of CAWFYY010000010.1, read as the reverse complement.
GCCGGTGGACGATGAGCACCGCGATGACCACCACGACCTCGCCGACGAAGACGTACCGCCAACTCCAGGTCGTCGTCACGTAGCCGCCGATCAGCGGCCCCGCCGCGATCGCCGCACCTGCGGCGCCGCCGATCATCCCGTAGGCGAACGCGCGCTCCTTGCCCTCGTAGTTCGCGGCGGTCAGCGCGGCGATCGCCGGGATCACCAGCACCGCGCCGAGCCCCTCGATCCCCGACCAGCCGATCAGCAGCACCGTGAGGTTCGGGCTGAGCGACGTGATCAGCGAGCCAAGCCCGTACACGGCCAGGCCCAGTCCGAATGCCCGGTCGCGACCGAGGATGTCGCCGAGCTTCGCGCCGACGAGCATGAACGCCGCCATCACGAGCGTGTACATCGTGATCGCGCTCTGCACGCCAGTGACCGTCGTGTCCAAGTCGGCCACAATCTGCGAGATCGAGACGTTCATCACGCTCGAGTCCAGCACCATGATGAACTGGGCCGACGCGAGGATGACCAGCGGGAGCCACTTGCGCATCACGCGACTCTAGGGGCTAGACGCGCGCCGTTCACAGGAACGATCCCAGGGTGTTCCAGAGCCAGCTCTCGAACCGCTCTCGACCGCCCTCCGGCGGCACGCCGCGCTGCGAGCGCGCGATGTCGGGCTCGAACAGCCGCTCCTCGAGCAGCTCCGCCGTCTCGGCGCTCCGTGCGAGCATCATGATCTCGTTGTTTCGGTAGAGCGCCCAGGCGTCGAGGTTGACGGTGCCGAAGCTGACGACGTCGTCGGCGACGACGACCTTGGCGTGGACGACCGTGCCGGGAAGCTCCCAGAGCTCGACTCCCGCCTCGGCCAGGTCGCGGTAGTAATGCTTCAGGGCAGCCGTCGCCTGCGCGTTGTTCGACGTCTGCGAGACGACGAGACGCACGGCGACGCCGCGACGCGCCGCGGCGAGGATCCGGCCGATCATGTCTGCGTCCGTGACGTACGGGTTCATCAGGTCGAGCCGCCGGCGAGCGCCGTCGATCTGCTCGCGGAGCGCCTGGGAGGCGGCGACGTGGCCGCCGGGAATCACCTGCGCGAGGGCGATGGGCGTCGAGCCCTCGTCGGCCGGCGCGGGGAAGTACGCGGAGAGGTCGGCCCCGAGCGGGCCGCCGTGCCCGCGAAAGCTCGTCAGGAACGCCGCCTGCGCCTGTCGGACGACGCCGCCGGTGACGCGAACCATGATGTCGTGGAAGCCGCCGTTCTCGAAGTGATCCTCGATGCCCGCTCCGCCGGTCCAGGCGACGGCGCCGTCGATCACGTAGAGCTTGCGGTGGTCGGCGCGGCCCACCTCGTCCTGGCGCCAGTCGACGCTCTGGCCGTCGGGGAAGAGACCGTCGCGGTCGAGCGGGAAGACGTCGTTGACGACGATCTGCGCGCCCGCGGCCGCGAGGCCGGTGAACATCTCCCGCGCCTCCTCGTAGGGCCGCGAGCCGAAGCTGTCGACGATCACCCTCACCTCGACGCCTTCCTCGAGCTTGCGCCGGAGGAGCGCGGCCATCTCCATCCCGACCTCGCCCTCACGCCAGCCGAACATCAGGATGTGCACCGACGATTGCGCCGCCTCGATGTCGGCGAAGATCCGCGGGAAGAAGGTCGCGCCCTCGACGAGCGGCTCGATCGTGGCGGCCGTCGACCACGCGAACGGCAGTGCCGCGTCGTGCGGGCGCGCGCCGTCTCGGGCGACGAACGCCTGGGTCGCCGCCTGCGCCCCCGCGGAGGTGACCGCATCCGCCGGCGGCGGCCAGCTCGGCCGCTGGGTGATCCCGAGCACTTGCCGGTACACGACGACGAAGATCGCCGCGAGCGCGAGGCCCGCGATCGCAAAACCACGGCGTGCCCGGGGGCGCCGCGGGCGGGTGGTAGCGTCGTCAGCCATGAGCGACCCTACCCCGCGAGGCGACGACACCGCGCGCCTGCGGCTCGTGTGTCGAATCGCCGTCGCCGTCGTCCTCCTCGGCGTCTTCGTGACGTGGGTCGCCGACGGGCCGGTGCGGCTCGACGGCACGCAGGGGCCGAACAACGGCTGGCTGGCCGCGATCGTGGCCGGGCTCGCGCTGCTGTGGATCCGGATGCTCGGATCGTGGCTCGGCGTGATCGGCGTGCTCGGCGCCGGCCTCGTGATCGGCTGGACGGCGCTCGAGAACTGGCTGGACGCCCGCGCGATTCTCGGCGCGTCCGCGGCTCCCGGGCTGCTGCTCGTCCTCGCGGGGAGCGCCGTCCTCACGACCGTCGCGGTCGTGCGGGCCGTCGATCTGGCACGGGGCGCGCTCAGGCAGCGGGAGGCCTCACGCGCCGCGTGATGGCCTGGGCCCGCCGCTCGGCGCCCATCAGCCAGCGGTGCAGCTCGACCCCGCAGAGGACGCCGAGCGCGACCGCCGCGATCGCTCCCACCACGGCGAAGACGTCGGTCCCGGAGGCGGAGTCCGGGAAGGCCAGGAAGGTCGTCAGCCCGATCAGGCCGAGCGAGCCGGGGACGAGCAGCCAGAAGCCTGGCAGGAACATGGCGTATACGGGCATCGTCGACTGGAGCCGCGCGAGCTGATACGCCGCGAGCGTCATCACGACGGCGCCGACGAAGCCGCTTGCGTAGGCGCCGAACAACGCGTCGCCGAGCACCTGGCCGGTCCACGCGGCGTAGAGGACGGCGAGCAGCGAAAGCAGGGCGCCGGGCGGCGTCGAGTGGGCGACCGTGACCCCGACGGCGAAGACGAGAACGCCGAGCCAGGGCGCCCAGTCGCCGAGGAGCGCGTCGGAGCTGGAGAACGCGCGCTCCGCGGGCACGCCGGCGGCGCTGACGCCTGCGACGATCCCGAACGCGATCAGGCCGAGCTGGGTGGCGGCCCAGACGAGCCGGCTCGAGCCGGAGATCATCTGGCCCTCGGTCAGCTCGAGCACCGCCGTGGTCAGTGCGACGCCGGGGATGAAGACGACGAGTGCGGCGATCATCGCGCGCAGGCCGGGATCGGTGACGTCGTACTTGACGGCGAGGGCGGTCAGCAAGGCAACGGCGAAGGCGGCGACGAAGGGCATCAGCACCTCGAGCGAGCGCCGCCCGCGCGCGAGCAGCCGCAGCACGCCGACGACGGTGCCGAGCACGGCGGCGGCCGCGACGTCGCGCGGCGCCGGACGCAGAATCAGCGCGATCCCGATCGTCAGCGTCGTGTAGCCGAGCACGCTCGCCAGCGGCCCGTAGCGGCTGCCCGTCGCCCGGATCTCCTCGAGCCGGGCGATCCCGGCCCCCGGAGCGATCGCCCCCCGCTCCGCCTCCTCGGCGAGTCGGTGGACCGCCGCGATCTGGTCGAGACGCGGCGTCGCCGACAGCCGCTTCGTCGGCTCGATCGTCGCTGCCTCGCCGCGGCCGAGCGTCAGGAAGAGCGAGGTCGGAAAGACGCTGAAGCGCGCATCTTCGAGCCCGTAGGCGCGGGCGATCAGGGCAAGGCGCTGCTCGATGGCGTCGACGGTCTCGCCGATCGCGCTGAGCGCTGCGCCGAGGTCGGCGAGGAAGAGCAGGAGCTCGTTTCCGGGCGCCGTCTGCGGCGAACGCGGTTCGTCGGCCACCTAGGCCGCCGTGGCATCGGGGTCGGCAGCCGGCGTACCGCGGCTCCGCTTCCAGACCAGGTCCAGGGCCACGGCCAGCAGGGTGATCGCCACGATCGCGACGAACGTCTCGGGAGCATTGCGAAGCGTGTCGACTGCGAAGAAGGCCAGGACGACAGCGGTCGCCGCGATCCCTGCGAGCACGATCGCGGCGTTCGCGCCCGTGTCCCCGCGCCGCCGGTAGGCGGCGACGCCGACGAGGAGGAAGATCACGAGGGAGCACGCGCTCCCCACCGACGCGATCGCGGAGAGGTCGACGAGGTTGCTGACCACGAGCACGATGCCGGCCGTGATCAGCATGCCCGCGTGCGCGCCGAGCCGCGAGCCGCGTCCGAAGAACGGCGGGAACTGGCCGGCGCCCGCGAGCATCGAGGTCAAGCCACCTGAGGCGTAGAGCGTCGCGTTCACGGACGACGAGGTCGCAAGCAGAGCGGCGATCGCCATCATCGTGAACCCGGCGTCACCGAGCGTCGGCCGTGCGGCCTCGGCGATCGCCGTCTCGCCGTAGCCGATCACCTCCGGGACGGTGAGCGTGCCGAACACACCGAGCGCGATCAGGACGTACAGCACCGTCGTGACACTGAGGGCGAGGTACATCGCCTTCGGCAGCTCACGCGCAGGGTCGCGGAGGTCGCCCACGGTGAAGGTGATGACGCTGAAGCCGAGATAGGCGAAGAAGGTGAGGGCGACGCTCGCGATGATGTCGTCGAACGACGGATAGCCGCTGAAGGCGAGCAGGTCGAAGTCGATGTCCGCCAGCGTGACGACGATGAAGACGGCGAAGACCGCGAGGAGGAGGAAGACGATCAGCGTCTGGGCGCGGTCGACGATCTTCGAGCCGACGATGTTGATGCCCGCCATCGCGAGCACGATCAGGGTCGTGAACAGGTTGTCCCAGCCCGTCGCCGCGTTCTCCCCGATGAACAGGGAGGTCGCATAGCTCCCGAACGAGACCGCGACCATCGAGCAGACGATCACGATCGCGGCGAAGTAGCCCAGCCAGGAGGCGATTCCGACCAGGCGTCCGTTCCCGAACCCCTCGATCAGGTACGCGATGATGCCGCCCGACGACGGGAAGCGGACGCCCATCTTGACGACGGTGTAGCCGAGCAGCGCGGAGACGATCCCGGCGAGGAGGAAGGAAAGCCAGACAGCGGAGCCCGCGACCGATCCGGCCTCGCCGAGCAGTGCGAAGATGCCGGCGCCGACCATGGCGCCGATGCCGAGGAAGGCGGCGCCGCGGACGCTCATGCTAGGGGGCGGGCGTGGTGGGCACCGGCGGTGCCGGAGTGTGGTCGCCGAAGAAGAGGTAGACGATCAGGCAGCCGACGAGGGCTGTCGCGACCCAGGCGATCTGCAGCGGCAGTTGGAACGAGTGGTCGAAGACGCGCTTGCCGAGCGTCGTCGTGCCGGTCTCGTCGGCCTCGGCGGCGGCGATCTGCGTCCCGTTGGCCGGGAAGAAGAGCACGCCGGCCACGGCGGTCCACATCGCGATCATGTAGCCCGCACTGATCCCGAGCGCGAGCCCGAGCGGCACCATCGTGCGCGTCGCAGCCGACTGGCTCGTGGTTAACGCTGCGACGAGGAAGATGGCGATCGCGATCGTGAAGGGCCAGTTCTCGGCGAGGCTGCCGAGCGCGGAGACGATCGCGTCCTCGTTGTTGGCGATGAAGGTGTCCGCCATCCAGGCGATCCCGAAGAGCGCGATCATCGCGACCATGCCCGACTTGAAGATCTGCGTGTTCGGGATGTCGCTCGCCTGCACGTGCGCGAAGATGAGGATCAGCGCCGCGGCGGTGAGCATGAACATCTGGATGATCGGCGTCACCGACAGCGGCTCGACGCCGCCGCCCTCGGCCGGGATCGTCGGCCGGAGCCCTTCGAAGACGCCGAACACGCAGATCGCGCCGACTGCCGTGAGGAAGATGCCGACGCTCCGCTTCGCGTAGGGCAGCAGCGTGATCTCGCCGGGCGGCGCAGGGGGCTTGATCTCGCCTGCGGTAAGGCGGCGCTGGTACTCGACGTCGTCGGCCAGGTCCTTGCCGTGCGTGTTCATCACAAGCGCCATCACGAAGATGCCGACGATGCTGGCCGGGATCGTGATCAGCATCACGTCGACGATGTCGTAGCCGTAGATCTCGACGAGCGGGAGCATCGTCGCCATGGCGGCGGCGACCGGGCTCGCGGTGATCCCGAAGGTCGAGGCGACGGCCGAGCCGGCGAGCGCCCGCTCCGGCCTGATCTTGTTCGCATAGGCGAGCTCGTTGATCACGGGGATGAGGGAGAAGAACGTGTTGCCCGTGCCGGTGAGAATCGTCAGCAGATAGGAGATGTAAGGCGCCGCGAAGTTGAGCATTTTCGGCCGCGCGCGGAGCGCCTTGCTCGCGATCAGGACCATGTAGTCGATCCCGCCGGCGGCCTGCATGGCGGCAGAGGCCGCGATCACGGCGACGATGATCAACATGGCGCTGACCGGCGGTTCGCCGGGGGCCAGGCCGAAGCCGAAGACCAGGATGAGCGTGCCGACGCCGCCCCAGAGCCCGAGTCCGATGCCGCCGGAGCGCACGCCGAGGGCGATGAAGCCGATGACGACGAGCCCTTCGAGCGCGATCAGGACCCAGTCAGTGGTGCTCATCGAGCGCCACTCTCCTCTCGCAGCTGCTGGCACGTGCTCGCGTCGCGGAATGCAGCGGCGATCTCGGGATCGAGGCGGGCGACGTCGGCGATCGTCTGCACGCCGCCGACGAGCGCGGATCCGATCGCACCCGTCGCATCCTGGAACTGCTCGATGCCCTGCTCGAGGGTGTCCGCCTCGTTGTCGAGCGAGTCCTGGGCCTCTTCGAGGTCGCCGAGAGCGCGCTCCGCCCAGACGGAGATGTCGTCGGCCGCCTCCTCGCCGTTCTCGGTCTCCGGCACGCCCGCGTTGTCGATGCCCACGACCAGAGTCTCAGTCGCCCCGACTGCGCGCTCGACGCTCTTGCGGACGAATCCGGTTCGTCCCTGTGGCGTCTCGGACTGCGGCTCCTCGCCCGACGTGCTCTCCGCGTTCGGGACCCGTATGGCGTCGACGATGTCCTCGATCTCGCCGCGCCAGACGCCGACCGCACCGCAGACGCTCTGCGTCCACTCGCCGGCCGGAACGGTCTCACCCTCGTCGTTGCCGGCGAGGGCTGCGCCGATAAGAAGCACGGCCAGGATGCCGACACCGGCGAGGATCCAGGCGAGGGGGCTGCGCACGAGTCGACCTTACTTCCCCGGGTCGGACATTTCATCGAGGAAGACGACGAGCAGCCTCCAGAAGCGCTCGACGGTGGGGATGCTCACGCGCTCGTCCGGCGAGTGCGGGAACTCGATCTGCGGCCCGAACGAGAGCATGTCCAGACCGGGCACCTTCGTCCCGATCACAGCCGTTTCGAGCCCCGCGTGCACGGCGGTGATGATCGGCGGTTCGCCGAACTCGCGCTCGTAGGCACCGCGCGCGGCTGCGAGCGCCTTCGAGTCGAGATCGGGTCGCCAGCCGCCGTAGTTGCGCTTGACCTCGAGCTCGCCACCGCCGAGCCGCGCCGCGGCATCGAGCGTTGCGATCACCTCGGGGAGAGCCGAGTCGTTCGACGAGCGCGAGAGGCTGTGCAGCGTCAGCTCGTCGCCTTCCGTGATCGCCTCGCCGAGGGAAGTGCTCGTCTCGACGAGGTCGTCGAAGTCGGGGCTCATGGCGAGCGGCCCTGTGGGCACGAGCGCGACGGCGTCGAGCAGCGTCTTCGTCCCCTCGTCCGTCCACGGGAGCTCCGCGGCGTCGGCGGGCTCGATGCCGACCGTGAGGCCCGCGTCGGTCTTGCTGTACGCATCGCGGATCGTCGCGGCGGCGGCGGCGACCGCATCGCGGAAGGCAGGTTCCTGGTCGGCCGCGACGGAGCAGATTGCGATCGCCTCGCGCGGGATCGCGTTGCGGCTCTTGCCGCCCGCCAGCGAGACGAGCCGGAACGGCACGGTCTCGCGCGCCTCGCGCAGCGCTCGCCCGAGCACCTTGACGGCGTTCGAGCGGCCGAGCGCGATCCCGGTGCCCGAGTGGCCGCCACTTCCGCCGCTCACGGTGACGCCGAGCGTGACCTGGTCGCCCTCCGCCGCCTCGCGCGGCGCCTGGATGCGGATCCACGTGTCGGTGCTCCCGGCGCACCCGACCGTCAGCCGCCCGTCCTCCTCGCTGTCGAGGTTGACCAGGATCGAGCCCGTCACGAGCGCCGGATCGAGCGCGTTCGCGCCTTCGAGCCCGACCTCCTCGGCCACGGTCATCAGCAGCTCGAGCGGCCCGTGCGGCAGCGACTCGTCCTCGACGAGCGCCATCATCGCCGCGATTGCGACGCCGTCGTCGGCGCCCAGCGTGGTTCCATCCGCAGTCAGCCACTCGCCGTCCCGCTGGAGCACGATCCGCCCTTCGGCCGGGTCGTTCGGGCTCGACGCGTCGCGCTCGCAGACCATGTCGAGATGCCCTTGCAGCGTCACGACGGGCGCGTTCTCACGCCCCGGCTGTGGCCGGAACGCGGATGACCAGATTCCGGCCCGCGTCCTGCTGGAGCTCGAAGCCGTGCTGCTCGGCCCAGGCGCGCACGTGCGCGATGACCGGCTCCTCGTGACGCGACGGCCGTGCGACTTTCGTGAGCGCCTCGAAGTGGCCCCAGAACGATCGAGGCTCGAGGCCCGCCAATACTGATGTCTCGGTCGCTACGGTTGACCCCTCCTCGCATCCCGTTGGTCGCACTACCTTATTCGTCTCGGGCGTCCAGGCGCCAGCGCGGTCAAGCTTCCGCTTCGAGTTTTCGGCGTGCCTCTGCGTTGGCCTTGTGCTCCGACTCGGACACCTCCGGCCACTGCAGGTCGAGGCCGCGGATCGTCTCGACGAGGAGCCGCACCACGAGGGCCTGGGTAAGCCACTTGTGATCTGCCGGGACCACGTACCACGGCGCCCACGGCGTCGAGGTGGCGGTCAGCGCGGCCTCGAAGGCGGACATGTAGTCGTCCCAGCGGCCCCGCTCGGTGACGTCGGCCGCATTGAACTTCCACTCCTTGTGGGGCGTATCGAGCCGAGCGAGGAAGCGCCGCTTCTGCTCCGCCTTGGAGACGTTGAGGAACAGCTTGACGATCTTCGTCCCGTTCCGGTCGAGGTGCCGCTCGAAGGCGTTGATGTCCTCGTAGCGCTCCTCCCAGATCTGCGGGCCTACCGTTGCGGTGGGCAGCTGACTCCCGAGCCACTCGGGATGCACGCGAAGTGCGACGACGTCCTCGTAGTGCGAGCGGTTGAAGATGCCGATCCGTCCCCGCTCCGGAAGACCCTTCGAGATGCGCCAGAGGAAGTTGTGGTCGTGCTCCTCTGCGGATGGCGCCCTGAAGGAGACCACCTGAACGCCCTGCGGGTTGACGCCCGTCATCACGTGCTCGATCGCGCTGTCCTTCCCGGCGGCGTCCATTGCCTGCAAGACAACGAGGAGTGCGTATGTGTCGCTCGCCCAGAGCAGCTCTTGCGCGTCGGAGAGCTCTTCGACTCCTTGAGCCAACACCGCTCTTGCCTCGGCCTCGAGCTCGTCCTTGGAGAGCCCTTCGTAATCAGGGCCTCCGGTCCAGCCGGGATCTCGGTCGGCGATGGCCGCCGGATTCCCGGGCGTCACCATCACCTGCTCTCTGATCCGTTCCTCCGTGGACATCTGCTAGCCGGCCCCGGCCGGGACAGTCCCTGCGGTGGCTGCGCCGGTCGAAAAGCTTCACGGTCTCCGCGATCGCAAGGTAAACGATCGGCCCGAGCAGGCAGATGCCCCACTGCGAGCTCGTCAAGGAGACCGTGTCGAAGATGCGCTCCAGGAAGTTCAGCTCGGTCACGAGGAACGTCAGCACGAGCGTCACTCCGATCAGCTGCACGAATCGCCGGTTCTCGAGCGTGTAGCGGCTGAAGATCGTCTGCGTCGGGTCGCGGACCTCGAGGGCGGCGACGATGTGCATCAGCGACAGCGTGGTCAGCCCCATCGTGGTGGCGACGACCAGGTCATAGCGGTCCTCGGCCCAGGCGACGACTCCGAGCGCGATGACTGCCATGACGAAGGCCAGGAGGCCGAGCTTGATCGCGAGCGGGCGGTTCACGATCGGGGCGCTCGCATCCCTGGGCCGCCGCTTCATCAGGCCGGGGACGGCCGCGTCAAAGCCCAGGCCGATCGCCAGCACCACGTCGATCGCGAAGTTGATCCAGAGGACCTGCAACGGCGTCAGTGGAGCGCCGTTGGCCACGTCGAACGCCCCGGCGAGGACGAACAGCAGGATGAATGCGCCCAGCTCGATCAGCTGGATCCGCACGTACTTCATCAGGTTGTCGTAGATCCCGCGGCCGCCCTCGACCGCCGACACGATCGTGGCGAAGTTGTCGTCCGTGAGGATCATGTCTGCTGCTTCCTTCGTCACCTCGGTGCCCGTGATCCCCATCGCGACGCCGATGTCCGAGCGCTTGAGCGCGGGAGCGTCGTTGACCCCGTCACCGGTCATCGCGACGACGTTGCCCTGCCGCTTCAGCATGTCGACGAGGCGCACCTTGTCCTCCGGAGCGACCCGGGCCACCACTCCGATCTCGCCCACCTGTGCGCCAAGCTCCTCGTCGCTGAGCGCGGCGAACTCCGTCCCGGTCAACGCGCGGCCCTCGATCCCGAGCTGGCCCCCGATCGCGGCGGCGGTCGTGGCGTGGTCGCCGGTGATCATGCGGACCTGGATGCCGGCTGCCTTGCACAGGGCGATCGCGTCCCTCGCCTCCTTACGCGGCGGGTCGACGATGCCGACCAGGGCGAGCAGCGTCACGTCCTGCACCTCTGCGAGCAGGTCGCCGCCGGCGTCGAAGCTCGAGGGGTCGATGTCGCGCATGGCCACCGCGAGCACTCGGAGGCCTTCGCCGGCGAGACGGTCGTTCTCGGCCAGGACACGATCGAGTGCGGCCGCCGCGGGCACGGTCGAGCCGTCGGCGTCCCGGATCTGCGACGAGCGCGCGAGCAGCACGTCCGGTGCGCCCTTGATGAAGCAGCGGACGACCTTGCGGCCGTTGTCCTCCATCTCGTGGAACGTGGCCATGAACTTGTACTCGGAGTCGAACGGAACCTCGCCGACGCGCGGGAAGAGGCGCCTCGTCTCGTCGACGTCGAGCCCGCCCTTGGCTGCCAGAACGACGAGCGCCGCCTCGGTCGGGTCGCCGACGATCTCTCCGTCGCGCACGGCAGCGTCATTGGCCAGAGCCATGGGGAGGAGGAACGGGTCGAGGGAGGTCTCCGTCTCGCCTGCGATGCGGAGGATCCTGCCCTCGGTGGAGTAGCCCTCGCCCTCCACCGAGTATCGGCGCCCGACGACGATGAGCTCGCGGGCCGTCATCTGGTTCAGCGTCAACGTGCCGGTCTTGTCGGAGCAGATCGCAGAGGTCGAGCCGAGCGTCTCCACGGACCGGAGCCGCTTCACGATCGCTCCCTTCGCCGCAAGCGCCTGCGTCCCGAGCGAGAGCATGGTCGTCACGACCGCGGGCAGGCCGGTCGGGATCGCCGCGATTGCCAATGCGATGCCGATCACGAACAGATCGTCGAAGTCGTCGCCGTGCAGCAGCCCGAAGACGACCACGAGGGCCAGCGCGGCCGCGGCCATGATCGTGATCAGGACGGTCAACTGGTCGAGTTGGCGCGTGAGCGGCGTCTTCTCCTGTTGCACCCCGGCCAGCATCCCCGAGATCTGCCCGACCTCGGTCGCCATTCCGGTCCCTGTCACCACCATCTCGCCTCGGCCACGAGTCACGGTCGAGTTCATGTAGGCCATGTCGAGGCGGTCGCCGAGCGGAACGTCCTCTCCGGAGACCGGGTCGACCGACTTCAGCACCGGGGTGCTCTCGCCGGTGAGCGCAGCCTCTTCGATCTCCAGCGTCGCGGCCAGGATCAGCCGCCCGTCGGCCGGGACCTTGTCGCCCGCCTCGAAGGTGACGATGTCGCCCGGCACGACCTCCTCTGCTGGGATGTCCACCCGCTGGCCCCCTCGGCGGACATGCGCATGGATCAGGAGCATCTTCTGGAGCGCGGCGACGCTCTCCGCCGCCTTGCCCTCCTGGTTGAGGCCCAGGACCGCGTTCAGCACGGTCAAGCCGATGATCACCAGGCCGGTCGACCACTCCTGGAGCGCGACGATGCTGACGATCGCGGCGCCGAGCAGGACGAGCTGCATCAGGTCGCGGTACTGCCGGAGGAAGGCCTGCCAGGCAGGCTCCTTCTTGGCCTCGTCGAGCTTGTTCGGGCCGACCTCCGCCCGTCGCCGCTCGACCTCGGCCGTGTCGAGACCGGACCGCGGTTCGACCTCGAACCGGGCGCATGCCTCTTCCGCGGTCAGACCGTGCCAGGTCGCATCGCGGCCAGTCTGCGGACTCGCCCCCTGGACGGCGGTGACGCTCGATCGCTCGATTCTTCTGCCGCCGAGGGGGGAAACCTCGTCCACAAGGGGTGATTGCTGTCGGAGCCTGGCGGATCAACGACCTCGAACCGTCGCCTCGATGCCGGTGAGGGCGTCGTCCAGCGAGTCGTAGAAGTGCCTCTGGTCGAGCGTCTCCAGGAGCCCGTAGCGCGTCACGAGGTCGTACAGGCGACTGCGCAGCTCCACGAACACCAGGTGGACGCCGCGCTGGTTGAGCTCGCTGTCGAGACGCTCGAGCATGTCGGCTGCCGTGACGTCGATGTCGGTGATGGCTTCGCACTGGACGACGACCCAGTGAGCATCGGAGCTGTTGACCAGTCGGCGGATCTCCTGGCGGAAGATGCTCGCATTGGCGAAGAAGAGGGAAGCCTCCCAGCGGAACACCACGACGTCGGGGGTCTGCGCGGCGTCGGGATGGGCGTCGATGCTGTGCCAGGAGTCGAGCGAGGCGACTCTGCCGAGCACCTGGCCGGTGGGCCACCAGTTGCGCTTGAAGAAGACCAGGATCGAGAGCGCCACCGCAATCAGGATGCCTTCGAGCACGCCAAAGAGCACGACGCCCAGCGTGGCAGTCATCGCCAGCACGAAAGACGACACGCGGACGCGCAGGAACTTGGCCACCGTCGAGATGTCCATCAGTGAGAGCGCGGCGGCGATCACGATCGCCGCGAGGGCCGAGTTCGGAAGGTTCGCGAGCAGGCCAGGCAGGAAGAGCAGCATGATCGCGACGAGTGCCGCGCCAACCAGTCCGGTGACCTGGCTCTTGGCGCCGGCCTGCTCGGCGACTGCCGTACGCGATCCGCTCGTGGAGACGGGGAATCCCTGGAAGAGCCCGGCGAAGGCGTTGGCGGCGCCGATCCCGATCATCTCCTGGCTCGCGTTCACCTCGTCGCCACGCTTGGCGGCGAAGCTCGTCGAGGTCGCGATGGTGTCTGCGAGCGACACGAGGGTGATGCCGATCGCCGCCGCCAGCAGCGCTCCGATGTCGCTCAGAGCGACGGACGGGAACTGAGGCCGGGGCAGTCCCTGCGGCAGCGACCCGACGGTCGTCACGCCCTCGTCCGTCAGGTTGAACAGCGCCACCGCGAGAGTCGAGAGGACGACGGTGATGAGGACTGCCGGGATGCGTCGCGTGAAGCGCGGCAGGATCAGCAACAGGGCAAGCGACGCCAGACCAACGGCCAGCGTGTAGCGGTTACGCGCGTCGAGGCCCTCGAAGAACGCCCGCACCTCGTCCAGGAACTTGTCGGCATCGGTGGAGAAGCCGAACAGCTTCGGGAGTTGGCCCATGATGATCGTGATGCCGAGACCGATCATGTAGCCGACCTGCACCTCCTTGGAGAGCAGGTCGGCGACGAAGCCGAGCTTGCCGAGCCCCAGCCCGATCTCGATCGCGGCGACGAGCAGCGCCAGCATCCCGGCAAAAGCGACCAGCTCGGCGGGATCGTCGGTGATCGCGAGCGGAAGAATTGCGAGGAGGATCAACGGGCCGAGCGACGAGTCGGGCCCGAGCACGAGAATCCTCGACGGACCGAACAGCGCATAGCCGACCAAGCACGCCATCGTGGTGTAGAGGCCGTTCACCGCCGGCAGGCCGGCCAACTCTGCATAGGCCATGCCCTGCGGCACGAGGATCGCCGTCAGCACGATCCCCGCGACCACGTCCGAGCGCAACCACCCAGGCTGATACAGCCTGATCATCGCGAGGCCCGGAACCCAGCGCTCGAGGTATCGCATTACGCCGAGTCGAGCCGGCGGAGGATCTTCGGCGAGACCGTCCACCGCAGGCACGCGTGCGCCGGCGCGACAGGGCCGGCGAACGAGAGCAACGCGACGGCGCCCTTCTTCAGCTCGATCTGGAGCTGGTCCCCGTTCCCGGTGCAGAGGATCGACACGAGGCTAGAGAGTTGCGGCTCATGCCCGACGAGGGCGATCGAAGGCTCGCTGCGGCTTCGAAGGACGTCGAGGACCGACGTCGCTGGGCGCCCGGCCTCGAGCGCGGGACATTCCTCCGGCTCGTACCAGCCGGCGGCTTCATGCAACAGCTCCGCCGTCTGCCAGGCGCGCGCGTAGCCGCTCGACAGCACCGAGTCGACAGCCGGGACGAGCCGCCGAAGGCCGCGTGCCGCGACGCGGAAGCGGGCGATGCCTTCCTTTGTGAGGGGGCGCGTCGCGTCGTCCGGCCAGCGCGCGGGATCAGCGTGGGCGGCGAACGCATGGCGGACGAGGTAGAGGTCGAGACGATCGTTGCGCGCGGCCACGCCGGTCTAGGCGCCGGCGTCTGCGACCTGCTTTGCGAAGTACTCGAGTGCAGTCCGGGTCTTCGTCTGCTGCTCGGTGTCGAGATCGACGCCCTTCGAGGCGAGAAAGGCACGAGTCTCGGCGGCGACCTGGAACGCTTCCCCCGGCTCGCACTTGGTAGAGAGCTCGAAGATCCGCGAACCGTCCGGATAGAGCCACATCTCGGCGACCATCTTGCGGGCGAAGCCCTCGGGCAAGTACTTCAGCTTGAGGACGAAGATCGGGCCCAGAATCAAAAGGTCGTCGAGTGCGATGCCTTCCGGCGCGTTGGCGGCGAAGAGCGCCTGCTGCTCCTTGGAGAAGAGCTTGCGGGTCGCCCGTTTGCCCATGGCGGCGTCGAGCACGTGGCCCAGCACGGGCGTCCCTTTCATCGAGCCGGAGCAGACGAACCCGCCGGGCGACGCGTCCACCTCGACCCCGAAGTTGGGGGATCGCCGGATGGACTTCGACAGTTCGGACGGGACCACCGGCCGTAGCTTCACGACCGAGTCGTCCCCCTTCTTCTGCGACCGCCTGGCGCGCACGACCAGGCCTTGCTGATCGAGCGCCAGCTCCGGGGTGTCGAAGAAGAACACCTGACGGATCTCCGCCTGCAGCGGGTCGAGTCCGAGCGATCGAATGGTTGAGCGCTGGTCCCGCTCGGGGACGGTCAGCTTCAACTCGACGCTGTCAGCGCCCTTCATCAGCCCAAGCAGCTTCTGCAGCTCATCGTCGCCGAGCGCAGGGCGGGGCGTCGTGGTCGTGGCCATCGCTCGTCCTTTCGCGGGAGGTCGATTCAGAATCCCCCGGCCAGGCTACGGCAGCATCGTCCGATGCGGGTGATTCGCTGGTGTCCGGCTCACACGGGAGAGACGGTGTTGTTTTCGCTCAACAGCTGGCAGCTGGCGCTGCTGCTCGCAGGGATCATGTTCGGTGCGACGTTTCTCGGGCTCGCGGCAGGCCGGTCGCTGGCTCGTCACGCAGAGGGGTTGCGCGAGCCGTTCGGCGCCGTCCAGTCCGCGCTGCTCACCCTCGTCGCCCTTGTTCTCGCCTTCGGCCTTGCGATGGCGGTCGGCCGCTACGACGCTCGGCGTGCCGCGGTCGTGAACGATGCGAACGCGATCGGTACCTCGTACCTGCGCGCGCAGACGCTGGCCGAGCCGGCCCGGAGTCGTTCGCTCCCGCTCTACGTCCAGTACGCAGACGCGAGCCTCGCCCTCTCACGTGCGAGACCCAGCAGCCCGGCCGCGAAGCGCGCGATCGCTGCAGAGTCGGCTCTTCATAGGCGCCTCTGGTCTCTGGCGGGCGAGGCGTTCGATGCCCAGCCGACGCAATCCGCGCCGCGCCTCTACGTCGAGAGCCTGAACGAGATGATCGACATGCAGACGACGCGAGTGTCCGCGCTGAACAATCGCGTCCCGTCCGCGATCGTCCTCATCGAGGTGATCGGAGCCGCGACCGCGCTCGGCCTCATGGCGCTCTACCTGGCGCTCCTGTCCCGCGGCGTCGTCACCGTCTTGCTCGCCGCCGGACTGGTCACGCTGCTGCTCTTCGTCAGCTTCGACCTCGATCGGCCGACACGCGGGTTCATCACGATTCCGACGGCGCCGCTCGTCGCCGTCCGCGCCTCGATGGAACTCCCGCCGGCCGCCGCTGCGCCCACCGTTCGTCGGGGCTGAAGACGCTACGTAGCCGGTGTCGGCTTCGGTGCCAGCACTGTGCGCACGAGGTAATCCAGGAGCACCGAGACGATCGCGAGGATGATCGCCCCCCAGATCGCGGTCCAGAAGAAGTCGTCGATCGTGAGATGGCTGGTGAGCCCGTCAGTGAGCTCGAGCATGAGCGCGTTGATCACGATGGCGAACAGGCCGAGCGTCAAGAGGGTGAGCGGCAGCGTGAGGATGCGCAGGATCGTCCCGATGATCGCGTTGACGATCCCAAAGAGCGCCGAGACCCAGAGATACGCCCAGAAGCCGCCGGAGATCTCCATCCCCGACAGGAGCCAGGCCGTGATTGCGAAAGCGACGGCGAGCACCGCCCAACGGATCAATAGGAAGACCAGCACGGCGAAGAAGATACATCGAAAACGCGCTCCCGTTCCAGGCCTTCGATCAACCCGCCCAGCGGTGTAGGGCATCCGATCAACGCGCCGAACTGAATCCCGATGACCTCTCGCATCGAGAAGCGGTTGACCGACGTGTTGCTCAGCCTGACACTGCGCAAGGCGGTCGGGCTGATCGTGGCAGTTGCGATGACGCTTGCGCTCGGAGCCGCCGTCCTCGAGCGGCTGCTCGAGCCGACGGTCTTCCACACGTTCCCGAACGCCCTCTGGTTCTCGATCACGACTGTCACCACGGTCGGATACGGCGACTTCGTTCCAGAGAGCGCCGCCGGCCGCTTCGTCGCGAGCGCGCTGATGCTGACGGGCCTCGGGCTGATTCCGCTGATCACGAGCGTGGTGGTCTCGATCCTGGTGTCACAGCGGAATCGCGAGGCTCGCGAGGAGGAGCTGCGTGATCTGGAGCTGATCCTCGCGCGGCTCGACGGCCTCGAGCGCAAGCTCGAGCGCTAGCGCACGTCCGATCCAGCCGGATATCATCCACTCCGCATGATGACCCGGGCCTGAGGCGACTAGAGTCTTGTCGCAAGCCCGGCGAAACGAGCCGCGCCCTTCCAACGGAGACCCTCGATTGTCTCAAGGAGAACCCGATGTTGTTAGCTGCTGATTACCCGTTCCTCGGTGTGTTGTGGTCGATGCTCGTCTTCTTCCTCTGGATCAGCTGGTTCTTGCTGCTGTTCTATGTGATCGCGGACATCTTCCGGCGGCGCGATGCGACCGGCGCGAAAAAGACGCTTTGGATCATCTTCGTGCTGTTCGTCCCGTTCCTCGGCGTCTTCGTCTACCTCATCGCCAACAGCGATGACATGACGAAGCGTCGCATGGAAGAAGCCCAGGCTGCACAGAGCCAGATGGACGAGTACGTCCGCACGACCGCCGGCTCCGGCGGCGCAGCGGCCGAGATCGAGAAGGCCAAGGGGCTGCTCGACAGCGGTGCGATCACCCAGGCCGAGTTCGACGCGATCAAGTCCAAGGCTCTCACGGCATAGGCCGATGTACCGGGTTCTCACCTGGGTCGTATTCGCGGTGTTCGCCGCCTCCCTCGCTGCCGGCTGCGGCGGCGACGACGGGGGCGGCGACTCCGCTACGGCGTGGGCGGACGATGTCTGCTCGGCGATCACGTCCTGGACCGACTCGATCACGTCCGCGACCGACTCTCTGAGTGGCGGGAACCTCAGCGAGGATTCCCTCAGAGACGCAGTCGACGACATTGCAAGCTCGACGAGCGACTTCGTCGACGACGTGAGAGATCTTGGGCCGCCCGACACGGAAGCAGGCCAGCAGGCCAAGGAGTCGCTCGACCAGCTCGCCGACGATGCGGACGAGAATCTGTCGACCGTGCAGAAC
The DNA here is from genome assembly GCA_963820225.1 of uncultured Gaiellaceae bacterium. Lineage (GTDB taxonomy): Bacteria > Actinomycetota > Thermoleophilia > Gaiellales > Gaiellaceae > Gaiellasilicea. The sequence goes on along the minus strand of CAWFYY010000010.1, from coordinate 45,870 downwards.
GCTGTCGACGACGTCTCAGGCGCGAGCGGGATCGCCGCGGCGATCACCGCAATCGGCACGGCCGTTTCCACGATGAGCCAGCAGTTCTCCTCGACCTTCTCCGAGCTCGAGCAGCTGGATCCAGGGGGCGACCTGGAGACGGCCTTCAACGAAGCGGACTCGTGCGACGAGCTCCGGTCGTCGGGCGGCTGATCCGTCAGATCGCGATGCTGATGGGGGAGGTCGCGATCCAAACGGCCGTGCCCAGGAAGATGAAGTAGCCGATCACCAGCATGAGCTTGCGCAAGCCGGGGGCAGTCAGCTTGGTGCTCATGCCCGCGAAGAAGAGCGCGACCGTGAAGAGAACGACACCGAGGACGTAGTTCGACGCCCGCTGGATGTTCCGGCGCACCTGGCCCGAGAGCACCTCGGCAGTCTGGTCCAGCCGGCGTGCCTCCGCTCCTCGCCGCGAGCCGGTACTGCGGCAGCGCGAACGGCGTCAGTGGCGCGCCCTTGGTCTTGAGCGGCTTCGTCGCCACCCACGCGTTGAACGCGGGCTGGAACTCCGGCCGGAAGCGCTCGCGGTAGAAGGTCACGAGCTCGGTCTCGCCTCGCGCGTACGAGTCCACCCATTGCATGAACGTCTCCACGTCGACCTGCTGCTGGGCGTTCGCCAGGTCGGACGCACGCGCCGCGTCGATCCGGGTCTTGTTCACCTTGGCCGACGCCTTCGCCTGCTCGCCGTTCCAGCGCGTTGCCTGGTAGCTGCTCCAGGCGGTCGCCACCGCAGCGACCGCGAGCAGGACCGTGGCGCCGACCTCGACCCAATCCCGTCTGCGCGCGTCCGTCACGGGATCGCGTTCCCGCGTGTGTCGCAGGGGAGCGCCACGTTTTCACCGACAGCCTTCAGCGACTCGTCGACGATGCGAAGCGTTCTCTCCATCGCAGCCGGCCGGACGCCGCCGACTCCCCTGTGAAACGGACTGTCCAGGAACGCGATCAGGAGCAGCATCGAAACGACGACTGTCGCGACCGACCCCATCAAGACCGACTGTGCGACCGCGCCCTCGCCCGGGTCGGCGAAGAACAGCATGAACACGAACACCACGACGGAGATGAGCAGCAGCACGACCCACAACGGAGTCGGGATCACGCCGACGGCGCCGTGGATCCGGTCGATCCGGGCCGCTTCGCGCTCCGACGTCTCGTCCATCCACTTCCCGTAGGCCTCCTGCTCGCTCGCCGTCTTGGGCTGAACCATCTTGATGGTCCGGAAGAGCTCGACTCCCCAGGGATTGATCTGGTCACCCAGGTCGCCGGTCTCCGCGCGCGGCCACTCCGTGTGGACGACCGACCGGGCGTAGCAGATCAGCTCGCCCGTGAGCTCAGCAGACACGGGAGAACCCAGAAACTGCGCAGTTTCGACCTGCTGCGAGAGCACGAGCGCTTCCTGCTCCGCCCCGGCTCTCGACTGGTCGTAGCTCTCGAAGGCGAGGAAGACGACGAAGCCGAGCAGCACCGAGAACCCTGTTGCCAGCACACCGAAGACTCCCGAGGCACGGTCGCCGTCGACGAAGCGACTGCCCTCGGGCGCACCGCGCCGTACGAGCAGCATCGCCGCCACCGCCAGGGTGGCTGCGACGGCGATGACGAGCGCCGACCAGACGAGATTCATCGCGAGGCAGCGGCGCCTGCGCCGGCCTGCTCAGTGTCCTGGAGCTGCCGCCGCCAGCCCGACAGGACGCTGTGTACCTGCTCGGCGCCGACGATCTCGTCGTCGGGAACGGGCAAACCGACGGGATGGAGGATGAACGCCCGTGTCTGGGGTCCTCCGATCCCTCCGTGGAACGAGATGAGCTCCTCGAACGCGCACCCCTCTTCGAGATCCGGGTCGTAGAAGCTGCCGACCATGATGTCGGCGACGTGGGGGAACCCGTCGGTCCGCAGCAGGTGCCGGGGGGCATTGGGTGCGAACGGCGCCAGTGGATCCGTGCCTTCGACGGTCCCCTCGGTGAGATAGTGGGCGCCGGCGGAGCCGAGCGCGACGGGGCCCCGCTCCGAGGACCTGACGAGGAGCCAGCCGACATGCGGGTGAGCGCGGAGCTCCGGGATCAGCCGTGGGTGGCGCTCGTTGATCTCCTCGAGTGTGAGCCTGCGTTGCTCCTCCATCAGCGAGATGAGGCCGAGGTTCCCCGAGCCGAGCACGACGACCTCCCGGTCCGAGACGTCGTTCTTCGCGCGCTTCCCCTTCTGCTTGTCCGGTCGTCCGGTCGCCTCGCCGACTGCGAGCCCGACCATCGAGTGCTGCTCGTCGCCGCCGGCGACCTTCTCGACCGTCCCGTGCTCGAGCGAGCGCTCGACGAGCTCGTCCAATCCGTAGCCGTTCCGCTGCTTGAAGGTCGCACCCTGTGTCTGTCCGTGGTCGGAGAGCACGACGATCTCGTAGGGACGCGGCGCGTAGCTGCGCGCGCGGTCGATGCGCCCGAATTGCTCGTCCAGCTTGCGCAGCGCCTCGAGGGTGTCCGCCCGCTCGAGCCCCGAGTGGTGAGCCACCTCGTCGTAGCTCGAGAACGTCGCGTAGACCGCAGGCCGGCCGCGCATCATGTCCGTCAGCACGCCGTAGACGATCAGGTCCCGCACGATCACGCACATCGCGCCGCGCAGGAACGGATAGATGCCGCCGCGGTGGCCTCTCGGCCTCACATCGCGCCGGATTGCCCGGAGCGAGGCAGTCCACTCGAGGATCACCTCCCACGCGAAGAGGACGAGTGCTCGAGTGACGTTGAATCCGTTGGCGAAGAATGCGCGATAGCCAGGGTTCGCCTTCTTCTCGGCCTCCATCCGGCTGACGGTGAGGATCACCTCCTCGGCCTCGCCCGAGAGCAGGTTGCCGCGGCTCGAACCGCCGTTGACGAGCAAGCCGATGCCCGTGGCGCGGTCGGCCTCGATGCGCGCGCAGTCGGCGGGAGCGGAGCATGCCGTGAGCAGGCCGCTTTCCTTGTCGACCCAGCGGAACGCGGGGATGTCCTCGTTGGAGCCGAGTAGGATCCCCGCCTGGCTTGCGCCTGTCTGGGAAGAGAGGTCGGTCTCCCACTCGGCGAGCCCGTGCGTGCCCTCGGCGAGCCAGCGAGCCATGTTGGATGCGTTGCCGTCCCGCATCGCGCGCCGGAGCACCGGGAGCGCGAGACCGTCGATCTCGAGATAGATGATCCCGGGAACATCGGTCGGAGAACCTCCACCCTGACGGCGGGCGATCCGCTGGACGACACGCAGCGTGTACGTGTCGTCGTCGTTCGTGCCGAAGATCACCTCGAGGAAGACGCTCACGGCGGCGACCAGAAGCGCCGCGAGCAGCGCCCAGCCGAAGTTGTCGACCACGAAGGTGTTGTCCAGCAGATCGGAGGCGAGCTTGAGCACGAGGGCGTTGAGGATCAGGACGAGCACGAAGCCGAGCGCGAGCATGAACGGCAGACGGAGGGCGGCGAGGAGCGGCGGTAGCAGAGCGTTCAGCAGGGCGACGACGGCCGCCACTGCGAGCGCGCCGCCGTACCCCGCGATGTCGACGCCGGGCAGGATCATCGCCGCAACCCCGAGCGACAAGGCGGTCAGCGCCCACGACAGCAGCACGTGGAGCGGCTTGAACCGCGGCCGCTCAGGTCGCCAGGAGACGCCCTCGCCATGCAGGGCGGCCGGCGTCCTCACCCTCAATCCTCGCCCTTCGCCGCGCGCTTCGCTTCCTTCTTCTCCGCCTTCTTCTCGGCCCGCTGGGCCTTCTGCTCGGCGACTTTGACCTTGGCGTCACCGTAGGACTGCCCGACGAGCAACTTCCCGCCGCTCCAGCCGAAGACGGCGACGACGAGGACCAGCGCGACGAGGACGTTCCAGGCTGTTGTGATCAGCTGTTGGGCAGTGGAATAGGCGACGGCGGTGCTATTGGCGACGTTGCAGCACGTGTCGAGCGCGAGCGCGTTCGTCGCCTGGGTGATCCCGACCGCCCCCGGCGTGAACGAGACGGTGTTCGCCAGCGAGCCCGAGCCGGTCACCCACATGATCGACTCGAAGGTGACGGGGATCGCGAATGCGGCCAGGAAGATCCCGATCACGGTCAACTTGCACAACCATGAGAGAAGCGAGGGAAGAAACGCGTTCGTCAGGTACTCCTTGGGGCGCGAGAGGATCACGCCGCCCTGCTTGGCCTGGGCCCAGAGCTTCTTGACCTGTCGCCAGAAGATGCGGCCGAGGATGACGATCAGGAAGACGGCCCCCACGGCGATCAGGATCGAGACGACCGGGTTGTCGGAGATGTTCCCGAGGTTCTCGTTGAACGAGCCCGGCACGGACAGGAAGAGGTACAGGTAGACGAAGGTGCCCGCGATCGTGAAGAAGATCTTCTGCACGAGGTAGGCGGCGATCGAGCCCGCGAAGGTCGCGGCGGGGATGATGGCGACGAACATCAGCAGCGTCACGAACGTGCCGATGTTCGCGGGCAGGAAGTTGTTGATCGCCACCCCGACCGCGTACGCGGTCACGATCGGCCAGAGCTCGACCTGGCCGGGATAGGCCGCGCGCAGGATGCCGTAGTAGGAGAGTCCGGCCAACAGCGTCTGGCCCGTCTGGAAGAAGAGCGCGGCGATGATGTAGCCGACAGGGATGGCCTTGATCTGGTCCCAGAGGTTCGACAGCCACCCGATGACGTCGATACCGAGGAGGCGTAGGACGACGAGCACGAGCACGATCCCCACCAGCCAGGCTCCGATTTTCATGAGCCGGGCTTTGCGGGAGGGGTCGCCGAAAGGCAGACCGCGATGGCGCCCTGGTTGGGCGGCTTCCGTCACCTGCGGGGTTGTCGTCACCACGAGTTCAGGACAGCATCCTTCACCCGCTCCGCGCGAGGCATCACCCCAACGGTGTGATTCACGGTGGGCGACCGTTCATGGAGTCCTCGTCAACGGCCTCGACCTCCAGGATGAGTCCGTCCACCGCGGTCACGCGCACGCGTGAGCCCGGAGGAAGCTCGGCAGCGGAGCGAGCCTGCCAGATCTCACCGAGGACCCGGACTTGACCGGACGGGGCGAGACGTTCGGACACCTCGCCCGTTGCCCCGACGAGACGCTCGACCCCGGTCTGAGTCTTCTGCCCCCGCACGCGGCGCTGCCAGAACGCGGCCTCGAGGATGAAGAGCACGATGCACGCGAACCCGGCGAAGGCGTTCCACGGCGAGGGAAGGAAGATGAAGAGGACAAGGGCGAGGAGGAGGAACATCGGCGTCCTTCCGATGATTCGCCTCGGAACCGGGTTCTCGCATCACCCGGTGCGGATGATTGAGCCGGTTCGTCCGGAGGACGAGGCCGTCGCGCCCCCCGCGCGACGGCCTCGATCCGGGTGGCGGTTAGAGGGTGCTGGAGGTCCTCAGCTCGGCCGCACTCTCTTCCCAGCGCGCGATGAGCGCGTAGAGGACGATGATGTTCAACGCTTGCGCGGTGAGCGTCCACAGCGGATAGGCGCTGTTGCCGAGGAAGCCGAGTTGGGCGAGGAAGTTCAGCGACACGACCACGATCGAGAACCAGCGTGCCCAGCTCTGCCCGCTGAGCAACCCCCAGCCTGCGAGAACCAGCAGCACGCCCCAGATCAGCATGATCCAGCCCCAGGCCGTCAGGTCGACGACCAGGAAGCCGGACGCTGTGACGACGAAGTACTCGTCATCGAACAGCGCGATCAAGCCCTGGAAGAAGTCGATCGAGCCGATGATCAGCATCAGGATGCCGGCGAAGCCGACCCACCCTGCCATGCTCTTGGAGTTCATCCGTAATCCTCCCTGTTGGAACGTCAGAAACCGCACCGGGAAGGAGGCTCGCGCTGCCTTCGCCCGTACGGGATCGGGATTCGCCGTAAGAGTCGCACTCCCTTCGGACGAGACGTTGCCCGCCATGACAGCAGGGCAGCCAGACACAGGCCGTCCGGGGCGGCACATAGGGTGAGGTTCCCTGATGTGTTGTTTCCTCCTTCTCTTCGCAGCTCTCGGCCCGCGGTTCGCGATCATCGCGATGTGGCTCTTCGGCAACCGGGTCGACTTCGCGTTCGACTCGTGGGTGTGGCCGTTGCTCGGCCTTTTCTTCCTGCCGTGGACGACGCTCATGTATCTCCTGGTGTGGTCTGCCGGCGGCGTCTCGGGCGCTGAGTGGATTCTCGTCGGCCTCGGATTCGTGCTCGACGTTGCGACGTACGGGGCCAAGTCGGCGCGCAGCAGCTACGCGACCCGCTGAGAGGATTGGTCACGGCTAGCGCGGTGTCGGTCTGATGGGCGCAGCGCTCGCCTGGGGGCTGTTCGCTGGCTCGTCGCTGATCCTCGGCGGTGCACTGGCCCTCACGCTGCCGATCCGGGAGCACCTGCTCGGCTTGATCATGGCCTTCGGGGCCGGAGTTCTGATCAGCGCCGTCGCCTACGAGCTCGTGGCTGAGGCGTTCCAGACGTCGGCAGGAGGCGGCAGCCTCGCGCTCGGTCTCGGGGCCGGCGCAGTGACGTTCTTCGTCGGTGACGCCTTCGTCGACCGGCTGGGTGGCGACGGCCGCAAGGACATGGACGGGTCGGCCCCCGCGGGATCCGGTCTCGCGATCGTGCTCGGGATCGTTCTCGACGGCATCCCGGAGTCGGCGGTGATCGGTCTGGGGCTGCTGCAGGGAACCGGGGTGAGCGTCGCGGTGATCGCAGCCGTGTTCATCTCGAACCTTCCGGAGGCGATCGCGGCCACGACCGGCCTGACGTCGGGAGGCTGGAAGCGCGGCAGGATCATGGGCCTCTGGGTCGTCGTGGCGATCGTCTGCGGGCTGGCGTCGCTGGCGGGGTACGCGCTCTTCGACTCCGCGGGCCCCGGGGCGCTCGCGTTCGTGCTCGCATTCGCGGGAGGCGCGATCCTGACGATGCTGGCCGACACGATGATGCCGGAAGCCTTCGAGCACGGCGGCAAGCAGGTGGGGCTCGCGACGACGCTCGGTTTCGCTGTCGCCTTCGCCTTGACGATCCTCGACTAGCGCCGGTTCATCCTCTCTGGGCGATGAGGCGCAGTGGCCCGACCGACAGGATCGGTGGACACGCGCGAACAGGAGACACCATGCCCGAGCAGCCGCAGCGCCAGGTTCTGCCGATCCCGGATCAGCAGCACGTCGGCATCACGACGTATGACGCCAAGGATCCGGCCACGGCGTTCCCGCCGATCGAGCCGCTTCGGCCGCCGGAGGGCGCGCCGAACGTGCTGGTGATCCTGATCGACGACGCCGGCTTCGGCTCGTCGTCGGCATTCGGCGGTCCCTGTCAGACACCGAACTTCGAGCGCCTCGCGGAGAACGGGCTCAAGTACAACCGCTTTCACACGACCGCCCTCTGCTCGCCGACGCGGCAAGCGCTTCTGACCGGCCGCAACCACCACGCCGTCGGCATGGGCGGCATCACCGAGATCGCGACGTCGGCTCCCGGCTACAGCTCCATTCGGCCGAAGGCCGCGGCGCCGCTTGCCGAGACGCTCAAGCTGAACGGCTACTCGACGGCACAGTTCGGCAAGTGCCACGAGGTGCCTGTGTGGGAGACGAGCCCGATGGGGCCGTTCGACGCCTGGCCCAGTTGCGGCGGCGGTTTCGAGCACTTCTACGGCTTCATCGGCGGCGAGACGAACCAGTACGCGCCGGCGATCTACGAGGGAACGGTGCCGATCGAGCCCGATCGCACGCCGGAAGAGGGGTATCACTTCACGGAGGACATGACGGATCACGCGATCGACTGGATCCGCCAGCAGAAGGCGCTGATGCCGGACAAGCCGTTCTTCGTCTACTACGCCCCCGGGGCGACGCACGCGCCGCACCACGTCCCTGCCGAATGGTCTGCGAAGTACAAGGGCGAGTTCGACCAGGGCTGGGACAAGCTCCGAGAGGAGACGATCGCGCGTCAGAAGCGGCTCGGCGTGATCCCCGAGGACGCCGAGCTCACGGAGCGCCCCGCCGAGATCCCCGCCTGGGACGAGACGCCTGACGAGATGAAGCCGATCCTCGCGCGCCAGATGGAGGTATACGCCGGCTTCATGGAGCACACCGACCATCACGTCGGCCGGCTGATCGATGCCCTCGCCGACATCGAGCTTCTGGACGACACGCTCGTGTACGTGATCGTCGGCGACAACGGCGCGTCTGCGGAGGGCACGCCGAACGGCTGCTTCAACGAGCTCGTCGTCCTGAACGGGGCGGCGGGGCTGGAGACGGTCGACTTCATGACCTCGCGGATCGACGACTTCGGGACGCCGAGGGCGTACAACCACTACGCCGTCGGCTGGGCCCACGCGATGGATACGCCGTACCAGTGGACGAAGCAGGTCGCCTCGCACTGGGGCGGCACCCGCAACGGCACGATCGTTCACTGGCCCGAGCGGATCAGGTCGAAGGGTGAGGTGCGGACGCAGTTCCACCACGTGATCGACATCGCCGCCACTGTCCTCGATGCGGCCGGACTGCCCGAGCCCACGATCGTCCACGGCATTCAGCAGATGCCGTTGCATGGCGTCTCGATGGCGCCGTCCTTCGACGATGCCGCGTCGCCGGAGCGGCGTGAGACGCAGTACTTCGAGATGTTCTGCAACCGCGGCATCTACCACCAGGGCTGGACCGCCGTCACACGGCACTCGACCCCGTGGGTGATGTCGGACGTGCCGCCGCTCGCCGATGACGTGTGGGAGCTGTATGCGCCGGACGACTGGACGCAGGCACACGACCTGGCCGCGGAGCAGCCGGAGAGGCTCGCCGAGCTGCAAACGCTGTTCATCCTCGAGGCGGGGAAGTACAACGTCTTCCCACTCGACGACCGCCGTGTCGAGCGTTTCAACGCCGACCTCGCCGGCAGGCCGCAGCTGGTGCGCGGTAACCGGCAGATCCTCTTCGGGGGCATGCGTCGACTGAGCGAGAACTCGATCGTGGTGACGAAGAACAAGTCGTTCGCCCTCACGGCCGAGATCGAGGTTCCCGAGGGCGGAGCAGAGGGGGTGGTCATCGCCCAGGGCGGTGCTTTCGGCGGCTTCAGCCTCTACGCCAAGGACGGTAGGCCGGCCTTCTGTTACAACCTGTTCGGCCTGCAGCGCTTCAAGGTCTACGGGGCGGATCCGCTCGCGCCCGGGGAGCACCAGGTGCGTGTCGAGTTCGCGTACGACGGAGGCGGGTTGGGCAAGGGGGGCACCTCGACGTTGTACGTCGACGGGAAGCAAGTCGGCGAGGGACGAGTCGACGCGACCGTGCCGATGATCTTCTCAGGCGACGAGACGACGGATCTCGGGTCCGACAGCGGAACGCCGGTGAGCGATGACCACGGCCCGGCGGAGACCGAGTTCACGGGCCGGGTGAAGTGGGTCGAGATCGACCTCGGCGAGGACGCGGAGGATGCCGACCACCTGATCACGGCGGAGGAGCGTTTGAAGATCGCGATGGCGCGGCAGTAGCCGGCTCGGCAAGGAGCGGCGGCGTTGTGACTCTTCGCCCGCCGGTCGACGCTTCTCTCAAGCGCCGACCGGCGACTTCACGGCTGTGGGGGGTGCCCGACCTGCGGAAGGCGGTAGCTCAGCCCTCCGCGATCTCCTCCTCGAGCTCGGCGAGCTGCAGCACGCGCACGAGGTTGCCGGTTGCCGACGCGACGCGGGGCGTCCCGACGATTGGGGCGACTGCCGCAAGAACCCCGCGAACCTGCTCGGCGTCGATCTCGAGCTCGCTTGCGGCGGCCAGATTGAAGGCGTACGAGACGGGTGGTGCATCGACGGCGATCAGCGCGGCGATGCGCACGAGCATCAACGTCTCCGGGTCGAGGCTCGACGCCTCGATCGAAGCCGCGGTCATATCCGTGATCAGGTCGAGGACCGGGGTCTCGGTCGTCTCTGCCATGGGAGCTCCTTTCGGAAGGTTTGGGCGCGGTCGGCGGCCACGTCCCCTGGAACCGTTCCTACGGGATCCATACTCCGCTCACCCGAGCGACTTGCCATCATCCCGATCGGACGAAGGACCGATCGTCACGTCGGAGGCGTCCTCCGGCGAGATCTCCATGACCCGTTGAGGTAGTACACGATCTGCCTCGGCTTCCACTCCGCTCGGAAGTGAACCCGCTCGATCGTTTCACTGGCCGTGACCTGATCCGGCTGGTTGTCTGCCGCCGCTGCGTGCTCGTCTACCCCGTGGTCGGGGTTTTGCGTCGCGGCGTCGCGCTGAATCGCGGAACTTCTCATGCGCTCGAACCCCTTCAAGCCCGGCTGCGGTTATCACCGGCGGGATGCTTCCACCGGCCACGAAGCCCGACCTGTTTGCTCAGGACGGTCGAATCACGCTGCGCCGAGGTTCAGCCGGCACGCGACCCTCCAAACTTAACAACAGCCACCCGGTGCCGCCACGAACGGGAGAGGCATGGGACGACGCGGAGTCGCTGACGTCTTCTAGCCGTCGACCAGCTCGAGCGCCTCGGCGACGTCGTAGCCGAGCGCGAGCGCGAGGTTCGGGGCCGCGGAGACGACACGCGCAACGCCGACGATCGGAATCACTGCGACCAGCACCCCGACCATCTCGTCATAGGAGGCACCTGCCTCGAGCCCCGCCTCGACGACGCTCATGTACGAGGGCGGCGCCGCATCGACTGCGATCAGGGCTGCGATCCTCAGGAGGGCATGCGACTTCAGGTCGATCCCCGCAAGCGTTGCGTTTGCGCCTTCCTCGCTCAGCACAGCGGCGATGTACCGATCATCGCGCACCGCAAGCCTCCGAAGTGTGAGCTTGTACTCCTCCACGGGGTGTCATGCCATTGGACACCCGCAGGCGTCCGGATACATCACCCCGTGCGGATGATGTCGCCGCTTGGAGCTGAGAACGGTGCGTCGACCAACCCGAGCGCCGTCGCTCGTTCGATCGCCTCGCTCCGACTGGACGCGTCGAGCTTGCGGTAGACCGAGATCGCCTGGGTCTTCACGGTGTTGCGGGAGACGAACAGCCGCTCGGCAATCTCCCTGAACGAGAGATGGGTCGTCAGCAACGGTAGGAGGCGAAGCTCGGCCGCCGTCAACGTGGATACCCAGCCCGATGACTCGTCCGCGACGGTCGAGAGCTTGGTCCGCACCTGTTGCGCCTCGGCTACGAGTCCACCGAGTGCCGTGTGTCGGCGAAGGATCTCCTCTGCCTCGCGGTACAGCGTTCCCGCGCCGCGTGCATCGTGCAGGGCGAGATGCGCTTTCGCGAGCTCGAGCCGGGTCTGCACCGCGAACCAGGAAAGAGCATGCGTCATCATCGGACGTATCCGCTGGGCTGCGACGAGCGTCGTTCGGGCTCGCGCCCCTTGGCCCTTTGCGATTGCGAGCCTTGCCGTCGCCGCCAGCATGATTCCGGTTACGACGTAGTCCGTCGACGGCACATCCTCGACGAATGCGCGGGCGAGGGTGAGCTCCGACTCCGCTGCGGCCAGATCTCCGCGCTCCAGCGCGAGGAGTGCCCGCTCGGAGCGCGCGACAACGCCCGCCCAGGTGGCTCCGGTCGCGACGGCCGCGTCGGCAGCCCGAGCCAGAGTGGTCTCCGCCTCGTCGGCAGCACCAGAGAACAGCAACGCCATCCCGCGCAGGACGATGGAGATGGGGTACCACTGGCTCGTGTCGGGCAGCCGAGAGAGCGCGAGTTCGGCATCGACCTGCATCTGCGCGACGCCGTTCTTGCAGAGCAAGGCGCGCACCGTCGCAGCCCAGGTCTCGAGTGAAGTCCCGTCCGGCATCGGCTCCTCGGTCTCTGCCCTCTCGACTGCCATCGCCCACCGCTCGGCGGCTTCCGGCCGGCCGCGCAACACATGCACCCAGACCCCCAGCACCGCGATGACGGGGAACTCTTCGAGCAGGGCGGAGTCGTCGAAGTGCGCCAGCCAGCGCTCGACCGTGGTCACGCGTCCGCTTCGGTAATACGTCCCTGCGAGGGCGCCGACGAGCTTGGCGACCTCGGCGGTGTCGCCGGCCGCGATCGAATACTCGATCGCAGCCTCCGGCTGCTCGTTCGCGTTGCACCAAGCGGCCGCTCTGCGATTGAGAGCCAGGGCGAGCTCGGGCTCGCGCCTCTCCAATTCCGCCTGCAGCATCTCCCGGAACAGATGGTGGTAGCGGAACCAGCGGCGCTTCTTGTCCAGAGCGACGACGAACAGGTTCTCGCGTTCCAGCTGCTCGAGCATCCGAGCCGAGTCGTCACGCTCCAGCACCGCGTCGCACAGTGACGCGCACATCGGCTCGAGCACGGCAGTCCGGAGCAGGAACTCGAGCTGCGCGGGCTTGACGCGGCTGAGCTCCTCGGCTCGCAGGTAGTCCGTCACGAAGCGGTCGTCGCCGCCGAACGACGCGACCGACGAGCTGCCGCCGTCCAGTGAAAGGGCCGCGAGATACAAACCGGCCGCCCAGCCCTCCGCACGCTCGTTCAGCGCCTCGGCCTGGCCCTTCGTCAGCCCGGCTCCCGCTGCGTCGAGCAATGCGTGCGCCTCGGCGTCGCTGAGGGCGAGCGCGGCAGGCCCCAGCTCGAGCAGCTCCCCTTCGGCCCGAAGTTTCGGCAGGCCGATCCGAGCCTCGGCACGGCCTGAGAGCACCAGCTGCGACCCCGGCGGCACGTGGAGAAGCAGAGCGGCAAGTGCGTCGAGGCAGTCGTGGTTCTCGAGCTCGTGCACGTCGTCGATGACCAGCACGAGCGGCTCTGCCCGCGCAGCCAGCGCGGCAACGAGGCGCGGGATGCCACGCGCCCACAGGGAGTCGCCGGAGCCCGCGAGTCCCTTGAACACCCCAGGGTCGACCGTCGAGTCGGCGTTCAACGCCTCAGCGATGTACGTCAGAAAGACGACCGGATCGTTGTCGCGATGGTCGAGCGAAACCCAGGCGAAGTCGCGACGGTCCTGCGCGGCCCACTGTCCGAGCACCGTCGTCTTGCCGTATCCAGGGGGTGCGACGAGGCTGACCACTCGACAGCCGCGCTCGCGCGAGAGGCGGCCGACGAGCCCGGTGCGCTCGACAAGGCCCGGCCGCGGCGGCGGCACATCGAGCTTGGCGCGCAGCAACTCGAACCCGCGCGGATCTCCCCGGCGGGTCGGTGCTTTCTTGGCCGTGCGTTTGGTCGTGCCCTGCGGTGGCGGCACCGCTTCCTCCGGTCTAACCCCACCACACCGTAGGTGCAATGACCCATTCGGGGCAAATGTGAAGCGCTGGTGACGGCGGGTCAGCTCAGGGCGGGAGGAGCAGCGGGAGCCGGCTCGAGGGCCGCCTTCTCTTCGGCGAGCTTCTCTCGGCGCGCTTTTGTCAGCTCTTGCACGAAGATCTGAATCATCGCGGCCAGTGGCACCGCAGTGAGCGCCCCGAGCACGCCGAGCAGCGCCCCGAACAGTGTTACGGAGACGATGATGAAGAAGCCCGAGAGGTTGACCGCCTTCCCCTGAACCTTCGGGGTCACGACGTTGTTCTCGACCTGCTGGTAGATGAGGACGACGGCGAGCATGATCAGTGCAGCGGTGAGCCCCTCCTCGGCCAGGATCACGGGCACGAGGATGAAGCCGGCGATCGTCGCCCCGAGGTTCGGAATCATGTCCAGGAAGCCGGCGATCACGCCCAACGCCACGGCGTAGCTCGAGCCGAGCAGCCAGGCCGTCACGCCCTGTGTCGTGCCGGCGATGACGGCGATCACGATCACCCCGATCGCCCAGCGCGAGACCGACTCCGTGACCCGCTCCCACACGGCCAGCCACCGGTCATCCTCACCGGGCGCGAGCACGCTCGCGAGGGCCCGCTTCATGTTGCCGATATCCGACAGCAGGAAGAGGCACGTGAAGAGGATCGTGAACGCGGCGATGAAGACCGAGAAGCCGGCGCCCGCCAGCCCGAGTAGGCCTGAGATCGCATCGGGCACCCAGTCGGCCAGATTGTTTGCGCCCTGTTGCGCGTTCTCCGCGGCTCCGCTGTCGCCGAGAAACGAGAGCTCGCTCGACTGGCGCAGCTCTTCGACGAGCGATGGGAGATCCTTGAGTAAGTCGCGCACGTTTCCGACGATCCGGACAAGGAAGAGCAGCGCGAGCAGCGTGATTGCGAGCGCAGCGCCGAGCACGGTGATCGTCGCCGCCAGGCCGCGTGACAATCCCGTCTTCGCCATCACAAACCGCACGGGGAACTCGAAAACGAGCGCGAGGAAGATGCCGACGAAGATGACCAGAAAGGTGTCGCCGATCGCGACGAACGCCGACATCACGGCGAGCGCGGCAACGACGATCAAGACGGTCCGCAGCGGCAGCACGAGCTCCACCCGACGGCTCTCGCGCGAGTCCATGCCGCGATTCAAACGGATCTGCAGCCGGGACGCCATCGTCCCGATCGGATGAAGCGCTCGCCTTGACTCACAGCGTCATCGCCGCGCCGGGATCGAGAATCCTGATCTCGACGTCCGGCGCGAGCTCCGCTGCGTGCTGTCGGAACTCCTCGGGCGGATCCACCGAGGTGCTGCGGTTCACTGGCGAGTACGTGCCCCAGTGGATCGGGATGGCCAACCGCGGCTTCAACATTCGCAGGGCTTGCGCGGCTCGCAGCGGGTCGAGGTGTCCGGGACCGACCTTCGACCCCCAGCCGGAGACGGGAAGCAGGGCAATGTCGATCGAGCCGGCGAGCGCGGACATCCCATCGAAGAGATCCGTGTCGCCGGCGAAGTAGATGCGCTGCGAGCCGGAGACGAGGTACCCGAGCGAGGGCGCGGACCTGAGCATGATTCGGGTGCCTTCGTGTAGGGCCGGCGTCGCGTGGATCGTCACCTCGCCGATGCGGACCTCGTCACCGACGTTCACCTCGCGTACATCCGTGAACCCCCGCACTAGCCCGCGTGAGCCCACGGGCACCACGAGCGTCACACCGCGGTCGAGCAGCCGCAGCGAGGGCTTGTCGAGGTGGTCGAAGTGGACGTGGGAGACGAGAGCGGCGTCGATCCGTGCAAGGTCGGTCGAGTCGAGCGGCACGCGCCGCCTGAGGTGATACACGCGAGAGCGAAGAATGGGGTCCGTCAACAGGCGGACCCCGTCCAGCTCGATCAGCACCGTCGCGTGTCCGACGTAGAGAAGCCGGCCCGCTGCCATGCCCCATCCTTTCACCGCAGAGCCCGGCCAACTTCATCCCATTGGTGTGATTGAAGCGCTGGCCATGCCTGCGATAAAGCGCTGATGCGAATGACCGCCGCTCGCGTCCTTGCCGTGCTCGGGGTGCTCCTGGCTCTCGTGAGCCTCCTCGCCGGCTACGTGCGCTTCCAGGGGCTCGACACCGACACGGTCTCGGCAACCGCCGGCGAGCTCATCGCCGACGAGGAGATCCGCGATCAGGTCGCAGCGTCGCTCGTCGACCAGTTGTACGCGAACATCGACGTCGCGGCCGTCCTGGAGCAAAGGCTCCCGGCCGATCAGAAGGGACTGGCCGGGCCTGCGGCGGCCGGTCTCCGCGAGTTTTCCGACCGGGCCGCGAGTCGAATGCTCGAGCGCCCTCGCGTGCAGGCTCTCTGGGTGAACACCGTCACACGGGCGCACAGGCAGCTGATCAACGTCCTGGAGGACGACACCGGCCCCTTGAGCACCGAGAACGGCGCCGTCATCCTCGACCTCCGGCCCCTCGTGATCCAGCTGGGCGAGAGGGTTGCGATTGTCGGCGATGTCGCGGAGCGGCTCGGTCCCGATGCCGGCAAGGTCGAGGTCATGGAGGCGGACCAGCTCGAGACCGCCCAGGACCTGACTCGAATCCTGAAGTTTCTCGGCATGTGGCTCTGGCTGCTGCCCGTCGCGCTCTGGGCGGCCGCTCTTTGGATCGCCCGCGGCAGGCGGGCCTCGATCCTGCGGTGGATCGCGGTCGGGTCGATCCTGGCCGGGCTGATCGTGTTGGTGGTGCGACGCGTCGGCGGCTCGTACGTGGTCGACGCCCTCGTGCCGTCGACGGCCGTGCAGCCCGCGGCCCATGATGCGTGGGACATCTTGACGTCCCAGCTCCGCGACGGCGGTCTCACGTTCGTCGGGCTCGGGGTGATCCTCCTGTTCGCGCTCTGGCTTGCCGGCTCGTCTCCGAGCGGTGTCTCGACCCGGAGAGCGCTTGCGCCGTATCTAGCCCGTCCGGAGATCGCCTTCAGCGTTGCCGCAGGTCTCTTCCTGTTGCTGATCTGGTGGAGCCCGACCGTGCAGACAACGCGAGTGCCTCTGATGCTCGCGGCCGCGGTCTTCCTCGCTCTCGGGGTCGAGCTGCTCCGACGCCAGACGGCCCGCGAGGTCCCTGCACCCCCGCCGCCGGATCTGAGCGGGTCCGTCCGCCGAGGTGTGGGCCGAATGCGAGGACGTACGGCTCAGCAGGACCGGCTGTCAGAGCTGGAGCGTCTCGGCCGGCTGCACAAGGACGGCGTTCTGACCGACGAGGAGTTCGCGGCCGAGAAGGCGCACCTAGTGGGTCAGTAACGCCTTGAGGCCGACTATCACGAGCCCGAGGAAGAGGTTCACTGCGATCGCCGTGAGCGTCCCTGACCTGTCCAGCTGCTCGACCTTCGCATAGCGGCCACCTTGGACGCCGAGCGTCACGACTCCGATCCCGAGCGCGAGCCAGACCGCAGTCGTCTCACCGAGAACGCCGACGGCCGCAAGCACGAGCGCCGTCACGGGAGCCACAGCGGCAGCGATGATGGACACTTCACGCCGAGCCACCGAGCCGAGCTCGCCCGGCGTGAGCCGCCGGCCGCGCTCCAGACTCTCCGCGAGCCCATGCGAGTACACGTGTGCCACCCAGAGAACGAGCACGGTGACGCCGACCACCACGGCGAGCCGTCCAGCGTCCGTCTCTTTGCCCTTCGCGCCGGCGGTCACCGTCGCCATCACGACGATCGTGCCGTAGACGGTTCCCGCGATCCCGCCGGCGGCGCCGAAGACCAGCCTTGCTGCTCGACCACTTCTCATCAGCGCGATTCTGTCCGCTTCGACGACCGCGCGCCCGCCAAGCGTTCAGATCTGGAATTGGTTCAGTAGTGCGGCGCCTGTACTCGAAACGTGTGTTGCTCGGCGTCGCCGGGGCAGTCGTCATCGTCGCCACGTTCGCCTACCTGCTCCCGACGATCGCCGACTACCGCGACGTCTGGGGGGTCGTGCAAGACGTGTCCTGGGAGTGGACGGTGGCGCTCCTGGCAATTACCGCGGTGAACATTCTGACTTTCGCACCGCCGTGGGTGGTGCTTCTCCCCGGCCTCCGCTTCTGGGCCGCCCTGATGATGACCCAGGCAACGACCGCGCTTTCGATCGTGGTTCCCGGCGGCGCAGCGGTCGGGATCGCGACCGCCTACGCGATGCTGCGGCGGTCGGGCTTCGCACCCGCTGCCGTCGCTCGATCGGTGACGCTCGTGAGCCTCTGGAACCAGCTCGCCAACTTGGCCTATCCGATCGTCGGGCTCTTCCTGCTGACGATCGTCGGCGAGGAGACGGCTGTGCTTGCAACCGCGGCGTTCGTCGGCGTGGCCATCTTCGGTATCGCGGTCGCCGCCGTGGTGCTCGTCCTTTACAGCAACCGCATGGCCGTGGAGATCGGAGATTTGGCGGCGCGGGGGGCGACGTGGGTCAAGGGCAGCTTCAACCGAGGGCCCGTCGCGTGGGGTGGGAGCAACTTCGAGCGCTTCCGGATCGACGTCGTGGACATCCTCAGGCGGCGTTGGCACCTGCTCACGCTTGCCACGCTCGCGGGCAGCCTGACCGTCTTCCTCGTCCTGCTCGTCTCACTGCGGGCAGTCGGCATCTCGTCCGCCGAGGTGAGCGTCGCCGAGGCTTTCGCCGCCTGGGCGCTTGCACGCCTGCTCGGCAGTATTCCGATCACGCCGGGTGGGATCGGCATCGTCGAGCTGAGCCTGACAGCGGCGTTGATCGGGTTCGGGGGCGACAACGCGGGTGTGGTCGCGGCGGTCCTCGTGTTCCGCTTCCTGACGATCGTGCCGACCCTCCTGCTGGGGATGGTCGCGGCGGCCGTCTGGCGGCGCATCTCGAAGAGCGCCCCGGCGACGGGCTGAGTGGACGCCACCGGTACACCACCCATCTGGCGGCGCGTCATCCGAGCAGTGGAGATCGCCGGGACGACCTATGTGCAGATCGCCGGCGGCCAGCGTGCGGCGGCGATTTCGTACCGCGTCCTCTTCTCGCTCATACCCTTCGTCGCGCTGCTCGTCTCCGTCCTCGAGCTCGTCCTGCCCGAGACCGCGCAGCAGGACGTTGTCTCCTGGCTCGTGGGGGTCGCCTCGCTGCCCGACGAGCTCGCCCAGAGCGTGGACGCCGCAGTCAAGGATGCAGGGCCGCCGGCGTCCGCCACTGGTGCCATCGCACTCGCCGCGCTGATCTGGGCGGCGAGCGGGATGATGGCGTCGGTGCGTTCGGCCTTCCAGGCGGTCTGGGGCAGTGCGTCGTACCGGCCCTATCTGCGCGGCAAGCTGCTCGACTTCGTCCTCGTGCTCGGAGCCGGCGTGCTCGTCGTCTCGGCGTTCGGGCTCTCGATCGTCGTCCAGGTCGTCACCGAGACGAGCAGCGAGATCGCGGAGGAGCTCGGCGGCGGTGAGTCGGCGACCTCCGGCCTCAGTGCGATCACACAACTCGCTGCCTCACTCGCGCTCGCTCTGCTCGCGTTCGGGTTCCTCTATCGGTTCGTCCCGCCTGTGGCGCCCACCATCCGCGACGTCGTGCCGGGCGCGATCGTGGCGGCCGTCGGGGTGCATCTGGCCAGCGCCGGCTTCTCGATCTATCTGGCCCGCTTCGGCGGCTTCAACGACGTCTTCGGGCCGCTCGGCGCCATCCTTGCGTTTCTCCTGCTGGTGTACGCCGTCGCCGCCATCCTGCTCCTGGGCGCGTGTGTGGTCGCTGCCTGGCCGGAGACCGCGAAGGCACCGGAGATCGAAGAGGAGCCGGTGTCGCTGCGCAGTCGCCTCGTCAGCGCCGCGCGCGGGCTCGTGGTTCGGGACCGCAGCTGATGGTCGACGACCCGAACATCGAAGAGGCTTCGCCGCATCGCACCGGACATCGCTCCGTCGATTGCCAAGCTGACCGTGCCGGCGTACATTCTCGATCGCAACGGCGTCGTCCGCTGGCTGAACGCCGCGGCGATTTCGGCGTTCGGGGATCTCCGCGGCCAGCGGATCGGCCAGATCGTCGAGCGCGACTACGTGACGCTGGCGCGGCAGGAGTTCGCCGCCAAGATCCTCGGAACCGTCGAGGCTTCTGAGGGATCGATTGCGGTGCGGACCGTCGACGGCCGACGCGTCACCGTCGACATCAGCTCGACGACCGTGATCGAACATGGCTCGATCGTCGGCGTCTTCGGTCTCGCCGACCCGACCGAGGAAGCAGCGCCACGGGCTTCGACGCCCGGGGTTCACCTCACGCCACGGCAGACGGATGTGCTCCGGCACCTCGCGCTCGGCCATTCGACGAAGACCATCGCCCACAAGCTCGGGATCTCGACGGAAACTGTCCGGAACCACGTTCGCGCGATCATCTCCCGACTGGGAGTTCACACTCGTCTCGAGGCTGTCATGCGCGCGCACGCGCTGGGCGTGCTCTAGCTCCGAGAATGATCCATTCGGGTCACGACCCGAGCCGGGCCGATGCGTGAGAGTGGAACCGGGTCATGAGGGTGTCCCCCGCCCTTAGCACCCCTCTCGAGCCTGCGAGGGGTGCCGGCCAGACCCCCAGGCCGGCACCTCCGCGGTCACCGCGGCGTGACGGCGCCGTCGTAGACGACGACTGTTCCCGCGAGAAAGTCCGGTAGCCCGCGTCGACGCGCGGTGAACAGCACGGGAATGAAGCCCGCGAAGAGCGGCACGATTGCGAGCACGAGCCCGACCATGCGCAGCAGCGAGCGACCGAGCGACGGGGGATTGCCATCGGGACGGAGGACGCGCAGACGCAGCAGCCGCATTCCCGGTGTCTGCCCGGCCGCGCTCCAGAAGAGGACGAAGTACGTGCCGACGACCAGCAGCCAGCCCGAGGCGAGCAGGGCGCCGACGAGCCAGTCGGGGCGGAGGCCCCCGACGAGCGACGCGACGAGCGACACGATCCCGACCGTCGACATGTAGACGACGATCGCCAGGGCTGCATCTGTTGCCAGCGCGATCGCCCGTGTCGCGATCCCGCCATAGAGCGAGGGCTCGGCTCGCGGAGGGCGCCGCAGCACATGCTCGGCGCGGTCGTCGAGCCGTACGGCGGACGCACGGACGCCCCCGACCATCTCCTCGGCGAGCCCGGTGGTCTGCCTGGCGATCGCGTCCCGGAGCTCGGGGCTCGACGCGACGTGGCGCAGGACGAGTTGCGTCTCGTCGCTCGCGAGCACCCTGTCGGTGATCTCGCGCGTCTGTGGGGTGGCGAGCGCAGCTGTCACGAGTCGCTCCAACTCGCCGCTCGTGGCGAGCTCGGCAGCTATCCGTTCGAGGACGCGATGGCGGACGAGTGAGCGTGCGATCTCTTCCGGCAGCGAGCCGGCCAGCGCCCGGTCGACGACGCGGGCGATCTCGGGCGCCGAGAGAACCTCGTCTACGACCTCTTCGATCGGCCCGCGCCAGGCACGCGCCGCAGCTCGGGCCGGGAAGAAGGCAGCACGCCCGGCCGCGTCAGCCAGCCCGGAGCGGGGTTCGTCGTCCTTGGCAGCTACGTGGCATCACCCAGGGAGTCGTATTGCCGCTTCGATCGTCTGTCGACGATCCAACCGACCGCCAGGAAGATCGCGGACAGGAAGAGGAACATCCCGAAGAATCCCCAGCGGGCCCACGCGTTCCCGATGATCAGGAACACGATCACGGCCGCGAAACAGCACGCGATCGCACCACCGATGAACATAAGCCAGAACTTTCCTCCCAGGTCCATGTCGTTCCTTTCGTTCAGGGTTCTCTGTCGTCTGCGACGGGCCTGGCGACAAACTTCCCACCCGCCTCCATGATCTGCGTGGGCTCGACCCACTCGTTGAACATCTCAAAGCCGTTCGCACGAGACACGGCCGCGAGCAACGGCCTCGCCCAGATGTGCTCGATCAGAGCGACGACCGCGGTCGTCTCGTTCGGGAGGAATTGCTCCAGCCGGAACGCGTCCTCCTCGTCGAAGAGGTGGCCGTCCATCATCTCGGCCATGCCCGCCAGGGCGCCGCGCTCGGCGCCGGCCAGGCCGTCTCTCGCAAAGCCGGCGAGCATCCCCATCGTCTCCCCGAAAGCGGACGCCTCCTCCCAGTCGAGATCGCTCGCGACCATGTGCGCTATGGCGCCCTCGCTGTCCTTGCGCACCATCATCAGGTCGAGGATCCGTACCACTTTTTCCCGCTTCAAGCGCTCGAGCTCCGGCCAGATCTCGCCTCGAAAGCGGTTGCCGTCGAAGGCGACGACGAGCATCTGCACCGGTCCGAACCGCATGGGTGGATTCTGCTTCCAGTCGAGGCCCGGCGTCGTCGTCCAAAGCGGGTGAACGTCCTGCCTGAGCAGCTTGCGGTCGCGGGCGGCAGCCCATGGCGTCTCGTTCGACGCCGCCGTCCGGTCGCCTTTCGCTCGGCGACGGCGGATCACCCCACCTGGGTGATTCTTCGACACCGCCTTTCGCCGATCATGTCGCCCGTGGTGGCCGATAAGTCGGGCATCGAGGAGTTGCGTCGTCTCGCCCCTGATCTCGCCCCTTCGATCGCGAAGTTGACGGTCCCTGCCTACATCCTCGATCGCAGCGGCACGGTGCGCTGGATCAACGCGGCCGGAATCGCCCAGTTCGGCGATCTCCGCGGCCGGGAGATCGGTCAGATCGTCGATCGTGAGTTCGCGACGCTCGCGCGGCAGGAGTTCGCGGCGAAGGTGCTCGGGACCGTCGAGGCCACCGAAGCGACCGTTGTGGTTCGATGCGCGGACGGTCGACGCGTTGCGGTCGACATCAGCTCGGCCCAGTTGATCCGCCACGGCTCGATCGTCGGAGTGTTCGGGCTCGCCGACCCGACTCACGAGCCGGCCCCGGCCTCCGAGACGGCGATCCTGACGCCGAGGCAGATGACGGTGCTGCGCCAGCTGGCTGGGGGGAAGTCGACCCGGGACATTGCAGAGGCGCTTGGGATCTCGACCGAGACCGTCCGGAACCACGTCCGGGGCATCACCTCCCGGCTGGGCGTTCACAGCCGCCTCGAGGCGGTGATTCGGGCTCACGAGCTCGGCGTCGTCTGAGCCTCGCCCGATTGACCCATCCGGGTCATTACGGATGGGGGCATTGGACGGCAGTCTGCCGCGGGGAAGTTGAAGGAGGGGCCGCCCCCCTTCGCACCCCGCTCGCCCTAGCTGGAGGCGTCCGGCCCGACTCCACGGCTCGGGGCCGGGCGCCTTCAGGAGGGCCGGTTGCTCACCCACGGTGGGTGAAGCCTCGTCACCCCGTACCGTAGGACGGTGACTCGACAACCGGGCGAAAGGAACCAGACGTCTTTGGGCACCTCGGTGAGCACGCCGGACCCGGCCGAGGGGCCGCCGCCGGACTCGCGGCTGACACGGGCGCGAGAACAGGCGCGACAGGCCGGCGACTGGGCGGGCGAGCGGCTGCCGGGAGGCCCTCTCGTCGTTGCGGCGCTCGAGCGTGAGCGATTGGCTGCCGCGGGGTTGCTCGCCGGAGGGCTCGCGTACAGACTCTTCTTCTGGCTCGTGCCGCTCGGGCTCGTTCTCGCGTCCGTGCTGAGCTTCTGGGTCGACGAGGACCGCGTCGGCCTTCAGGACGCCGCACGCAATTTCGGGATCAGCGGTGCTGCGACCCAATCCGCCATGAAGGCGATTGCCGAGCAGCACCACGCCCGCTGGTACCTCCTGCTCTCCGGCCTTGTCCTCCTCGTGTGGTTCGGCATCGGCGTCATCCGCGCCCTCAACGTCGCCCACTCGATCGCCTGGAACCTCCGGCCCGAAAAGCTTCGCCGACCCGTGTTTGCAGGTGCCGCCTTCTCCGCGATCGTCATCTCGCTGATCGCCGTGTCCGCCTCGACCCAGTTCCTACGCGAGGAGTACGGCGCCACCGGTCTCTGGCTGACCATCGCCCTCTTCGCGTTCTATCTCGGCGCCGTGCTGTGGATCATGGACAAGCTTCCTCACCGCAGCACGTCCTGGCGCGATCTGCTCCCCGGCGCCATGCTCGTTGCCCTGGGGACGGAGGTGATCCACGTCGTCGTCGTGCTGTACCTGGTGCCGAAGCTCGGCCACTCGTCGGAGCTCTACGGGGCACTCGGATCGGCAACCGTGATCCTGCTCTGGCTCTACCTACTCGCCCGGCTCCTCGTCGCCGCTGCATTCCTCAATGCCGCACTGTGGGAGCATCGCACCGAGAGTCAGGACGGCGAGCTCAAGCACTGAAGCCGGCGATGGCGTCGCCGATCAGCTTCGTGCCGATGACGAGCATGAGCACGGCCATGATCACGCCGTTGTTGTGGGCCATCCAGCCTTTCAGCCGCTCGAGCAGCGGGCCGGAGCGGTCGCCGAGCGCGAAGTAGATGACCACTGGCGCGGCCACGCCCACGGTGCCGATGATGGCGAAGACGCCGTAGGCGATCGCCTGCTCGCCGCCGGAGATGCCGGTCTGTGAGATCGCGGCTGCGGCGGCGACCGCGAGCAAGAGGTTCTTCGGGTTTGCGCCCGCGAGGACGGCGCCCGCCCCGAGCGCCTTCGGCGGCGTGAAGCTCTCGATCGCGCCCATCCACTTCGGGGCGGGAGGCTCTTCGTCGCCGTGCGGTCGGCCGCGCCACTGCCTGGCCGCGATCAGCAGCATCAGCCCGCCGAGCACGAGCTTGAGGACGTCCACCCACGTCGCGGGCTGGCCGCTCTCACTCGCATCGGCGGGGCCGGCGACGGCGAGGACGATGATCCCGACAACAGCCAGCCCGAGCAGCCAGCCGACGATGAACGCCGGGCCGTTCGAGCCGGCGCGAGGCGTTACCAGCATCAGGATCACCGCGATGATCGGCACCGGGCTGAGTGCCACGCCGACCGCGAGCGACAGGCTCTGTCCGATCGCCTGGCCCATCAGTCTGCGAAGACTGCGGCCCAGTCGTTCTTGACGCTGACGACCGTCCAACCGTCCGCCTTCGCCCGCTCCAATGAGGCCTCCGCACCGGAGGTGTAGTCGAACTCACGCTCCTCGTCGTCGTGCAGGACGAGCAGGCCGAGCGCCGGCGACCGGCCGGCGGCGTAGTGGAGCATCTGGATGTCTCCGTTCGAGTTCCCGACCGCGAGGACGGGCCGCCTGCCGACCCGGCTCCAGATTCGTACCGGCTTGATCGGCCCGTCGTCGAAGACGTCCGGAGTCGCTTCGTACATCACAGATCCACCCTGCTCGTCCTCCTCGTACCGAAGCCCGTTGGAGCTGCCGATCACGTGCTCCGGCGGAATGCCGTACATCTCCTGCGAAATCGGCCGCATGAAGTCGCGATCTCCGCCCGAGGCGATGTACGTCGTGAATCCGTTTGCCTCCAGGTAGCGAAGTAGCTCGACCATCGGCAGGTAGCCGCAGCGGGTGAACTTGCGCCCGAGCGTCGGGTGCTCTCCCTCGTGCAGGTACGTGTCTGCCGCGGTCTCGTACTTCTCGACCGTCCAGCCCGCGAACGCCTGCAGGATGCCTCCGAGCAGCACCTTCACGTCGCTGTCGTCACCGTGGTAGTGCTTCGTGATCACGTTCCCGAGCCAGGCGTAGTCCTTCGCGTAAGCGGCCTTCCACGGCTGGCGGTCGCGCAGCGACGCGTCCTGCTGGGCCATCGCGGCGAGCCGTTGGAGGATGAAGCCGAGCTCGATCGGCATCGGCTTCTCGCACCAGAGCGTGCCGTCGTTGTCGAAGACCGCCACGCGCTCCTCGGGCGGAATGGTTTGCACTGCCGTCTCGGCGAACGCGACGATCGCCTCGCGCGTCGGCGTGTCGTTCCAGGATGCGAGTGACTCGGCCATGGTCAGTGACCCACGGCGAGCGCCGCCTCGAGCTTCTCGACCACCTGGTCGATCGTGAAGCTCGGCGCCTCCTGCCGCGGCGGGAACTCCTTGAACGACTCGAGGAACTGCGTGACGATCGCGGTCGCTGCCAGCGCGATGTAGCAGTTGTCGATGAACCAGTCGTAGTACGTGTTCGAGGTCGTGTCGGCTCGCTCGAACGGATCGGTACGCAGGTTGAACAGCTTCGGGACGCGGAGAGCAACGAACGGCTCCGCCCAGATTCCCATCGTCCCCTGCTTCCGCTGCTCCATGAAGACGACCTTCCAGTTGTCGAATCGGAGCGCGAGCACGTCGCCGTCGTCGGAGTAGTAGACCATTCCCTGCCGCGGGCTCCCGTCCGCCTCGCCGGTCAGGTAGGGGACCAGGTTGTAGCCGTCGATGTGCACCTTGAAGGTCGTGTCGCCGATCTGGTGGCCGGCCTTCAGCTTCTCGACGATGTCCGGCTCGCCGGCGGCGGCGAGGAACGTCGGCAGCCAGTCGTGGTGCTGGACGATCTCGTTCGAGACCGAGCCCGCCGCGATCTTCCCGGGCCAGCGGATCACCTCCGGGACGCGGAAAGCGCCTTCCCAGTTCGTGTTCTTCTCGCTCCTGAACGGCGTCATGCCGCCGTCCGGCCACGTGTTCATGTGCGGCCCGTTGTCGGTCGAGTACACGACGATCGTGTTGTCGGCGATCCCGAGCTCGTCGAGCTTGTCCAGCACGATGCCGACGAGGTTGTCGTGGTCGATCATCGTGTCGTGGTAGGGCGACTGCCAGCGGCCCGCCTGCCCGAGGCTTTCGGCCTTCGTGTGCGTCCGCAGGTGCATGTGCGTCGTGTTGAGCCAGACGAAGAACGGCGTCCCGGCGGTCGCCTGTCGCTCGATGAAGTCGAGCCCGTGTTCGAGTACCTCGTCGTCGATCGTCTCCATCCGCTTCTTCGTCAGCGGGCCGGTGTCCTCGATCTTCTGCCTGCCGACGCGGCCGAAGCGCGGCTCCTCGGTGTCGTCGTCCTCGTCCGTCGCCCAGGAGTGGATGACGCCGCGCGGCCCGAAGCGCTCGTAGAAGTGGGGGAAGTCGTCGGCCGGCGGCCAGTTCGGCTGCTCCGGCTCCTCCTCGGCGTTCAGGTGGTAGAGGTTGCCGAAGAACTCGTCGAAGCCGTGCACGGTCGGCAGGTACTTGTTCAGGTCGCCGAGATGGTTCTTGCCGAACTGCCCCGTCGCGTAGCCGAGCGGCTTCAGCAGCTCGGCGATCGTCACGTCCTCGGCCTGGAGGCCGACGTCCATGCCGGGGACTCCGACCTTGCTGAGGCCCGTGCGGTAGACGCTCTGGCCGGTGATGAACGACGACCGCCCCGCCGTGCAGCTCTGCTCGCCGTAGGAGTCGGTGAAGCGCATCCCCTCATCGGCGATCCGGTCGATGTTCGGCGTCCGGTAGCCCATCAGGCCGTCGCTGTAGCAGCTGAGGTTCGTGATCCCGATGTCGTCGCCCCAGATCACGAGGATGTTCGGTTTGTCGGCCATCAGGTCGGTTCTCCTTCGTTCGCGGGGGCAGTCGTACGGACGACGCAGCGGAAGCCGAGATGCGCCATCGAGGTGTCGACCATCTGCGCCTGGCGCGCGGCGGGCCGGTAGCGGAGGCAGTAGTTCGGCGCGCACAGGTGCGACCCGCCCTTGATCACGCGCCGCGGAAACTTCTCTCCGGGCTGACCCAGTAGGTGGCTGTCGTCGGGCGAGGTGATGCGCGGGTTGTGCGGCACACAGCAGGGGCTCGAGACCTCGTCCGGGTGACGTGTCGTGTACCAGTCCGACGTCCACTCCCAGACGTTCCCCGTCATGTCGTAGAGCCCGTAGCCGTTCGGCGGGAAGCTGCAGACGGGTGAGGTTCCCTCGAAGCCGTCGAGCTTCAGGTTCTGCCACGGGAACTCGCCCTGCCACGCGTTCGCCATCGGTGTGCCGTCGGGCATGTGCTCGTCGCCCCAGGCGAAGGCGGCGCCCTCGAGGCCACCGCGCGCGGCGAGCTCCCACTCGGCCTCGGTCGGCAGCTCCTTGCCGGCCCACGTCGCGTAGGCCTCGACGTCTTCGCAGGCGACGTGGACGACGGGATGGTGGTCGCGGCCGTTGATCGTCGTGCCGCGGCCCCCCGGGTGCTTCCAGCTTGCGCCGGGCACGTACTCCCACCAGTTGCGGTAATCGTCGAGCCTCACGGGGCCGCTCGTCTTCCGGAAAACCAGCGCGCCCGGGACGAGCAAATCGGGGTCCGCGTCCGGGTAGTCGTCCGGATCGAGGGGACGCTCCGCCACCGTGACGTACTTGGTCTCGCGCACGAAGCGCCGAAAGTCGGCCGCCGTGACCTGATGCTCGTCCATCCAGAACCCGTCCACAGCGACGCGATGAACCGGCCGCTCCTCGGGATAGAAGTCCTCCGACCCCATGGCGAAGGTCGCACCGGGAATCCAGCGCATCCCTTCCATGGGCGGGGCGCCGGGCGCGTCGACCGAGTCGCTTGCGGCACCCGGCGTTGACGTCACTGGATCCCCATCGCCGGTTCGATCAGGAGGACGTTCGGCGCCCCCTCCGGCGGTCGCAGCGGCATGATCGGGGGGTACGTCGTGTCGGGATCCTTCGCGTCGTAGGACGTCAGCCCGGGCGGCGGGATGTCCGGCATCGGCAGGCTCGTCCTCGGCAGGTCGTCGCGTTCAGTCACTGCTCCTCCTCTCAGTCCCGCGCCGCAAACCGCTCGGCATGATCCACCCCTTCTTTCCGCTCGAGTCGCGTTCGTTCGACCGCTCTACTCTCGCGCCATCATGGCGTGAGCCTCCCGCTCGAGATCGATGTACTGGTCGTCGCCGACGCTCACCTCGACTTGGAGAATCGTCCCCCCACTGAACGTTCCGGGCGCCGAGTACTCCTGGCTGACCGAGTCGCCGGAGTCGCGGCCGACGCAGAGCCCGTCGCCGCACAGCGTGAACTGCGCGACTTGCGTCCGCATCGGCCCCTCCGCCACAACCTCCTCGTCGACGTAGAGCCGCGTCGTCCCGAGCGCCTCGTGGTGCTCGCCGGCCGACTCCTTCACGAACTCCATCCCGAACACGTACTTGCCCGGGCCGAGCTCGCCGGACTTGAACTGCTGCTCGGGCGGGACACCCAGGAAGTTGTAGACGTACCAGAGCTTCCGCTCCTTGAGGAAGAGCGCGTGGCCGCCGAACCGCGAGCCGTGGGCGAAGATCACACCGGAGGCGTCCGGGCTGGTGATCTCGACCTCGGCGAGGATCTTGAACGAGCGGGAGCGCGTGTTGACCGCGACCGACTCGGGCACCTCGGCCGTTCCCGGGTAGTAGACGAAGATGTCCCGTGCGGCTTCCGGCTGGGGCCGGGAATCGCTGAGAATCTCGAACGGCAGACGATCGTCGAGCGGGAGCACGTTGTACTTCTCGGCCTCCTCGAACCAGGCGTCGATTAGCTCCTTCAGCTTCTCCGGATGCTGCTCGGCGAGGTCGTGCGCCTCCGCGCGGTCCTCGTCGGTATGGAACAGCTGCCACTCGTCCGCGTCGAAGTTGCCGAGCCCGGACGTCGGCCCGTGGACGGCGACGGCTTTCCAGCCGTTCTCCCAGATGCCGCGCGTGCCGAGCATCGCGTAGTACTGGCGCTCCTTCCGTGTCGGCGCGTCGCCCGCGTCGAAGGAGTAACGCATCGAGACACCGGGCTGGGGTACCTGCTCGTGCCCGTTCAGCGTCGCCGGGAACTCGAGCCCGCAGCACTCGAGGATCGTCGGGACGATGTCGATCGCGTGGTGGTACTGGCTCCGCACTTCGCCCTTCGCCTTGAACCCATTCGGCCAGTGCACGACGAGCGGGTCGCAGACGCCGCCCTGGTAGGAGTAGCGCTTGAACATCCGGAACGGGGCCGAGAACGCAAACGCCCAGCCGGTCGGGTAGTGGTTGTAGGTGTTCGGGCTGCCGAGGTCCTCGAGGTGCTTGAGGTTCTCCTCCATGTCGTCCGGCCAGCCGTTGAAGAACTTGTTCTCGTTCACGGAGCCGTTCGGGCTCCCCTCGGCCGAGGCGCCGTTGTCCGCGCAGTAGAAGATCACCGTGTTGTCGAGCTGGCCGGTTTCCTCCAGGTAGTCGACGATCCGGCCGACCTGGTGGTCGGTGTACTCGGAGAAGCCCGCGTACACCTCCGCCATGCGCGAGAAGAGCCGCTTCTCGTCGTCCGAGAGCGAGTCCCATGGCCGGACGTCGTCGAGCGGCGAATACGTGCCCTCGGGCATGGGGTTCATCGGGGACAGCTCCGTGCCCTCGGGCAGGATCCCCTTCTCGATCATCCGCGGCAGCACCCACTCGCGGTAGGCCTCGTAGCCGTTGTCGAACTTCCCCTTGTACTTGTCGGCCCACTCGGTGGCGACGTGATGCGGCGCGTGGTTGGCGCCGGGGCAGAACCAGGTGAACCACGGCCGCGACGGCGCGCTGGCCTTGACGTCGCGCATCATCTGGATCGCCTGGTCGGCGAGGTCTTTCGAGAGGTGGTAGCCGTCCTCTGGCTCGTACGGCTGGTCGATGCGATGGTTGTCTTCGGTGAGCGCGGGGAACCACTGGTTCGTCTCGCCGCCGAGGAAGCCGTAGAAGCGGTCGAAACCCTGGTGCAGCGGCCAGCTCTCCTTCGTCGCACCTGCGTGCAGGTCGTCGACGGGAACGTTGTGGTTCTTGCCGAGCCAGAACGTGCTCCACCCGCTCTGTCGCATCACCTCGGCGAGAGTGCCGCACTCCGGCGGGATGCGGGCGCAGCCGCCCGGGAAGCCCACCGAGCCCTCGGTGATGCAGGCCATCCCGTTCTGGTGGTGGTTGCGGCCGGTGAGGAAGCAGGAGCGGGTGGGCGAGCACAGGGCGGTCGTGTGCCATTGCGTGTAGGTGAGGCCCCCGTCCGCAAGGCGCTGCAGCGTGGGCATCTCGATCCCGCCGCCGAAGGGCGACCAGGCGGCGAGGCCGGTGTCGTCGTAGAGGACGATGAGCACGTTCGGTGCGCCCTCGGGCGCCTTCTCGGTCAGAAACGGCGTCCAGTCGGGCTTCGAGTCGCGAATGTCGAGCTTGATGACACCGTTGAAAGGCTTGGCCATGGTCGACCCTCTTTCTCTGAGCGTAGGCGCGGGACTCCTGTGCTTCGAAGTCTCGATCCTGCGCGGGTGAGGAGCCCTCACCCTTCGTGGGTGGGCGAGGGCCGGCTGAGGGAGGGAGCCGTCGCATCCAGGGTCGCCACTGCCCGCTCGCCGAGCCCTGCCCGGCCGAGCAGCCTCAGCACAGGAGCGCGCGCGGCCGCGAGGCGAAGGCTCACTCCACCCGCTTCCAGCTGGTGTGCGAGCTCCGTGAGCATGTCCAGCGTCTCGACGTCGACGTCGGAGTTGCCGGCGAGGTCGAGCACGAGGACCTGCAGGTCCGGGTCCGAGGCTGCCATTGCGGTCAGGCGGTCCTTCACGGCGGCAGTGTTCGCGTAGAAGAGCGGCCCGTCGACGCGTACGACAACGACGCCCGGCGTCGTCCGCAGGTCCGCGTGACGGTCGATCCTGCCCCACACCCCACTTTCCGGATCGCGCCCGAGAATCCCCACCGACGGCCGGCTCAGCCGCTTGATCACGAGTGCCAGCGACAGGCCGGCCGCGACGAGCAGGCCCGGCAGGACCCCGAAGAACAGGACACCGACGAGCGCCACGAGTGACAGGACGGCAGCGCTCTGGCGCAGGCGCCCGAAGCGCGCGATCTCGTCGACCCGGAAAAACCCTGCGATCGCGACGATCACGATCGCGGCGAGCGCCGCCTGCGGCAGGTTCTCGAAAAGCGGCGCGAGGAAGAGGCCCGTGGCGAGGACCAGGACCGCGGCGACCAGCGACGACGAGCTGGGTCTTGCCGCCCGCCCGTTCGGCGGCCATCGTCTGACTCGCGCCGCCCGACTGCACGAACCCGGGCGACAGGCCGGCGAGGAGATTCGAGCCGCCGAGCGCGATCAGGTCGCGGTTCGTGTCGACGACGTACCCCTGCGAGCTTGCGATCGTTCGTCCGACGCCGACCGCCTCGGCGCTCACGATCATCACCCCGAAGGCTGCCGGGAGCAGGTCGACTGCGTCCTGCCACGAGAAGTCCGGCCAGGCTGCGCTGGGAAACGCCGAGGGAAGCTCTCCCACCACTTCGACGCCGTGCCCGGAGAGGTCGAACGCCCACGAGGCGGCGGTCGAGGCGACGAGTACCACGAGCGAGCCCGGGACGGCCGGCCAGAACCGTCGCAGGCCGACGAGCAGGATCACGCTCGCCAGACCGACCGCCACCGTCCAGCGGTCCGCATCGCCCAGGTCCGACACGAGGTCCCAGAGCTTCTCGAAGAAGCCTCCGGTCCCCGCCGGGATGCCGAGCAGCGCCGGCAGCTGTGCGAGCGTGACCGTCAACCCCAGCCCGAACAGGAAGCCGGTCATCACGGGCTTCGAGACGAGGTCCATCACGCCGCCGAGCCGGAACGCGCCGGCCACGATCAAGACGACTGCAGCTATGACGGCCAGCGCCGCCGACAGTGCCGCGAACCGCTCGACATTGCCGTCGGCAAGCGGCGCGACCGCGGCCGCCGAGAGCGCCGAAGTCGCGGTCGTCGCGCTCACGATGAGCGAGCGGGAGGTGCCGAGGAGCGCATACGCGACCAGCGCGCCGGGCGCGGCGACGAGACCGGCCGAGGGAGGCAGACCTGCAATCTGCGCGTACGCGACGGCCTGAGGCACGACGACGCTCCAGACGATCACGCCCGCCACGACGTCCGGCCTGAGCCAGGCTCTCCGGTACCCCCGCAGCCATGCCGGAAGAACGCGCTCGAGGCTGCGGCCGCGTGTGGGCAAGTGATCGGTCAGCTCGAGGGAGACGGTCGTTCGGGGGCGGGTGAAGCTGCTTCACCCATCGCGGGTGATGCCCCTTCGCTCTTCGGTGCCCCATCGTCGAGCACCTGAACCTGCCTCTTCTCACCTCGCTGAAGGGCTACCGGACCGACTGGGCCGCGTCGAGACGCGATCGCCGGGCTGACGGTCTGGGCCGTGCTCGTGCCTGAGGCGCTCGCGTACGCGTCGATCGCAGGTGTCTCTCCCGTTGTCGGCCTGTACGCAGCGCCCGGGGCGCTGCTCCTCTACGCGGTCTTCGGCAGCTCGAAACACCTGGTGGTGGGGCCGATGGCCGCGACCGCAGCGCTCTCCGCGGCGGCGGTGGCGCCCTACGCCGGCGCGGGGACGCGACGAGTTCCTCTCGCTCACGATCGCACTCGCTCTGGTCGTCGGCGTGATCGCGCTGGTCGCGGGGCTGCTGCGCCTCGGCTTCCTCGCAAGCTTCATCTCGGAGCCCGTCCTGAAGGGATTCATCATCGGCCTTGCGCTCACGATCATCGTCGGCCAGCTGCCGAAGCTCTTCGGCGTCGAGAAGGGCGACGGCGACTTCTTCGAGCAGCTCTGGGACCTGGTGCGCGAGCTCGGCAATACGAGCGGCCTGACGCTGCTGGTCGGCCTCCTCTCCCTCGCGCTCGTCCTGATCCTGAAGGAGCGGCGCCCGCCATCCCAGGCTCGCTTGCGGCCGTCCTGCTCGGCATCGCGGCGGTCGCGGTCTTCAACCTCGACGAGCATGGCGTCGAAATCGTCGGCAACATCGACGGTGGGCTTCCGTCACTCGGTCTTCCCGACGTGGGGCTCGGTGACTACCTCGACCTCGGAGCCGTCGCGTTCGGCGTCATGTTCGTGGGCTTCGCCGAGGGCGTCGGAGCAGCCAAGACCTACGCCACCAAGTTCCGCTACGAGATCGATCCGAGCCGCGAGCTGATCGGGCTTGGAACCGCGAACATCGCGTCCGGCCTCTCCAGCGGCATGGTCGTCAACGGCAGCCTTTCGAAGACTGCGGTCAACGCCGGCGCGGGCGCGAAGTCGCAGCTGTCGGGACTGGTCGTCGCGGCGCTCACCGTGCTGACGCTGCTGTTCTTCACCGGGCTGTTCGAGCAGCTCCCCGAGGCCACGCTCGCTGCAGTCGTGATCGCGGCGCTCATCGAGCTGGTGGACATCCGGGCGCTCATGCGCCTCTACCGGCTGCACACGGCGCGGGCTCCAGCGGATCTACGGGGTCGCCGCGCGCGCCGACTTCATCGCGGCCGTCGCGGCGCTCGGCGGCGTGCTGGTCTTCGACACGCTGCCGGGGCTCTTCATCGGCGTCGTCCTCTCGCTGCTGCTGCTGCTCTACCGGGCATCGCGTCCGCATGTCGCCGTGCTCGGACGGATCCCGGGGAGGACGGGCGAGTTCGGGGACATCGAGCGCCACCCGGAGTACCAGCCGATCGAGGGTGTTGTCGTCCTGCGGGTCGAAGGTGGGCTCTTCTTCGCGAACGCGGACACCGTGCGAGGACGGATTCGCACGCGTGCGTCGCAGCCGGGGACGAAGGCCGTCGTGCTCGACGCCGAGACCGTGCCGTTCATCGACGTGACGGCGGCGACGATGCTCGCGGAGCTCGCGGCCGAGGTCGAGCGCGACGGGGTCGCACTGCTGATCGCTCGCGACATCGGCCAGGTCGGCGATGTCCTGCGCGGCGTGGTGGACGGGCCTCCGATCCGGACGTACCCGACTGTCGAGGAAGCGGTCGACGCCGTCCGGGCGCCGGACGCGTAGGCGAGGTCAGAGCGATTCACCCAGACGGGGTGAACACGACTCACCTTGCCCCGGCGTAGCGTCCCCGGCCAATGGCGGAGGTGCGGAGGTCATCGCTCGCAACTGAGATGAGCCAGCGCTACGAGATACGCGTGCGCGGGCACCTCAGCCCCGCATTTGCAGCGGCCCTCGGCGACCCCGGCGCGAAAGCTGCCCCTGCGCAGACGATCCTACGGCGCGACGTCGAGTCCTCTGCCGACCTGCACGAGATCCTTCGCCGCTGCCAGGAGCTGGGCCTCGAGATCGTCGAGGTGCACCGGCTTCCGGCTAGTCCGGCGGGTCCTCGTCGGGCAAGCGCCTGACCTCGAGCAACTCGATCCCAAGCTGCTCGAGGCGGTCGAGCACTCCGTGCAGGGCCGACTGATCGACGCCTTCGCCGTGGAGCACCGTCTCCGCCGGCGAAAACTCCGTGCTGAAGTGCGGCGGCAAGCTCGTCGCGAGCCTCTCGTCCAGGTGTCCTCTGACCCGAATCTCGTATCGCGCTGTCGACGCCATCTTCGTCTCCTCGCGCCACCACCATCCCGCGCAAGCAGGTGACGAAACTTCACCCTGGTCGGGTGATGTTCCGGGAACAGACACGCTTGACACTTGTGTTGAAACTGGGGCCATCACCAGGGTAAAGGCGAATCACACGAGCGATGCTCAGAAGGGGGCTCGGCGCTGGCCGTCGTCTCGCCACTCCCGACAACGAAGCTGCTTCCTCCGCGCGTGCCCGTGCGGGCCATTGCGCGCCCGCGCCTGCATCGAGCTGCTCTCCGACGGAACCGCGTCCACCCTGACGCTGCTGTCTGCGCCGCCGGGGTTCGGGAAGACGACGTTGCTTGCGGAGTGGGCGGCACGAGGGCAGCGTCTGGGGCCTGTTTGCTGGGTCGGGTTGGACGAGGAGGACAATGCGCGTGCGCGGATGTGGCAGGCGATCGCCTCGGCCGTCGCGGAGGGCGTGCCCGAGCTGGGCGAGCTCGGCGGCGAGACGGGGCCTCGAACGCCGCTCGACACCGCCACGCTGCTGATCAACCGCGTTGCGCAGCACGACACGCCTGTGGTGCTGATCCTGGACGACGTCCACAGCCTGGACGAGCGGTCGACGCTCGGTGACATCGCTCATCTGATCAAGCACGCTCCGCCTCAGCTGCGGATCGTCCTCTCGACGAGGTCCGACCCACCGATCCCGCTCGACCGCTACCGCCTCTCCGGGCAGCTCGTCGAGATCAGGGCGGCCGAGCTGGCGATGACAG
The DNA here is from genome assembly GCA_963820225.1 of uncultured Gaiellaceae bacterium. Taxonomy (GTDB): domain Bacteria; phylum Actinomycetota; class Thermoleophilia; order Gaiellales; family Gaiellaceae; genus Gaiellasilicea. The sequence continues at coordinate 10,977 of CAWFYY010000010.1, read as the reverse complement.
TCGACGAGACGCAGGACATGCTCGGCGATGTCGCGGACGAACTGACCGACGCCGAGATCGAAGCGCTCTGCGAGCGGACGGAAGGGTGGGCGGCCGCGATCCGGCTCGCCGCGATCTCACTCGAGTCGACGGACGATCCACACAGGTTCGTGGCGGACTTCGCCGCGGACGATCGTGCCATCTCGGACTACCTCCTGAACGAGGTGCTCGACCAGCAGCCCGAGGATCTGCGGACGTTCCTGCTCCGGACGTCGCTCCCGGACCGGCTCACGGCAGACCTCGCCGCCGACCTCAGCGGGCAGAGCCGATGCGGGGGCCGTCCTCGCCGACCTCGCGCGGCGGAATCTCTTCCTGCACCGGCACGGACGACGGGCCGGCACGTACCGGTATCACTCCCTCTTCAGGTCGTTCCTGCAGGCCGAGCTGATGCTCGAACGTCCCGACGAGGCCAGGGAGCTCCATAGCGTCGTGGCGTCGTGGTGCGTCGATCGGGGGACGGTCACGCAGCGGATCCGGCATGCGATCGGAGCAGAGGACTGGCCGCTGACGGCCGAAGTCGCTACGGACGCCTGGCCGCAACTCGCCTTTCTCGAGCCGCCCGGCACGATCCGAAAGCTGGTGGACGCGATCCCGCCGCAGGTGCGTCGCAGCTACCAGACGCTGGCCGTGCTCGAGGCGATCGATCACGTGCAACGCGGGGAGCGGGAGGAAGGAAGCGCTCGTCTCGCCGACGCGGCAACCGCGTCGGATCCGTCGTCGGAATCGCTGCTCACGGTCGGCCGGATGGCATTGGCCCGTGTCGACGGCGACATGGAGGCGCTCGAGCGCCATTCGCGGGAGCTGCTGGAACAGGGCGCGACTTCCGCCGCCTCGGGCCAGCCGGCACGACGGGCGCTGCGGACGACGGCCTTGTCGCACCTCGGCACCTCCCTGCTCACACGGGGAGAGGTGGACCTCGCCGAGACCCACCTCGAGGAAGCGCTCGAGCTCGCAGTGGCCGAGGACGCTCACTTCGCGTATCTGAACAGCGTCAGCCAGCTGGCACTCCTCCAGGCCGTACGCGGCCGGTTGGCGCAATCGGCGGAGCTCGGCGACCGAGGCAGTCGAGTTCGCCTCGCGGCACGGCTGGGGCGATCTGCTGCAGACGATCGGAGGCAACCTCGCACTCGGGTGGGCCCACTTCCACTGGGACGATCTCGTGCTGGCCGAGGCCGACTTCGAGCACGCGAACCTGGCCGCCCGGGCCGCAGGCGACCGCTCGTCGCGCGCCGTCTCGGCGCTCCTGCTCGCGAACTGTCTTGCGGTCGACGGCCCCGCCGGAGCGTCGAAGGGGCTGCGGGTCCTCCGTGCGGCACTCGGCGAGCTGAACGGGACGGCGGTTCCGGCCTATCTGGAGGGAAAGTTCCGGGCAGCTGTCCCGAACCTGCTCGCCGAGCGGGGCGACGTCGCCGAGGCCGCGGCGCTGCTCGAGCGAGGAAACCGGCTCGTTCGTCGAGCTGGAATGCCTTCGCGCCAAGCTCGCGCTGGCCGACGGGAACGTCGAGGCCGCTCGCGCCGCGACCGAGGCCGGGATCCGGCTCGTCGGCCCGAGCTCCTGCTACTCCGCGGGGATCGAGCTCTGGCTCCTCGACGGTCTGGCGAGGCGAGAGCTCCGCCAGCGAGCCGAGGCCCGCGCCTCGCTCGAGCAGGCGCTGGCGCTCGCCGCCCCCGACCACTATCGACGGGTGTTCCTCGGAGTGGGCCCGGCCGCACGTATCGCACTCGTCGAGCTCGTCCGCGAGGGCACCGCGTACCGCTCGTTCGTCGCCGAGCTGATCGCTGCCTTCGACCAGCGCGCCCCGCAGGTCTCGCTCACCCAGCCGCAGCTCCTGGAGCCGTTGAGCGATCGCGAGAAGGCGATCCTGCGCTACCTGCCGACGATGATGTCGAACGTCGAGATCGCGGCCGAGCTCTACCTCTCGATCAACACCGTCAAGACCCACCTCAGGCACGTGTATCGCAAGCTCGGCGTGAGCCGGCGGCGCGACGCCGTCGAGAGAGCCCGCCAGCTCTCGCTCCTGTGACGGCCATCCCCGCAGAGAGGTACGCTCGCTGAGGATGTCCGCCCCGCTACAGATGGTGATGCTTGCTTTCGACGGCAATCGCTTCGAGGGCCGGATCCTGGCCGAGCTCAAGCGGCTCCGCGAGGAGGGCATCGTCCGGCTCGTGGGACTGCTCTTCGTCCGCAAGGACACCGACGGATCGATCACGTCGCTGCAGGAGAGCGATTTCGAGCCGCCGGCGGCGCTCCTGATCGGAAGCGCGATGCGGGACCTGATCGGAGCACGCCGGTTCGCGACCGTGCAAGGCGGCGCGGAGGAGGCGAGTCTCTTCGGCTACACGGACGCCGACATCCGTCGGATCGCGTCCGAGATCCCGACGAACACAGCCGTCGCCCTCGCGCTGTTCGAGCACACGTGGGCGCTGACGCTCAAGGAGGCAATCGTCGACGCCGGAGGCTTCGTGGCCGCGGACGGCCTCGTCGGCCCCGCCGCGCTGATGGCGCTCGAGCAGGAGTTCGGCCGGTTCGACCAACTTGCGGAGCAGCCACTCAATTGATCATTCGCCTGCTCATCGCCGCCGCAGTCGTCCTGTTCCTCGTCTTCTGGGTCCGGGCCGTGATCGACGTCTTCCGGCGGCCCGATCTGACCCGGTCGGCCCAGGCCGCGTGGACGATCGGCATGCTCATCCTCCCGTTCGTCGGGCTGCTCGTCTACGAGATGCTCCGTCCGTCCGACCGGCAGCTCCAACGGCGACACAGGTAGCTCGGACGGCCGCTCACCCGCCAGGGGTGATGCTGCGCCACCCAGTCGGAGCCGAAGATCGCGCCGCTCATGGGCGCCAACCAAGACGACGGCGCGACCGCGAAGGACTCGCCGACGGCGGACCGCGTGGCATCGCTGATGCCTCAGCTGGAGGAGGAGCTGGCGCGCCTCGTGGCGATTCCGTCGGTCTCTGCGGCGGGCTTTCCCGAGCCGCGGCGGCCACTGCTCGACGCGTATGAGCTGATCGTCGAGCTGCTGCGCGAAGCAGGGGTCGAGATGCTCGACTCGCTCGAGCTGCCCGACACGGCGCCGGTGATCATGGGCGAGATCCCCGCGCCTGACGGCGCCCCGACGGTGCTGCTGTACGGGCACTACGACGTGGTGCCCGCCGGCGACGAGGCGAAGTGGGAGTCGCCGCCGTTCGAGGCGACGGAGCGTGACGGCGCGATCTACGGCCGCGGCGCCGCCGACTCGAAGTCGAACATCCTCGTGCACGTCGGTGCCCTGCGCGCCTGGGGTGGGAGGCCCCCGGTCGGGATCAAGATCGTGATCGAGGGCCAGGAGGAGATCGGCAGCGCGTTCACGACCTTCCCGCCGTCGAAGCCCGAGCTGTTCGCCGCCGACGCGATGGTGATCGCGGACATGGGCAGCCTTCGTCCGGGCGTTCCGACCCTGACCGTCGGGCTGCGCGGGATGGCGGGCGTGATCGTCCAGGTGAGGACGCTCGCCGGCCCGAAGCACAGCGGTCAGTTCGGCGGCGCCGCTCCCGATGCGCTGCTCGTGCTGCTGCACGCGCTCGCCTCGTTGCACGACGAGAACGGCGACGTCGCCGTGCCCGGCCTGCGCCGCGAGGAGTGGACCGGCGCCTCGTACAGCGACGACGAGTTCCGCGACCTGGCCGAGATCGTGCCGGGAATGCCATTTTTCGGGACCGGCGGCCTCGGCGAGCGGATCTGGTCCGGGCCGTCGATCACCGTCACCGGCATCGACGCGCAGCCCGTCGACAAGGCACTCAACGCCGTCGTTCCGCATGCGCGCGCCAAGCTCGGCCTTCGGATCCATCCGGAGGAAGATCCCGCCGAGGCGCAGGCGGCGCTGGTCCGGCACCTCGAAGGGCTGCGGCCGTTCGGGATCGCGCTCCAGGTCGAGGCCGCCGAGACCGGCAAGGGCTATTTCGCAAGTACGACAGGCCCCGCGTACGAGGCCGCGCGCGCTGCCTTCGAGTCGGTCTGGGGCAGCGAGCCGTCGTTCGTCGCGACCGGTGGCTCCATCCCGCTCGTCAGCGCGCTCCAGGAAGCGGCCCCCGACGCGGAGATCCTGCTCCTGGGGACGACCGACGGCTTCGCGAACATCCACGCGCCGAACGAGCGCGTGCTGCTGGACGAGTTCGAGAAGGCGGTGGCCGTCGAGACCGAGTTCTTCAGCCGGCTCGCAGAGACCTTCGCGGGGAAGGTGAGCTCGTGACGAGCGCACCGGAAGCGGCCCCCGCCGGGACGCCGATGATGCAGCGCATCCTGGGCGCGATCGAGCGCGGCGGGAACAAGATGCCGAACCCCGCCATCCTGTTCGTCTGGCTGTGCGTGATCGTGATCGTCCTCTCCGCCCTGCTCGCCTGGGCAGACATCAAGGTCACCTACCAGGTCGTCGAGCCGCCGCCGATCACCGTCGAGGAGACGGTTCCCGGCGGTTCCACGCAACCTTCCGGCGGCCTGCCGGACGCGTCCGTCCAGGAAGGCGAGTACACGGTCAAGGAGGAAACGGCAGCAATCCAAAGCCTGCTGTCCGCAGACGGAATCCGCTTCCTCTTCACCTCGTTCGTCGCCAACTTCCGCAACTTCGCGGCGGTCGCGATCATCCTCGTCGTGATGCTCGGCGTCGGCCTGGCCGAGGCAGCCGGCCTGATCGGGGCGCTGATCCGGAAGCTCGTGAAGGTCTCGTCGGAAGCGATGCTGACGCCGATCCTCGTCTTCATCGGCGTTCTCTCGAGCATTGCCTCGGATGCGGGGTACCTCGTGCTGATACCCCTGGGTGCGGCTGCGTTCAAGAGCGTGGGGCGGAACCCGTTAGCCGGGATGGCGGCTGCGTTCGCCGGTGTGGCGGCCGGCTTCGGCGTCAACTTCCTGATCACGCCGCTCGACGGCGTCCTGACCGAGATCACGAACGACGCGAGTGCGCTCGTCGACCCGGAGCAGTCGATCGACCTCGCGGCGAACCTCTACTTCGGGATCGCCTCGACGATTCTGGTCACCATCGTCCTGACGCTCGTCTCCGTGTACATCGTCGAGCGAAGCCTCGGCACGCATGACCCCGCACTCGAGAGCGACGACGAGTCGCTCGACGCCGACAAGGGCCCCGAGGTCTCGCCCGAGGCGGAGGCGAAGGGTCTCCGTTACGCGCTGCTCGCGACCGCCGCCGTGGTCGTCGCGATCGGCCTGCTCACCGTGTTCCCCGACGCACCGCTGCGCGACCCGATCACCGGCGACATCATCGGCGACTCGCCGTTCATGGACAGCCTGATCCTGATCATCACGATCATCTTCTTCGCTGCCGGGCTGGCCTACGGGCGCGGAGCGGGAACGATCCGGACGAGCGACGAGGTGCTCGCGTCGATCACGAAGTCGTGGGCAGGCCTGGCGAGCCTGCTGTTTCTGTTCCTGCTGATCGCGCAGTTCATCGCGTACTTCAACTACTCGAACATGGCGCAGGTCGCGGCCGTCAAACTCGGTGACTGGCTCGAGGAGGCGAACATCGGGGTGGTCTGGCTCCTGCTCGGCTTCGTGTTCGTCACGTTCCTCGTCGACCTGATCATGCCGGCGGCGATCGCCAAGTGGGCGATCCTCGCCCCGATCTTCATTCCGCTCTTCCTGCGGCTCGACGTGGCGCCGCAGACGGTGCTCGCCGCCTACCGCGTCGGCGATTCGCCGTTCAACGTGGTGACGCCGCTGATGGCCTACTTCCCGCTGATCATCATCTTCGCGCAGCGCTACCGGCGGGACGCGGGCATCGGCACTGTCGTCGCGATGATGCTGCCGTACGTCCTCGTGCTGTCGATCGTCTGGACACTGTTCTTCGTCGCCTGGTATCTGCTCGGCATCCCTCTCGGCCCCGGCTCGCCGGTCCATCTCGACTAGTAGGCCGCCCCCACGCCAACACGCCGCGGCTAATTCCGTTCTGTGAGCGACTCGACGATCACCTTCCTCGTCCTCGCCGTCGTCGTGATCGCGTTCGTCTGGGACCGGCTCCCCGTGGGGATCGTGGCGATCGGCACGGCGCTCTCGCTCTGGGCGACGGGCGTCCTCGACCTCGAGCAGGCGCTCGCGGGCTTCGGCGACCCGACCGTGATCTTCATCGCCTCGCTCTTCGTCGTCAGCGAGAGCCTCGATGCAGCGGGGGTGACGTCGTGGGCGGGTCAGGAGCTGATCGCACGCGTCGGAGAGAGCCGTACGCGCCTCATCGTCCTGACCATGCTCCTCGTCGCTGCTCTGACGGCGCTGATCAGCGTCAACGGCGCCGTGGCCGCGCTCGCGCCCATGGCAGTCGTGACGGCCGTGCGGCTCGGCCGCCCGGCGTCGCAGCTGCTGATGCCCGTTGCGTTCGCGGCCCATGCCGGCTCGCTGCTCGTGCTGACGGGAACGCCGGTCAACGTGATCGTCTCCGATGCGGCCGGCGACGCGGGGGTGGGGCGGTTCGGCTACTTCGAGTTCGCGCTCGTCGGCGTCCCACTCCTGGTCGGCACGATCGCGATCGTCGTGCTCCTCGGCGAGCGGCTTCTCCCGCACCGGAGCGGACGCGCGATCCCGCGCGACTTCAGCGACCACGCTCGCGCGCTGGTCGAGCAGTACACGCTTGACGACGCCACGGATCCCCTGCTGACACGCACGTCCGGCGCCGCCGAGGTCGTGATCCCGCCGCGGTCGGGGCTCGTCGGCGAGACCGCGTACCCCGGCATGGTGACCGACAGCGGCGATCTCGTCGTCCTGGCGGTCCAGCGCAAGGGAGAGGACCTCGGCCCAGCGGAGACCACCTTGGCCGTCGGGGACACGCTGCTCTTGCAGGGGACCTGGGGCGCACTCGAAGAGCACCTCGAGGACCCGGACGTCCTCGTCGTCGACGCGCCCGAGCGCGTCCGTCGCCAGGCGGTCCCGCTCGGCGCGCAGCGCCAAGGAGGCGATCGGAGTGCTCGTGGGAATGGTGGCCCTTCTCGCCACGGGCGCCGTGCCGCCGGTCGTCGCCGGACTGCTTGCGGCATGCGCCCTGGTTCTGCTCGGCGTGCTGACGGTCGACCAGGCCTATCGCGGCATCTCGTGGACGACGATCGTCCTCGTCGGCGGGATGATCTCGCTCTCGACCGCAATGTCCACCACGGGCGCGGCCGGGCAGTTGGCCGACAGGCTCGTCGATGTCGTCGGCGACGCCGGTCCGTACGCCCTCCTCCTGGGCCTCTTCGTCCTGACCGCGGCCCTCGGCCAGCTGATCAGCAACATGGCGACCGCTCTGATCGTGATCCCGATCGCAGTCTCGGCGGCGGCGGACATGGATGTCTCCGCGAAGCCTGTGTTGATGACCGTCACCGTGTCCGCGGCGGCTGCGTTCCTGACGCCGGTCGCGACGCCGGCGAACCTGATCGTGATGGGGCCCGGCGGCTACCGGTTCTCCGACTACTGGAAGCTGGGCCTGCCGCTGCTCGTGCTCTTCGGCGTCGTCGCGGTCCTGCTCGTGCCCGTCTTCTGGTCGCTGTGAGCGGCGAACCAGGCTCGGACGACGCGACGCCGAGGATCCGGCCGCGCCGGGCGCTACGCTCGCCGACAGTGGTGTCGACCCTCTCACCGGTGAGCGCGTGATCGACGGCTGCCCAGGCCGGTCCATGAGCCCGAAGCTCCGGTTCTCCGTCCTGGTTGCACTGCTGTCGCTCGTCGCGGTGCCGTGCGCGGCGGCCGATCTCGCGGACGAGACGGCGCTCGCCGAGCGCTACGCCCCGGTGGTGCGGCTGGTCGCGCAGGCCCAGGACTGCGGGTACGGCGAGTCGTACGAGCCGATCGATGTCGATCTCCTCTTCGACGAGCAGACCGTTGCTCTCCGCGGCCCCTGGGGCCCGGGGGACCTGATCAAGGTCGCGCCGACGGCGAAGGATCTGTCCCGCAACCTCTACGAGTACCACCTCGACTTTCCCGGGAGCGCTCTCGATCCGGGCTGCGACTACGAGCGGTGGGCGGACCGCCTCACCGAGGGCAAGCTGCCTGCCGTCTACGCGCACGTCGCCACCGACGCCGACCATCCGGGTCAGCTCGCGCTCCAGTACTGGCTCTACTACGTCTTCAACGACTGGAACAACACGCACGAAGGCGACTGGGAGAACATCCAGATCCTCTTCGACGCGGACGACGCGCAACAGGCGCTCTCGCGCGAGCCGGTGTCCGTGGGCTACAGCCAGCATGAAGGCTCGGAGAAAGCGGAGTGGGGCGACGAGAAGCTCGAGCTCGTCGACGGGACACATCCGGTCGTCTACCCGGCCGCCGGGTCGCATGCGAACTTCTTCGAATCGGCGCTCTACCTCGGCAGCTCGGCCGAGCAGGGCGTCGGCTGCGACGACACGACGGGCCCGAGCTTCGACATCCAGCCGGTCGTGCGGACGATTCCGAGCGACCCCGCCGAAGCGCGCAGCCTGTTTCCGTGGATCGCGTTCGAGGGACGCTGGGGCGAGTTCCAGAGAGCGTTCTTCAACGGCCCGACCGGCCCCAACCTGAAGACCTCGTGGACCCAGCCGATCACTGTGTCGGCGAACTGGCGCGATCGAAGCTACGCCGTCCCGGCCGGTGGCGCACTCGGGACGACCACGACCGACTTCTTCTGCACCGCGATCGGAACGGGGTCGACCGCGCTACGGCGGGCGGTCGACGACCCGCTTCCCGTCGTGCTGGCTCTCGGGGCGCTCCTGGCGCTCATTCTCTACGGGCTCTCCCGCGCCACCTGGCGGCCGACGGCGCCGCTCCGTCTGGCGCGCCGCCGCTCCTGGGGCCAAGTCCTCACCGCGGCCGCGCGGATGTATGCCAGGCACCCGAGGGTGTTCCTCGGCATCGGCCTCGTGCTCTTGCCGATCTCCGTCCTCGTGACGCTCCTGCAGGCGATCGTCATCCATGCCTCGAGCATCGCGGGGGTCTCGACCGACGGCGAGAGCGGCGGGGTGCTCGTGTTCCTCGTCTTCGTGATCGGAACCGCCTTGACCCTGCTCGGCCTGGCCCTGGTGATCGCGGCGACCGCCCGGGCGATGGTCGAGATCGATCGCGGCGAGCGGATCGGCCCGTTCGGGGCCTACCGGCTGTCCTTCGACCGCGCCCGGCCGCTCTTCGGCGTCGTCGTGATCATGGTGGCCGCGGTTTCGCTCCTCGTGAGCTCGGTGGTGCTCGTCCCGGTTGCCATCTGGCTGGCAGTTCGCTGGTCGCTGGCCATCTTCGCGGCCGAGTTCGAGGGTTGCTCCGCGCTCGACGCGCTGCGACGAAGCCGTCATCTCGTCCGCGGACACTGGCTGAAGGTCGCCTCGCTCACGGTGTTCGGAGCGGCGCTTGCACTCGCCTTCGGCCCGTTCGTCGGTGCGCTGCTGATCCTCCTGACCAACGCTCCGCTCTCCACGCTCAACCTCGTTGCGGGAGTGGTCAATGCCGTGACGCTGCCGTTCGTCGCCCTCGCGACCGCGTACGTCTACTTCGACGCGCGAGCGCGACTCGAGCTCGAGCCGGCCGAGGAGCCCGATCAGCTGCCCGCGGAGTTCCAGCTCTCGGGTTGAGGTAGCTCCCCGCGCCTTAGCGCCGACTCGCTGCTCGAACGGTGAGCGCTAGAGGATCGTGATCGTGAACGTCTGCGGGGCGCTTGTGTCGCTTCCCCCGCCGGAGCTGCCGCCGTCGTCTCTCGCGCGCACGGTGACGGTCGAGGTTCCAAGCGCGAGCAGGGTCGGGGTGTACGTGAGCGTTCCGTCGGGCGCTATTGCCGGTTGGACGGCGAAGAGCCCTCCGTTGGTGCTCGAGACGAGGAAGGTGACGTTCTGGGATGACTCGTCGGCCGGGCCTGCCGTGATCCCGGTAGCCCAGCCTGGGATCGTCTGCGTGCCGAGGAGTGACACAGCCGACTGATCCGATCCTGCGCTGAAGGCGGGGGCGTCGTTGACCGGGTCGACGGTGATGGTGAGGTTGCGGGGGACGCTGGCGTTCGTGCCGCCGTTGGCGGTGCCGCCATTGTCGACGGCAGTGATGGTGAGAGTCGCGAGGCCGTTGGCCTCCGGGGCGAGGGTGTACGTGAGTGTTCCGTCGGTTGCGATGGCGGGTTGGACGGTGAAGAGTGCCGGGTTGTCGCTGGTGACATTGAAGGTGACGCTCTGCGAGGACTCGTTTGCGGGTCCGGGCGTGATCGCGGTCGCGGCGCCTGCGGCCGATTGCGCGCCGTCGTCTTCGCTGTCCGTCCGGTCCGCGCCCACGGTGAAGCTGGGGGCGTCGTTGACGGCGGTGAGCGTGATCGTGAAGGTGACGGAGGCGCTGCAATCGTCGCCGCCATTGGCGGTGCCGCCGTCGTCGAAAGTGGTAATGGTGATCGTGGCGACGCCGTTCGCGTTCGCGGCCGGGGTGTAGGTGAGCGTGCCGTTGGCGGCGATCGCGGGCTGCACGCTGAAGAGCGCCGGCAGGTCGGCGACGGCGGTGAAGCTGACGTTCTGGGACGACTCGTTCGCCGGTCCCGTCGACATCGCGGTTGCCCAGCCGGCGATCGTCTGAGCGCCGGTGTCCTCGAGCACGGTCTGGTTCGCGCCGGCCGTCGAGTTGGGCATGTCGTTGACGGCGGCGATTGTGATCGTGAAGGTGACCGGCGCGCTGGTGTTCGAGCCGCCGTTCGCGGTGCCGCCGTTGTCGACGGCGGTGACGGTGACGGTGGTAGCGCCGTACGCGTCTGCGGCGGGAGTGAAGGTGAGCTTGCCGTCGTTGGCGATCGCTGGTTGCACCGCAAAGAGCGCGGGGACATTGGCGACGACGGTGAAGCTCACAGTCTGCGTCGACTCGCTCGCCGGTCCCGGTGAGATCGCGGTCGCCCAGGGCGCGACGGTGTGAGCGCCCGAGTCCTCGAGTGCGGTCTTGTTCGGTCCTGTGGCGAAGCTCGGCGCGACGTTCGGGACGGGTGGAGCCGGCGGCGCCGG
>CAWFYY010000009.1:0-25017 GCA_963820225.1 uncultured Gaiellaceae bacterium | reverse complement strand
GTCTCGCCGCGGTCGAGGAACGGTTCGGGACGACCGACGTCATCGCTCACCGCTCGCTGCCCGTCCCCGGCAGCGTCGACACGGTGGAGCTCCGGGCCCAGGACCCGCGTGGACCATACGCGCCGCTTGCGCTCCGCCGAGGCAGCTACCCGGAAGGCCCCGGCCAGGTCGCCGTCACCGACGGAGTCGCAACGCTCCTCGGGCTCGAGATCGGGGAGACGCTCGCCCTCGACGGCGGTCGCCGGACCGTCGTCGGCATCGTCGAGAACCCACGTCAGCTGAGCGAGGAGTTCGCCCTCGTCTCCCCCACGTCGGCCGGGCGACCGGACACCGTCACGGTGTTGGTCGACGCCGACCAAGTGACGGTCCGCGCGTTCCTGGACGCTCAGGACGACCGGTCCGCCCCGGTGGCGTCCCGGATTCGGGGCCACTACGAGCCGGCACCTGAGCTGGCGATGTTCTCCGTGGCCACCGTCTTCCTGTTGCTGGCTTCGCTCGTCGCCACGGCAGGCTTCGCCGTCATCGCGCAGCGACGGCTCCGCCAGCTCGGCATGCTCGCTGCGATCGGCGCGACCGAGAAGCACCTTCGACTCGTGCTCCTCACGAACGGCACCGTCGTCGGCGCGATCGGCGCACTGATCGGAACAGTCGCGGGTCTAGCACTCTGGGTCACGGTCGAGCCGACCCTCGAGCCGGCCCTCGGCCTTCGCATGGACCGGTACCGCCTTCCCTGGGCACTGCTCGCCATGACCGGCGTCGTCGCGGTCCTCGCAGCGGCCGCCGCCGCCTGGTGGCCCGGGCGAGCGGTCGCGCGCGTCCCCGTCACACGAGCCCTCTCGGGACGACCGCCGAGACCAAAGCCTGCGCACCACTCGGCAATCGTCGCCGCGGTGTTGGTCGCGACGGGAATCGGGGCGCTCGTGCTCTCCGACCGGAGCACCCTGCCGCTCGTCGTCACCGGGATTCTGACGACGATCCTCGGGACGCTGCTCCTGGGCCCACTGGCGATTCGCCTCGTCGCGCGGGCAGCCGGACAGGCTCCGATCGCCGTGCGCTTGGCGCTACGAGACCTCGCGCGCTACCAGGCGCGCTCTGGAGCGGCGCTCGCGGCCATCACGCTCGCCCTCGGTATCGCCGCGGCGATCGTCATCCTCGCGGCGGCCGAGGAGAACAAGGCGGCCGGTGAGCCGCCCAACCTGTCCAACCGGCAGATCCGCGTGTACACGGCTGCAACGCCGGGTCCGGAGCTCGTCGCGATCAAGACGCCGGCCCAACTCGAACGGATGGCCGCTCGCGTCCACCAACTCGCGGCGGATCTCGACGGCGCGGCCGTGATTCCGCTCCGTAACGCCTACCGAGTTGGCGAAGAGTCCCGACCCGAGGGCGGCTTGCGAGTCCTCCGCACGGAAGTCCTCGTGCGGAGGGTCAACGATCCTGACAGCTCGCCAGGGAAGGCATTCATCTGCGCGAATCGCCAGCTCTGCTACGCCTACGAATCGCGCCTCTACGTCGCCACTCCCGCCCTGCTCACGTACCTCGGTGTCGACTCCGCAACGGTCGATCCGAGCACGGACTTCCTGGTCGACAAGACCGTCCGGACCGACGAGCTCGTCACTGTCCGCTTCCAGGAGGCGACTGGAGCACGCAAAGGACCAAAGCTGACCGAACGTGCCGTCACGAACGTTCAGAAGATCGACAGCCGGAAGCTCTTCGGCACGACCAAGGGGGAAAGCGGCGTTGCGCCGATCTCGTTCATCACGCTCGACGGTCTTCGCCGCCGCGGCTGGAAGCAAATCCCATCTGGATGGCTCGTCGAAACGAGCCGGCCGTTGACGAGCGAACAGATCGCGGATGCCCGCGATGTCGCTGCCGCCGGTGGGATGATCTTCGAGACGCGGCGCGAGAACCCCTCCTCCACGACGCTCATCGCCATCGCAACCGCCGCCGGTGCCCTCCTCGCACTCGCGATTCTCGCAATGACCGTCGGGCTGATCCGCAGCGAGAGCGCCGGCGATCTCCGTACCTTGACCGCGACCGGAGCATCGAGCAGGATCCGCCGCACGCTAACCGCAGCAACCGCCGGCGGGCTCGCCCTACTCGGCGTGCTCCTCGGCGTCGCCGGCGCCTATCTCATGCTCGTGGCTGCGTACTTCGACAAGCTGGACTACCTCGGACGGATCCCGGTGCTCTACCTCGTCCTGATGGTCGCGGGCATCCCTGTGGCGGCCGCCGCGGCCGGCTGGCTCCTCGCCGGCCGCGAGCCACCGGCCGTGGCCCGAACTGCCTTCGAGTGACAGGACCGGCCGTCGACTGCCGTCAGGGCTGAGCGCCCGGCTCGTTCCCCCGGCGGCGGAGATACTTCTCGATCTCGCCCCTTAGGTAGGTACAGCCTTGCTGGGAGGTGAGCTCGCTTCCTCGACCTGAAGCCGCGGGAGCCATTCGAGCCAGCTCGGGAGGTACCAGTTCCAATCGCCGAGCAGCTTCATTGCGCTCGGGAGCAGCACCGAGCGGATGATCGTGGCGTCGATCAGGAGTGCGACCGCGACCCCGAAGCCCATCTGCTGGAACATGATCAGGTCACCGCGGGCGAAGCCGGAGAAGACGGCGACGATGATGAGCGCGGCGCCGGTGATGATGCGAGCGGTCGAGCCGACGCCGAATGTGACCGCGTCCGTCGTGTCTCGTGACTCGTCGAAGCGCTCTCGAATGCGGCTCAGCAGGAACACCTGGTAGTCCATCGAGAGACCGAAGAGCACGGAGAAGAGGAAGAGCGGCACCCAGGCCTCGATCGTGTCCGTCTGCTGGAAGCCGAGCAGATCGGCGCCAACGCCCTCCTGGAAGACGAGCACGAGCAGGCCGTAGGCGGCGCCGACCGAGAGCAGGTTCAGGGCGACGGCCGTCCCGGCGACGACGACCGAGCGAAAGACGACCGTCAGCAGCACGAACGTCAGCAGGAGGACGAAGGCGATCACATAGGGAGCGGGGTCGATGACGGAGTCGAAGTAGTCGATGTCCTCCGAGCTCTGGCCGCCGACCAGCGCCTCGGCGTCTGTTCCCCGGAACGCTTCCGGGAGGATCTCCGAGCGGAGCTCGCGAACGGCGTTGGTGGCCTCGGACGCGGAGGGATCGCCGGCGACTGGGACTGAGAGGACCGCGACCTCGCCGTCGGCCGAGCGCTCGACCTCGCCGGCGCCGAAGCGTGGATCGGCGGCGAGGCTCGTCCGCAGCTCTGCGAGCGCCTGCTCGACACCCGCGCCCGATGCATTCGAGACGACGATCTCGGCGGGGTCTGTCGTCAGCCCCGGGAAGTCGCGCGCGAGCGCCTCGAACCCCTGCTTGGAGGCGAACCGGTCTGGGAGCGCGGAGACACCGCTCGTGCCGATGTCCATCCTGAACACCGGGAGGGCGAGCGCTACGAGGAGGCCGGTCGAGAGCGCGAGGCTGAGCCCTGGACGGCGCAGGACACGCCGAATGATCCGACCCCAGAACCGCCCTTCCGGGTTGGAAGCCTGGTACGAGCCGCGTCCGACGATGGGGATGCGCAGAGCGTTGACCTTGTCGCCGAGGAGACCGAGGAGCGCCGGCAGGAGCGTGAGTGCCGCAGCCACGGAGACGATGCCGACGAGGATCGCGCCGACCGCCAGGCTGCGCATGATCGAGTTCGGGACGATCAGCATCCCGAACATGGCGATGACGAATACGCTGCCGCTGAACAGCACTGCGCGACTGGCAGTTGCACCCGACGCCTCGATCGCCGCGAGCTCGCCCCTTTCCTGTCCACGTTCCTCGCGGTAGCGGGAGACGACGAAGAGGGAATAGTCGATCCCGAGCGCGAGCCCCATCCCCGTGAGCATGTTGATGAGGAAGACGGAGAGCTCGAAATACTGTGCGAGCAACGCGCTCAGACCGAGGGCGACGATGATCGCGACGATCGCCATCAGGAGCGGCACGAGCCCGGCCACGACCGCGCCGAAGACGAGCAGCAGGACGATGAGTGCGGCCGGGAGCCCGAACTTGAGCTCCCCGTTCTCGAGGTCCTCCTGCGAGAGGAGGTTGAAGTCATGGTCGAGCGTCTCCTCGCCCGTCACCGACACGGCGAACGCGGTCTCCTCGCCGAGCCCTTGGACCTTCTCGACGAGCGCCTCCGTCTCGTCCTCGTCGACGAGCGCGAGCGGGATGATGGTCGCGTGGCGGTCCTGCGAGACGAGGGTTCCACTGTCGTCGTGGAGATAGGTGCGATCAGCGGAGAGCGAAGAGATCTCATCGTCTTCGACGAAGCTCCGTACGTAGGCCTCGAACTGCGGCGAGTCGACCGCGTACTGGTCGGAGCGGATGATCACAACGTCGCTGACCGCCGTCGAAGCATCCGGCGGGAAAGCGGCTGCCCGTACGTCGTTGGCGCGCTCCGACTGCGGGTTGTTCGTGGGGGCGCCCTCGGTCGTCAGGCTCCCACCGAGGAGCGTCGCGATCGTGACCACTGCGAGCACCGTGACGACGACCCAGGCGCTGATCGCGCGCCACGGATGCCGGGCGCTTGCCGAGGCGAGGGTCTTCGTCGAGAGCTTCATGATCGCGTTCCGATGACCCTCTTCAGCCTACGTCCTCCGACCCAATGTCGAGAACGGACCGTCAGCTCCGTTCTCTTTGCGACAGTGCCAAAGTGGGCACGCAGACTGAAGGAAGGAGCGACATGAGATACCTACTGGGAGTCACGTTCGAACCCGGCGTCGTCGAGACGCCGATGGAGGAGTGGAAGCCGGAGGAGATCGAGGCGCACCTCGACTACTACGGGGCTCTCGCCAAGGAGCTTCTCGACAGCGGTGAGCGCGTCGCCTCCGAGATCCTCGTCGGGCCCGACCTCGCCAAGATCGTGACCTCCGACGGCGTGAACGCGCCGGTGGTCACCGACGGGCCGTTCCAGGAGTTCAAGGAGTGGCTGGCCGGCTTCCAGATCATCGACGTGGAGTCGGAGGAGCGGGCGATCGAGATCGCGGCAAAACTCTCGGCCGTGCCGGGTCCCGACGGGATCGCGACGCAGCAGCCCATCCAACTGCGCCAGGTGATGGAGCAGGGCCCGGCCGACGCCGCCGAGATGGAGGCCTACCTGCAGACCGCGGGCGGCGAGCGCTGACGACCGCGTCTGGTGTCGAGGACCTGCTGCGCGAGCTGGCGCCGCAGGTCCTCGGCATCCTCGTGCGCAGATACGGCGACTTCAACGCGGCCGAGGACGCAGTCCAGGAGGCACTGATCACCGCCGCCCAGCGCTGGCCGCGGGACGGCACCCCGGAGGAGCCGCGCGGCTGGCTGGTTCAGACCGCGACGCGGCGGCTGATCGACCAGTGGCGGAGCGAGCGGTCCCGCAGAGACCGGGAAACGCTGGCGGCGCAGGAGGTCGTCCCCGGACAAGAGGTCCCCGACCAGGACGACACCCTGCTCGTGCTGTTCATGTGCTGCCATCCGTCGCTGACGCCCGCTTCAGCGATCGCGCTCACGCTCCGCGCGGTCGGCGGGCTGACCACGGCCGAGATCGCGAACGCGTTCCTCGTGGACGAGGCGACCATGGCTCAGCGGATCAGCAGGGCAAAGAGGCGAATCAGGGCCTCCGGTGAGCCGTTCCGGATGCCGACGCCAGAGGAGCAGGCGGCGCGTCTGCGGTCCGTCCTGCGCGTCCTCTACCTGATCTTCAACGAGGGATACGCCGGCAGCATCGGTGCCGAGCTGCAGCGAGTCGAGCTCGCCGACGAGGCGATCCGGCTGACGAGGATGGTGCACCGGCTGCTCCCCGAGGACGGCGAGGTCGCCGGCCTGCTGGCCCTCATGCTGCTCATCGATGCGAGGCGCCCCGCGCGAACCGACGCCGACGGAGAGCTGGTCCCGCTGGGGACGCAGGACCGAACAGCTGTGGGATCAGGTGCTCATCGCCGAAGGCGTTGCTCTGCTCGACGGCGCGATGGGCAAGGAGCCGGTCGGCGAGTACCGACTCCAGGCCGCGATCGCGGCCCTTCACGACCAGGCCCGGACAGCCGACGACACCGATTGGCCTCAGATCCTCGCCCTGTACGGGCTGCTGGAGAAGATCACCGGCAACCCGGTCGTCACGCTGAACCGGGCCGTCGCAGCCGCCATGGCCGAAGGCCCGTCCGCGGGCCTCGCTCTCCTCGACGAGGTCGACGAACGAGCTGGCCGGCCACTACCGGCTCGACGCGGTCCGGGCGCACCTCCTGGAGATGGCCGGTGACACTGACGAGCGCGCTGGCGCACTATCGCATCGCGGCGAGCCGGACGACGAACCTCACCGAGCGGCGGTACCTGGCGACCCAGGCCGCACGTCTTCTCGGCGACCGCGGCCCATCCACGCGCCACGTCCCACCGTCAGCGTGAGCGCCGAGACGATACGGCCACGCCGGCGACGCCGACGCCCCACCAGAGGCCGCTGATGTTGTCGGCCCACCCGTAGAGGTTGTCGAGCGAGAACCGACCAGGCCCGATGGCCGCCGTGGCAACAGCCGCGGTGATGACGAGAAGGTTGAACTCGTAGCCGCCATTGGCGGTGAAGAAGCCGTTGCGCCAGTGCACGGCAACGATCGCGTTCAGCATCACGATCGCGATCGCTGCCGCCGCCAACGGCGTCAGCAGACCGAGCGCGATCAGAACGCCGCCACCGAGCTCGGCGGCACCGGCTCCGAGCGCCAGGAGCAGCGCCGGGCTGTAGCCGAGCTGGGCGAAGCTGTTCGCGGTCCCGCGCGGCCCGCCTCCGCCGAACCAGCCGAAGAGCTTCTGCGAGCCGTGAGCCGCCATGATCGATCCGAGGACGACCCTGAGGATGAGGATTCCGTACGACATTTCCTTCTCCTTTCGTTAGGTGCTGGAGGACGAGTGCGAAGGCTCAGGCGACAACCGCCTCCGCGCCGGCTCGGGACGTACGTCCCGGCCCTGAATGACGACGAGCGTCGTGATCACTGCGGCGACTGCGACGCCGACGCCGACCCAGAAGGCGAGCCGGAAGCCGTCCGTCAGCGCAACGGCCGGCGCGACGCCGTCCGCGAGCAGGTTGTTGCGTCCGCGTCGTCGAGACCGTGCTCAGGACCGCGAGCCCGATTGCACCGCCGATCTGCTGGCTGGTCGTGATCAGTCCCGACGCCAAACCCGCCTCCCTGTTCGTGATCCCGCCGAGCGCCGCGATCGAGACCGGGACGAACGAGAACCCGAGCCCGGCGCCGGTCAGCAGGAAGCCGGGAAGAAGATCAGTGACGTACGAGCCGTCGGGCGAGATCTGCGTGTAGAAGGCAAGGCCCGCGCCGATGAACACCAGCCCGGCGGTCAGCACCGGCTTGACTCCGAGACGCGTGACCAGCGCCTGCGCGACGCCGGAAGCGGCGATGACGGTGAGCGCGATCGCGAGGTTGTGGACGCCGGTCCTGAGCGGCGAGTAGCCGAGCACGTCCTGCTGGTAGAGCGTCAGCAGGAAGAACATGGCGAAGAGCATCGTCCCGAGGAGCAGCGCGACCACGTTCGCCCCGGCGAGCGTCCGCCGGCGGAAGATCTTCAGATCGATGAGCGGCGACCGCGAGCGGTGCTCGATCACGAGCGCAGCTCCGATGAGGACCGCGGAGCCGATGAACGCGCCGATCGTCTCCGCCGAGCCCCAGCCGACCGTCGGGGCTCGCGTGAGCCCGTACACCAGCAGCATCAAGCCCCCGGTGACGGTCACTGCGCCGGCGGCGTCGAAGTGACGCGCCATTTCCGGTGCGCGACTCTCGGTCACGACCCGGGGAACGAGCAGCAGCACGCCCAGACCGATTGGCACATTGACGAAGAAGATCCATTCCCAGCTCGCGAACTCGGTCAGCACCCCACCGAGCAGCAGGCCGATCGCGGCCCCGGAGCCGGCGATCGCGCCAAGAATCCCCAGGGCCTTGTTGCGCTCCGATCCCTCCGCGAACGTCACGGAGACGATCGAGAAGACGGACGGCGACAGAATCGCGCCGGCCACACCCTGAAGCACGCGCGCCGCGATCAACATCGCGGGTGAGACTGAAAGGCCGCAGACGAGCGAAAAGAGTGCGAAGAGGACCAGCCCGACCATGAAGACGCGGCGCCGGCCGAGCAGGTCGCCCAGTCGACCGCCGAGCAGCAGGAACCCGCCGAAGGTGAGTGCGTAGCCGCTCACGACCCACTCGAGGCCCGACGTCGAGAAGCCAAGGTCCTCCTGGATCGACGGCAGCGCCACGTTCACGATCGAGACGTCGAGCACAACCATCAGGTACGCGACGCCAAGCACGGCGAGTGCTTGCCAGCGCTTCGGGTCTGGCGTCGTCATCGGCTCGCGAAGTGCGCCACGACGAAGGCCAGGAAGATGAGCATCGCCGCGAACGGCACGACGAATGCGATCACCGCACCGACGACGATCGCGGGCGTCGCAGGGCTCTCGCCGTCGTGGACGATCTCTCGGAGTTGCGCGACCTCCTCCACCGTCGCGTGAAGTGGGTGGCGGACGAGACTCTCATGGCTCGACCGGCCCGTGAGGTGCTCGCGCTCCATGTCGGCCACGATCGCACCGGACGCCGCCGCCGTCTTCGGCGGTAGCGCCCAATTTGCCTACAGGCCAGCCAGCATCCCGGCTATGCGGAAGCGCCGTCGAGCGGTAGCTCGACTCGCAGCGAGGTCCCAGCGCCGGTGGGGCTCTGGATCGCGATCGCGCCGCCGATCGCCTCAGCGCGATCTCGAAGGCCGATCAGGCCAGAGCCGCGGATGGGGTCGGCCCCGCCGACACCGTCGTCTCGAACCTCGATGACGAGCTTCCGGTCGAGCACCTCGGTGGCAACCTGCACGACGGACGCCTGAGCGTGCTTGGCCGCGTTCGTCAGCGCCTCCGAGACCACGTAGTAGGCCGTCACCTCGACCTGACCCGGCAACCTTCCATCGGTGCGCAGGTCCAGCTCGACCGGAATCGGGGAACGTCGGGCGAGGGTCTTCAACGCAGGCCCGAGGCCGCCTTCGGCCAGGATCGCGGGGTGAATCCCGCGCGAGATCTCACGGAGGTCGTCGAGCACGCCCGTGAGGCCGGATGCGACTTGCCCGAGCTCCTCGTCGACCTGGTCGAGCTCGGGAGGAATCCCGGAGGCGGCGGTGCGCAGCCCGAGGGCGAGCGAGACGAGGCGCTGCTGCACTCCGTCGTGCAGGTCCCGCTCGATCTGCCGGCGCGCCAGGTCGGAGGCCGCGACGATGCGCGCGCGAGAAGCTCGAAGCTCCGCCTCGTTCTCGGCGTTGGCGATTGCGGTAGCGACGAGCTCGGTGAACTCCCCCATCTGCGATTCCGTCTCGGGCGGGAAAGGCACGTCGGTTTGCGCCGAGGCAGCGATGACGCCCCACAACCCACCGCCGACGACGATCGGACAGCCGACAGATGAGCGGATGCCCACGGCGCGCGCCTCCTCCGCGATCGGCCCAGACGCCTCGTCGAAGCTGTCCACGCGCACCGGGCCCACCGTCTGCTGCACGAGCGCTGCGATGCTCACCCCTTCCAGGGCGATCCGCGTGCCGACCGCGAGCTCAGCCTCGTGCTTGCTCCAGCCTGCGACTCCCGTCACCGTCCCGTCGGCCTCGTAGCGCTCCATCCGCGCGAGGTCGGCGCCGGAGAGCAAGCCGACCTCGCGCGTGACTGCCTCGAACATCTCCTCGGGCGACACCCCGCGCGCAACGAGCGTCGCGACTCGCCTGAGAGACGCCTGCTCGTCGGCAAGCCGGCGGAGGTTTTCGCGGTCCTCCTCGAGGACCGCCGCCATACGGTTGAACGAGCGCTCGAGCGCTCCGATCTCGGCAACACTCTTCTCCGGCATCCTCGTGGTGAGATCGCCGGCGGCGAGCTGCTCCGCCAGCCGAGATGCACGGCGAATCGGCTGGACGACGGCGCGGGTCAGGTAGGCGCCGAAGAAGAAGATCAGCGCGATGGAGCCGGCCAGGCCGACCACCGCTGCAGCGACGGCCCGCGACGCGTTCGTGTCGTCTCCGCGCTGGCGTCGAGTCAGGAAGCTCGCGCTCGAAGTTCCGCACCGTCTCGAACTCCCGCCGCAGGGCGTCTACGCGCCGCTTGCCTTCGGCGGTGACCGCAACGCTCCGCACGGCCGGATCGCCCCGCCTCGCATCGTTCACGAGGGGGACCGAGTAGTCCCTGATGTACGAGTTGATGTCCCGAGTGAGCTCCTGAACGCGGCGCTTCTGCACCGACGCTTCGACGAGCCGCGCCAGGGCCGCCGCTTCGCCGGGAATCGCCGCTCGAGCGGCTCGCCAGGGCTCGAGGAAACGCTCCTGCCGCGCGATCAAGAAGCCGCGCACGCCGGTCTCGAGGTCGATGACGCGCTCCTCGAGCCGGACGGCGGCCGCGTTCGCCTCACGGGAGCGGACCACTTGCCGCTGGGAGGCGCGAAGGTCCGAGATCGCGAGCAGCAGGACTGCGAACGCTGCGCCGACCAGGAGTGCGAGCAGCACGCTCGCGACGACCATGCGGAGCGCCAACCCGCCGCTGCCGGTGGGCTCGCCTCGGGCCTCACGCACCGTCGGATCCTTCGACGAGGCGCCCAATAGACGCCTCAGCGTGCTCACGCGCCGACGTTAGCCGTTTTCCGCCTCGTTGCGCGACTTTTCGACGATCGTCCGGATCGCGTCCGCGGACAGGTCCGCCTTGGGGAGGAACCCAGCGGCCGGGGACTCGCCGATCAGGTCAGCGAAATCCGTCGGTGAATGCGTCGAGATCAGGATCACCGTCGCTCGCCGACCTGCTTGTCCTCGTGCAGCTCGGCGGGCGACGTCGAGCCCGCTCTCCTCCCCGAGCGAGATGTCCACGAGGATGACGTCCGGTCGCAGCGACTCCGCCTCTCGCAGGGCGTCGGCTCCGTTCGAGGCGACGCCGGCGATCGTCAGGCCCTCGCGCTCGAGCAGGGCTTCGCGCGGCCTCCAGGAACGAGGGGTTGTCGTCGACGATCAGGCAACGAAGAGGCTCCGGCATGGTTTGAAAGCGTTCCAGCCACCGTCCGCTCGCGCATTGCAGGTAGCAGGTATCTCGCCGACGGCGTGCGTGCGGTCAGTCACGAGTCGCCGTTGCCAGCACCGCCTGGGCGCCGGCCGCGCGCACTGCCGCCGAGAGGGTGCGGATGTCGTAGGCGCCGTGGTGGCGCCTGCCGTTGATGAAGAACGTCGGCGTCCCGGAGACACCGCTCAGGTCGGCGCTGTCGACGTCCTCGGCGACGCGGGCCGCGCCGGACTGCGTACGCAGGTCGTCGGTGAAACGCTCGACGTCGAGACCAAGCTGCTCGGCGTAGGCGATCAGGTCGCCGGGTGCGAGCGCGTCCTGGTGGCTCGAGCAGAAGATCGTGCATCTCCCAGAACGCGCCCTGGTCGGACGCGGCCTCGGCAGCCTCGGCCGCGAGCTGCGCGTTGGGGTGCACGTCGTTCAGAGGCAGATGGCGCCAGACGTAGCGGACGTCGGCGAAGTCACGCAGGAGCTCGCGGACGACCGGCTCGGCCTGGCCGCAGTACGGACACTCGAAGTCGCCGTACTCGACGACCGTCACCGGCGCGTTCATCGGGCCCGCGAATGTGGTCGCGCTCCGGATCGACGTCCACGTAGAGGTCGACGAGCGGCTCGCTCGTCCCCAACAAGGCACGGGTCCGGCGCTGCCAGGGGAGGCAGCTGCGCCGCCCGGAAGAGGAGCCACGTGACGAGCGACGCGCCGGCGGCGGCGCCGAGGATCCCGAGCTTGGCCTCTTCGAGCTGCCGACCGTCGAATGCGAGCGTCGCGATCAGCAGCGCGATCGTGAAGCCGATCCCGGCGATCGTGCCGCCGCCGGCGACCGCGGCCCAGCCCACCGGCGGGCGGAGCCGGCCGCGACTGAGCCGCGTCAGCAGCCATGAGCTGCCGAGAATCCCAACAGGCTTCCCGACGACGTAGCCGAACAGGATCCCGAGCGTGATCGGCGACGATGACCGCCCGCGCGAGGAAGGCGCCGTCGATCGGCGATCCCGGCGTTGGCGAGCGCGAACAACGGCACGATCACGTAGCTCGTCCACGGGTGAAGCTGGTGCTGCAACCGCTCGTTGGCCGGAGTCGCCGACCTCGAGCTCCACCCGCGCCACGCGCGCCAGCTCCGCGGTCGGTTGCTCGCGAAACTCGCGGAACCGTTCCGTGACGCGCTCGAGGTCGACCGCGGAGCCGGATAGGCGTACGTCAGGAGGCCCAGTGCGAGGCCGATGACGACCGGCTCGACCCCCGACTCGAGCAGGCGACCCAGGCCGCGGTCCCGAGGGTCGCGAAGGCGAGGCCGCGCCGGAACACGGAGGCGGCGCGCGACGAGGATCGCTGCGAAGAAGGCCCCGGCGACGAGCAGGGGCACGACCTGGAGCGTTCCGTGTAGACGGTGGCGATGACGACGACCGCGAGGACGTCGTCGACGACGACCACCGTGAGCATGAAAGCCCGCAGGCGGGCCGGAAACCGCGGCCCGACGAGCGCGAGCAGCCCGAGCGCGAACGCGGTGTCCGTCGACATCGCGATCGCCCAGCCGCCCGCAGTGGAGCGCCCGGCGTTGAAAGCGAGGTAGACGGCGATCGCGCCGGCGGCACCCGCGACCCCGGCCAGCAAGGGCAGCGCGAACCGGCGCCGCTCGCGGAGCTCGCCGAGGTCGAACTCGCGCCGCGCCTCGAGCCCGACGACCAGGAAGAAGATCGTCATCAGCCCGCTGCTCACCCAGGCGCGAAGGTCGAGCGCGATGCCGGCGCCGCCCAGGTCGATCGAGAGCTTCGTCGTCCAGAAGGACTCGTACGACGAGTCGTCGACGTTTACCCAGACCAGCGCCGCGACGGCCGCAGCCAGCAAGACCGCAGCGCCGCCGGTCTCCGTGCGCAGGAACTCCCGCAGCGGAGTCTCGAGGCTCCGCGCCCACGCCGTTTTTCCCGAGAAGGGCGACGGGCGTCCGTTTCGATCGCTGTTCATGCTCGTAGCGCGGCCTCCCCGCCGGACGTGGTGTCGCACGCCAAGGTCGCAGCCGCCCGACGGCATGTCTTCGCCGCCAGCGCCAGGTCGCGATTCCGGGTAGCGGAACTACCGGAGTGGTGCCAGCGCCTAGACCGAATGGTCGCTTCCGGTGCAGACGAGCGGGCGCCCGCTGTCGACCATGTTGCTATCTCCGACGAAAGGAACACGAATGACCCGCCGAACGCTCACCTACGTCGTCGCCGCGGCGGCGCTGCTCTTGTCGGCCCTCGTCGTCGCAGGGTGCGGCGGCAGCGAGCTCGAGCTCATCGCCGACCATCCCCAAGACCAGCGACGGGCAGGCGGCGACCCTCGGCGTCTCGAACGGCGACCTCGGGGAGGTCCTCGTCGACTCGCAGGGGCGCACCCTCTACCTGTTCGAGAACGACACCGGCACGACAAGCACGTGCACCGGCGAATGCGCCGTCAACTGGCCGCCGCTGCTCGCGAACGGCATGCCGACCCTGGGCAGCGGAGCAAGTGCCTCGCTGATCGGCACCAGCAAGCGACCCGACGGCAAGTCGCAGGTCACGTACAACGGCCACCCGCTCTATCGATTCCTGAAAGACACGAAGGCCGGCGACACGAACGGCGAGGGCCTCAATGCCTTCGGCGGCAGCTGGTTCGCCGTCTCTGCCGCGGGTGACAAGGTCTCCGGTCCGCCAAGCTGGGCGGCGGAGGCTACGGCTACTAGAGAGCTGCGCGGAGCGAGCTGAGAAGCGTCTTCAAGTCGTAAGGCCCGTTGTGACGGCGGCCGTTGATGAAGAACGTCGGCGTCCCGTTGACTCCGCTTCGGACACCGGACAGGAAGTCGCTTCTCACCCGCTCCTCGAACGCGTGCTACTTGAGATCGGTCGCAAAACGCTCGACATCGAGCCCGAGCGCCTCCGCGTGGCTGAGCAGGTCACTTTGTGCGGAGCCGCCGTACTAGACGAGCGTCAGCGAGGCCTCGGCAGGCCCGCGAATGTGGTCGCTCGGGCCGACGGGGATCGTGAGCTCGGGGCGGCTGCTCATTTGGCTCCGTCCGCGGCGAGAGCGTCGAGCGCGTTTCAGACCTCGTCGGCGCCGGGATTCACGTCGACCGGGAGACGTAGCTCCCACCGGACCACGCCGGCACCGTCGATGACGAACAACGCGCGCCTGCTCTCGCCGATCGAGTCGTCGTACACGCCGTAGCCCTTCGCCACGGCACCCTTCGGCTCGAAGTCCGCGAGAAGCGGGAAGCGGAGGTTGCGGCGGGACGCTAACGCCTGATGGCGCCAGAAGCCGTCGACCGGGATGCCGACGAGGTCGGCGGCGTAGCGGATCGTCAGCGGACGATCTCGAGCGCGAGGCGCGGTGGGCAGCCGCGCTCGACGAGCTCTGCCATGGCGTGCCAGTCGACGAGGTCGGCAAACGTCGCCGCGAGCGTGTGCGGCAGGCCGAGTCGGAGCAACTGCTCAGTGCGCCACTCGCGCACCAGGAGCTCCTCCGGGTCCTCGTCGTCCAGAAGGTCTCGTGGCATCAGCAATGGTTCCATCGGGCTCTCCTCCCTTGGTTCTTGCTTCTCGCGGAACCATTGCCTGAGCCGAGCGGCTCGTCATCGAGGCCAGCCTCGATCCGGGTGTCCCGGTAGCCGAACTCTCGGGATTCCGGCTAGCCGCAATGCGCAGAGGCGCAGTAGGTGCCACGCTGAGTGTGTGCCGATGCGCTACCTGATAGTGGATGACAACGAATCGTTTCTCGAGGCGGCGCGCGCACTTCTCGAGCGTGAGGGCGTGGACGTCGCGGGCGTCGCGATGACAACCGCGGAGGCGCTCGAGCAAGCCCAGAGGTTGCATCCGGACGTGATCCTCGTCGACATCTCGCTCGGCCCGGAGAGCGGCTTCGAGCTCGCGCGCCGCCTTGTCGCGGACGACCTGGCCCAGGAGGCCACGGTCGTCCTGATCTCGACGCGCGCCGAGGAGGACGTCGCCGATCTCGTCGCCGACAGCCCGGTGGCTGGATTCGTGGCGAAGTCGGATCTCTCCGCCGAAGCGATTCGCCGAGTCGTCGACGGAGCTAGCGGGCGTCCAGGTACGTGATCACGGCGAGCACGCGGCGCTGGTCGTCCTCGCTCTGAGGCAACCGCAGCTTCGTGAGGATGCTGTGCACGTGCTTCTCGACGGTGCCCTCGGTGATCCAGAGCTGATGGGCGATGCCGGCGTTCGAGCGGCCCTTCGGCCATGAGTGAGAGCACCTCGCGCTCCCGCGGCGACAGGACGTCGAGCGGGTCCTCCTTGCGGCGGGCGGCGATGAGCTCCTGGACGAGCGCCGGATCGACGACGGACGCGCCCTTGACGATGCGCTCGAGCGTCTCGGTGAACTCCTCGACGTCCGTGACACGACTCTTCAGCAGATAGCCGCTGCGCTCCCCGCTGGCGAGCAGGTCGGTCGCCTGCTCGACCTCGACATGGGCCGAGAGCACGAGGATCGCGGTCTCCGGCACCTCCTCGCGGATCGCACGGGCGGCCTCGAGGCCCTCGACCGAGTGGCCGGGGGGCATCCGGATGTCGACGATGGCGAGGTCGGGCCGGTGCTCGCGAACGAGCGAGACGAGCTCGGGGCCGCTGTCTGTTTGCGCCACGACGTCGAAGCCGGCGCGCTGGAGCAATCCGGCCAGGCCCTCGCGCAGCAGGACATCGTCGTCGGCCAGCACGACGCGGGTGGGACTTGTGCTCATGGCACGATTATGGGGTACGGTGGCTCGATGGGCACGTCGGCCGGGCGGCCGGGCCCGGAAATGACGCAGCACCGCGAGCCGGCTCAGTTGGTCGAAGAGCAGGCCGCTCTGCGCCGCGTGGCGACGCTCGTAGCGAGCGGTGCATCGTCAACGGAACTGTTCGCCGCCGTCGCCCGGGAGGCCGCCCAGGTCCTGCACCTCTCGAATGCGGCGGTCAGCCGCTTCGACGACGAGGGCACCGCGGTGACGGTCCTCGCCGCCTGGGGTGACGGCCCGGAAGTGCTCCGTGTCGGTTCGCGCTGGCCGCTCGACGGCCCATCGATGTCAGCCGAGGTCCTGCGCACGGGCCATCCCGCGCGGATCGAGGAGTACTCGGACCTGCCGGGGACAATCCCCACCCTGGCTCGTAAGGGCGGGTACCGCAGGGCTGCTGGTGCGCCGATCATCGTCGACGGCCGCGTCTGGGGAGTGATCACGACCTCGTCGCCGGAAGCGCCGCTTCCCGACCGGATCGAGGACCGGCTCGCAGAGTTCACCGAGCTGGTGTCGACCGCTCTCGCGAACAGCGAGGCGCGCGAAGAGCTCACGCGGCTCGCGGAGGAGCAGGCGGCGCTGCGTCGTGTCGCGACCCTGGTTGCGCAAGGTGTGACGCCGTCCGAGGTCTTCGAGGCAGTGAGCGTGGAGGTTGGACGGCTCATGCCAGCGGAGGGCGCCGCGCTCACGCGCTTCAATCCTGACGGAACCGTCACGGCCCTCGGCGGCTGGTCGGCCAGCGGCGGTTACGTGTACGTCGGGAGGACATACGCGCTCGAAGGCACCGTCTCCGAGCTCGTCCTCGAGAGCCGCGGGCCTGCGCGGATGGAGCGTTACGCCGGTCCGGGCGAGGCAGCCGCCGCAGCGCGGGAGATGGGCTGGCGCTCGTCAGTTGGGGCGCCGATCACCGTCGAAGGCCGCCTTTGGGGCGTACTGGCCGCCTCCTCGCTGAGCGACGAGCCGCTGCCGCCCGACACGGAGCAGCGCCTGGCCGAGTTCACCGAGCTCGTCGCCGCCTCGGTCGCGAACGCGGAGAGCCGCGCCGAGCTCGAGGCTTCGCGGGCACGGATCGTGGCCACGGCCGACGCCACGCGGCGGCGCATCGAGCGCGACCTCCACGACGGCGCGCAGCAACAGCTCGTTTCGCTCGCGCTCGAGCTGCGCGCGGCGCAAGCGACGGCGCCGGCCGAGCTCACCGAGCTCCAGGCCGAGCTCTCCCGGGTGGTCGAAGGGCTCACCGGAGTGCTCGACGTCCTGCGCGAGATCGCGCTCGGGATCCACCCGGCGATCCTGGCCGAGGGCGGGCTCGAGCACGCGCTGAAGACGATCGCTCGCCGCTCGCCGCTCGACGTAGAGCTCGACGTTCGAGCCGAGGGACGCCTGCCGGAGCCCGTGGAGGTGGCGGCCTACTACGTCGTTTCCGAGGCTCTGACGAATGCCGTCAAGTACGCGCGCGCATCGGTCCTGGAGGTCGTTGTCGAGGAGCAGGCAGGTGCGTTGCACGTCACCGTCCGCGACGACGGCGTGGGCGGCGCCGACGCTGGACGCGGCTCGGGGCTGCTCGGCCTCAGGGATCGAGTCGAGGCGATCGGCGGCACGATCTCTGTCGAGAGCCCGCACGGCTCGGGCACTGCACTGCACGTCCAGCTGCCGCTCGGCAACGGCGGCGTAGCGGATAGCAGGTAGTTCGACCTTCGGGGCGGTCGGGGGCGCGAACGGCCGCTGGCCGTGAAGACACGCACGGACCGCGTCGCGATGGTGTCTTCACGTCTTCAACTCCGAAGGGAGCAGCAGTAATGTCAGTGACCAAGAACGTCCGAGCAGGTCTGGCCAGACAGCCTGCGCTCGCCCTCGCCGGCGCGCTGGTAACGGCGCTCGCCGTCGTGGGCCTGATCGGCGGCTCGCCGGCCGCGGGCGACACAGCAGCCCTGGGCCAGCCGCCGCCCGAGTGGGCGGCCAACGCCGGCTCGTGGCCCGCGCACAACTACGACCTCTCGAACACACGGGCCACGACCCAGACGCCGATCAACTCGCAGACGGTGTCGGGGCTGAAGGAGAAGTGGCACTTCAACTTCAAGGGTGCAGCCGCGTTCGGCGCCTTTGCGTCGACTCCGATCTCCCTCAACGGCACGGTCTATCTCCAGGACCTGAACTCGAACGTCTACGCACTCGACCGCTCGTCCGGCAGCTGAAGTGGCGTCACGGCTTCAACAAGCCGAGCGTCGGGCCGAACGGAGTCGCCTACGGCTATGGCCGCATCTACGGCGCCACCGCGGAGAGCGCGTTCGCGCTCGACCCGGCGACCGGGAAACTGATCTGGGCCCACAAGCTGATCCGCAACGGCCAAGAAGGCATCGACATGACGCCGCAGCTCTACGACAACACCGTCGTGTTCAGCACCGTGCCGGGCAACGCCTCGTCGTTCTACAAGGGCAACGGTGACGGCATCGTCTGGGCGCTCGACGTCGCCACCGGCAAGACGAAGTGGAAGTTCAACACGATCGCCGACGGCGCCAGGCTGTGGGGCCATCCGAAGATCAACAGCGGCGGCGGCCTTTGGTATCCGCCCGCAGTCGACAGCCAGGGACGGGTCTTCATCTCCGTCGCCAATCCGGCGCCGCTGTACGGCACTCCGAAGTACCCGGCCGGCTCGAGCCGGCCAGGCCCGAACCTCTACACGAACTCGCTCGTCGTCCTGGACGGCCAGACCGGAAAGCTCCTCTGGTACCGGCAGGCCATCGCCCACGACGTGCGCGACTACGACCTGATGATCCCGGCAATCCTGACGACGGTTCCCGATCCAGGGCGTCCAGACCGAGATCGTGCTCGTCGCCGGCAAGATGGGCAAGGCCTTCGCCTATCGCGCCGACAACGGACAGCATCTCTGGACTGTCTCCGTCGGCAAGCACAAGAACGACACAGGGCGGCTCCCGCGCAAGCCGATCGACATCACCCCCGGCGAGCTGGGCGGCGTCGAGACGCCGATGGCGTATGCCGCCGGCCGGCTCTTCGTTCCCTGGCTCGACCTTGCCACCCGGGCCAGCGCGAGCGGGACCTGCCGGCGCAGGGTTCAAGTTCCACCAGGGCCGCGGCGGCCTGACCGCCATCGACGCCGCCACCGGCAAGGTGGACTGGCAGCAGAAGCTGCCGTCGATGGACTTCGGCGCGGCCACGGTCGCGAACGACGTCGTCTTCACCAGCACGTACGCCGGCGTGATCTACGCGTTCGACACGGAAACCGGCAAGACGCTCTGGACGACGACAGCCCCGCCGGCATCAACTCGTTCCCGGCAATCGACGGCGACACGCTCCTCGTGGGCGCCGCCGCGCCCGGGTTCTTCAAGAAGCCCCAGTTCCAGCTGATCGCCTACTCACTCGGTACCTAACCCAAGGAGGTAATTCAAATGAAGCGAATCATCACCAGCGCCGTCGCAGGGCTCGCTGCCCTGTCGATCGCAGCTCTGGCGGTCGTGCCGCTCGCCGGAGCACGGGCGGATCGGCAGACGCGCGCCGGCGGCGACCACGATCCAGGTCAAGGGCGGCGAGTTCTTCTTCCGGCTCTCGAAGAAGACGATCGCCAAGCCCGGCAAGGTCACGTTCGTCTTCAAGAACATCGGCCACGTGACCCACGACTTCTCGATCCTCGGCAAGAAGACGCCGCTGATCCAGCCGGGCAGGACGACGCGGCTCGTCGTCACGTTCAAGAAGAAGGGCAAGTACGCCTACATGTGCACGGTCCCCGGACACGCGGCGGCCGGCATGAAGGGCTTCTTCACAGTCCGCTGATCGCGAGGGTGCCTCCGGAGCGCTCCTCACCGGCGCCCGGAGGCACCCTCGCCCCACCGAAAGGAGAACACGATGAACGAGAGCCTGAGATCCTCTACACCGCCGAAGCGACCACCATGGGCGGCCGCGAGGGCCATGCCCGGACGAGCGACGGCCGCCTCGACGTCGACCTCGACGTGCCGACCGAACTCGGCGGCACGGGCGGGCCGGGCACCAACCCGGAGCAGCTCCTCGCCGCCGGCTGGGCGGCCTGCTTCCAGTCCTCGATGATGCGGTACGCCGCGATGCGCAAGGTCGACTTGGGCGGTACGCGGGTCATGGCTCGCATCGGGATCGGGACGCTGAAGTCCGGCGGCCTCGGCCTGGCTGCCTCGCTCGACCTCGACGCCCCCGACCTCAGCCGCGAGGACGCCGTCTACCTCATGGAGCGGGCGCACGAGACCTGTCCCTACTCGCGCGCGACTCGCGGCAACATCGACGTCACGCTCATGGTCGGCGGCTCGAGCATCGAGCGCCAGGCCGCCTGAGCCTCACCTCGAGGACGGGCGGCTCCAGGGGCATTCTGGCGAATGGAAGCTCGGGCCCCTCGCTCCGCAGGAGGGGCAGGCGTACTGCCCGCCGGTGTAGACGTCGACGAGCCGCCGCGCCATCAGGAGGAACACGACGATGCTGACGAGCAGAAGCGGGCTCACGACGAGCCCGCTTCAGCCGCGACGATCTTAGGTCGCCGTCTAGACGCCCTCCGCCGACGGAGGCGGGCCTCCTCGAGCGACCGGCTCGCCGCGAGATACGCGTCGAGATTGTCCGGGCTCGGCTCGACAGCAAACGCTGCCAGTGCCTCGGCGAACTCCCCGTACGCCGTTCTCTCGGCGACAGTCGGCATCTGCGGCATGCCGCCCACCATCGCGGCTCGACGTCCACGCGTCTGCACGACTGGCGCCCAACCTGACTACCGGCCAGCAGGTACTCCCAGTTTCCCGCCACCGGGGGCGGCAGATGGTCGTCCGCCGTGACGACGAGAACGCCCCCCGCGGCGATGCTCGGGGCTCCTCGACCTGGGCCAAGAAAGGACTCGCCATGAACACGGATCTCACCCAGAGGCTGCGCACCCGGCAAGACTCGTCGGCCGAGCTCGTCACGTGCTCGCTCTGTCTGCGCGTGCGCCGAGGCTCGGAGTGGATGGAGGCAGAGCGCGTGATCAGCGAGCTGCGCTCGTTCGAGCTCGACTCGCCGCCGAGACTGCAGTCCGGAGTCTGCGACGACTGCGCCGAATCGATCTTCGCCCGCAGGGCGCGCATAGCCGAGGAGCCGGTCGCCGCGTGAATTGGCAACCGCGGATCAGCGCTCTCTCCGCAATCGTCGCGGGAGCAGCGCTCGTAGGGGTGGTCGCCGGCGGCGCGATCGGACTCGCCTTCGACGGAGGCTCGGAGACGCTCGCGGCTGACACCGATCTCGCGCCTGCGCCGACCCGGCCCGCGCAGGCCCTCGGCCCACAGGCGATCTACCGGAACGATGCGCCCGGTGTGGTCGTGATCACCGCAACCCGGACCCAGAACGTGCCCGGAACGCTGTTCACCCGCACCGGGCAAAAAGGAGGTACGCGTGCTCGGCTCGGGCTTCGTCGTCGACCGCGCAGGAGACATCGTCACCAACGAGCACGTCGTCGAAAACGGCAGCGATGTCACGGTGGGCTTCTCGGCCGGAGCGGCCTATTCGGCGAAGGTCCTGGGCAGCGACGCCTCGACCGACCTGGCGGTCATCCGCGTAGATGCCCCGCGATCGGCTCTGCACCCCCTCCAGCTCGCCGATTCGGACCAGGTCCAGGTCGGGGACACCGTCTACGCGATCGGGAATCCGTTCGGCCTCGACAGGACGATGACCGCCGGCATCGTGAGCGCTCTCGGACGGGACATCCGGGCGCCGAACGGGCTCTCGATCCCGAAGGCGATCCAGACCGACGCCGCCATCAACCACGGGAACTCGGGCGGGCCGCTGCTCGACACGCGGGGCGCGGTGGTCGGGATCAACGACCAGATCGACAGCGGCGGGTCGGTCGACGGGAACGTCGGCGTCGGCTTCGCGGTCGCGAGCGACACGATTAGGGCAACGGTGCCGCATTTGATCGCCACCGGGCACGCACCTCACGCGTGGCTGGGCGTCGAGGTGGCACCCATCGACCCACAGGTCGCCGGCGCCATGCGTCTTCCGGGGCACGGAGTGCTCGTTGTGGGCGTCGTCAAGGGCAGCCCGGCGGCGAAGGCAGGGCTCAGGGCTGGAACGAAACAGGTCACCGTTGACGGCCAGGGCGCGATCCTCGGCGGCGACGTGATCGTGTCCGCGGACGGGAAGCAGATTCGCACGCCGGCTCAGCTGAGCGACGCGGTGAGCGCCCATTCACCCGGCGATTCGATCCGGCTCGAAGTCGTTCACAACCACCGTCAGCGAACCTTCCGGGTCAAACTCGGTAACGCACCGTAGAGCGCGAACCGTGCAGGCACGCTCGTTCCCACCCGAGAGCCGCAGGCGGTGGACGCTCGCGGCGCTCGTCCTTGCGTCGCTGTCGTTCGGCCTCCAGCAGACGATGGTGCTCCCGGCCCTGCCTGAACTTCAGAACGACCTCAACACGACGACCACCTGGTCGACCTGGATCTTCACCGGGTTCCTGCTGAGCGCGGCCGTGCTGACCCCGCTGCTCGGGAAGCTCGGCGACCAGCACGGCAAGGACCGGCTGCTCGCGATCAGCCTCGTGATCTTCCTCGTGGGCTGCATCGGCGCCGCCGCGGCCTGGAACATCTGGGCGCTGATCGGCTTCCGGGTGATTCAGGGCGCGGGCGGCGCGGTCTTTCCTCTCAGCTTTGCGATCGTCAACGACGAATTCCCGCGCGAGCGCAGTGGGGCTGCGATCGGCGCGATCTCGGCTGTCTTCGGTGCCGCCGGCGGGCTGGGGCTGCCACTCTCAGGAGTGATCGTCGACCACGCTTCCTGGCGCTGGCTGTTCGTCGTCGGCGCGGCAGTCGTCGCGGTTGCGGTAGTCGCGGTCGTCGCCGTCGTGCCGAAGTCGCCGATCCGGACGCCCACGCGGCTCGACGTGCCGGGGGCAGCGCTGCTCTCGTTGACGCTTGCGTCGTTCCTGGTCGCACTGAGCGAAGGGCGGGACTGGGGCTGGACCTCGGGCCGCACGGTCGGCCTGCTCGTGGTGGCCGCGGCGCCTTCGCAGCCTGGATCCCCCTCGAGCTGCGTGCGCCGCAGCCGCTCGTCGACCTGCGCGTCCTCGGCCAGCGAACTGTCGCCTTCACGAACGCGACGGGTTCTTCGCCGGGTTCACGATCTTCTCGGCCTTGATCCTGGTCCCGCGCTTCGTCCAGACGCCACCGGCCGCCGGCCTCGACTACGGATTCGGCGCGAGCGCGACCAAGGCGGGCCTGTACCTCCTGCCAGGGGCGCTGCTCGGCTTCATCTCCGGCCCGTCCTCCGCCCGGTTGGGTGCCAAGTTCGGATTCAAGTTCCCGCTCGCCCTGGGCATGGTCGCGAGCGCGGTCGGTCTCGTGCTGCTGGCGAAGTGGCACGACCGGCCCTGGCAAGTCGTCCTCGGGATCACCGTGGTCGGCGCCGCCCTGCCACTCGCCTTCGGCGCGATGGCCAAGCTCGTCGTCGACGCGGTCAAGCCCAGTGAAACCGGCATCTCGACCGGGCTCAACACGGTCATGCGCCGATCGGCGGAGTCGTGGGAGGCCAGCTGGCCGCGACCGTCCTCGAGACAGGACGATCCCGGGCACGACCGTCCCGACCGGCTCCGCGTACACGACTGCGTTCTGGATCGTGCCGCAATCTCGATCTGCGGGGTCGCCACGGCGCTCGCCGTCACGCCCCTCAGGCGCAGCGAGCCTGCCATGGCGGTGGAGACGAAAGACAGTCAGCACCAGGAAAGGAAGGAATCGTGTTCAACAGCATCCTTGTCGCCGTCGACGGCTCGACCATAGCGAGCGCGCCGCGACAAGCCGTCGACCTTGCGCGCAGCGAAGGCGCCGGCTCACCCTGCTCGCCGTTGGCATGTCCTCGGCGATCCTCTGGCCGACGCCCTATCACCCGACCGCAGAGCGACGCCGAGCTCCAAGAGGCCGCTCTGGCAGTCGTGCACGACGCCGCCTCGAACGTGCCGTCCGAGGTCCAGGTGGCGACCGCCGTCCGGCTGGGCCGGCCCGCCGACGAGATCGTCAACAGGGCGAACGAGGGACACCACGACCTGATCGTCATGGGAGCCCGCGGACGCGGAGCCGCGACGTCGCTCTGCTCGGCAGCGTCAGCCACTCCGTCCTCAACCAGGCCCGGAAGCGGTGCTGATCGTTCATGCCCGCGAGGCGAACGAGAAGGCCGCGTAGGCCGTGGCCATGGAGATACGGCTCGAAATGTCGACGCACCACCTGCTCACCTCCCCGTTCGACTTCGACTCGACTGCGGCCGAGGTCGTTGACGGCATCGACCTGGCCGGCAAGCGCGCGATTGTGACCGGAGCCTCGTCGGGGATCGGGATCGAGACTGCCCGGGCGCTGGCGGGGGCGGGCGCCGAGGTCACCCTGGCCGTGCGGAACGAAGCGGCAGGCATTGCAACCGCCGCAGACATCAAGTCGACGACCCGGCGACTCTCCGCGAGTCAAAAAGCTCGACCTGACAGACCCGCGGTCGGTCGCCCGCTTCGCCGCCGACTGGGACGGTCCGCTCGACATCCTCATCAACAACGCCGGCGTGATGATGATCCCCGACCTGCGACTGACGCCCGACGGCTGGGAGCTGCAGTTCGCGACCAACGATCTGGGTCACTTCGCGCTGACCTACGACCTGCACGACGCGCTCGCCTCGGCTGCTGACGGCGCACGGATCGTCTCGCTCAGCTCGCGGGTCACCTCCAGTCGCCGGTCGTCTTCGACGACATCAACTTCGCCTTTCGCCCGTACGACGCGGCGCTCGCGTACGGACAGTCGAAGACTGCGAACGTCCTCTTCGCCGTCGAGGCGACCCGCCGCTGGGCCGGCGACGGCATCACGGCCAACGCCGTCCACCCGGGAGCGATCTCGGCCACGAACCTGGCTCGCTATATCGACCCGGACCTTCTGGAGCAGATCAGGGCTTCCGGCGTCTACCGGTACAAGACCCCCGAGCAGGGCGCGGCAACGAGTGTCTTCGTCGCGACATCGCCGCTCCTCGAAGGCATCGGCGCACGCTACTTCGTGGATTGCAACGAGACCCCGGTCGTCCACAGCAACGAGACTGACCGCTCCGGAAGCGGCGTCGCGTCTTACGCCCTTGATCCCGCGAACGCGAGGCGTTTGTGGGAGCTCCGGAAACCACGCTGGCGTAGGGAATTAGAGCGAGCTTGTAAGCCCGGTACCAAAAAACTCAGCCTGAGGAAGGCGGAGATCCTTCGCGGAGGACGCGAGATCCAGCCCGCGGGCGACGCCACGCAACCTGACG
>CAWFYY010000008.1:0-178408 GCA_963820225.1 uncultured Gaiellaceae bacterium | reverse complement strand
TCGAACCTGCGACCAACGGATTAGAAGTCCGTCGCTCTGTCCTCTGAGCTACGGGCGCTCGCGGGACAGCGTAACGCCGGTTGTGGTTAGGAACGAACGCCGAAGTCTGAGGTGATGATGACCACGTCGCGGCCGCCGAAGACGCCCGGGGCGCCGGCGACGCTGACAGCGGAGAGCCCGACTTCGCGCCAGCGGGGAGTCAGGATGTTGGCCCGGTGGCCGGGGCTCTTCATCCAGAGCGCGAGCGCATGAGAGGCGTCGAGCCCGCCGGTCGACCACAACAGGTTCTCGCCCACCGACCACGTGCCGTAGCTACCGGCGCCGTAGTAGCGCTGGACGCGCTTCCAGAACGCCGAGCCGTCACGCGACTCGTGTCGAAGTACCCGAACCTGCCCATGGAGCGCGAGTGCGCGTCGGCTGCAGCGGAGAGGGGGCGGGAAAGGCGGACGGGAACGAGCCCGTGTGCGCGGCGGATCGCATTCAGCTCGGCGAGAACGCCGCTCTCGAGCTGGTCGGCGGCGGCCAGGCTGCGCGCGGGCTTGCCCGCGGCGGTCGCGCCCATGGCGCCCACGGCGAGGAGCGCAAGCGCGCAGATAGCTACAAGAGCGAAGAGCCGACGTCCCACCTGCTCGCCATCGGCCGTTCAACTCCAACCCCACATCACCAGATTGAGGAATTTTCCTACGCGAAATCGGTAGACGTTCGGCGCTAGATCGTCGTCGGCGTCGGATCTGGACCGCCCCGCGCGCGCCGGTGCTTGAGCCAGTCGACGAGAACCACCTGGATCGTGCCGGCGACCGGAATGGCGGCGAGCGCGCCGAGGACGCCGGCAAGCTCGGCGCCGATCAGGACTGCGACCAGCACCGCGAGCGGCGAGAGCCGCACGGTCCGCCCGTAGACGACGGGCTGGAGGACGTGGTTCTCGAGCTGCTGGTAGACGACGAAGAAGATCAGGATGATGATCCCCGATGTCGGCGAGTCCAGAAACGCCACGGTCGTGACGATGATCGCGGCGATCGTCGCCCCGGCGAGCGGGATCAGGTCGAGGATCGCGACCAGGAGCCCGAGCGCGACCGCATATGGGACTCCCACGATCACCAACACCACCGTCGAAACGACGCCCGCGATCAGGCTGATCGCGAGGTTGCCCGTCACGTAACCGCCGATCGTCCGGTAGATGTCCTGTCCGATCGCGCGCCAGCGTGGCTGCTTCTCCTCGGGCAGGAGCCTGTAGAGGCGTTCCATCCAGGCCGGCCCCTCGAGCAGCATGAAGAGGGTCAGGAAGGTGATCGTGACGGTCGCGATGACGGCGGTGATCACGCCCTTGGTGACCGCGAGCGCTGTGCCGGAGAGGCCGAGGACCCTCGTCGCGCCCCCCTCGGCGAGCGCTTCCCGTACGCGCTCTGTGATCTGGTACTCGCGCTCCAAGAAGCCGAGCCGGCCCTCTCCCCGAGTCAGTTCCTCGACGTACCCCGGTACCGCGTCGATGAAGTCGTTGACCTGCGAGACGATCGTGGGGATGACGGTCGCAGCAAGGGCTGCGATCGCGAGGATCGCCCCGACGAAGACGATCGTTACGGCGAGCCCCCGACGCCGGATCCCGCGTTGCTGCAGCGCGTCGACCGCCGGGTTGAGCGCGAGCGCGAGGAAGATCGCGACGAAGATCCAGATCAGGATCCCCTGCGCGGCCTGGACGATGTGCAGCAGCAGATACCCAGCGACGATGATCCCGAGCACGACGAGGACCGTGCGCGGCCGGAAGTACACCAGGCGCTCCTCCAGCATCGACGCGAGGATAGGCCTCGCCGCGGACGGTGCTCAGCCTGCGTTGAGGGTGCACGGCCTCTGCCACGAGTCGCCGTGCTCACAAGCGGTTGAGCGCGGCCGATAGACGAGGCGATGTCTTCAGCCAACCAGCGCGGGACCGGAGCCGGGCTCGGTGTGCTCATGCACGTAGGCGGGCTCGTGATCGTTCTCGCCGTGCTCGGCGCCATCCTCGCCCTCGACCGTTCCGGCGACCGCCAGAAGCAGGCGCAGCTGCTCGTCTCGCAGATCGAGTCGCGTCTCTCGCTGGCGCAGAACCTCCCCTGGGATGCGGATCCCGAGGCCGCAAATATTCCGGACGACGAGGTGCGGGCCGCCCTGGCAGGGGAGTCCGCCACGTGCATGCGGACATGCTCGAGCTCGCCGACATCGACTCCGATCTGAGCGGGCTGCTGGCACTCCAGCGGGAGAACGCGGCGATCCTCGAACGACAGGTTCGTGAGGTCGAAGCCGGCCACGAGATCAAATCCAACGAGATCGCCGACGACGCCTTCGTGGTCTTCACTGAGATCCGGCGCGAGCTCGCCCCGCCTACGGAGAGGTTCAGCGCGTCTGCGGAAAGGACGAGGCGATACACGCTCGTCGGCACCGCTGCACTCATGCTCGCGGTCTACGCTGCGTTCGCCCTCACGCTCGCCCTGCTCCGGCGGACGCAACGGCAGGCGGCGGCTCAGAGCGAGCGCCTTCTCCAGGCGCAGAAGATGGAGGCGGTTGGACAGCTCGCCGGCGGGATTGCGCACGACTTCAACAACCTCCTGCTCGGCGTCCGCGGCTTCACGGAGCTGGCGCAGCTATCGCTCGACCCGGGTGAGCCGGCGTACGACGACCTCGGCGAGGCGATCGCAGCCACCGATCGTGCAACGCTGCTGACGCGTCAGTTGCTCTCGTTCAGTCGCGAGCAGGTGCTGCAGCCAACGGTCGTCGATCCCAACGCTGCGGTCTCGGGCGTCGTGAGCCTCCTCGACCAGCTCATCGGCGAGAAGATCACGGTCAAGGTCGACCTCAAGCCGGACGTGCCGTGCGTCGAAGCTGACGCGGGCCAGCTCGGCCAGGTGATCGTCAACCTGGCACTGAACGCTCGAGACGCAATGTCGACCGGCGGCAAGCTGACGATTCGCACCTCGTACTCGGACGTCGGACCGTACGACACGGGCGAAGAGCAGGGCTCCTGGGTCGTCATCGCGGTCTCGGACACGGGACTCGGCATGAGCGAGGAGACGCAGAAGCGGATGTTCGACCCCTTCTTCACGACGAAGGACGAGGGCGCGGGCACCGGCCTGGGCCTCGCAACGGTCTGGACGATCGTGAGCAAGAGCGACGGACACATCGACGTCCAGAGCGAGCTGGGCGCCGGCACGACGATCACCATCTACCTGCCCGCCACCGACAAGAGGCTCGGCGCCGCCAAGGCGCCGCTCGCCGGCGCCGCTGAGGCCGGACCCGGCGCGACCATCCTGCTCGCCGACGACAACGAAGCTGTACGGACCTTCGCTTCTCGGACCCTGGACAGGATGGGCTACACCGTGCTGACGGCGGCGAACGGCCGCGAGGCGCTGCAACTCGCACTGCCCGGCACGCGAATCGACCTCCTGGTGACCGATCTGGACATGCCCGGCCTGAGTGGCCTCGAGCTCGCGGCCGAGCTCGACCACCTGCCGGTGCTCTTCATGTCGGGCCATCCGAGAGACCTGATCGACAACGGCCACGAGGGTGAGGCCCACTTCATCCAGAAGCCGTTCGGCATGGCAGACCTCGCGCGCGCCGTGGAGGCGGTCCTCGCCGGACGGCCATCCCGCGCAGCCGCCTAGCTCTGGCGTTTAAGAGGCGGGCTGAGCCTTCGCGACGCCGCCGATGATCTCGGCGAGCTCGCGCGGGCGCGACCACATCGGCCAGTGGCTGGTCGGCAGGTCGATCCACGTGATATCGCGGAGCTCGGCGAGCCCCGCGAGCCAGGCCGGATTGTGCTCCTCGGCGTAGGCTTTCACCTGCTGGGACGGGAACCCCGTGCAGATGATGGTGCTCGGGATGTCGCGACGCGCGTCGTTCGTCAGCTCGACTCCCTCTCGCAGGACACCACCCGGTTGCGGAACCGCCCGCTGTCGAAAGGTCTCGAGCTGCTCCTCGCTGAGCCCGTCGAGATTCTCTTCTTCCGCGAGCGTCTCCTGCGGGGGCAATGGCATCTCGACGCCATCGAAGTCGGGGTCCATCGCGCCGATCCCAGGTGCGGAGTCGACGTAGACCATGGCCGCGATCCGCTCGGGAACCCGATCGCTCGTGGCGTAGCCGGCGAATCCGGTTCCGCTGTGCACTGCGAGGACGACCGGAGCGTCCGCCGCGCTGACCGCATCGCAGATCGCGACGACGTGGTCGGCCATGGTGATCGCGGACCGGTCGGCGTCGGCCGATTCGAGGCCGGGCAGCGTCGCCGCGGCGACGTCGTGGCCGTCGGCCCGCAACGAGGCGGCGACTTCGTCCCACGCCCACGCGCCGAGCCAGAACCCTGGTACCAGGACGATCGGTGCGGTCACGTCTCGACCCTACCGGCTGTCGGTCGAACACGCGCGGTGACCTGCACGATGCAAGCGGCGTCTTGTCGGGCTTGCACCGGAAGGCCGGGGCTTGTGCTGAACGTTGCAAGATGCCCAGAACGGGCGTACGCTCTCGACGAGCACAGACGTGGCGTAACCGACGACTGACGTTGGCGAGGCCAACGGCACCGGTACGTCCCTGCGCTCGGTGTCGGCCGGCGACCAGGCCGGCACCCTGCCAATCACGCCGCCCGAATCCCGGCCGGTTGCGGGTGTCAAATGGCAGCACAACCTGCGATGCTTAGAAACGGCGATCACAAGGAGGCGACCGTCCTGGAGCTCGCCCCACCGCGTCCCCGCGTTGACAGACCTAGTCTGAGCGGTTTCGGCTTGTCTTAGCCGCAGAGCCGGTGGCGGGAATCGAACCCGCGTAACTAGCTTGGAAGGCTAGGGCTCTACCATTGAGCTACACCGGCGCGGGTGACGTAGCGTAGCCGCCGTGGATCCGTACGAGTGGTCGTGGAACCCGGAAGCGCTCACCGTCGTTCCGGCCCTCACGATCGGCTACGTGTGGGCGGTGCGCCGGCATCCCGCACCCCGCTGGCGAATCGCGTGCTTCGCCGGCGCGATGCTGCTGGTGCTCGCCGTCACGGTCACGCCGATCGAGACGATCGCGCTGAACTACCTGCTCTTGCTGCATCTCGTCCAGAACGTCGTCCTCGCGGAATGGGCACCGTTGCTCCTCGTCCTGTCCATCCCGCCCGCGCTCGCAGCGATCGCGCCGCACGTGCCGCCGTTGCCTGCGCTTGCGCTGTGGCTCGTCAACTACGCCGTCTGGCACGTGCCGTGGCTCTACGACACCGCACTGCGGCACCCGCATTCCCTCCTGCACCTGGAGCACGCGCTCTACTTCGCGACGGGCGTGCTGCTCTGGTGGCCGGTCGTCCACTCGCGGCTCTCGTCGGGCGCGAAGGCCGCCTACGTCTTCGCCGCGTTCGCACTCGCGAGCCCGATCGGACTCGTGCTGGCTCTCGTGCCGGAGCCGCTCTACGACTTCTACGTCCAGAGCCCCGGGCTCTGGGGCCTCGATCCGCTGGTCGACCAGCAGATCGCCGGTGTGATGATGTCGCTGACCGAGACGGTGGTCTTCTTCGCCGTCTTCGCGGTGTACGTCGGCCGCTTCTTCGCCGAGCAGGACGCCGTGACATGAGAACGAATGTCACGAGCATGGACGCCATCCGCCGCCGCCTGCGGTCCCTGTTCGGCTCCGGCTCGGGCGCCGCGAAGGACCCCGACGACCGCCGGTCGGACTCCGACCGCCGCTCGGGCGACGAGCGCCGAGAACGTCTCAGCCTTCCGCCCGTCAGCGAGGAGCGCCGTTCGGGAGCGAGCGCCGCTCGGGCAGCGACCGCCGCGAAGGGTCTAGAGAGAGTTTGGCGAATATCAGCTGAGCCGTCGGGCCGCGCTGCTCCCCCCGACGAGCGACATTCCGCCGAACCCTCCTAGGCGACCTTCCCTGCGGTGTCGGTTTCTTCCGCCACTGCGCAGAACGCCTCGACGACCGCTGGATCGAACTGCGTGCCCGCGCAGCGGCGTAGCTCGACGACGGCGTCGCCGGTCGACATCGCGGCGCGATACGGGCGCTTCGACACCATCGCGTCGAAGGCATCGCAGACCGCGATGATGCTGGCGCCGAGCGGGATCGTGCCGCCGTTCAACGCGTCGGGATAGCCGGTGCCGTCGAAGCGCTCGTGGCTCGAGCGCACGAGCCGGCGCTCGGTGCGAGCGAGGCGCTGCGAGGATGATGCGCTCGCCGATCACCGTGTGGCGGCGCATGAACTCCCACTCGTCCTGGTCGAGCGGGCCGGGCTTGTTGAGGATCTCGTCCGGGATCGCGGTCTTGCCGATGTCGTGGAGCTTGGCCGCGAGCTGAGATCTGCTTGATCTCGTGCTCGCCGAGCACCGAGCTGCTCGGCGATCCGCTCGGCCAGACCGGCCACGCTGCTGAGATGGTTGCGCAGCCCAGTGTCGCGCTCGCTGAGAACCTTGAGCAGGACATCGGTGCTCTGACGGCTCGCCGCCAGCGGGGTCGACTTCTGCTCGTACATGCGCTGATCGGCGATGCGCAGCGCGTCGACAGGGGAGAACGCCTCCGACGGCACGAGTGCCATGCCGTGCGAACAGCCGATGGAGAATGCGTCCCCGGTATCGGTCAGCGCGGCTGCGGCGAGCGCGACGACGGTTTCGGCGCGAGCCGGCTCGACCGGGGCCAGGACGCAGAACTCGTCACCACCCATCCGGTAGGCGTTGCCGATTCCGTCCACGGCGGTCGCCAGGCGCTCGCCGAGGCGGGCGAGAAGTGCGTCGCCCGCCGGATGGCCGAACGTGTCGTTGTACTGCTTGAAGCCGTCGAGGTCGAAGAGTGCGAGCACAACGCTGCGCTTGCCGCCGGCGTTCGCCAGTTGGGCATCGAGGTCGTCGATCAGCGCACGCCGGTTCGGAAGCCCCGTCAGCGCGTCGGTGCGTGCTTCCTCGTGGCTGGTAGCGGCCATGCGCGCGTTCTCACGGGCGAGGCGCTCGGCGACGGCGCGGGCGAGCGAGGCACGCCGGTAGAGGAACGCGAATGCCAGTGCGAGCAGAGAGATCGCGACTGCAGAGCCCATCGTGGCGCGGGAATCGGCAGCCGACGCACGCCGGTCGTACTCGCGGCTCGCCTCGTCGAGGGAGGCCGCAATACCGTGCATGTGCTGCGTCGATACGCCAGCCAGCTGATCTGCGCGCTGGCCGTAGTCGGCACCCGAAGCACCGATCGCATAGATCTCGTCGAGCGCCGCGTAGTCGGCACGGAGTGGACCTGGAATCTCGCCCAGGGCCGGCACCGGGGAACTGCGCCTCAGCTCGACGAGGATCGCAGCGACCTTCTTCTTGCCGTCGTCCATCAGCTTGCGGGCAAACGTCGGGCGAGCCTCCCGTTCGAGCGCTGGCCTTGAACGGCGCGCTCTGCAGTTGCGTGAGCTCGCTCTTGAGCGTCGCGAGCTTCAGCTGCGCGTCGCGACCGTCGCCCGCGCGCTCCTGGAGCACCGTGATCGAGCCGATCGCGGCAAGGCTCAACAGCAGCACGAGTGCAGGAATGGTCTTGTTCCGGATCATGGGGGCTCTCGGTAGAGGACGTGTCGTCCTCGTCATCGCCCGGAGCGCGGCCGAATTGAGCGTCCACAACCCGGATCGGCTCGGGACAGTCGGCCGTGTCTCGACGGAACGCGGGCGGCGCGGCTTCACCAGCTCGTAGCTGTCCTCGACGAGCTCCTTGACGCGCTCGTCCGGGACTCGGAGTTCGAGCGTGATCGTGATCCAGTGGCGCTTGTTGAGGTGGTAGCCCTCGACGATCGCCTCGTACTCGTGGCGCAGCTCGACCGCGAGCTCGGGATCGCACTTGACGCTGATCGTCGAGCGGTTCCGAGGTCGCCGACGCTGACTCGCGAACATCTTGCCGTTCGCCGCCTTGAACACCGAGACGCCGCGGCTCGAACGGGAACGTCTCCTCGGCGCCGGGGAGGCTCAGGCACCAGTCACGTAGCTCCGCCCAGGTCATGCGGGGAGCGCGACGGTGCCGTCGTCATGCAGGGCGAGGGCCTTGATCCACGCGATCTCCCAGGTGTGGCCGTCCGGATCGGCGAAGACGCCCGAGTAGCCGAAGCCCTTGTCGACGGGCGCGCGCGTCACCGTCGCTCCGGCCGTTGACCGCCTGCTCGCAGAGCGCGTCGACCTCGCCCGCGCTCGCGACCGCGTAGCCGAGGGTGAAGCCGCCCCAACCGTCTGGCTTGGCCCGGAACGCCGCTGTCGTCTGCGAGCTTGGTGCGGCTCCAGAGCGAGATGATCATCGGGCCCTGCCTGGAACATGACGATGTCGCCGTCGGTGAAGGTCGACCTTCCAGCCGAGCTTCTCGTAGAAGGCCGTGGCGCGCGGGACGTCCTCCACGCCGAGGGTGATGATGTTCAGTCGTCTGATCCATGCGGTCGAACCGTACAATCGACTCACCAGGTCGACCTGTAAAAAACGGACGTTTTCACCCTGTGTACACTCTGGACCTCGTGCTGACGGGAACCGAGCCGCCCAGGCCGCGTGCGATCTTCCTCGGCGGCGACGGGGTGCACTACGAAGAGCGCGCTCCCGGCCCAGAGCTGGCGCCATGGGTGGCGG
The DNA here is from genome assembly GCA_963820225.1 of uncultured Gaiellaceae bacterium. Classification (GTDB taxonomy): domain Bacteria; phylum Actinomycetota; class Thermoleophilia; order Gaiellales; family Gaiellaceae; genus Gaiellasilicea. The sequence goes on along the minus strand of CAWFYY010000008.1, from coordinate 169,855 downwards.
CCTTCTGGCGCTTGCGCTGCGACCGGCCCTATTCGCTGCGGGTGCTGCCCGACGGATGCATGGACATCATCGGCGGCGACGTCGTCGGGTCCCTGACCTCGGCGCTCGTCGCGAATCTCGAAGCGGGAGACGAGGCGACGGGGTCCGCCTCCGGCCCGGGCCTTCACAGCGCTCTACGGCGTCCCGGCGAGCGAGCTGTCCGATCTCCGCCTCCCGCTCGCCGACGTCGTTCGCCCGCGGCCGCTCCTCGAGCTCGCGCGCGACGCGACTACGCCCGACCCGCTCGCCGCAGCGGCGCTGCACGCGTCAGACGTGCGGTCAGCTCGCGCGGGAGACGGGCTACAGCACCCGGCACCTCCACCGGCGCCTCGTGGCGGCGACCGGGCCACAGTCCCAAGCGCCTCGCACGGATCGGTCGCATGCAGGCCCTGCTCGCGGCGGGGCGTGGCGAGAGTTGGGCGCGCACCGCGATCGAGTTCGGCTTCCACGACGAGTCGCACATGATCAACGACGTCCGCGCCCTGGCCAGCGCCACTCCGCAGGCTCTGCTCAACCGCTAGTCGGGGCGGCCGGATTCGAACCGGCGACTTCTCGCTCCCAAAGCGAGCGCGCTACCAGGCTGCGCCACGCCCCGATCGCTCCAGTGTAGAGCCGTACCGCGCTGGTAGCGTCGCGGGCCGATGGCGGACGTGGCGTATATCCCGGGCGAGCCCGGGCGCGAGCGGCGGCCCGCCCTCGGCTATGCGATGGTGATCTCGGCCGCGCTCCTCTTCGCGCTGAACGGCACCGTCTCCAAGGTCGTGCTCCAGTCGGGGATCTCCTCGCTCGAGCTGACGCAGGTGCGCGCGACCGGAGCGTTCCTCGGCTTCGCGCTCCTGCTCGCGTTCACGCGACGCGACTCCCTGCGCCTCACGCGACGTGAGCTCCCCTATCTGGTCGTCTTCGGGATCGCAGGCGTCGCACTCGTGCAGTGGCTCTACTTCGTCTCGATCGAGAGGCTGCCGATCGGGATCGCGCTGCTGCTCGAGTACCTCGGACCGATCCTGATCGCGCTCTGGGCCTGGGCGGTCTACAAGGAGCCGATCCGGCGCCGGCTCTGGCTGGCGCTCGTCCTGGCGGTGGTCGGTCTCTCGCTCGTCGTCGAGTTCTGGAGCGGCCTCTCCCTCGACGGGCTCGGAGTCGTCGCGGCGCTGTCCGCTGCGGTCGCCTACGCGATCTACGTGCTGATGGCCGAGCACGCGGTGCGGTGGCGCGATCCGGCGTCGCTGACCGCCTACGGCTTCCTCTTCGCGGCGCTGTTCTGGGCCGTGGTGCATCCGGTCTGGCGCTTTCCCGGCCGAGCGGCTCGACGACAGCGTCTCGCTTCTCGGCCACCTCGAGCGGTTCGCGCTCCCGGTGTGGCTGCTGATGCTCTACGTCGTCGTCGCCGGAACGATGATCACGTTCCTGCTCGTCGCTGCGGCGCTCCGCCACATCTCCGCGACGAGGGTCGGGATCATCGCGATGCTCGAGCCTGTGGCCGCCAGCGTCGTCGCCTTCCTCTGGCTCGGCGAGTCGTTCGGCACCGCCCAGCTGATCGGTGGCTCGATCGTGCTGGCGGCGATCCTGATCGCCCAGACGTCCCGCTGAATACCCGTACTTGCAGGCTTTTTGGATTTTGCGTAGGGTAGCGCTCGGTCGAGAGAACCAAACCCCCGTTCCACGACCCAACATCCCGCCGCCCTGACGCAGCTCTCCGAGCATATTGGTGTCGCCTGTTGCGTGACCCTGGCGTTTTTCGCCTTGTCGCTCGCACCAGCCAGCCATGCCGCCACGACCCAGAGCCGAGGTCGAGCGGTCTCTGATCGACACGGTGAACGAGGTCCGCGAAGCGCACAACCTGCGCCCGCTCCGGGTCGACCCGCAGCTGATGGCGGCTGCTCGCGCTCACTCGAGCACGCTGCTCCGCACCAACGTCTTCGAGCACGGGTCCTTCGCGGACCGGATCGTGCGTCACGGCGCCCGCGGACCGGCGTTCGGCGAGAACCTCGCCTGGGGAACCGGTCGCCTGGCGTCGGCTCGCAGCATCGTCAGTGGCTGGATGGCGAGCCCGGGGCACCGCGCGAACCTGCTCCGGCCCGGCTGGAACCGGATCGGCATCGGCGCCCTGAGCGGCCGCTTCCTCGGCCACCGCGGCGCGACCGTCGTCACGGCCGACTTCGCGGGCACGCTAGGTCTCGGCCATCAGCGAGCGGAGCTCGGTCGAGCTTCTCCCGCCTGAGCTCGTCGCGCTCGCCGCGCTCGAGCCGCTCGAGCAGGGCGCGAACGAGCGGCGCCAGCTCGACCGGGTTGAACGGCTTCGTGATGTAGTCGACCCCGCCGATGTCGAGGCCGCGCGCGCGGTCGCGGAACTCGGCGCGGGCGGTCAGGAAGATGATCGGGATCCCCACGGTCTGCTCGTTCTCGAGCAGCGCCTCGGCGACGCCCCAGCCGTCGAGCCCGGGCATCATCACGTCGAGCAGGATCACGTCCGGCTGTTCCTCGCTCGCCTTCGCGAGTCCCGAAGGCCCATCCCCGGCCTCGAGCACCGACATGCCCTCGGCCTCCAGATTGACTCGGCAGAGCAGCCGGATCGGCGCCTCATCGTCGATGACCAGAACCCGTGTCATGCCCTAACTTCGTCCACTACCCAGATCTGTCATGTCTCACTCTCGGCGACGCGGAGCTCGAGGACGAACGTCGAGCCGCGACCCTCGTCCGAGTCGACCCAGATCCTGCCACCCATCGCGGTGACCAGGCCTTCGGCGAGGAACAGGCCGAGCCCGGTGGCGCCCGCGCCCACCGCTCCCGCGGCCGCATCGCCGCGGTAGAACTTGCGGAAGATTCGCTCCTGCTCTGCATGCGGGATGCCGACTCCCTCGTCCTCCACGCTCACCTCGACCGCGTCGGCCTTGCGACGCGCAGCCACGGTCACGGTGCCGCCGGCCGGCGAGTACCGGATCGCGTTGTCGAGCAGATGGGCGAGGACCTGGCCGAGCTTGTCGCCGTCCGCCTCGGCTGCGAGCGGCGCGTCCTCGAGCGCAACCACGAAGCGATGGGCGTCCTGCCCATCCTGGCTCTCGGCCGAGCGCACGGCTTCGCTCACGACAGCCGCGACGTCCGTTTCCGCGATCTGCACCGCCATGTCGCCGGTGTCGAGCTGAGCAACCGAGAGCAGCCGGTCGACGATCGACGTCAGCCGCTCCGACTCCGACGCGATGTAGCGCAGGAACGTCGCCCGCTCCTCCTCGCCGAAGTGAACGTCCTCGCGGAGCAGCGTCTCGGCGAAGCCGTAGATCGACGTGAGCGGCGTGCGCAGCTCGTGCGAGACGGTGGAGACGAAGTCCGACTTCATCTGCTCGACGCTCCGCTCGGCGGAGATGTCGCGGAAAGCGTAGATCCGGCCGGCGACGGCGCCGGTCGGGTCGGTCATCACGGCCTCGCTGAGCGAGAGCCACACCTCCTCGCCGCCGCGCCGGATCGGCACGAGCCGGCTGCCGCCCGACACGCCCTCCGCGCCTTCCAGCGGACGTCCGAGCGCCTCCGTCGGCGTGCGCCCGAGCGCGTCGCTCTGCTGGACGCCCGTCACCCGCTCGGCGGCCGGATTCCAGAGCACGACCATGCCCTCGCGATCGACGGCGACGATGCCGTCGGCGACGTTGGCGAGGATCGCCTCGCTCCGCTGCTGCTCCTGGCTGACGCCCTGGTAGAGCTCGGCATTCATGCGCGCGCTGGTCGCGGTTGCCGCGAGCGCGAGCAGGACCTCTTCCTCCTCCGGCCGCCAGGCTCGCGGCCGCTCGGCATAGACGGCCAGGATGCCCTGCACCGACCCGTCCGGGCCGACCATCGGAACGCCGAGGTACGCGGCGTAGCCGGCGGCGAGCATCGCGTCCGCGTCTCCGATCCGAGCGTCGTCCCGCGACGTCGGCGATCGCCCGTGTGGCGCGCGTCTGCACGATGTCGCCGACGAGCCAGGCGGTCGATGGCGTGCGCGCCCCGACCGATTCACGTTCCCCCTCGCCGGAGGCGGCGCGCCCGACGACCTCGTCGCCCTCGAGCAGCCGAATCGAGGCGCCGTCCGGCCTCGAGCAGCTCGACGGCAGAGCGTACGGCGACGTCGAGCAGGTTGTCCGGGTCGAGCTCACCGGCGAGCTCGACGCCGGCCCGTGCCAGCCGCTGCGCGAGCGAACGGGCACGCCGCTCGCTCTCGTACAGCTCGCTCCGCTCGAGCGCGCCGCGGGCTGCACCCGCGACGTGGCCCGCGAGCTCGAGCTGCTCGTCCCCGAACACGGTCTCGCCGCGGAAGAAGACGATCACCAGCGCGAGCGCCGCACCGGCCGGCTGAACGAGAGGAATCGCGAGCAGCGAATCGCAATCTGCCTTCCCGGCTGCCTTCGCCAGCGCCGGAGGCGAAGCGACTGTCGTCGCTGAGCCGGCGCGACGCGAGCACCTTCCCGGCTCGAGCCTGTGCCGTCAGGGCACCGGCCTCCGCCCGCAGATAGGTCGAGAGACCGCGGTCGAGACTGTGGGCACCGGCAAGCTCCAGGTCGTCCCCGCTGGAGCGGAGCACGGCGGCGGACTCGCCGCCGAGAGCCTCCGCCGCCGCCTGGGCGACCGCGTCGAGTGTTGCTTCTGCAGACAACGGCTCGCTCAACACCGACGCGATCCGGTAGAAACCGCGTTCGACCTGCGTCTGGCGCGTGCTCTCCTCGTACGCCTCGGCGTTGCGCAGCGCCACCGACGCCAGGCTCGCGAAGCCTTCGATCAGCCGGAGGTCCGACTCGTCGAAGCGATCCCGCTCGAGCGAGCAGACTCCCAGGACGCCGAGCGTCTCCCCGAACGACAGGATCGGAGCGTCCATGACCTCCTCGAAGATCGCGTAGTTCGCCGTCGGCGGCGGCTGCTCGGTGGCGGCGAAGTTGCGCCGGAGGACCGGCCTGCCGGTGGCGATCGCCTCGCCGACCGTGCCGGCCGCAGGGATCCGGCGGCCGACCTCCGACTCGGGGAGCCCGACGACCGCCCGACAGACCAGCTCACTCCCGTCCGGCGCGAACGTCCAGCAGTCGGCCGCGTCGCCGTTCACCAGCGAGCGCATCTCGTCGACGAGCCGGTCGATCACGACGTCGACCCGGAGATCGCTCGTCAGCGCCTCGCCGGCCTTGAGCAGCGCCTGCTGCTCGGCGAGCCTGCGATCGCTCTCGCGGAGCAGCCGGCTCGTGTCGATGGCGATCGCGGCCTCCAGCGCGACGGCCTCGGCGAGCGAGATCTCGGACCGCGTCCAGCTTCCCGGTTTCGCCCGGTGCAGGCCCAGCACCCCGATCACCCGGTCGAACGCGACGATCGGGGTTGCCAGCACGGCGCGGACGCTGCGCTGCTGTCAGCTCGCCGACGTCGCCGAGGGTCGGGTCGTCCAGCTCGGGGGCCTGAAGCACGTCGCCGACCGCGACGGTTCGGCGCTCGCGGGCCGACAGGTTCACCGCGGGCAGCCGGCTCGCGTCGCCGAGAGCGGCCGATGCCCGGCGCCGCCCACTCCGCAAGCACCGGCGTCGGCTCGCCCGGTTCGCCGAGGCGGATGAAGCAGCGCTCGACGTGGGCCGCATTCGCCGTCTCCTGGACTGCGACCTGGAGCAGCTCGTCGAGATCGCGGCGCGACCTGACGGCACGCGAGATCCTCGCGATCAGGCGTTCTCGCTCGAGCGCGTCCGCGACCGCATCCGCCGAGCGCGACCGCTCGAGCGCGAGACCGGCCTCGGAGGCGAGGGTCTCCATCAGCACGAGCTCGTCGAGGTCGAAGAGCCGCGGACGACGAACCGCGGCGAAGACGACGCCGATCACGTCGCCGCGAGCACGCACCGGAACGAAGGCGCAGCTCTTGACGTGCGCGATGTCGTTCAGCCGCTTGTTCACGATCGGCGAGCTCTCGGCGTCGTACACCGCGAACGCGGCGCCTTCGCGAACGACCGTGCTGATGCCGGAGACCTCCTCGCTCAGCGAGACGGACTGGCCGAGCAGCTGCTCGTTGTCCTCGCCGCCCTCCCGCGCGGAGATGATGATCGCTCGCCGGCCGTCGTCCTCGACGATCGCGAGGTTCGCGACATCCAGCTCGAAGAGCCCGGTCAGCTCGTCCAGGAGGACCCGCGCGATCGCGGCCGGCCGGTCGGCGTCGAGCAGCTGATGCGAAAGGCGGCCGACTCCTGCGACCTCGCGGTCGCGGCGTGACGCCTGCGCTTCGGGCTCGCGCGCGCCTTCGAGCGTCCCCGTCACCAGCAGGCCGAGGTCGCGCCAGTTGCCGCGCGACGGCGACGAGCGGCAAGGCCGCAAGCACGATGCCGAGCAGAGCGATCAGCGGCTGGCCGGTGAGTGCCTCGCGGGTGACCAGCGTCTCTGACGCCCGCAACGGCTGCGGCGAGGCCAACGCACGGGAAGATCAACGCCGTCGCAAAGCCGATCCCGTGCGCGCGCCCACGCTCCCGCCACAGTGCCGGGGCCACCGCCAAGCCCACGGCCAGATAGAGCGCCGCGAGAATGAGCAACGGCACCGCATTGAACAGCACCGCCTGGGTCTCTGCGTTCACTGGGCGACCCCGATGATAGAGCTAGCCACCTCGCTTTGAAAGATGGGCCGTCCGGCCTATTGGAACGCAGCTCCGGCGAGGACTAGCGTGGCTCTACTGGGCGATGCGATCCGCGCTTGCGTGGATGGCATTGGAAATGGGTCCTGTCGCGGCGACCCCCCGACGCGGCAGGGCCCGTTTCCGGACGCCTGGGTCCCAGGCCGAGCGGGCGAAGCTACGATCCTCAGGATGGTCGAGCGTGTCCTCCTCGCGTCGCCCCGCGGCTATTGCGCCGGGGTCGAGCGCGCCGTCGAGACGGTCGAGCTCGCGCTCGAGCACTACGGCCCGCCGGTGTACGTCCGCAAGCAGATCGTCCACAACATCCACGTCGTCCGCGATCTCGAGATGCGCGGGGCGATCTTCGTCGACTCCGAGGAGGAGGCGCCGAAAGGCGCGACGATCGTCTACTCGGCACACGGCGTCGCACCCTCGGTGAACGCCGCCTCCGCCGGCCTCGGGCCACAACGTGATCGACGCGACGTGCCCGCTCGTGACGAAGGTGCACGTGCAGGCCCGGCGGTATGCCGCCGACGGCTACACCGTGATCCTGATCGGCCACGCGGGCCACGAGGAGGTCGTCGGGACGATGGGCGAGGCGCCCGAGGCGACGGTGCTCGTGCAGGACGTCGCCGAAGCCGAGGCGCTCGAGCTCCCGCCGGACGCGCGGGTCGCCTACATCACGCAGACCACGCTGTCGGTCGACGAGACCTTCGAGATCATCGGCGTCCTCCGCCGGCGCTTCCCCGCGATCCACGCGCCGAAGAAGGAGGACATCTGTTACGCGACCTCCAACCGGCAGTGGGCGGTCAAGGAGATGCTCGCCGAGGTCGACCTGCTGCTCGTGATCGGCTCGCGCAACTCGTCGAACTCGAACCGCCTCGTCGACGTCGCCCGCGCCGGCGGCGTCGCGTCGCACCTGATCGACGACGAGACGGAGATCGACGAGGCGTGGCTGGACGGCGTCACGACGGTCGGCGTGACATCGGGCGCGTCCGCGCCGGAGAAGCTGGTCAATCGGGTCTGCGACTGGTTCCGCGAGCACGGCGTCGAGCGAATCGAGCCGTTCCGGATGGTGAACGAGGACGTCACGTTCCGCCTGCCGGTCGAGCTGCGCCGCGAGCTCGCGCTCGCCGAATCGCAGTGCTAGAGCCTAGGCGCGCAACCGGTCGAGCAACGAGCCCAGACGCTCGCGCACGCCGAGAAACGCGGCGAGCCGCTGCGCTTCCTCGTCGTCGATCGAGACCGCGGCCTCTGCAACGCCGCTCTCGTCCCAGACGCTGAAACGAACGTGTCCCTCGTCGGTGTAGCGCGAGACGCGCAGCGCCTTGCCGGCCTCGGCGCCCGTGCCGGTGAAGAACTCGACGAGCTTTGCGCGCTGCGGCGCGGCGCACCACGGGCAGTACCGGAATGCCTGACCGATCGACCCGCCGCACTGCTTGCACGCGTGCATCGCGCCTCCTCGTCGAGGAGCGTAATACCCGTTCGGCGGCGGGGCAATCCCGGACGTGTCCGCGCGTCAATCCAGCCAGCCGGGGTCAGTCCCCGCCCGTGCGCTTGACGAAAGGACGATGGCGGGCGTACGCAGCCTGACGGCTGATCCCGAGCGCATCGCCGATCTCCGCCCAGGTCGACCCGTTGCGCCTGGCCGCGATCACGAACTCACGCTCGAGACGGATCAGTGTCTGACGCAGCTCCGTCACCTCCCGCAGTCCTCGCAGCGGGAGATCGAACGAACGGGCGATTTCCTCCCAGGACCGACCCCACAAGGGCGCGTCGAACACGCGCCGATCGTCCGCCGCCGCCGTCGACCGCGCAAGGTGGCCGGATGAGCCATGTCCGCGTGTCCAGCCGGCGAGCGGGGACTGTCCCCGTCAGCGCGGTTGACGAGCGGAGACGTCCCTATCGGTCGACGCGGCGCCGCTGGTGCGTGACCTTGGCGATCTGCGGCTCGGCGACGCCGTCGGTCTCGAGCGAGACCGCGAGCACCTCGCGCTTGATCCACTCCGCGTGCTGCTCGATCAGGTCGGCGTCCGCCTGCGGCAGCGTCACGGTGATCCGGTCTGTCAGCTCGAGCCCCTGCTCCTTGCGCATCCCGTTCAGGGTGTGAATCAGGTCGTAGACACGCCCCTCGAGCTCCAGCTCGGCGTCGAGCGTCGTGTCGAGGGCCACGGTGACGCCCTCGCTCCGAGGCGACCGCCCAGCCTTCCTTGCCGGAGCGCTCGACGAGGACCTCGTCGGGACCGAGGTCGTGGCCGAGGACGCGGAAGCCACCGCCCTCCAGCTGCTCGAACTCGCCCGCGGCCAGCGCGGCCCGCACCGCGCCGAGCTCCTTGCCGAGCTTCGGGCCGAGCACCGGCAGATGCGGCTTCACGTGCAGCTCCGTCGCCTCGACCGGGCCGAACTCGACCTCCTTCACGCGCAGCTCCTCACGCAACTCGTCGGCGTGCTCCCGGGCGAGCGGCGCGCCCTCGACGACGAGCCGCCGCAGCGGCTGCCGCAGCTTCAGACGCGAGGCGGCCCGCACCTGGTGGCCGAGGCCGACGACGCGCCGGACCTCCGCGACCTCGGCGAGCAGGTTCTCGTCGGGCGGGAGCCGCATCCGGCCAGCCGGCGAGGTGCACCGACGCCGGCGGCTTCCCGTCGACGTCGCGAACGAGGACCTGCCACAGGTGCTCGGCGAGGAACGGCATCATCGGCGCGACGACGCGGAGAGACTGCACGAGCGCGTACCAGAGCACGTGCAGCGCGACGCGATCGCCCTCCCAGAAGCGCCGTCGCGAACGGCGGATGTACCAGTTGGAGAGATCGTCGACGAACTCCTCGTAGGCCCGGATCACGTCGACGGTGAGGAAGGACTCGTACGCAGTCGTCGCGTCACGGACGAGCGCGTGCGTCCGGTCGATCAGCCACCGGTCGAGGGGTCGCAGCTCGCTCTCCTTCGGCGGGTCGCCCCACGCCGGCTGGAAGGCGTCGATGTTCGCGTAGTCGACGAAGAACTTGACGGAGTTCCAGAGCGTGAGCAGCTTGCGCTGAATCTCGCGGCCGGGGCCGAAGCCGAAGAGCAGGTTCTGGTTCGGCGGCTGGGCGCAGTACTGCCAGCGCATCACGTCGGCGCCCATCCGCTCGAACGCCTCGCCGGCCTCGATCGCGTTGCCCCACGACTTGTGCATCTCGCGGCCGCTCTCGTCGAGCATCTTCTCGTAGCCGAGCACCTGCCGGTACGGCGCGCGGCCGGTGAGCGCGACCGACATGAAGTGCTGCGAGTAGAACCAGAGCCGGATCTGCTCGCGCATCTCCGAAACCCAGTCGGCGGGGAACCACTGCTCCCAGTAGGCGTGGTCGTGGAGATCGGCCTTCGTCAGGCCCTTGGCCGCACCCGTCGCGTAGCCCTCCGAAACGAACGTCGGGTTCTCCCAGCCCAGCGTCGAGAAGGGGACGATGCCCGGCGTCGAGCCAGACATCGCCGACCTCGGGGATCCGGCGCACCTCGGCGCCGCACTGCTCGCACGTGATCGGCACCTCGTCGATCCAGGGGCGGCGGAGCTCCTCCAGCTGGTCGAGCCCGCTGAGCGCACGCTCCTCCAGCTCGGCCTTCGAGCCGATCACGTTCAGGTGCCCGCACTCGCACGGGTAGAAGGGCAGCGGCAGCCCGTAGTAGCGGCGGCGGGAGATGTTCCAGTCGCCCATGTTCCGCAGCCAGTCGTCCATGCGCTTGCCCATGTAGGCGGGCGTCCACTCGACGCCCTGGTTTGCCTCGAGCAGCTGCGGGCGCAGCTCGTCGACCGCGATCAGCCAGTCGTCGGTGACGCGCCAGATGAGCGGTGTGTCACAGCGCCAGCAGTGCGGATAGCGATGCTCGTACAGCCCGGCCTCGACCAGGAAGCCGTGCTCCCCGAGCCAGCCGATGATCTGGTCGGCGGCCTCGACGGTCGAGAGCCCGTGCAGCCAGCCGTACGTGTCGAAGAAGCGGCCGGCTTCGTCAACCGGCATCAACACCGGCAAGTCGTGGATCTGGCCGAGCTCGAAGTCCTCTTGCCCGGCGCCGGGCGCGATGTGGACGATCCCGGTCCCCTCGTCGAGCGAGACGTCCTCCCACGGGATCACGCGATGCTCCACCTCCGCGCCGGGCCCGAGCTCGTCGAACGGGCCCGAGTAGCGCCAGCCGACGAGCTCCTCACCGCGCTTCAGCTCCATGAATTCCTCGTCGGGGTACCGGGTCCGAGCAACCCATTCACCGTTGTCGCGCCGGCCGTACTCGGCGTCCGGCTTGACCGCGGCGGCAACGTTCGCCGGCAGCGTCCACGGCGTCGTCGTCCAGATCACGAGCGACTCGTGCGGCCGGTCGAGCAGCGGGAACCGGACGAACAGGGACGGGTCGGCGCGGTCCTGGTAGACGCCCGAGAGTGAGAGCTCGTGCTGGGAGAGCGACGTGCCGCAGCGAGGGCACCACTCCGTCGAGCGGTGGCCGAGGTAGAGCCAGCCGCGCTCGTGGACGCGCTCGAGGAAGCGCCAGACGTATTCGATGTTCGTGTCGCTGAACGTGAAGTAGTCCCGGCCCCAGTCCATCCACTGGCCGAGCCGCTTCGAGCCCCTGGGTGATGTCCGCCGACGATTCGACGACGACCTCGCGGCAGCGGCGTGCGAACTCGGCGAGGCCGAACTCCTCGATCTCGCGCTTGGAGTTCAGGCCCAGCTGGCGTTCGACGCCGACCTCGATCCAGAGGCCCTGGCAGTCGAAGCCGTTCTGGTAGCGCTGGTGGTGGCCGCGTAACGCCTTGTAGCGCTGGAAGACGTCCTTCAGCGTCCGGCCCCACGCATGGTGCACGCCCATCGAGCCGTTCGCCGTGATCGGGCCGTCGATGAAGCTGAACGTCGGCCCGCGGCGATTCTGGTCGCGGAGCCGCTCGAACGTCTGCTCGCGCTCCCACAGATCGAGGACCTCGAGCTCGAGCGCGGGATGATCGGGCTTGTCCGGCAGAGGTGCGAACATGCGCCGATTCTAGGGAACAGTCCGCCTGGCTCTGTCGTTTTCAATAGGTGAGCGCGGGTAACCGCCTCCTAACCAGCGAAAGGAACCACCGAAATGGCAACCGCAGTCAAGGAAGACACGTTCACGCAGGAAGTGCTCCAGAGCGAGACGCCGGTGATCGTGGACTTCTGGGCCGAATGGTGCGGCCCGTGCCACGCCGTCGCGCCCGTGCTCGACAAGATCGTCGAGGAGCGCAACGGCGAGGTGAAGCTCGTGAAGGTCAACATCGACGAGGAGCGCGCGCTCGCAGAGCGCTACGGGATCGTCTCGATCCCGACGATCGTCCTCTTCAAGGACGGCGAGCCGGCCGCGACCGCGATCGGCGCGCAGCCGAAGGGCTCGCTAGAGCGCATGCCTCGGCCTCACGACCGAATAGCTACTTCTCCGCGGCTTCTTCCTTCTGGTTTGGGGACCGGCGACACCGCTCGGTGCGCCGGTTCCTCGACCAGGTTCAGCACGCGCATCCCGTAGTGGAAGACGATCGCGCCGCCGAGCCAGCCGCCGACGGTCAGGATGAAGAAGCCGATCAGCGTGAGGAGGAAGGCGCCGTCACCGACGGCCCCGTCGATGCCGTCGCTGTAGCCCGCGCCGATCGCGATGAGGAAGAACGCGGTGGCGACTAGCATCGCGATCATGTGCGCGGTAGCGGTGCGCCAGAGCGGCGTACTGCGCTCGATCTGCAGCCAGTCGGCGAAGCCCGTGATCGCGGTCGGAGCCGCTGACGATCAGTCCCACGATCAGCGCGATCGTCCAGCCCTGAGCGGCCTCCTGCTCCGCGATCCCGACCTTGCTCAGGACGGCCGCGATCGTCGCGAACGTGTACGTCCCGATCGTCGCGTCGGTCAGCGGTGGATGCGAGCGGGTGGCCGGGAAAGCCGCGGTAGAGGTACTCGAGTTTCACCTACGCCGGGAGTTTCCTCGCCGGCGCGGCCGCAAACGCGCCGGCGGGGAGCCGCCGGGCGGTGGACGTTGCTACTCGCCGGCAGTTTCGAGATAGCCGAGAAACGCTGCGTGCTTCGCCAACAGCGCCTCGATCTCGTTCAGGCCGACGGCCGCCCAATCCTCGACCCAGGTCTCGGAAAGGTCGTCCTCGATGTTATGAAGGCCGCGCTCACTCATCTGGTCGAAATGATCGGCTTCCGTGTGCGCGGGTACATGGGCCGAACGGCCTATCTTCCGGGTCGACAGGGCCTCACTCGATGCAGCGATTCCTCATCCTCAATCCACGCTCAGGGACCGGCTCTCCCGGCCCAGAGGAGCTCCGGGACGCCGCACGCGAGCGAGGTATCGACGTTCACCTCCTCGCGGAGGGAGACGACCTGCCGGAGGTCGCGCGAAGCGCAAACGCTGACGTGCTGGGGATCGCGGGCGGGGACGGCTCGCTCGCGGCGGTTGCCGAGGTGGCGATCGAGCAGGACATTCCGTTCGTCTGCATCCCGTTCGGGACCCGCAACCACTTCGCGCGGGACCTCGGCCTCGACCACAGCGACCCGATCGGCGCGCTCGCGGCCTTCGACGGGGAAGAGCGACGGATCGACGTGGGCCGCGTCGGAGACCAACTCTTTCTGAACAACGTCTCGCTCGGCCTCTACGCGCGGCTCGTCCACCGGCGCGAGCACGGCCGCCGACGGCGCGAAGCCCTGGCCCGGCTCCGCGCGCTCGCGCTGACCGTGAAGGACCGGCGCCGCACGCAGCGGTTCACGATCGACGGCAAGCCGCGTGCATGCCCGGCTCGTGCTCGTTGCGAACAACGACTACAACCTCGACCTGCTGTCGCTCGGCGAGCGCGAGCGAATCGACGAGGGAATGCTCCACCTCTACATCCCGCACGGGTTCCGGCGGATCACGTGGGACGAGCGAACCTGCACCGAGCTCGAGATCGGCTCCACGCTCCGCCGGCTCAGGGCCGCGATCGACGGCGAGCCCGTCGAGCTCGAGACGCCGCTCCGGTTCCGGATCGAGCCGGGCGCCCTACGCGTGCTCGTACCGAGCGCGCCAGAGTGAGAGGATCTCGACGTAGGTCTCGAACGCGAGCTCGTCCGCGCCGGGCAGCTCGTCCGGGCCGAACCAGCGCAGCTCGACGAGATCGTCGCCGGCCCGCTCCTCGCCCTCACCGGAGTTCGCGCACCCATGTCAGCAGAGCACGTTCCGGCTCGTCGTACGGCCTGCATCCAGATGCCGAGGAACTCCGTGCGGCTCGATCTCGAGGCCGGTTTCCTCTCGCAACTCGCGGCGAAGTGCGTCGAGTGGATGCTCGTACTCCTCGACGAATCCGCCGGGAAGATCCCAGAGCCCCGCCGACGGGTCGTGCGCGCGGCGGCCGAGCAAGACGCGGCCGTCACGCTCGACCACCGCCTGCGAGCCCGGGATCGGGTTCGCGTAGACCGGGGCGCCGCACTGCGCGCAGACGGCGTGCCCGGGCTCGTGCCGAAGCGGCCCCGAGCAGAGAGGGCAGAAGCGCCAGCCATCGAGGATCCCCATCGGGGCTACGGTATCCCCGTGAGTCCTCGACACGTCCCCGCCACCGTGCACGAGCTGACCCGCGTCGGGCTCCTCGCCGGCCTGCCCGGCGAACGCCTCGCGCAGCTCGCTGACCGGCTCCAGCGCGAGGAGGTCCTGCCCGGAGCGACAGTCGTCCGCCAGGGCGAGCCGGGCGACCGCTTCTACATCGTGCTCTCCGGGCTGCTGAACGTGACGCAGGAGGAGCTCGGTGAGCGGCGGCTGCTGCGGCCCGGCGACTCCTTCGGCGAGGTCGCGCTCGCGATGGGAATCCCGCGGACGGCATCGGTGCAGGCGGTCACGCCCGCCGTCGTCGCCAGCTGCGACCAGGAGACCTTCGACGAGCTGCTCCGGCCACTGTTTGCCGATGAGTGACGTCCTGCTCCTCCACGCCGGCATCGCCGACCGCCGGATGTGGGAGCCGCAGATCGAAGCGCTCGAGGCTGCCGGCCACCGGCCGATCGCATCCGACCTACCCGGCTTCGGCGACGCTCCGCTGGAACCGGGGACGATCGACTACGTCGACCACGCCGCTTCGCTTCTCGACGGGCCGGCGGCCGTCGTCGGCTGCTCCTTCGGCGGGCGTATCGCGATCGAGCTCGCGGCAGCTCGGCCGGATCTCGTCGACCGGCTCGTCCTGATCGGCGCCGGCCTCGGATCCTGGAGCTGGTCGGAGTCGGCGCAGGCCGGCTTCGCCGAGGAAGAGGAGGCGATCGAGCGCGGCGACCTTGCGGCCGCCGCCGCGCAGCAGGCGCGGATGTGGCTCGCCGCCGACGCCGCACCCGAGGTGCGCGAGCTGACGGAGGCGATGACCCTCCGCTCCTACGAGCAGCAACTGCCCGTGGAAGGCAAGGTGAACGCGGTCTGGCCGGACGCGCCGGCCGAGACGCGGCTCGGCGTGATCGGCGCCCCGACGCTCGTCGTCGTCGGCACCGAGGACCTCGACGACATCAAGTCGATCGCCGAGAAGCTCGCTGCCGAGATCCCGGGCGCGCGTCTGGCGACGATCGAGGGTGCCGGGCACCTGCCGAGCCTCGAACGGCCGGACGAGCTCAACGAGTTGCTGCTCGAGTTCCTTCGCTGAGGATCGCGTCGGAGAGGGCAGGCCACGCAGCTGCTGCCCAAGGTCCGAACGACACGTCGGCCAACGCCGCACAGACGAGCTGACGCTCGGGGTCGATCCAGAGGAACGTCGCCGTCCCTGGCCTGGAGCCGAAGTGCCCGTACGTTCGGGCCGAGTTCAGCGAGCCCGTCCAGTGCGGCGACTTGGCGTCGCGGAGCTCGAAGCCGAGCCCCCAGTCGTTCGGACTCTGGCGGCCGAAGCCCGGCAGCACGCCGTCCAGGCCCGGGAACTGGACCGAGGTCGCTTCGGCGAGCGTCTCGGCCGCGATCAGCGTCGGCGCCAGGGCTTCGCGGCCGAACCGGAGCATGTCCCGGAGGTTTCCCACCATCCCGCCGGCGGCGTCACCCTCGAGCGTCGCGTCGAGCCCGAGCGGCGACAGGACAGCCTCGTCCAGATACGTCGGGAAGGGAATCTCCGTGCGTGCCTCGAGATGTGCCGCAAGCGCGACGTAGCCGGTGTTCGAGTAGATCCGACGCTCGCCGGGGCGCGCGAGCGGCTGCGGGGAATCCCAGGCGAGACCCGAGGCATGCGCGAGCAGATGCCTGACCGTCGAGCCTTCGGGCCCGGCCGGTTCGTCCAGGTCGATTGCGCCCTCCTCGGCCGCGATCAGGGCGGCGTAGGCGACGAGAGGCTTCGTCACCGAGCCCCAGCCGAACCGGTGCTCGGCGTCGCCCTGCTCGGCGACCAGCCCGTCTGCGGTCGCCACGCCGGCCGCGGTGTGATCTGCGGGCCACGACTCGATCTGGCGAAGCGCCTCCAAGGCGCGCGATACTAGCCGCGTGGAGCGCCGCCTCATCCCGGGGCACTCGCCGATGGAGCCCGTCGTCGGCTACTCGCGTGCGGTCGTCTCGGGCCGGAACGTCCACGTCGCCGGGACCGCGCCGATCCCGAAGGAGGGCGATCCGCCGGACGGCGCCTACGACCAGATGCGGCTCTGCCTCGAGATCGTGCGCGACGCGCTCGAGCGGGCCGGCGCCGGGTTCGAGGACGTGGTCCGGACGCGGATGTTCATCGTCCATGCCGACGACTGGCCGGAGATCGCCCGTGCCCACGGCGAGGTCTTCGCCGACATCCGCCCCGCGTCGACGGCGATCGTGATCAAGGCACTGCTCGACACGCGCTGGCGCGTCGAGATCGAGGTGGAGGCGGTGCTGCCGCGGTGAAGGCGGCAGAGTGAAGCAGATCTATCCCAACTCGATCACGGGCAAAGGCGCCGTCCAGGGCGGGAGCGTGCTCGACCACAAGTTCGGCGAGTCCGACCCGTACACGCTCGGCGTCGAGGAGGAGTACATGCTCCTGGACGGCGAGACCTTCGACCTCGTCCAGCACATCGACACCGTGCTGCAGGCGATCTCCGGCCACGAGCTCGAGCCGCGGATCAACGCCGAGCTGATGCAGTCCGTGCTCGAGATCGCGACGCCCGTCTGCCGGAACGCCGGCGACGTGCAGCGCGAGCTGTTGAAGCTGCGCGCGTACGTGAGCCAGGTCGGGCGGGAGAAGGGGATGCGCGTCGGCTCCGCGGGAACGCATCCGTTCAGCCTCTTCGAGCGGCAGCGGATCACGGCGCGCGACCGCTATCGGAACCTGGTCGACCAGCTCCAGTACATCGCCCGTCGCGAGCTGATCTTCGGCATGCACGTCCACGTCGCCGTCGACGATCCCGAGAAGGCGATCCAGGTCGTGAACGGCCTTCTCCCCCAGCTCGGCCCGCTGCTCGCGCTGTCCGCCTCCTCGCCGTTCTGGCGCGGTGAGCCGACAGGCCTCGCCTCCAGCCGTCAGATGGTCTTTGCCGCGTTCCCGCGCTCGGGCCCGCCGCCGCGGTTCCGCGACTACGCCGACTACGCCGAGGTGGTCGGCCAGCTCGAGCGGACGGGTTGCATCGCCGACTACACCCACATCTGGTGGGACATCCGGCTGCATCCGAGGCTCGGGACGGTCGAGATCCGGATCTGCGACGCGATCACGCGCGTCGAGGACGCGGTCGCGCTCGCCGCGTACTGCCAGGCGCTCGTCAAGCAGCTCTCGGAGCAGTACGACAGCGGCGAGCAGATCCCGTCGTACCACCGGATCCTGACCACCGAGAACAAGTGGCTGTCGGCGCGCTACGGGCTCGAGGCACCGGTCATGGATCTCGCCACCGGCGCCCGGAACCGCATTCCGGTCGCGCAGCTGATTCGACGGACGCTGAAGGAGATCACGCCGCATGCGCGGGAGCTCGGCTCCGAGCGGGAGCTCGAGGGGATCGGCGAGATCCTCGCGCGCGGGAACGGCTCCGATCGCCAACTGCGGGTCTTCAACGCCAACCGCGACATCGCGGAGGTCGTCGAGGAGATCGCGAAGGCGACCGAAGCCGATCCCTCTGCCCCCTAGGTTCTATGGCTTGGCATACGCCGTCACCTTGAAGGTGGTGGTGTTGACGACCGCGAGCGGGTTCCCGCCGCGCTTCGCCAGCTCGAGCCTGCCGCCGCCGTCCGCGAGGGACAGGCGCACTGCGGCGAGTCGCTGCGGGGTCGTGCGCCACGGCAGGTCGACGCAGTAGGCGCGCCGCTTGGCCGTGTCCAGCGCGTGGACGAAGCCGGTCCCGTTCGGCTTCGTGTAGAGCGTGTACGCCCAGGCGCCGTTTGCGCTCCGGACGCGGGCCCAGGGTGAACCGTTCATCTCCTCGTCGGGCTCGCGCCTGTCGACGAGCGCCCCGCCGACCGGCTTCCCGGTGACGAGGCTGACCGAGCGGACGTTGTAGCGGGCATTCGCGGCGGTGCCGAAGTACTGGGTCGCATAGAGCGTCCGGCCGTTGGGCGAAAGGGCGTCGTAGGCCCAGAGGCCGGGAAGCGTCACGCTGTTCCTGAGACGGAGCGTCTTCGCGTTCAGGACGGCGAAGCTGGTCTCGTCCCGCCTGCCGGTCGAGGTCCGCGAGCACGAGCGTCTTGCCGTCGCTCGAGATTCCTTCGGTCGTGCCGTCGAAGGCGACGAGCGGAATCCCGAACGTGCCGTTGACCGTCGCGAACCGGAGCACGCGTCCGTCGCTGGTGCGCACGGCGGCGACCGTGGTCGTCTTCGCGGCGGGCAGCGCCACGTAGCGAACGCCGTTCGCCGCGTCCACGGCGCCGTCCCAGCCGACCGAGACGCCCGGCGTCGGGCCACCCTTCGCCGCGGTGGCGTTGCCTGCCACGAGCGCGAACGGGATCAGTGCAAATGCGATCAGCTTGAGCATGGTCGGCCTCCTTCGGCGGTGTCGTCGTCTCCTGTACGCCTGTCACGCGCTTCTGGGTCCCGCCTCATGCGACCTTCTCGCCCGTCGCCGCGTCGAAGGTGAGCAGGCGGCCGTCTGCGCGAAGCGCGTGGACGCGGCGGTCGCCGAGAGAGAACCCGAAGCCGGCGATCGCTCCGCCGGTCCGGTACGGGCCTCGCACGATCCCGTAGGCGGTGTCGTAGGCCCAGAGGTCTCGTCCCGGGCTGAAGTAGAGCGTGCGCCCGTTCCGCGAGATCGTGCCGGTGAGCGAGCCGGGGCCGCTGAGCTTCCGTGTCGCGGCAAAGCGTGTGGTGCGGACGACCTTCCGGGTCGCAAGGTCGATCTCGGCCACAGCGCCGAGCGCGGCGTTCGTCGCGTAGAGCCGCTGACCGTCCGGGGAGAGCGTCAGCCCGTAGCGCTTGAGCGCGCCGAACGCCCCGTTGGAAGGAAGGAAGATGCAGAGCGGTGAGCTGCGCACGAGGTCGAGGGCGTGGACGAACGCGACGCTGCGGCCCGTGTTCAGGTAGAGCGTCAGCAGCCAGCGGCCGTCCGGCGAGCCGACGCCGCTCCAGGCCAGCCCGGCCATCACGCTCGGCTCTCCCTTGCCGCGCAAGGGCTTCGAGGCGAGCCTGTCCCGCGAGAGGTCGAAGAGCCTGACGAGGTAGCGCGGCGCGCCGGCCCCCGGCAGGTGCTCGATCAGGAAGAGGCGCTTGCCGTCGCGCGAGACGGTCTCGACCTCGAAGTCTCCGCGCAGGTCGAGCCGGTGCGCGACGCGGCCCGCAGCCATGTTCACGACCACGACGTCCGTCCGCCGCTTGTCCACCGGCTGCCGGGCGAGGGCGGCGAAGCGGCCGTTCGGGGAGACGCCTGCGAGCTGCCAGCGGCCGGGGACGACCATCCAGCTCGCAGTGGTCGAATCGGCGACGCGATAGCTGGACACGACGGTGTCGCGCACGCGCGGCTCCGCAACCAGATGCGAGATCCCGTCGGCCGAGGTGATCCCGGGCGGCAGCGAGAAGACATGCTCACCCGTTTCAGGGTCATAGGCCTCGACCTTGCCGCCGACCCCGGCCGGCTGCACGTAGAGGAATCTCAGTCCGTCGGGGCTGGAGACCTGGCCGCTGCACGGCGCAGGACAACCGTTCGTCGGGCCGGTGGCCGCGTCCGCGGCCGGTACGAGCAGTAGGGCGGCGAGCAGGGCAAGGCGGCGCATCGGTTCCTCCTTCGGGTAGCTGCCACCTGTACGGCTCCGGCACCGGTTGGAGTCCCGGGACCTAATCGGCCCGTCTCGGCGTAGACACTGCATGGACCGGCGCGAATTCCTCGCTGCGGCAGCGACGCCGCTCGTGCTCGGGCTCGCTCCAGCGGCTCACGCCGGCCGTCTCGGCGGCGGCACTCCGCTCGCGCTCGTCACGGCGGACCTGGAGGCGGCGATCGTCGTCGTCAACCTCCAGACCGGCACGCGTGCAGCGGCGTCTGGCCACCTCTGCCGACCCGCGCAGCATCGAGAGCGTCGGTGACGGAATGGCGCTCGTGGCCCATACCGGCCGCGGCGAGGTCACGCTCGTCGACGCCGGCAACTTCGGTCTTTTCCAGATCGAGGGCGCCTTCAGCGCGCCGCGGTATACCGCGGCCCACCCCGGCGGGAGGCTCGCCTACGTCACCGACTCCGAGCGCGCCGAGATCGCTGTCGTCGACGTCCGGAGGGCGCGCGTCGTCGCCCGCACCGCCGTTGGCGGGCCGGCCCGCCATCTTGGGATCGACCGGTCCGGCCGCCGTCTGTGGGTGGCGCTCGGCACGGCCGCGACGACGATCGCCGTCATTGATCTCGCGCGGCCGGCCCAGCCGCGGGTGGTGGGCGAAGTGCGACCGCCGTTCCTCGCGCACGACATCGGCTTCACGCCCGGAGGCCATCGCGTCTGGGTCACCTCCGGCGACCGCGGCCGCCTTGCGATCTACGAGGCTCGCACCGGCCAGCTCGTGCGCACGCTCGCCGGCGACGCGCCGCCGCAGCACGTCGCCTTCATGGGCGATCGCGCCTTCGTCACGAGCGGCGACGACGCAGTGCTGCGAGTCCACCGGCTCGACGGCCGTCTGCTCCGCTCAGCTCCCGTGCCCGCCGGCTCCTTCAACGTCCAGCAGGGCGGCAACTACGTGCTGACTCCGTCGCTCTCGCAGGGCACGCTCTGCGTCGTCACGCCCCGCGGCGTTCCGGTCGAGGAGCTTCAGCTCGCCCGCTCCTCCCACGACGCATGCTTCGTCATGCGCCGGTGACGATGGACCTCTCGCGCCATGGCGGTCGTAGAGTCAGCGGATGGCCGCCGGCCGCGAGGAGCGCGCCTCCGTGCGCGCGGCGCAGCGAGGGTCCGCTTCGGGAATCGAGGCGCTCTTCCGGCTGCACTGGCCCAGGGCCTACCGCGCGGCCTTTCTCGTCGTGCACGACTCCGCCGCCGCCGAGGACATCGCGCAGGAGTCGTTTCTCGCCGCCATCCGCAACCTCGATCACTTCGACCGCAGACGCCCGTTCGGGCCGTGGCTGCACCGGATCGTCGTCAACCGCGCGATCGACTGGACGCGGGCGCGGACGCTGCGTGCCGAGAGCGAGCTGCTGGACATCGTTGCCGCACCGAAGCAACCCGGCTCGCTCGACGGCTCGCTCCTCGCGGCCCTCGCGGCGCTGCCGCCCGAGCATCGAGCGGTGATCGTGCTCCGCCACCTCCTCGAGTACACGCCCGGCGAGATCTCGGAGCTGCTCGGCCTCCCGCGCGGGACGGTCAACTCGCGTCTGCGTCGCGGGCTCGACTCGCTGAAGGAGACGGTGTGAGGCGGGAGCTGGAGCGGATCGAGATCCCGGACGAGCACGAGGCGCGAGAGCGTTCGCTGGCGGTCGTTCGCGCGGCGTTCGGAGAGCGCGAGTCGCAGCCGCGACGCCGCTCGTGGAAGCCGATCGCGGCTCTCGCACTGGCGCTCGTCGTCGTGGCCGGCCTCCTGAGCCCGCCCGGGCGGGCGGTCCTCGACGAGATCCGCGAGGTCGTCGGGGTCGAGAAAGCGCAGCCGGCGCTCTTTTCCCTGCCCGCGCCTGGGCGGCTGCTCGTGACCGCGGACTCGGGCGCCTGGGTCGTCGAGCAGGACGGCTCGAAGCGGCTGCTCGGCCCGTATCGCGAAGCGTCGTGGTCGCCGTTCGGCAGATTCGTCGTCGCGTCCCGCCCGAACGAGCTCGTCGCATTGACCCCGGAAGGGGAGGTGCGCTGGTCGCTCGCGCGGCCGGATGTCCGCTTCCCGCGCTGGGGCGGCACGCGGACGGACACGCGGATCGCGTACCTCACGGGCAACGAATTGCGCGTCGTCGGTGGCGACGGCAAGGGCGACAGATTGCTCGACGCCGAAGGCCGCCGCCGAGGCCCCTGTCTGGAAGGGCGGCAAAGGGCACAGGCTCGCCTACGCGCGCCGTGATGGGTCGGTGCGAGTGGTCAACGCCGACACGGGCGCGGTCCTCGATCCCGACGCGCCGACTGCGCTCGAGCCTCCGAGCTCACCCGTCAAGGTGGAGCTGCGCACAATCGGTGCCGGCGACGTCGCCGAGCCGGTGCTCTCTCCCGATAACCGCTGGCTGGCCGCCGGCTTGCCGGAAGCCGACCAGTTCGTCTTCGTCCGCGTCAGAGGCGGCCGCCGAATTCAGGCCGTTTCGAACGTGTCGAGCCAGTTCCGCTCGCGGTCGTTTCCGACGATCAGTGGCTGGTGCTGCGCACCCTGATCGTCCACCAGTAGATTCGGCGCGTGTTCTGGCTAGACAACGGCAGGGAAGCCGAGCTCGAGGAGCTGCTCGAGGACGGACCGGTACTGCTCCTCTTCTACCTCTTCGACTGGTCACCGACCTGAACGCAGGAGCTGAAACTCCTGCGTGACAGGAGCGACGAATTCCTCGTCGCCGGCGTGCGCGTCTTCGGCGTCTCCCGCGACTCGCACTGGTCGCACCGGGCCTGGAAGCAGACGCTCGACGTCGACGTGCCGCTCCTGTCGGACTGGAACGGCTCGCTCGCGAAGCAGCTCGGCGCTTCGCGGGTCTTCAGGTGGATGAAAGGCGTGCCGAGGCGGAGCGCATTCCTGGTGGGGAAGGACGGTACGGTGCTCGGATCGTGGCGGTACGAGGACTCGGAGGTGCCCGACTTCGACGAGCTGCTCGCAGCCGCGCAGGCGTTGCCGGACTAGCTGCCGCGCTCTACCTCGGCGCCGGCTTGCTCGCCACCTCGCCTGCCGTCGTCGAGACCGATCGGTTCCTCGGCTACGGCGCACCGCGCGAGGGGCGAGTGACGCCGGGTGACCACCTTCAGACCGCCTACAACCTGTGGCTGCCGGGCCACCAACTGGTGCGCGGCGAGGCGCCGTGGCTCGATCCGTACAGCTTCCAGCCGGAGATCGAGCCTCGTGTGAACTTCGCCGGCTGGCCATTTGCGGCCGTCTACGGGCCACTCCAGGCGCTGCTCGGCACCGTCGTCGGCTGGAACCTCTTCGTCCTCCTGACCTACGTCGGCGCCGGGGGACTGACCGCGCTCTGGCTGCGCGCACTCGGCCTTCCGCTCGCCGCGGCGCTCGCCGGCGGCCTCGCGTTCGCACTCGCTCCCTATCGCGTCGCCCAGTCGACCGGCCACCTGCTCGGCCCGATCTCGATGCTGCTCCCGCTCGCGCTCTACGGGGTCGAGCGGCGGCTGGGCTGGCTTGCGGCCGCGGCGCTCGCCTCTATCCCGCTCTCGGGCCAGGTGCACCTCGCGCTCGGTGCGATTCCGTTCGTGCTCGCCTACGCGGTCGCGCGAGGACGGCCGCGGCTCGGAGGGGTCGCCGCGGGCGCGGGCGTCGCGGGCGGTGTGGCCGTCTGGGCGCTCTCGCTGCGCGACGCAGCCGAGCGGCCCTTCTCGGAAGTCGGGCGCTACTCGGCCACGCTCAGCGACTTCGTGACCCGCAGCCCGGGCGAGTTCGAGCGCTTCATCTACCTCGGCTGGCTCCTGCCGCTGGTCGCGATCGCGGGCCTGGGGTGCTTGTGTTTCAGAAACACAATCTCCTCCTCGCGCCGGCTCGCGCTCGTCTTCGGGCTCGGAACGGTCGTTCCGTGCCTGCTCGCGCTGGGCGAGAATCTGCCCGGATACGGCTTGCTCTGGCGGAATACGCCCCTGCACGCGACCCGAGTGCCGGAGCGCATGCTGCCCATCGCGTGCCTCTGCCTGGCCGGGCTCGCCGCCGTCGCGATCGCTTGTGTTACAGAAACACAAGCTCGCTCTCGGCTCGTCGGAGGGGTCGCGCTGCTGCTCGTCGCCGCCGATCTCTGGGTGCCGCTCTACGACCCGCTGAACGCCGACGAGGGGAACGCCGTCTACGCCCGCGTGGCGGCTGCGCCGCCGGGACGGCTGCTCGAGCTGCCGGTTCTGCCACCGGACGCGTACGCGGGCAGCGTCTACCTCTACTACGCGATGCAGGCGCCGCGCGAGCGGCCGCTCGGGTACTCGACCGCAGCGCCGCCGGAGGCGTTTCGGGTCGCGCGCGAGCTGCCAAGACGAGCGAAGGAACTCGGCGTGAGCGTCATCGTCCAGTACCGGGACGGTGTCCCACGCGGGCTTACGATCGTCCCGTGATCGAGCACGTCGCGATCTGGACCGACGACCTCGAGCGCCTGCGCGCGTTCTACGAGCGGTACTTCGGAGGCCGCGCGGGAGAGCGGTACGAGAACGAAGCAACGGGCTTCCGCTCCTACTTTCTCGACCTCGGCGGCGGCGCCCGGCTCGAGCTGATGCAGATGCCGGCCGTCGCCGAGCGGGCTCCACGCAATCAGCAGCACCTCGGCTGGGCACACCTTGCCTTCGCGCTCGGCTCCGAGCAGGCCGTCGACGAGTTGACCGACCTGCTTCGCTCCGATGGCTACGCGATCCTCGACGGTCCCCGCCGCACCGGCGACGGCTACTACGAGAGCGTCGTCTGCGACCCCGACGGCAATCGCGTCGAGCTCACGGTCTGACGACCCAGCGCGACCTGAACTCGCGCGCACGTTCCTGCAGCACGCCGAGGAGCGCCTCGAGCTCGTCGAGATCCGGTCGCAGCTCGTTCACCTCGCGCAACGCGGCCGCAATGTCGACGAGCGAGCTCGACGGGTCGGACGAGAGCGCCTCGAGCCGCTGCTCCGCACCCTGGAGCTGGCCGCCGAGGATCAGCTCGCACGCCCGACCCTCCTCGGCGAGCTTCCGCAGCTCCGCCTCGGTCACAGGCTCATCCTTGACGACTGAGCGAAGCCGTTCCTTCAGCGCGGAGTCGAGCGTCTCTTTCATCGTTACATCCCCATCGAGTGGTACCCCGAGTCGACGTAGAGCGTCGTCCCGGTGACGTTCTTCGCTTCGTCCGAGAGCAGGTAGGCGGAGGCCGCCGCGACGTCGTCGGCGTCGATGTGGCGGCGCAGCGGCGCGCGCTCCACGAACATCGACTCCATCTCCGTGAACCCGGCGATGGAGCGCGCGGCGAGGGTGCGCACCGGCCCGGCCGAGATCGCGTTCACCCTGATCTCCTTCTCGCCGAGATCCCAGGCGAGGTACTTGACGGACGCGTCGAGCGTCGCCTTCGCGACACCCATCACGTTGTAGTGCGGAACGGCGCGCTCGCCACCGAGATAGGTCATCGTCACGATCGAGCCGCCACCGGCGGCTGTCATCAGGGGCTCGGCCGCGCGCGCGGCGGCGACGAGCGAGTAGGCGCTGATGTCGACCGCCATCCAGAAGCGGTCGCGGGGCGTGTCGGTGAACCGCCCTTCGAGATCCTCGGCGGCGGCGAACGCGACGGAGTGGACGAGGAGGTCGAGCTTCCCGTCCCACGCGTCGGCGGTCTCCTTGAAGACGCGCTCGATGTCCTCGTCCGCGCGCACGTCGCACGGCGTCACGAGCTCCGACCCGACCGACGAGGCGAGCTCGCGCACGTTCCCCTCGATCCGCTCGCCCTGGAACGTGAAGGCAAGCTCCGCGCCCTCGGCGGCGAGCCGGCGCGCGATCGCCCACGCGATCGATCTCTTGTTGGCGACGCCGAGAACGAGCGCGCGCTTGCCGTCGAATCTGCCCACGGCGGCGAGTCTACGACAGGTCTGTCAAATGGTGGGTACTCTGCGATCCGTGCGCCGCCTCGCCGGATCGATAGCGCTCTTCGTGGCGCTCATGGTCACGGCGACCGCAGCCGCCGGCCTCCAGCCGATCGAACGGCGCCACGGTGAGGTCGAAATCCCGCGCGTGCGGGCCGGGACGATCACGGTGCCGGACGCTCATCGACGCGGCCGGATCACGGTCATCCTCACGCTCGCCGACCCCCCGCTCGCGGCCTACTCGCGCACACTCGCCGGCGCGAGCTCGAGCAGTCGTCTGAACACCTCGAGCCGGGCCTCGAAGGCATATGTCGCGAAGCTCCGGCGCGCGCAGCGGGCCGCCGCGGCGACGTTGCGGCGGGCGATTCCCGAGGCGACCGTCCGGCGGAACTACACGATCCTGCTCAACGGCATGGCCGTCGAGCTACCTGCGACCGAGCTGGCGCGGGCGGCGAAACTCTCGTTTGCGCGCAAGCTCTACCCGAGCTACCGCTACACCCTCGCGCTCGACCGCAGTCCGGGTCTGATCGGCGCCGGGGCCGCGGGCGGCCTGGGCGGAGCGGGCGGCGAAGGAGTGAAGATCGCGGTCGTCGACGACGGCGTCGATCCTGCGAACAGATTCTTCGCGCCGGAGGGCTTCAGCTACCCGGCGGGGTTCCCGAAGGGCGGGCGGAAGTGGACGACGCCGAAGGTGATCGTGGCGCGCTCCTTCGTCGGCGTCGGCGCGGACGACAAGACCCGGCTGGCGCTCGACCCGGAGGCCTCCTTCCATGGAACCCACGTCGCGGGAATCGCAGCCGGCAATGCCGGAACGACCGCACCGGCAGGCACGGACCATCCGGAGACACGCGGCCTGTCCGGTGTGGCGCCGCGTGCGCAGATCGGCAGCTACCGGGTCTTCAACGTCCCCACGCCCGTGGGTCACGTGGGCAACACGCCCGAGATCGTCGCGGCGTTCGAAGCCGCGGTTCGCGACGGCATGGACGTGATCAACTTCTCGGGCGGCGGCCCGCAGGTCGATCCCGTCGAGCGATGCGATCATCGAGGCGGTCCGGAACGTCTCCGCGGCCGGTGTCGTCCCCGTGATCTCCGCCGGCAACGACCGCGACGACTACGGACTCGGCTCGGCGGGCTCGCCCGGGACCGCGCCGGACGCGATCTCCGTCGCCGCGCTCTCGAACTCACACGTCTACGGACCGGCGCTCAGCGTCACCGCGCCCGGAGCTGCAGACGCGCTCACCCACGTCCCGTTCGTCCGCACCGCCGGACTGGCGACGCCGGCGGCCTGGGCGAACGGCGACCAGCAGCTCGTCGACGTCGGCACGATCATGGGCACGAACAGCACTCCGGTGCCGCGCGACCTCTGCGGCCCAGCCGGGAACCTCGACGGCGGCACCTCTCCGCTACCTGCGGGCTCGCTGGCCGGGGCGATCGCCCTTGTCTCACGGGGCAACTGCACGTTCGCGCTGAAAGCCGCCCGCGTGCGCACCGCCGGCGCGATCGGAATCGTCCTCGTCGACAACCGGCCGGGCGAGGCCAACGGCGTGCCGATCCAGCTCGCCGTCCCCGGCGGGATGATCGCCGACTTCGACGGCTCCGCGCTGCGCTCGTATCTCGCGAGCCGCGGCGGCCGCACCGCGATTCGGATCGGCCGCGATCCTCAGGAGCTCGATACCAGCCGCAGCGGCATCGTCACCAGCTTTTCCTCCGGCGGGCTGACGGCCTTCGGGCACCAACTGAAGCCGGACGTCGGCGCTCCGGGCGCTCAGATCCTCTCGGCCACGCTCAAGAACTTCGGCGGGCCCTTCGCCGTCTTCGACGGGACGAGCATGGCCGCCCCGCATGTCGCCGGCGCTGCCGCCCTCCTGCTGCAGCGGCATCCGGGCTGGACCCCCGGTCAGGTCAAGTCGGCGCTCGTGGCGACTGCCGTGACCGCCTGGGCGGATACGGCACGCACGGTCGAGGCACCGGTGCTCACCGCCGGCGCCGGACTGATCAACGTCGTCGCCGCGAACGACCCGAAGATCTTCACGGAGCCGGTGTCGCTCTCCTTCGCAGACCTGAACGTGAGCCGCGGCGCCGTGTCGAAGTCGCTGCTCCTCGGCGTCGTCGATGCAGGCGATGGGGCCGGGACGTGGACGGTCGAGCTGAAGCCGCAGTCGCATCCGAGCGGGGTCGAGATCAACGTCCCCAGCACGATTACGATCGCTCCCGGCGGCGACCTGCAGGTGCCGATCACGGCGCGCGCAGCCGCGAACGCCGGCACCGGTGAGGCCTACGGCTTCCTCCTGCTGCACCGCGGCGACATCGTCCGCAAGGTGGCCTACGCGATGCTCGTCACCCGGCCAGGTCTCCAGCAGGCTCCGATCCTGCCGCTGCAGGAGATCCAGACGGGCGACACGCGCAAGGGCGTCTCGCGCGCCTCGGCGTACCGCTATCCCGCCGCCGCTTTCGGCCCCGCGGCGAACTACGTCGGCGCACCGGTGAACGAGGACGGCGCCGAGACGCTCTACCGGATCCGGATCGACGAGCCTGCCGTGAACGTCGGCGCCGCCGTGATCTTCTCCACGCCCGGCTCGCTGGTTCACCCCTGGATGCTCGGCTCGCCGGACGAAAACGACGTCCAGGGATACGCGGGCACTCCCGTCAACGTCAACAACCTGACGCTCGATTTCCCGCTCGACATCGGCGCCGCAGCCACGGTCTTCCCGCGCTCGAAGGCGTATTACGTCTCGGTCGACTCGGGCCGCGACCAGTTCACGGGGCGCTCGCTCGGCGGCCAGTACCTCCTCCGGGCCTGGGTGAACGACGTGCAGCCGCCGCTCCTCGGTCTGATCACGAACCGCGTCGCGGCGGGGCGGCCGACGCTCGCGCTGCGGGTGCTCGATCTCGGGGCCGGAGTCGACCCATTTTCGCTCGTGATCGGCTACGGCCGGGCGCTGATCGGCGCGGCGGCGTACGACCCGCTCACCGGGATCGCGATCTTCCCGCTGCCGCGCGAGGCGCCCGCGCTCCGTGCCGGCAAGCGCCTGCTCTCAGCGTCCGCCGCGGACTTCCAGGAGGCGAAGAACGTGGACTCGGTCGGTGACGCGCTGCTCCCGAACACGGCGTTCGCCTCCGGCAACATCACCGTCGTGAACCGCCCGGCGATCACGTGGGTCACCCCCGAGACGAGCGAGTGCGCGGCGGCACAGACCCAGCTCCTGGTGCTCGCCTCCTCCACTGCCGTCCTGCGTTCCGTGCGCTTCCTCAACGGGAGCAAGCCGATCGCCACCGTGAGACGCGGAGCGTCCGGCCTCTACAGCGCGGTGTGGAAGCGCGGCGGCGCAGCCAAGGGAAAGCACACGCTGCGGGCGATCGTCACCGACGCGCAGGGCCGCAAGGCCGAGAGCCAGCGCGTCGTGCGCGTCTGCAAGTAGGGTCGCGCCGTGAAGACGGCCGTCGTCACCGGCGCGTCGAGCGGCATCGGCGAGGCAACTGCGCGCGAGCTCGTCGCGCGTGGCTGGTATTGCGTGCTCCTCGCCCGTCGGCAGGAGCGGCTCGAGCCGCTCGCGTTCGAGCTCGGCGGCGAGTTCGAGCTCTGCGACGTCTCCGACCGGGAGCAGGTCGACCGGGCCGCCGCGGCAATCCTCGAGCGGCACCCGCGCATCGACCTGCTCGTGAACAACGCCGGCATCCCCGGCCGTGGCAGCTTCTTCTCGCTCGACCCGGAACGGATCGAGGCGGTCCTGCGCACGAACTATCTCGGCGGCGTCTGGTGCGTCCGGGCCTTCGAACCCGGACTGCAGGCGGGCTCCCACGTCGTCAACGTGGTCTCGGTCGCCGGAGTGGTCGCCTTCGCCCCGGCGGGACCGTACGCGTCCTCGAAGCACGCCCAGCTTGCGTTCTCCCGCTCGCTCACCGGGCTCCTCGCCGCGCGCGACGTGCGCGTGCACACCGTCCTCCCCGGCTTCGTCGAGACCGAGGGCTTCCCCCAGCGCTCCGTGCTGACGAGCGCCTTCTTCCGGCGGATGATCATCAAGCCCGAGCTCGTGGCCGAGCGAATCGTGAACGCCGTGGAGTCCGGCAAGCGTGAGCTCTTCGTGCCTCGGTGGTACCGCCTCTTCTCGCTCATCCAGGCGTTGCTGCCCGGGCTCTCCGCTCGCCTGGTCGCCCGCCAGGGCTACAAGCGGCCCACGCCTTCCTAGCTGTCGACGACCGTGCGGCGCGTGCGGAGCGGATCGGCCCGGATTCCGGTGACGATCTCGTAGGCGATCGTGTCGGCCACGAGCGCGTGCGCTTCCGCCATGACGCCGTGCCCGAGCAGCGTCACCGGGGCTCCCACCGGCAGCTGCCGGTCGAGCTCGACCGCGAACGAATCCATCGAGATCGTCCCGATCACCGGGCGCGTTTCGCCGGCGACCCGGACCTAGGTCCCGGTCAGGCCGCGCCGAAAGCCGTCGGCGTATCCGACCGGGACGATCCCGATCCACGTCGGCTGTCTCGCGATCCAGCGTCGGCCGTATCCGGTCGACTCGCCGGGCTGCAGGAGCTTGACCTGGGCGAGCTCGGAGTCCCAGCGAAGCGCAGGCTCTAGCCCGTCCTCGGCCGGGTCGGTCCCCCAGGGAGAGATGCCGTAGAGCGCGATGCCGCAGCGCGCGGCGTCGAAGCGGGCGGACGGGTACGCGAGCGCGCCGGCGCTGTTCGCGATGTGGCGCGTCAGGTGCGGATAGAGCTCGGTGGCGGCTCTGAACCGCTCGACCTGCTGCTCGGTGAACTCGGTGTCGGAATCCGCGGAGGCGAGGTGACTCATCAGCCCGACGACCTCGCGACTCGGGCACATCCAGCTCAGAGATTCCCCAGCGGCCCATGCCGGTGTCGAGCTTGAGGTGGACGCGCACGCCCTCGGGAACCTCGCCGTCGGCGATCACGAGCTCCAGGCCCGCATCGCGCGCCTCGGCGATCTCGCGGCTCGTGGCCGGCCCGAGCACCAGGACGCGCACGGTGCCGAGCGCCTGCCGCAGCGCGAGCCCTTCCGGCACGGTCGCCACGCAGAGCGCGGTCGCTCCCGCCCCGAGCGCCGCGCTGCCCACGTCCGCGGCGCCGTGGCCGTAGCCGTCCGCCTTGACCACCGCCCACAGCTCGGCACCCTCGAGCACGCGCCGAAGCGTGGTCGCGTTGCGCCGGATGGCGCCGAGGTCGATCGTCAGCTCGGATCGGGGCATCTAGAGCGGATCGTACGGACGGAAGTTGCGCGCGAGCTCCGAGACGTAGCCGCGGCCGAGCGACTCGCCGTTCGCTGCGACCCAGGAGCTGAAGCTCGCGCGCCCGAGCGGCGGCAGGTCGGAGACGAGCAGGCTCGCGCGCAGGCCTGCGAGCTCCTCAGCGGTGAGCAGGACGTCACGACGGACGACGCCTGTCGCGCGGGCCAGGGCGAGCACGACGCGGGCCGGCCAGTGCACGATCCGCGCCTTCGAGCCGACGGCCGCGGCGACGAGCCGCACGAGCTCCTCGTACGAGATCGTCTCCGGGCCGGCGGCGTCGAGGACGACGTTCTCCTCGCCGGCGGCGGCATCGACGCAGATCGTCGCCGTGTCCTCGACCGAGACGGGCTGCACGCGATAGCTCCCGTCGCCCGCGATCGGGAAGACCGGGCTGCGGCGAAGACCCCAGGCGATGTTGTTCACGAGGATGTCGCGCGGCCCGAAGACGAGCGTCGGGCGCACGATCGCGTACGGGAGACCGGAGCCGGCGACGTCCCGCTCGACCTCAGCCTTGCCGCGGAAGTACGGCAGAGGGGAAGCGAGCGACGGATTGGTGACGCTGACATGGACGACGCGCCGAGCCCCGGCGGCGCTCGCCGCGCGCAGGAGCACGCGCGTGTTCTCGACGGCGCGCCCGAACGTCGTCGCGCCGTGCGGGAACCGGACCCAGTAGGTGTTGAAGAGGGTGTCGACCCCGTCGAGCGCGCGGCGGAGCGCCTCCTCGTCACGGAACTGGAGCTCCGCGCGGTCGATTCGCGCCGCGAGCGGGTCGCCGGGGGCGTCGCGGCGGGTCAGCGTCCGTACGGTCCGTCCTCGGTCGAGCAGCTCTTCGGCGATCGCCCGGCCCGTGAACGAGAAGGCGCCTGTGACGACGTCCACGTGCTCAGGCGAGCACGGACGGGAGCGCCGCGATCAGGTCGCTCGCGATCAGGCCCGCCTGGCGTCCGGCCGCGCGCGCGGCGAGGCCATGAGCCGTCGCGGCGGCCGCGGCGGCGAAGCGCGGCTCGACGCCCTTGGCGAGGAACGCCGCGAGGATGCCGGTGAGCACGTCGCCCGTGCCCGCGGTCGCGAGCCCCGGCGCGTCGACGACGCAGACGAGCGTCCCCTCGTCGGGGGCAGCGATGATCGTGTCGGCTCCCTTCAGGAGGCAGATGCAGCCGAAACGCTCCGCCCCACGAGTCGCCGCCTCCAGCCGGTGCGCGTTGACCCACTCGGAGTCCTCGTCGAGAAGCCGCGCCAGCTCACCGGCATGGGGCGTGAGCACCGCCCGGCCTCCCCAGTCGCCCGGCTCGAGCTCGTGCAGGGCGTCGGCGTCGAGCACGACGGGCACCTCGGCGGCGGCGAGCAGCTCGTCGCGCAGGCTCAACGCCTCCGGCGTGCGCCCGAGCCCCGGGCCGATCGCAATCGCCCCCGCCTTCGCCGAGGCGGTGAGCGCGTCTGCCCAGGTCACCTTCACCGGCTCCAGGAGCCGCACCTCGACCACCGTCAGTGACTGCTCGGGCACTGCGACCGTGACGTAGCCGGCATCGGCGCGAAAGGCGGCCGCGGCCGCCAGGCAAACCGCGCCCGTCATGCCCGGAGCACCGCCGACGACGAGCACCGAGCCGGCGCTGTACTTGTTGTCCTCGGGCCGCTTGCGCGGCACGAGCGAGAGGACGTCGGGCGTGACGAGCTTCAAGTCCGTCGCGGAGAGCTCGAGCCCGATATCGGCGACGACTGCCTCGCCGGTGTGAAAGCGTCCAGGTGAGACCGCGAGCCCGACCTTGAGACCGTGGAACGTCACGGTGACCGTCGCCCGGACCGCCTCGCCCGCTACTTCGCCGGTCGACGCGTCGACACCTGAAGGCACGTCGACGGAGACGACCGGTGCCGCTGCGGCATTGATCCGCTGGATCGTCGCCGCCGCGTCTGCACGCGGCTCGCCGTGGAAGCCGGTGCCGAAGAGCGCATCGACGATCACGTCGGCCTGCTCGACGGCAGTCGGTCTCGACGGCGTCGAGACCCTCGTCCCGCAGAATCCTCGCTGCGATCCGCCCGTCGCCTCCGTTCGCACCACCGCCGCAGACGACCGCGACCCGGTGCGCATTGGGGAAGAGCTGCAGCACCTCGCGGGCGACGGCCGCACCGGCCCGCTCCATCAGCTCCGGCGCCGTCGCCGGGATAGCCGGGATACCGCTCCTCGGCCGCGCGCATCTCGGCCGCGGTGTAGAGGGGCTCAAGCATCCGTGACGACTGCGACTGCGGAAGCGAGCTCCCGCGAGTGCGTCATCGACAGGTCGATCGCGCCCGCTCCAACCCGCTCGGCCCACGCGGCCACGGTTCCGGAGAGCCGAACGGACGGCTTCGGCCGGCCGGCGATCTCGATGTCCTTCCAGGCGAACGCCCGGGCGACGCCGAACCCGAGCGCCTTCCCGACGGCCTCCTTGCCGGCGAAGCGGCCGGCATAGCTCTCGGCCGGATTCTTCCGCGAGTCGCAGTAGGCCTGCTCGGCCGGAGTGAAGCAGCGATCCTTGAACCCCGCGTACCGGTCGAGCGAGCGTCGCACCCTCGCGATCTCGATCAGGTCGATCCCGACCCTTGTCACAACGCGCGGTTGATCCAGTCCGGCACGTTGGCGATCGAGCTGAGCACGGCGTCGGGAACGGTGCTCGAGCGCTCGAGCGCCTCCGGCCGGAACTTGCCCGTCCGGACGAGCAGCGTCTTCATTCCGAAGAGCTGCGCGCCGCGCACGTCCTGGTCGAGATCGTCGGTGACCATCCACGTCAGCTCCGGCTCCGCATCGAGCGCGGCGAGCGCGGCCGCGAAGGCCGAGGCGCTCGGCTTGCCGATCACCGTGGCGTCGACTCCCGTCGCGTACTCGAGCGCGGCGACGAATGCGCCGCCGTCGAGCACCGGCCCCCGCGCGGTCTGCCACCACGGGTTCTTGTGCAGGCAGAAGAGGTCGGCGCCGGCCTCGATCTCGGAGAATGCGCGGGCGAGATTCATGTGGCTGAAGACCTGGTTCGGCTCCGTCGTCTCGTCGCAACCGCCGACGAGGACCGCGTCTGCACCTTCGCCGACGAGCTCGATCCCGGCGAGGTCGGGCACGATCGCGGACATCACGAGCGCGTAGACGCGCCGCCCTCCGAGCTCCAGCGCTGCGGCCGTCGGCGTCGTCTGCAGCTCGTCGTCCTCGAGCGCGAGCCCCATCGCGCGCAGCTCCTCGACCAGGGTCGCGCGCGAGCGCGTCGTGTTGTTGGTGACGAAGCGCAGCCGGTGCCCATCCGCGCGCAGGCGTTCGATCGCCTCGACCGCACCGGGGATCGGCTCGCCGGAGACATGGAGGACGCCGTCGACGTCGAGCAGAATGGCGGCCATGCCCGGTGAGTCTATGCGCGTGACGCGCTCGGTCGTGCTACCGCTCTCGGAGGTCGAGCTCCGCTTCTCGCGCTCGAGCGGCCCCGGCGGCCAGCATGCGAACACGTCCGAGACACGAGTGGAGGCGATCTTCGATGTCGAGTCGTCCTCGGCCCTCTCGGACGCGCAGAAGCGGCGCGTCCTCGCCAAGGCCGGACCGACGCTGCGCGCGATCGCCCAGGACGAGCGCAGCCAGTTGCGGAACCGCGAGCTGGCGATCGAGCGGCTCGTGGAGCAGCTGCAGCGGGCGCTGAAGGTAGAGCGTCGCCGCGTCGCCACGAAGCCGACGAAGGCCTCGCGCGAACGGCGGCTCGAGACGAAGAAGCGGCGCTCGCAGACGAAGAAGCTGCGCCGTCCGCCCGCCGACTGAGCGTTCTAGACTCGGAGCGTGGACGTGCTCCATCTCGCCACCTTGCTCGAGGAGCTGCCG
This sequence comes from uncultured Gaiellaceae bacterium, assembly GCA_963820225.1. Classification (GTDB taxonomy): domain Bacteria; phylum Actinomycetota; class Thermoleophilia; order Gaiellales; family Gaiellaceae; genus Gaiellasilicea. The sequence continues at coordinate 135,169 of CAWFYY010000008.1, read as the reverse complement.
CCCGAGCGCACGCGGCTGCTCGACAACCTCGGCCGCATCCGCCGCGAGGTCGGGCCGATCACGCCCGAGCTCTCCGACGCGCTCGCCGACCGGATGAACCTGCGCCACGGCGACGTGCACGAGGTCGTCTCGTTCTACTCGTTCCTCCAGGTTCCCGTCGACGCGGTGCGCGTCTGCACCGGGCCGGTGTGCGACTGCGCGGGGTCGCGCAGCCTGCTCACCGAGAACGCGATCGAGGTTCCGTGCCTCGGGCACTGCGACCTCGCGCCCGTCGTCCTGCACGGCGACGAGGTCGTCGGCGGCGTCACGCACTCGACGAACGGCTTCCTGCTCGAGCCCGACGAGATCCGGGCGCCGGAGGAACTGACCCCGGAGGAGGTGCTCGAGCGCCTCGAGGCCTCCGGGCTGACCGGCATGGGAGGTGCGGGCTTCCCGACGTGGCGGAAGTGGGACGCCGTGCGGAGCGAGCCCGGCCCGCGCGTCGTGATCGTGAACGCGGACGAGGGAGAGCCCGGGACGATCAAGGATCGCTACGTGATGGAGCTGCGCCCGCAGCTCCTGCTCGAAGGGCTCGTCGCGGCGATGCGCTTCTGCGAGACGGACCGGGCCTACATCTACCTCCGCGAGGAGTACGGCACCGCTCGCGCGCGGCTGCAGGAGGCGATCGCAGCGCGCGGCCTCGAGGTCGAGCTCGTCGTCGGCGCAGGCGCGTACATCTGCGGCGAGGAGACGGCGATGCTCGAGTCGATGGAGGGCCGGCGCGGAATGCCGCGGCTGAAGCCGCCGTTCCCGAGCCAGTCCGGCTACCTCGGCCTGCCGACGCTGATCAACAACGTCGAGACGCTCGCGCACGTCGCGCTCATCCTTCGCGGCGGCTGGAATCCCGCTCGCCTCTGGTCGGTGACCGGCGCCGTCGCGAAGCCGGGCTGCTACGAGGCGCCGCTCGACGTCACGCTCCGGGACCTGATCGACGACTACGCGGGCGGCCTGACCGCCGAGCCGAGCGCGATCGTGCCCGGCGGCGCCGCGAGCGGGATCCTCCCTCCCGCCGCGCTCGACGTCCCCCTCACGCGCGAGGCGCTCGCCGAGTGGGGATGCGGCGTCGGCTCGGCCGGCGTGCAGGTCTTCCCGAGCTCCTACTCCCCGCTCCGCCTGCTCGCGGAGACGCTGCGCTTCTTCGCCGAGGAGTCGTGCCAGAAGTGCACGCCGTGCCGGATCGGCAACCGCGCCCTCCACCACGTCTGCGAGGAGCTCGAGCACGGGCGCGCGCCGATGCCGCGGCACCAGGTCGACGAGTGGCTGGAGGCGATGGCCGTGACCTCGATCTGCGGCCTCGGGCAGGGAGCGCCGATCCCGGTTCGGAACGCATTCGCGCACTGGCCCGAGCTGTTCGAGAAGATGCCCGCATGATCGAGTTCACGCTCGACGGGAAGCGCGCGACCGCCGGCGAGGGCGAGCTGCTCGTGCACGCGGCGGCGCGGAACGGCGTCTTCATCCCGACGCTCTGCCACGACGACAAGCTCGAGCCGTACGGCGGCTGCCGGATGTGCGTCGTCGGGGTCGAGGGCGCGCCGCGGCCGCTGCCGGCCTGCGCGACGCGCGTCACCGATGGGATGGTCGTCTCGACCAACTCGAACGTGCCGCAGCTCCGGAAGACGCTGACGGAGATGCTCCTCTCCGAGCATCTGAACGAGGACCCGGGCGGGCGCCCGAACGAGCTGGTCGACCTGGCCGAGGAGATGGGCGCCGAGGCGCCGCTGATCCTCCCCGACGCCAAGCGGGAGCCGTACGAGGACCGCAACCGGCTGATGGGCTACGAGCCGGACACCTGCATCCTCTGCAACCGCTGCGTCCGCTACACGCAGGAGGTGATGCAGTGCTCGGCGCTGTCCCTGGAGGGCCGCGGCCCGGAAGCGCGGATCGTCCCGACCTGGGGCAAGTCGTGGCTCGACACCGAGTGCGAGCTCTGCGGCGGCTGCCTCTCGACCTGCCCGACGGGCGCGATCTACGAGAAGTTCCTCGAGGGCGCCGGCGTCGAGGAGCGCGCGCTCGAGCAGGTGAAGACGACCTGCACCTTCTGCGGCGTCGGCTGCCAGGTCGACCTGAACGTCGACCCCGAGACGAAGCGGATCGTGAAGGTGACGTCGAAGCCGGAGTACGTCTCGAACGACGGCAACCTCTGCGTCAAGGGCCGCTTCGCCTTCAACTTCGTCCACCACCCGGACCGGCTGACCGAGCCGCTCGTTCGGGGCGAGGACGGGGAGCTGCAGCCGACGACCTGGGAGCACGCGCTCCAGGTCGCCGCCGACGGGCTCAAGGGGGTGATGGAACGCCATTCGCCCCAGGCAGTCGGAGTGCTCGCCTCCGCGCGGCTGACGAACGAGGAGAACTACCTGATCCAGAAGCTCGCCCGGACGGGCCTCAAGACCCACTCCGTCCACTCGTGCGAGGCCACCTGACACGCTCCGACCCTTTACGGCCTGGTCAGGTCGCTCGGCAGAGGCGCAACCACCAACTCGATCCCGGAGATCGAGAACTGCCGCTTCCTGCTCGTGATCGGCTCGAACACGACCGAGGCGCACCCGGTGCTGGCGCTGCGGATCAAGAAGGCGGTCCGGAACGGCGCCACGCTCGTCGTCGCCGACCCGCGCGCGATCTGGCTGACGAAGCTCGCGAAGCGCCACCTGCAGCTGCGCCCCGGCTCGGACGTCTGGCTGCTGAACGCGATCATGCACGTGATCCTCGAGGAAGGGCTTCAGGACGACGCGTACATCGCGGCGAACTGCGAGGACTTCGAGTCGGTGCGCGAGGTCGTCGCCCGCTACACGCCCGAGGAGGCCGAGCGGGTCACCGGCGTCCCCGCCGAGGCGATCCGCGCGACCGCCCGCGAGTATGCGACCGAGCGGCACGCGGCGATCTTCTACACGCTCGGGATCACGGAGCACGCCTGCGGCGTCGACAACATCTGGTCGCTCGCGAACCTCGTCCTGATGACCGGCCACCTCGGCTACGAGTCGACCGGGCTGAACGCGCTCCGCGGCCAGAACAACGTCCAGGGCCTCAACGACTCGGGCGCGAACCCGCACTACCTCCCCGGCTACCAGCCCTGGGACGACCCGGAGGTGCGCGAGAAGTTCGCCAAGGCCTGGGGCGTCGACCTGCCCGAGCGCGCCGGCTACCGGCTCGACCAGATGATGTCCGGCCTCCACGACGGGCGGATCAAGGCGCTCTACCTGATCGGCGAGAACCCGGCGCAGACCGAGCCGAACGCAGCGCACGTGGAGGAAGGGCTGTCGAAGCTCGAGTTCGTCGTCGCCCAGGATCTCTTCCTGAACGAGACCTCGGCCAAGCACGCGAACGTCGTCTTCCCGGCCTCGAGCTTCGCCGAGAAGGACGGCACGTTCACGAACACCGAGCGGCGGATCAACCGCGTGCGCGCAGCGATTCCGTGCCCCGGCAACGCGCGGGGCGATCGTGAGATCGTGATCTCGCTGGCGCGCGCGCTCGGCTGCGACTGGCCGGAGTACCCGGACGCGGAGTCGGTCTGGGACGAGCTCGCCGACCTCTCGCCGAACTGGTTCGGGATCCGGTACGACCGGATCGAGCAGGACGGGATGCAGTGGCCGTGCCCCTCGCGCGACCATCCGGGAACGAAGTTCCTGCACGAGGGCCATCCCTCGCTTCCGTCCGGCAAGGGGAAGTTCCATCCCGTCGAGTACCAGCCGCCGATCGAGGAGCCGGACTCCGACTATCCTTTCGTGTTGTCAACCGGGAGAACGCTGTACCACTACAACTCGGGAACGATGACCATGCGTGAAAGCGGCATCAAGGACAAGCAGGTGGAGCCGTTCTTCGAGATCGCTCCGGAGGATGCGTCGGCGCTCGGCGTCGCCGACGGCGAGTGGGTGCGCCTCGTGTCCCGCCGCGGCGACATCCAGGCCCGGGCGCAGTTCTCCGACCGGGTCTATCCCGGGCTCGTCTGGATGGCGCTCCACTTCTCCGAGGCGAAGGTGAACCTGCTCACCCATGACGTCGGCGACCCGCTGATCGGGACGCCCGAGTACAAGGTCTCCGCCGTCCGGCTGGAGCGCGTCTGAGACCGCTCGAGGCTGCGTTCTTCGAACCTCTCATTCGTGGCCGCTTCGGACGGCCGTATCTCTACCTGGTCTCGTGCGAGACGACGCAGCGCATGCTCGACTCGTCCCAGCCCGAGGGCGCCGTGGCGGTCACCGACGAGCAGACGGCCGGACGCGGCCGCATGGGCCGCCGCTGGGAGGCGCCCGCGGGCAGCTCGATCCTCGTCTCGGTGCTGCTGCGCCCGCCGCCCGGAGCGGCGTGCGGCGGAGCTGACCCTCGTCGCCGGCGTCGCCACGGCTGTCGTCGTCGAGCGCGCGACCGGGCTCGCCGCGCAGATCAAGTGGCCGAACGACGTCATGCTCGACCGGCGCAAGGTCGCGGGCGGCCTCGCCGAGCTGAAGGACGGCGCGGTCGTGCTCGGGATCGGGCTGAACGTGAATCAGGGGCCCGACGAGCTGCCGACCGAGACGAAGCTGACCGCCGGCTCGCTCCGGTCTGTGACCGGCCGCGACTACGAGCGAGCCCCGATCCTCGCCGACTTGCTGCTCGAGCTCGAGCTCCGCTACGACGCCTGGCGGGAGGGCGGCATCGACGCGCTCTACGACGACCTCGGTGCGCGCGACTTCCTCCGCGGCCGCCGCGTGACGGTCGACGGAGTCGCCGGGACGGCGCAGATGATCGCGCGGGACGGACGGCTCGTGGTCGAGACGGAGTCAGGCCCGGTGGTCGTCGAGAGCGGCGAGGTGCTCTTCGACCGCTGAGAGCGCTGTCTGGCGAGTCCACGTCTGCAAGGAGGCGCACGTCGACCTCGCGCACTCGCAGGTTGACGCCGCGCAACGTGTAGTCGCGGGTCGCAAGCCGCCGCTCGAGCTCGGGCAGATCGTCCTTCGTGTACGCGCCCGGAAGCGGGCCCGTCTGCGGCACGGCCGCATGCTCGCCGAGCTCACGCAGAAGCTGCGGGCGTCACGAGCGGGCAGTCGACCGGAAGGAAGACGGCGATCTCGTTGCGCCGCCGCGCGCAGTCCCGCGACGACGCCTGCGATCGGGGCCTGCGGCTCGGCCGGCTCGACGAGCACGTCGAACGGAAGTGCGAGGTCGCCCTTGCCGACGGCGATCCGTTCGTCACAGGCCTCGCCCAGCGTCCGCCACGCCCGCTCCGCGAGCGTCTCCCCTCGCAACGAGCGAGTGCCTTGGGCGACCCGAACCTCGACGGACGCTCCGCCGACGAGCAGGACGCCGGTCAGACCTCGATCCGCCAAGGCTCCGTGTAGACGTTGAGCGAGCCGCCGCGGACGAAGCCGCACAGCGTGAGCCCGCGGTCGGCGGCGAGCTCGACCGCGAGCGACGATGGCGCACCGACGGCGACGAGCAGCGGACAGCCCGCAACCGCAGCCTTCTGGACGAGCTCGAACGAGAGCCGGCCGCTGACGCAGAGGATTGCGTCGGACAACGGCAGCCGGCCGTCGAGGAATGCGCGACCGACCACCTTGTCGAGGGCGTTGTGCCGGCCGACGTCCTCGCGGATGCAGAGCAGCTCGCCCTCGGCTCGAGAACAGCCCGGTGGCGTGCAGTCCGCCCGTGGCCTCGAACGCCGCCTGCCCGGTGCGCAGTCGCTCCGGCAGCGACGAGACGAGCGACGCCGGGACGGTCAGCTCGCTCTCGATGCGAGCCGCCTCGACGGCCACCGCTTCGAGCGCTCCCTTGCCGCAGACGCCACAGGACGAGGAGGTGTAGAAGTTCCGCTGTAGCCCGCCGATGTCCGCGCCCGGGCGCGTCGACGTCGATCGCGTTCGCTGCGAGGTCGTCCGGGACGCGCGCGCCGAGCGGCGACAGGCCCTCGGAGAGGCAGAACCCGAGCGCAAGCTCCTCGTCGTGCCCGGGAGTGCGCATGGTCACGGCCACCGGCACGCCGCCGATCCTGATCTCGAGCGGCTCCTCGACGGCGACGACGTCGCCGTCCTCCCCGCCCGGCACACGCGTCACGCGGACGCGCGAGATGCTGTTCGGCGGCATCCTGTGGTGCGGCGCCTCCATCGGCGCAGAGCGTAGCGCGCACGTCGAGGGCCTACCGCGCACGTCGACGGGTCCTACTCGCGCAAGTTGTTGAGTCCTATGGCATCTAGGGATACACATGAACGACGTGTCCGTAGAAGATTTCGGCACCGGCCTCCGCGCGCATCTCGGTCTCGACGAGCCCGAGCTGACGGAGCTGGACGTCGCGATCGCGAAGGTCGAACAGGTGCTCGAGCCGATCGCCGAGCCGCTCCAGCCAGCTGTTTACCGCGCCTACCCCCGATCCGATCGCAGCGCGCGAAGCGGCGCTGGAGGAGCGGGAGTACCAGCTGTCGCTGCGCGAGGCGAACCTCGCCGGCCGCGCCGCCACGATCCTCGCAGCGGCGCAGGCGCTCTACGACAGCGTGCCCGATGCCGGGTCGGCCGACGACGACGAACGACGAGCTCGCCCGCCTGCGGCGACGGAAGACCGTCGCCTGACCGTGCAGCTCGTCGCCCGCGTTCGCGACGACCGACTGCTCCGCTGGAGCGCGTACGCGTCGGTGCCCGTCCTCTGGTTCGCGCTCGCGCTCGTCAATCCGCTACTGCTGCTGATCCCGCCGCTCGTGACGCTCTGCTCTGGACGTTGATGCGCTACGGAATCGTCGACCGCACACGACCCCGTGGTCGAGGAGGATCCGGACTTCTTCTAGCGCCTAGCGGCACGTCATGCGCAGGTCCGGCTCGGCTCGAGAGTGCAGTCCGCGCTCCTACGCACGCCTGCGAGGCCGCCTACCGGCAGGGTGGTGGCCTCTGCGTTCGACGCCTTGCATTTGGCCGGCCGAGGTTGACGACTGGTTGGGCCCCGGTCGCGGGAGCCCTATCCCGTTCGCGGGAATACGCAGCCCCTTTCCGGTGTCCTAGGGAGCATGGACATCACGAAGGGGGAAGTCATGACCGGCATCAAGCAGCAGATCGAGCAGGAAGAGTTTCGCGCAGCGACGGCCATCCTGATCCGCGCAATTATCCTCGACGCCATCGTCGCGCTCGTCGTTTCGGCAGCGCCCGCCGCCGCGGCGGGTACCCCGAAGGCAAGCTCCGCAGTTCAGCGTGCGGAGCGGGCCACCGCGTTTGCGGACCGGCTGTCACCCGTCGTGACGCGCAAGCTCAGCCGCGGAGCCTCAGCATCGGAACAACAGAGGTGTTCGAGCTGAACACGGCGAAGGCCGCGGTGCTCGCAAGCTCGTCTGGCACACAGCGGCGACGGCAACGACTAGGAGGGCGTCGGCGGAGTTGACGGCAACCCGCGCTGATCGGCTCCGGTCGGGCCGTCGCCTGCTCGAAGCCGATAGCCGCGGCGCCACAGCTCGCCTCTCCTGCGGAAACTGCGATGCCGGGGAGCCGGTCGCGGGCCGTCGCTCAGCATCGGAGCGATGACTCGCGAGCCACCGCTAGGCTGGAACGAGCTGAAGTCGCTACGTGCTGCAGAGGTCGAGGCACGGGTCGCACGAGACCTGTCCCGTCGCGGAAACGCAGCCCCTCTCCGGTGTCCTAGAGAGCAGGACATCAATCGAAGGAGGGAAAGTCATCATCCGCGCACTCACGATCCTCGCCGCTCGCTGCGCTGGCGCTTCCAGTAGGGCACTACATCGACGATGCTCTCGGGACGGGCGTGAGGAAGCTCGGCACCACCGGGTGCGCTGGCGGCGCCGGTCGCTGCCGACCCGACGAGCCGGATGCCGAGGCGCACAGGTCAGCCTCCTGTATCGCGGCGCCGTCGAGGTCGGGGACGGACGGAAACGGCGTGCGAGGTTGGCACGCTTCGCGACCACCCTGGGCTGGGAGAGACGTTCGCTACGTGCTGGCAGATCGAGAACGGCTGCGCACCGACCGATCCCGTCCGGGCATGCCCGGCGCCAGTCAGAGGCCTGACGATCACCCTGAACGACGATGTCGTCTTCCAGAACGACGATGACCTTCAGCCAAGGCTCGCCTCGCCATCGCCCTCAACTCCGTCGACAGCCAACGACAACTCACTGGTCCTCGCCGCGAAGGGAGCTCCCCGCTCCGGCAGCCCGCGTGCGCATCCTCGCCCTCCGCCAACCCGACAAACCGAAGCCAAAGCCACCGGTCCTCAGCCTGCCTGTATCGCGGCGCCGTCGACGGTCGGGGCAGACGGTAACGGTGTGCGAGGTCGGCCCGCTTTCGCGACCACCCTGGCTGGGAGAGACGTCCGCTACGTGCTGCGTGATCGAGAACGGCTGCGCACCGACCGATCCTGTCCGGCATGCCCGGCGCCAGTCAGAGAGCCTGACGATCACCCTGAACGACGATGTCGTCTTCCAGAACGACGAGACCTTCACGCATGGCCCGCCTCGACATCGCCCTCAACGCCGATCGACACCGAACGACAACTCGACTGCTGATCACCGCGTCAGGAAGCGCCTTGCTCCGGCGCCCGCGTGACGCATCCTCGCCCTCCGAGCACGACTCGATCGTGCGAAGGCAACTGAACCTCAAGCGAGTCAACGTCCATGCGTCCGCGCTTCTCACGCATCATCGCTGCGCATATGCGTCGCGCTCGCTAGTCTCGGCGGCGCCCGACCTCAGCCGGTCACTCGAAGAAGCCGCGCGCCACGCAGGTACGAACCGGGACCCACGCTGCACGTCGCGAGAGGTCAGCGCTTCCCGAAGGCCCGTGGCGCTGGTGTGATCAACAGTCTTCGGCCAGAAGTAGGCACCCATATTCGCTACGCTCAAGCCGTCGCGCGTTCGCGCACTCCGTCGTTTCGGCGAGACGCTGTCGCGCTGACTGGTGTCGAAGGCCCCGCCCGCGCCGCGCAGGTCAAGACGGCCAGGGAGCGGCAGCGACGCCCAGTTCGGGAGACACACCTGGGCCTCGGCGGCGGCGACATCGATGTACGACCGGGCGCTCCGTCACGCAACAAGACGAAGGCCAGCGGACTGAAGGCGGACATCCCGGACGGGACGTCGAACACGATGATGCGGAGCGGCTCGCTCAAGCCGCTGAACGGGATCATCGCCATCCTGATCGGCTAGGCTCGCGCCCCGCTCGGCGTGCGTCGAACCGCTATTCGACTGTGACGGTCTTCGCGAGGTTGCGCGGCTGGTCGACGTTGAGCTCGCGCAGGCGCGCGATCCGGTAGGCGAGCAGCTGCAACGGGATGATCCCGAGCACGGCCTGCAGGAAGTTCGGCGTCTTCGGGACGTAGATCACGTCGTCGGCGTGGTGCTGGATGTCCTCGTTCCCGTCGGTGGCGATCGCGATCACGTGGGCGCCGCGCGCACGCACCTCCTGGATGTTGGAGACGAGCTTGTCGTAGACGTGGAGGTCGGTCGCGACGACGACGACCGGCGTCTCCTCGTCGAGCAGCGCGATCGGCCCGTGCTTCATCTCACCGGCCGAGTACGCCTCGGTCGGGATGTAGCTGATCTCCTTCAGCTTCAGCGCGCCCTCGAGCGCGACCGGAAGGCCGATGTGACGGCCGAGGTAGAAGAAGAACGGCTTGTCGTAGAAGCGCTGCGCGATCTCCTCGATCGGATGGTCGCCGTCGAGGAACTGGTCGATCTTCTTCGGCAGCTCGTAGACCTTGTCCAGGATGAACGAGATCTCGCCCGCAGGCATCGTCTCGCGGATCTGCGCGAGCTTCAGCGCGACGAGATAGAGCAAGGAAACCTGTGCCGTGAACGTCTTCGACGCCGCGACGCCCACCTCGAGCCCGCAGCGCGTGTAGAGGACGGAGTCGACCTCGCGCGTGATCTGCGAGCCCATCATGTTCGTGATCGCGACCGTCCTGGCGCCCAGCTTCCGGGCGAGCTTCATCGCCTCGATCGTGTCGCGCGTCTCGCCGGACTGGGAGATCCCGATCACGAGCGTGTCCTTGTCGATCACCGGATTGCGGTAGATCCACTCGGACGCGATGTCCGGCTCGACCGGGATGCGCGCCCACTCCTCGATCACGTAGCGCCCGACGACGCCCGCGTGGTAGGCGGTGCCGCAGGCGAGGATCACGATGCGGCGCAGCTCGCGCAGCTCGTCCTCCGAGTGGCCGAGGCCTTCGAGCACGAGGGTTCCGTGCCGGACGCGATCGCCGATCGTCTCGGCGACGGCCTCGCCCTGCTCGTAGATCTCCTTGAGCATGAACGTCTCGTAGCCGCCCTTCTCGGCGCCCTCGTCGTCCCAGTCGAGCTCGACCGGATCGTGCTCGACGACCGTCCCGTCTGCTACGCGTGTAGACCGCGCCGGCAGGCGTGATCTCCACGATGTCGCCGTCGTCCGGGAAGACGACGCGGCGCGTCTCGCGCAGGAAGGCTGCGGCGTTCGAGGCGAGGAACATCTCACCCTTGCCGATCCCGACGACGAGCGGCGTCTGGTGGCGCGCTGCGACGAGCAGGTCGGGATGGTCGTGGTGGATGACGACGAACGTGAAGTGCCCTTCGAGCTCGCTGTACGTGCGCCGGACCGCCTCGGCGAGATCTCCTTCGTAATGGCGCTCGATCAGATGCGTCACCGTCTCGGCGTCGGTCTCGGACACGAACGTGTGGCCTTCGGCCAGCAGGCCGTCGCGGAGCTCGCGGTAGTTCTCGACGATCCCGTTCAGGACGATCGACAGCTTCGCGCCGTCGCAGCCGGCCAGCGGGTGTGCGTTCGCCTCGGTGACGCCGCCGTGCGTCGCCCAGCGTGTGTGCCCGAGCCCGTGGGTCGCGGTCGACCCGTTCGGGCCTGCGGCATCCTTCAGGTTCTGGAGGTTCCCGACGGCTCGAACGTACTCGAGCCCGCCCTCCTCACGGAGTGCGATGCCGGCCGAGTCGTAGCCGCGGTACTCGAGACGCTCCAGGCCTTGGAGCAGAAGGGGCTTGCATTCCCGCGGTCCCGACGTATCCGATGATTCCGCACATTCAAGCCCCCCTTTTCCGAATCCGAGCTCGCAAAAAACTCCCGAGAACGCATAAGAGCCCGGCACGCTCCCCCCTGCAAAAACAGCCGTTTCCGCAGCGTCGCGGGCTAGCCGAGCTCCCTCTGAACGAGGGAGGCGATCCTACCACAGAGCTCCCGCGCTTTCTCCTCGGATTCGGCCTCTGCGAGCACGCGAATCAGCGGCTCCGTGCCCGAGGCGCGGACGAGCACACGGCCGCTTCCGGCCAGCTCGGCGTTGATCCGCTCCGCCTCCGCGAGCGCCGCCGCGGGCACTTCGGGGCGGGCGAGCCGCACATTCTCCTTCACCTGGGCGTATCAGCGGCATCACGGCCACGGCCTTGGCGAGCGTCGTCCCCTGGATCGCCCCGCAGAGGAGCAGCGCGGCGGCGAGACCGTCTCCCGTGACGTGGTCGCGCAGGCAGATGACATGGCCGGATTGCTCGCCGCCGAGGACTGCCGTGCTCGCGGCGGAGCGCCTCGAGCACGTAGCGGTCGCCGACGTTGGTGGTGACGACGCGGATCCCGCGTTCCTCCATCAAGCGGTGGAAGCCGAGGTTCGTCATCACCGTCACCGCGACGAGGTCGACCCCGAGATGAAGTGCGAGGACGGCGAGGATCTGGTCGCCGTCGACCGCGTTCCCGTCACCGTCCACGGCGAGCATGCGGTCGCCGTCGCCGTCGAAGGCGACGCCGAGGTCGTGGCCGCCGGCGAGAACGGTCGCCTGGAGCAGCGACAGATCGGTGGCGCCGCAGCCCTCGTTGATGTTCTCGCCGTTCGGCGACGCCGCCACCGCGGTCACCTCGGCGCCGAGGCTCTCGAACGCCTCCGGGGCGATCCCCGAGTACGCGCCGTTCGCGCAGTCGACTGCGATCCGGAGCCCGGTCAGGTCGGTGCCGAAGCGCTCGACGACGTGCTCCAGGTAGCTGTCCTCGGCGACGCTCACGCGGTCGATCGACCCGCCGCCGTGCTGCGGGGGCGTCGAGGAGCGCCTCGATCTCCTCCTCGAACGAGTCCGTGAGCTTGTTCCCGTCGCTGTTGAAGAACTTGACGCCGTTGTACTCCGGCGGGTTGTGCGAGGCGGTGATCACGACGCCCAGGTCGAGAGCGAGCAGGGCGACCGCCGGCGTCGGCAGCACTCCGGCGAGAACGGCGTTTCCTCCTGCGGCAACGACACCGCGGGCGAACGCCTCCTCGAGCTCGGGACCCGAGCTGCGCGTGTCGCGGCCGACGAAGACGCGGCCGCGGCCGGACCAGAGAGTCGCGGCCTTGCCGAGCTGCTCGACGAGCTCGACGGTCAGGTCCTCGCCGAAGACACCCCGGACCCCGTCCGTGCCGAAGAACCGCCGCAAAGGGAGTTAGCGCTTCGAGAACTGGGGGCTTTGCGGGCCTTGTGCAGTCCGGCCTTCTTGCGCTCGACCTGGCGAGCGTCGCGCGTCAGGAAACCCTCGCGCTTGAGCGGGATCCGCAGCTCCGGATCGGCCTCGACGAGCGCGCGGGCGATCCCGTGGCGCACTGCCCCGGCCTGACCCGACGGCCCGCCGCCGTGGACACGGACTCGGAGGTCGAACGTCCCTTCGACGCCGGCGGTCTTCAGCGGCGCAAGCGCCAGCATCCGATGGGTCATGCGCGGGAAGTAGTCCTCGAGCGTGCGGCCGTTGAACCACGTCTTCCCGTCGCCGGGTCGCAGGATCACGCGCGCGACCGAGGTCTTGCGCTTGCCGGTACCGAGGTATTGCGCCTGCTGTGCCACTACCTGACCTCCAACGTCTTCGGGGCCTGCGCCTCGTGCGGGTGCACGGGGCCGGCGTAGATCTTGAGCTTGTTGATCTGCTGGCGCGCGAGGCGGTTGCGCGGAAGCATCCCCTTGACCGCCTTCCGCAGCACTTCCGTCGGCCGGCGCTCGAGCTGCTCGCGCAGGGTACGCGTGCGGAGGCCGCCCGGGATACCCGGAGTGCCGGTGGTAGAGCTTCTGGTCGAGCTTCTGGCCGGTCACGGCGATCTTCTCGGCGTTGACGACGACGACGAAGTCGCCCGTGTCGACGTGCGGTGTGTAGACCGCCTTGTTCTTGCCCCGCAGCGTGTCGGCGATCTGGGTCGCGAGTCGTCCGAGCGTCTTGCCCTCGGCGTCGACGACGTACCAGTCCCGTGAGACCTCGCCCGGCTTTGCGCTGTATGTCTTCAAAGTGCGGCCTTCATTTCACAGAAAGAGGGCGCACGTCGGGTGCGCCGGCGGCGGATCGTACCAGAATCCAGGCCGCAGGCAGGGCGACGAAGGCCGTCGCAGCCAGGCCGAGCGCCTCGATGCCGAACGAGCTGTACGCCAGCCCGCCGAGAAGCACGAGGACAACGGCGGTGAAGCTCGAGAGGCCGTCGGTGAAGCCCGATCAGCTTCCCGCGCTCGGCCGGCAGCGCACGGTCGGCGAGCTCGGTGACGGCGGCGACATACGAGATGTTCCACCCAAGGCCGAGCAGGAAGAGCGACACGGACATCCAGAGGACGCTGTCCAGCCCGACGAGAAGCAACGTCGAGACAGCCATCAGGAGAAGGCCGGCGATCTGGCCAGGACGGCGGCCGATCCGATCGATCAGAGCACCGACGACGAGCACGAGCGCGTACATGCCGACGATGTGCAGGCTGATGACGGTGAAGACATCGGTCTGGTGGTGGCCGTGGTCGACGACCACGTAGCCACTCAGGTTCATCACGGAGACCATGCAGCCGAAGCTCGCGATCGCAGCGACGAGCGCGGTGAGCACGCCCGGTCGCGCAGATGATCTCGCGCAGGGGCGCCGAGGTCTCATCGAGGCTGCCGCCGGCGTCGAAGTGGAGCTGACGAGCGATCGTGCGCGGGTCGGGGCGGACCATGAGGACGAGCACGAGCCCGATGACCATGATCCCGCCCGCGGCGAGCCAGGGGACGATCAGCGCCTGGGCGTCGAGCTCCTTGCCGGCGAGGAGCGGCCGGAAGACGAGTGGCCCGAGCGCCGCACCGAAGAGCGCGCCGAAGAGCACGTAGGAGATGCCGCGGGCGCGACGCGCGGGCGGGTACATGTCCGCGGCTGCGGCCCGGGCCAGCAGGATCGTCCCCTGGGCGATGCCGACCAGCGCGAACCCGAGCACGACGATCGGCGCGGACTCGACACCCGTACCCAAGCGCTGTGACGAGACAGCCGACGATGCCGGCCACACACCCACCAGCGAGAACGGGGATCCGGCCGTAACGGTCCATGAGCCGTCCGGCCGGGAGACGCGGCGAGTGCGCCGGCCGTGAGGAAGATCGCAGGGCCGAGGCCCAGGATCCCCTCGATGCCCGTGACGAGGACGAGCGTGACGGTCGCGACCGCGACCGCGAGCTGGACCATGCCGGACAGGCACGTCAGAGTCGCCGCGAGCAGGACGGTGTTCCGGCGGATCGGGAAGCCGTCCACAAGCCGACCCTACCGGAGTGCTGCGGCCAATCCCGTCCGAAACGCTGCGGCGCCGCCGTGCGAGGGATGGCGGACGTACGGCCCACCGATGCGCGCCTGCGCGACCCTGCCGATCGCGATCGCGCGCCGACCGGCCGAGAGCTCGGCGAGGAACGGCGCGCTCGCTTCGATCTCCGCCGCGCGTCGGCGGCCGGTTCGAGCTCTCGGTGCCCGGGTGCGTCGGCACGACATTCCAGAGGAGGACGTCGCTCTCGATTCCGAGCTCTGCGAGCACCGCGTGGACGATGGTCGCGGTCGCCTCGGCAGGCCCGGCGCCGGTGAGCTGGCGCTCGGAGGTCAGCGGAATGCCCGAGATGCGCGTCCCGCGATAGCCGGGCGCCTCGGCGACGAGGAGGAGGCGCGCGCCGCCCCTCTCGGCGAGATACGCGGCGAGCCGAGTCCCGCCGGAGCTCGGAGGCGGCGTACTGGTTGAAGGTCTCGCCGATCCTCGCCGCGGCGAGTCGCTCGACGAAGCTCGTCTCCATCGCACTAGCCTAGAAGCCGTGCAGCGCCGCCGCGTCGTCGTCCAGGGTCACGTTCAGGGCGTCTTCTTTCGCGAGACGACGCGCCGCCGCGCGCAGACGGCCGGTGTCAGCGGCTGGGCGCGGAACCTGCCCGACGGGACTGTCGAGGCGGTGTTCGAGGGCGAGCGGGATGCCGTCGAGCGGCTCGTCGAGTTCGCGCGCGAAGGGCCGCGCGGCGCGCGTGTGGACTGGGTCGACGTCGTCAGCGAGGAGCCGGAAGGGCTCGAAGGAGTTCGGATGCGTCCGCTAGCGCTCGCGCGGACGCAGAGCCCGCGCTGGTACCCTGGCGACTGAGACCGGCCTCGGACCAGCGCGGCTGGTCGAAGCGCTCTGTTGAACACGCCGGTCCGCACAGCAGCGTTGTAGCGATCCGCAGGCCCTCGCCCTCCCACTCCACCACGGGCGTCACGCCCGGGCCCATGACCCTCACCCGGTGCCGCTCGCCGTTGCCTGGGCCGCGCGGCTCGCTCGACGGGTACCCCGGCGGCGGCGCCTGCGCGACGAAGCTGTAACAGAAGGCGCCGTTGCGCCGATGCGTGACGATCCCCGTGTCGCGCTTCCAGCCCGGGCCGTAGACGGAGTTGAAGGTGTCGATGTAGACGAAGCGCGCGTACGGATCGCGTCTCGTCGCAGACGGCGTCCGGAAGCCGTGCACGGCCTCGTCGCGGTACGTGAGCCGGCCGAACAACCCCTGCAGCGTGCCGCCGTACGTCCAGTTCGGGGAGACCTCGAGCACGGGGCAGCGGGCCCGACCAGTGCGAGACGTGGAGCTCGAAGGCGTCTTGCTCGGGCCGGAACGGCGCAAAGCCGCGCATCGGCGCCAGCCGCCGCCAGCTCTGCAACGCCCAGTACGACCCGTCGGGCGCCTTGCACGCGGCGACGCGGAGGACGAGCGGGGGACCGTCGTACGCGCCGGCACGTGTCCTTGAAGTCGAGCGGGCGTACTGGGCGGTGCCGTGTGACTTCCAGCCGCCGCTGTAGTCGTAGCGAAAGCTGACCTGCGGCCGGTCCGCGTCCGGCGCGTGGGCGTTCACGGCTCCCCAGATCAGGACGTCGCGCCGCGCTCCGTCCGCCTTGCGATAGCTGACGAGCGCTTCGCCGCGCCCGTTGACCTTCAGCGAGAGGAAGTCGACGTCGCGATCGCCGAGATGCTCGCTCGCTGACGCGGGTGCCGGCGAGGCGAGCAAGGACGAACGCCAGAAGACCGAGGACGATCCGGGCCACGACAGCCCGCAGGGTAGCTTCACTCCCACTCGATCGTCGAAGGAGGCTTGGAGCTGATGTCGAGGGCGACGCGGTTCACGCCGGGGATCTCGTTGATGATCCGGCTCGAGATCGTCTCGAGCAGGTCGTAGGGCAGGCGCGCCCAGTCGGCGGTCATCGCGTCCTCCGAGGTGACGGCGCGGATCACGATCGGGTAGGCGTACGTGCGCTCGTCTCCCTGGACGCCGACCGACTTGATCGCGGGCAGCACGGCGAAGCTCTGCCAGAGGTCGCGGTAGAGGCCGGCGCGGCGCACCTCCTCCTGCAGGATCGAGTCCGCTCCGCGAAGGATCTCGAGCCGCTCGGGCGTCACCTCGCCGATGATCCGGATCGCGAGGCCCGGGCCCGGGGAACGGCTGCCGCCACACCATCCGCTCGGGCATCCCGAGCTCCTCGCCGACGCGGCGCACCTCGTCCTTGAAGAGGAGCCGGAGCGGCTCGACGAGCTCCATCGCCATGTCCTCGGGCAGCCCACCGACGTTGTGGTGCGACTTGATCTTGGCGGCGACGCCGTCGGTCCCGCCCGACTCGATCACATCCGAGTAGAGCGTTCCCTGGACGAGGAACTTGACGTCGCCGAGCTTGGACGCCTCTTCCTCGAAGACGCGAATGAACTCCTCGCCGATCCGGTGGCGCTTCTCCTCCGGCTCGGCGATCCCCTCGAGCCGCGCGAGGAATCGCTCCTGCGCCTGGACGTGCACGAGCGGGACCTGGAAGTGGCCGCCGAACGTCTCCGCCACCTGCTCGGCCTCGTTCGAGCGCATGAAGCCGTGGTCGACGAAGACGCAGGTGAGCTGATCGCCGACCGCCTTGTGGACGAGCAGGGCGGCGACAGCGGAGTCGACGCCGCCCGAGAGCGCACAGAGGACGCGCGCCGAGCCGACCTGGGCCCGGATCCGCTCCACCTGCTCCTCGATCACGGCGGCCGGCGTCCAGGCCGGCGGCGCATCGGCGATCCCGTAGAGGAAGTTCTTCAGGACGTCCTGCCCGTACGGCGTGTGGACGACCTCCGGGTGGAACTGGACGCCGTAGAGCCGCCTGGCCGGATCCTCGAAGGCGGCGACGGGCGTCGAGGCGGAGCGTCCCGTGATCGTGGCGCCGAGCGGCGGCGCGGTGACGGTGTCGCGATGGCTCATCCACACGGTCTGCTGCGGCGGCAGCCCGTTGAAGAGCGCACCCGAGCCGTCGTCGAGCTCTGTCTTGCCGAACTCCGAGGTGCCCGTTCGGGCGACTTCGCCGCCGAGCTCGAGCGCCATCAGCTGAGCGCCGTAGCAGATGCCGAGCGTCGGGATGCCGAGCTCGAAGAGCTCCTCGTCCACCCGCGGCGCCCCCTCCGCGTAGACGGACGCCGGGCCGCCGGAGAGGATCATCGCGACGGGGTTGCGCCGGCGGACCTCCGCCGCGCTCAGCGTGTGCGGGACGAGCTCGGAGTAGACCCGGGCATCGCGGACGCGGCGCGCGATCAGCTGCGCGTACTGGCCCCCGAGGTCGAGCACGAGCACCGGACGCTCCTCGGCCGCGGGTTCCGGGATTGGAAGCGGATGGACGGTGCCCATCAGGTGCCCATCACTGGCGCCGGTAGTTCGGCGAGTCCTTCGTGATCGTCACGTCGTGCGGATGGCTCTCGCGCAAGTCCCGCACCGGTGATGCGGACGAAGCGCGACTCGAGCTTGAGCGCCTCGACCGTCGGCGCGCCGCAGTAGCCCATCGCCTGCCGGAGCCCGCCGACGAGCTGGTACAGGATCTGCTGGACGGGGCCCTTGTACGGGACGCGGCCCTCGATCCCCTCCGGGACCAGCTTGTCGACGTCCTCGACGTCGCCCTGGAAGTAGCGGTCCTTGGAGAAGGAGCGCGCCTTCATCGCGCCGAGCGAGCCCATGCCGCGGTACTCCTTGAAGCGCTCGCCCTGGACGAGGATCACGTCGCCCGGGCTCTCGTCGGTGCCGGCGAGCATCGAGCCGAGCATCACGGTGTCGGCGCCGGCCGCGATCGCCTTGGCGATGTCGCCGGACGACGTCATGCCGCCGTCTGCGATCACCGGCACCCCGTGCCGGAGCGCGTACTCCGCGCACTCGAAGACCGCGGTGATCTGCGGCACCCCGACGCCCGGCGACGACGCGGGTCGTGCAGATCGAGCCGGGCCCGATGCCGCACTTGATCGCGTCGGCGCCCGCGTCGATCAACGCCTCCGCCGCTTCGGCGGTCGCGATGTTGCCGGCGATCACCTGCACGTCCCATTCCGACTTGATCCGCCGCACCATCTCGACCACCGAGATCGAGTGGCCGTGCGCCGTGTCGACGACGAGCACGTCGACCTCCGCGTCGATCAGCGCACGCGGCGCGCTCGAACGCGTCCGGCCCGACCCCGACGGCGGCGCCGACGCGCAGCCGCCCCTGCTCGTCCTTCGTGGCGAGCGGGAACTCGATCCGCTTCCGGATGTCCTTGACGGTGATCAGGCCCTTGAGCCGCCCGTCGGCGTCGACCACCGGCAGCTTCTCGATCTTGTGCTTGTGCAGGATCTGGTTCGCCTCTTCGAGCGTCGTCCCCACGGGTGCGGTGACGAGGTTGGTCGCGGTCATCAGCGCGGAGACCGGCTGCGCGGTGTTCGACTCGAAGCGGAGATCCCGGTTCGTCAGGATCCCGACGAGCACGCCGGCTTTCGTCGGTGATCGGGACGCCGGAGATCCGGTAGCGCTCCATCAACCCCAGCGCCTCGGCGACGGAGTCGTCCGGCCGGAGCGTGACGGGCTCGACGATCATCCCCGACTCGGAGCGCTTGACCTTGTCGACCTCCGCGACCTGGTCGGCGATCGAGAGGTTGCGGTGGAGGATCCCGATCCCGCCCTCGCGCGCGAGCGCGATCGCCAGCCGGGCCTCGGTGACCGTGTCCATCGCGGCGCTGACGATCGGGATCTCGAGCGCGATCGTCCGGGTCAGCCTCGTCGCGGTGCGCACGTCGTTCGGCAGCACGGACGACTCGGCGGGGACGAGCAGGACATCGTCGAAGGTCAGGCCTTCACGGCCGAACTTCTCGTCGTACGAAAGCTCCTGCCCTTCCAAGGCGGACAGCCTAACAGCCCCTCTGGACGGGTCTACCCGACCGGAGTGAGCTCGACGACCTCGACGCCGGCGACGAGGCGGCCGGCCTCGCGCGGGTCGAAGCGGCCGGCTCCGACCTCGAGCGTCGACGCGGTGCCCGCGGCGACGCCGAGCCGCAGCGCCTCCTCCGCCGTCTTGCCGGCGAGCCGCGCGGTGATGAACTGAGCGAGCAGGACGTCGCCGGCGCCGACGACCGAGACCGCCTCGACGGTCGGAGCGATCGCCTTGAACCGCTTCACCTGGCGGTCCTCGCGGAAGAGGGCGTAGCAGCCCGACTCGAGCGTGATGTGGACGTTGCGCGCGCCGAGCTCCGCGATCGCGTCGAGCGCCATCAGGAAGTCCTCCTCGTCCTCCATCTCCTGCCCGACGACGTGCTCCGCCTCGCGCTGGTTCGGCGAGATCAGAAACGGCTCGGCCTCGGTGCCCAGCCGCAGCGGCTCGCCCTCGGTGTCGAGCACGACCTGGACGCCGCGGCGGTTCAGGTCGCGCACCGCCTCCGCGTAGAAGCTCTCCTCGACGCCGCGCGGCAGCGAGCCGGCGAAGACGACGAAGTCCGCGCCGCGCGAGAGGTAGTGCAGCTTCTCGAGCAGCATCTCGAGCTCTTCGGTCGTGACCTTCGGCCCCCACTCGTTGATCTCCGTGTACGAGCTCTCGGTCGGGTCGACGACGGCGGTCGAGGTGCGCGACTCCTCCCCGATCCGCACGAAGTCGTTGAGGATCGCCTCGGCCGTCAGCTCCTCGACGATGCGCGTACCGGTGCGGCCTCCCGCCAGCCCGGTCGCGACGACCGGCACCTCGAGCCGCTTCAGGGCGCGGGCGACGTTGATCCCCTTGCCGCCGGCAAGCGTGAGCACCTGGCTCGCCCGGTGACGCTGAC
This sequence comes from uncultured Gaiellaceae bacterium, assembly GCA_963820225.1. Lineage (GTDB taxonomy): Bacteria > Actinomycetota > Thermoleophilia > Gaiellales > Gaiellaceae > Gaiellasilicea. Next base: position 114,928 of record CAWFYY010000008.1, on the reverse strand, counting down.
CCATCTGGAAGTGCGGCACGGTCAGCGTGCGGTCGAGCGCTGCGTTGAGCGTGACGGTGACGATCATCCCAAGAGCCCCCCTAGGTGGTGGAGAGTTCGTCCCGCATAGAACCCTACGCGCCCGAGGGTGCCTGGGCGATCGACGGCGTTCGCGGCGACGAGCGGCGAGCGTGCGATGACGGTGCCGCGGTCGAGCACCTGCACCTCGCCCAGCCGCTGCCCTCGCCGCACCGGCAACGCCGCCTCGACGGGAAGGACGACGCGCTCGACGAGCGGCCGCTCGACGTGGATCACGCGCAGCGCCGGCTTGCCGGCGACGGCTCGCACCGCGGGCTTCCCGTAGGCCGTTCGCACCGTGCCGTACGTCCGGCTCCCGTCGATCGCCCACACCGTCCGGTACCGCGCGAGCCCCCACGCGAGCAGTCCCGGCGAGATCGGCGTTCCGCCCTTCGCGGCTCGCGCCCCCGAGCAGCGTGGCGTAGATCGTGACGCCGCCGCGGCGGGCGGCGGCGACCTCCGACCAGCCTGCGCCGTTCGTATGGCCCGTCTTGACGCCGATCAGGCTCGGGAAGGTCGAGAGCAGGTCGTTCCACGTGTGCAGGCGCCTGCCCGCCGCCTCGGCCTCGACCCGCCGGACCGTCTCGCGGATGAACGGCTTGTTCATCGCGACGCGCGCCAGCTTCGTGACGTCGCGGGCGCTCGAGTAGTGATCGGGCGCGTCGAGCCCGTCCGGATTGGCGAAGTGGGTGTCGGTCAGGCCGAGCTCGCTGCGCGCGAGCGTTCATCAGCTCGACGAACCGGGTGACCGAGCCCCGTCCGACGAAGGCGGCGATGGCATTGGCGGCGTCGTTCGCGCTCTGGATCAGAGCCGCCTGGATCAGCTCGCGCAGCGTCACTCGCTCGCCCGGACGGAGATTGATCGTCGACTCGCCGATCGAGGCGGTCCGCGAGGAGATCGTGGCGACGTCGTCGAGCGACGCGTGCTCGAGCGCGACAATCGGCCGTCATCAGCTTCGTGATCGAGGCCATCGGCAGCCGCTCACGCTCGTTCTGCGACGCCAGCACCTCGCCGGTGCCGGAGTTCTGGACGAAGTACGCCTCGGCGTCGACCGGCGGCGGTGCGGCGGCGGCAACGACGGCAAGGGCAAGCGTCGTCGCGAGAGCCAGGAGGAAGGCGACCCGCTTCACGGCGGCGCGGACTCTACTTGACGCGTATGCGCTGACCAATCGTCAGCGCGACGGGTCGACGTCCGGGTTGAGCACCATCAGCTGCTCGACGGTCGTGTCGTACTGCTCGGCCACGACCGCGAGCGTGTCGCCGGCCTGGATCTTGTAGAACTGCGCGCCGCGCGGTGTTCGTCGTCGTTCGCCGGTTCCCGTATCGGCTCGGGTTGGCGTCGTCGTCGGCACCGTCGTCGTGGCCGCAGGCGGCGTCGTGGCGGCATCCTCGTCTGTCAGCGCGGCGCGAACGATGAGCACCGCGATCGTCGCGGCAAGGAGGAAGGCGGCGGGCGCCGCGATACCGCGCGAGCGTGGCATGGCCGCGCATCACCAGCCCGAGACCGACCAGATCTCGGACCGCAGCCGCGCCGCCTCGGCGCCTGCAGCCGAGCGCCAGTCCTCGTTTCCCGCGCGGTAGGCGAAGATGACGGAGCGCGAGGCGGTCACGAGCGCGCTCGCCGGCCCGCTCGTGAAGGCCCGCGCGACATCGGCCGGGGTCGCGCCCTGCGCGCCGACGCCCGGCAGCAGCAAGACGGACTGGGGCAGGAGCTTCCTCGCCTCGGCGACCGCGCGCGGGACGGTCGCGCCGACGACCGCGCCGACGCTCGAGAGGCCGCGCTCGCCGACGAGATCCGCGCCCCACTCGCCCGACGAGCTCGGCGACGTGCTGCCACACCCGGCGGCCGTCGGAGAGCGTCAGCTCCTGCACATCGCCTGCGCCCGCAGTTCGAGGTGCGCACGAGACAGAAGATCCCCGCTCCGTGCAGGCGGCATGCCTGCAGGAACGGCTCGACCGAGTCGCCGCCGAGATAGGTGTTGACGGTGAGCGCATCCGCGAGCGCCGGCTCCTCGCCACGGGGCTCGAGATACGCGGCGGCATACGCGCGCGCGGTCGAGCCGATGTCTCCCCGCTTGCCGTCCGCGATCACGAGCAGCCCGGCCGCGCGGGCGTAGCCGCACACGCGCTCCAGGGCCGCGAACCCGTCGGCTCCGAGCGCCTCGAAGAACGCCGTCTGCGGCTTGACGGCGACGACGTAGCGCCCGACCGCGTCGACGATGCCGCAGCAGAAGCGCGCGTACGCGTTCGCGGCCTCGGCCCGGCCGAGCACGGCCTCCCCGCGGAGCTCTACCGGCAGCAGATCGAGGCGCGGGTCGAGTCCGACGACGAGCTGGCTGCGCTTGCGCTCGACCGCCTCGCCGAGCCGGTCGGCGAACGTCGAGGTGGCCACGGTCGCCATGGTTGCAAGGCTACGCGGCGCGTCGGAGATTCGCGAGCGGCACGATCCGCAGCTCGGGCGGCGGCCGGCGCAGGAAGGAGCCGATCAGGAGCAGCTCGTCCATGTCCGCGGCGAGCGCTCGACGCCTCCGCACGGGCGGCGGCGGCGAGACCGGCCTCGGTCTCGACGCGGCCCGCGGCCCCGCGAGGAGCGTTCGCGCTGCGGCCACGCGCCCGCCCGAGACGAAGAACGCGCGCTGAAAGCCCTCCTCGACCGCGGGCACGAGCAGGCAGAGCTCGAGTGCGCGAAGCCGTTCCAGCTCGGCGAGCGTGGCTGCGACGTCTGCCAGCGCAGCCATCCGGTCGCGCAACCGCGCGGCGTCCTCGAAGCGGAGGTCGCGCGAAAGACGCGTCAGCTTCGCGCGCAGCGCAGGCAGCGCGTCGGCGGGCTCGCCCTCCCAGCCGTCGAGCGCGCGGGCGGCGAGCCGCGCTCGCGCCGCGGCTCTTGAGCGGCCCGTGCGGGCCCGGGCGTATCGGTGACGCACCAGCCGGCTCCCCGCCGGCGCAGGTACACGTGGCGATCGGGCCGGGTGCTGCGCGAGTTCGCCGGCGGTCGCAGCTCGCGCAGGAGCCGCAGCTCCTCGAGCGCTGCCTCGAGCTCGGAGCCGAGCACCCGCCACTCGACCCGCTCGAGCGCCCCGAGCGCGGCCTCGACGGCCGGCCGCTGCCGCTCGGTCCTGAAGTAGGAGCGCAGCCTCGCGCGGAGGTCGCGGGCGCGTCCGACGTAGAGCACCTGCTCGTTGCGGTCGCGGAAGAGGTAGACCCCGGGCCGCTGTGGAGCTCCCGCGATCGAGCGAGCGCTTGCCGGCGAGCCTGCGCGCTCGAGGCGCCGCGAGGTCGGCCAGCTCGGCGACCGTGCTCGCCCCGCGCTCCTGCGCGAGACCGATCAGCGCGAGCAGGATCTCCGCCGTCGCCTCGGCATCCGCGAGCGCCCGGTGACACGGCCTCGTCGACGTGCCGAAGAAATGCGCCAGCGACGCGAGCCCGACGCGCTGGACCCGGCCGGCGAGCACTCTTCGCGCCAGCCAGACGGTGTCGACGACCTGCGCGGCGATTCGCCTGCCGGTCAGCCGCTCGACCTCGCGGTCGAGGAAGCCGATGTCGAACCGCGCGTTGTGCGCGACGAGGACCGCGTCGCCGGCGAACTCGAGGAAACGGCGCACCGCAAGCTCGACCGGCGGTGCGCCGCCCAGCTCGCGGGGATCGATCCCGGTCAGCGCGGCGATCGCGGCGGGCAGCGGCCGGCGCGGGTTGACGAGAGTCTCGAACCGCTCCTCGAGCTCGAGGCCGCGCACCCGCACGGCACCGATCTCGCAGATCGACGAGCTGCCGGGCGACAGACCGGTCGTCTCGAGATCGACGACGACGTAGGTCGCCGACTCGAGGAGCAGCTCGGCACCAGGCGCGTCGGCAAGCCCGACGTTCGCGCCGCGCCAGCTGAGCCGCGCATCGCCCTTCGACGACGTCCGCGAGCAGAGATCGCGCAAGCCCGGCCGGAACATGGCGCAGCGAGTAGAGCGTCCGAGCCGCGTCCTCGGCCGGCACAGGCCCGTGTCGCGCCTCGACCAGCTCGACGAGGCGATCGGCGGCGTCGAACGAGAGCTGCATGCAGAGAGCCTAGGCGAACATATGTTCGCCTGCAAGCCACCTGCCTACAAACGCAGTGAGGGCCGCACCGTCTGATCGACGGGTGCGGCCCTCGAGGTCTCGGAGGAGCGGCCGAGGGCTATCCGCCCTTGACGGCCGCCTTCAGCTGGCTTCCGGCCGAGAACTTCGGGACGGTCGCGGCCGGGATGTGCACCTTCTGGCTTGGATTGCGCGGATTCACGCCCTCGCGCGCTGCGCGATCGCTGGTCGAGAACTTGCCGAATCCGGTGAACGTGATCGTGTCACGCCTCTTCAGAGCGTCGGTGACGGTGTCGAGTACCGCCTCCACCGCAGCGCCTGCATCGCGGCGGGATAGATTCGCCCTCGACGCTACTGCGTCAACAAACTCCTGTTTCGTCACTTTCCACTCCTCTTGTCGTGGGACGTTTCAAAACCCGCGGGGCACCCTAACAGCCGAATCGGACTGGCTCAACCGTTTACGGCTTAACCATGCGGTTTGCGGCGGTTTTTGCCGCAGGTACGAGTTCTCCTGCACGGTAGAGCGAACGCAGGCGCACGCCGAGCCTGGCCAGCGCGTCCGCCCCACCCTCCTCGCGGTCGACCACGCAGACCGCGTTTCGGACCACGAGCCCGGCCTCCCTGAGCGCCCCAACCGCTTCGGCGAGCGCTCCACCGGAGGTGACGACGTCCTCGATCAGGCACACGAGCTCGCCCGCCTCGAAGAGGCCCTCGAGCCGGTTGGCCGTTCCGTACTCCTTGGCCGCGCCGCGGACGATCACGAACGGGAGCCCGGAGGAGAGCGAGGCGGCTGCGGCCAGCGCGACGGCGCCGAGTGCAGGGCCGGCGAGGCGGACCGCGGCCGGCTCGAACTCGCGGACGGCGGCGGCAAGCCGCTCGCCGATCGGGCCGAGCAGCTCGGGCAGCGTCTCGAACCGGTACTTGTCGAGGTAGTAGCTCGACCGCTTGCCCGAGCGGAGCAGAAAGTCTCCCTCGAGCAACGCGTGCTCGCGCAGCAGCGCGCCGAGCTCGTCCGGCTCGGCCACCTAGAGAGCCGCGCGGGCCAGAGCGAGCAGACGCTCGGCCTGAGGCGCGCCGGGCTCGAGCGTGATCATCGAGCCGTCGTCGTAGTAGAGATGGATGCGCTCGCGGGAGGAGGTGCGTCGGCGCGCGAGATAGAGGAGCGCACCGGCGACGACGAGGGCCAGCACGAGCCTACGCATGGGGCTCGTCCTTCGGGCGGCGCACCCTTGGCTTCCTGGCCGGCTTCTTCTCGGCCTCGGCCAGCTTCCGGAGACAGGCCCGAAGGTCGTAGAAGACGAGCCCGGACGTGGGCGACGCACCGGTGACCGCGACGATGCTGCGGCCACCGTCGTGCGAGACGAAGACGCTTCCTTCGCGCAGAGCGGCCTCGAGCTGGGTGAGAGTACGGTCCGAGCTCTCGGAGCGCTCGCGCGCGACGGCGAGGAGGTCGACGGCGGTCCGCGCGAGCTTCTCGCTGCGCGTGGAGTCCGCAGGCGCCGCGGCGAGCACGGCACCCGACTCGTCGAGGAGCACGGCAGCCTCGATCTGGGTCGAGATCTCGGTCAGATCGGCGAGGGCGGACGCGGCATCCATCGGCGAGACGATACTGCGGGCGTGCGGAGACCGCTGAAGCAACCCGTGACGAAGTTCTTCGCCGACCGGGGGCCGCATCTCGCCGCGATGATCGCCTACTTCGGCCTGCTCTCGTCGGTCTCGTTGATCTTCCTCGCGCTCTCGATCCTCGGTTACACCGGCCGCGCGGAGGAATCGAGCTACCTGGTCCGGGAGCTCCAGCATCTCTTCCCGTCCCAGGGGATCAACGACATCGTGAAGGTGGTGGAGGCGATCACGAGCAACGCGACGACGCTCGGACTGATCGGGAGCGTCTTCCTGCTCTGGACCTCACTCTCGCTCTTCAGCGTGCTCGAGTCGGCGTTCAACATCGTCTACCGCCGCCCGAACCGCTCCTTCCTCCGTGGCAAGTTCCTGGCGACGTTGTTCATGGGCGCCTCGCTCATGATCCTCGTCTTCGCGCTCTTCGTCGGCTCCGTCGGCTACGACCTGCTCAGTCGCTACGCGCCTGGAATCGTGGGCAACGCCATCGTCGCCTTCGCCGTCTCCATCCTCGTCTCGACCACGGCGGTGTTCGTCTTCCTCGTCGCGGCGTACGAGCGGCTGACGAACACGCATCTGACGCTCGACGAGGTGTGGCCGGGCGCCGCGCTCGCGGCGGTGTTGCTGCAGGTGACCTTCCAGGTGTTGCCGCTGTTCGTCCGGTTCTCGAGCGAGGTGATCGCGGTGCGCGCGCTCGGAGCCTCGGTTCTGCTGCTCGTCTGGCTCTACGTGATGGCGAACGTGATCGTCTTCGGCGCCGAGGTCAACTGGTGGCTCGCCCGCCGGGACGAGGACACTGTCGTCGGCCTGGCCTGAACGGCCATGGCGGGGCCAGGACCCGTCATGGCCAGTCAGGACGTCGTGGAAATGGATGTGAGGAGGGCGGCCGCGGCACGGGCGCGGTGGGAGTTGGTGCGCTTCCAGTCGTTTCCGAGCTCGGCGACGGTGCGCGTCTCGCCGACCGGGACGAAGATCGGGTCGTAGCCGAAGCCCTCGTCGCCGCGCCGCTCGCTCGCGATCGCCCCCTCGAGGATCCCGGTCCCGCGCAGCTCGCGGCCGTCCGGCGCCAGGGCGACGAGCTCGCAGACGTAGCGCGCTCGGCGATCAGTCGCACCCTCCAGTTCGACGAGAAGCTGCGCGACCCCGTCCTCGGCCCACCGAGCAGACTCGACTCCGGGCCGACCGCCCAGTGCCGCCGCTTCGATCCCCGAGTCCTCACCCAGGATCCAGGCGCCGGATTCACCGACCTCGCGCCCGAAGCGGGCCTTCCCGCGCGCGTTCTCGTAGTAGGTCTCGCCGTCCTCGTCCGGGAACGCATCAGCCGGAAGGAGCTCGATCTCCCAGCTGGGCAGCGCGGCCCGCAGCTCGTCGAGCTTGTGCGCGTTGCCCGATGCGAGCTGCGCCCTCAGGGACGCCACTGCACGCGCTCGACGCCCTCGAGCTTCGCGACCAACTCGGCGACGCGAGCGGACTCCGACCGGCGCGAGGCGCGGAGGACGATGTCCATCGTCCGGTCGTCGCCGAACTCGACGGTGTTCACGGTGCCGCCGAGCTCCTCGATGCGGGCCAGCACCTGCGCCCCGTCGCCTTCAGGCTTGAGCGCGACCGCGAGCTCGGCCTCCTCCGGCCGGACGCGCGAGATGAAGCGTGCGCTGACGAGCTTGAGCGGGCCGAGCGAGACGAGCACGAGCAGCGCCGCACCGATCGCGACCACGTAGTAGCCGGTGCCGGCAGCCATCCCGATCGCCGCCACGACCCACAGCGTCGCCGCCGTCGTCAAGCCGCGAACGTTGATCCCGCGGACGATGATCGCCCCGGCGCCAAGGAAGCCGATTCCGGTCACGATCTGCGCGGCGACGCGCGTCGGATCGAAGACGAGCCCCTGCGCCCTCGAGAACGTCCAGTCGGACCAGCCGTAGGACGAGACGAGCGTGAAGGCACACGACCCGAGCGAGACGAGCAAGTGGGTCCGGAAGCCCGCCTCGTGGTCGCGCAGCTCGCGCTCGAGCCCGATCGCGCCGCCGAGCACGGCCGCGAGCAGCAGCCGCAGCAGCGCCTCGGTGGTCGAGAGATCAGGCACGCTCGGCTGCTACAGCCTCGTCCTGAGCAACCATGATCTCCTCGATGCCTCCGCCCGCGAGGTCGAGCAGGCCGTCGAGCTCGTCGCGGGTGAACGGCTCGCGTTCTGCAGTCGCCTGCACCTCGACCAGGCGGCCGTCCGCGGTCATCACGACGTTCATGTCGGTCTCGGCGGCGGAGTCCTCGGAGTAGTCGAGATCGAGAACCGGCGTCCCCTCGACGACGCCGACCGAGACGGCCGCGATCTGCCCCGCGAGCGCCTTCGAGAGCCCGAAGCGGTCGAGAGCGCGGTGCGCTGCCACGTAGGCGCCCGAGATCGCAGCGCAACGGGTACCCCCGTCGGCCTGGAGCACGTCGCAGTCGAGCCAGAGCGTCCGCTCCCCCAGCGCGTTGAAGTCGCACACCGAGCGCAGCGCCCGCCCGATCAGCCGCTGGATCTCGACGGTGCGCCCACCCTGTTTTCCCTTCGCGGCCTCGCGAGCCACGCGCTCGCCGGTCGACGCCGGCAGGAGCGAGTACTCGGCGGTCATCCAGCCGCGGCCGGAGCGGTGGAGCCAGCGAGGCACGCCCTCCTCGACCATCGCGGTGCACAGGACGCGCGTCTTGCCCTGCGAGTAGAGGACGGAGCCGTGCGCGTTCTCCAGCCAGTCCGGCAGCAGCTCGAGCGGACGGAGCTCGTCGTCCCTGCGACCGTCAGCTCGCGTCATGCGGCCGCCGCCTCGAGGGTCGCGATCTCCACCTGCTCGACGTTCTCGATCGGGAGCTGGAGGAAGCGGCGGCCCATCGCCCGGAACCCGTCCACGTCGCCGGTCGTGAGGAAGCGGTAGGCGCCTTCCCGCGCGGGATCGTTGTCGATCTGCTTTCGCGTCAGCGTCTCGGCCACCTCGCGCGCCGTCTCCTCGGCAGAGAAGACGAGCGTCACCTCGCGGCCGAAGACGCGCTGCAGGATCGGACGGATCAGCGGGTAGTGCGTGCAGCCGAGGATGACGGTGTCGACTCCGGCCTCCTTCAACGGGACGGCGTACTCGCGCACGGCGGCGGCGGTCTCCTCGGCGAACGGGTCGTCGCCCTCGATCAGCGGCACGAGGCGTGGACACGCGACCGAGAGCACATCGGCGCCTGCATCGAGGGCTCGCACGAGCTCCTCGTAGCGGCCGCTCGTGACGGTGGCCTGGGTCGCGAGCAACCCGATCCGCCGGTTGCGCGTGGTCTGGACGGCCGCGTGCGCCTCTGGCGCGATCACGCCGACGACAGGTACCTGGAGCTCGGTCTGCAGCTCCGGCAGGGCGGCGGCGGTCGCCGAGTTACAGGCGACGACGACCAGCTTGACGCCCTGCGCCTCGAGGAACAGGCCGATCTCACGGGCGAAGCGCCGCAGCTCCCCGAGCGGACGAGGGCCGTACGGGAGCCGCGCGCCGTCGCCGAGGTAGACGAAGTCCTCGTGCGGGAGCGTGACGAGGCACTCGTGCAGCACCGTCAGACCGCCGACGCCCGAGTCGAACACGCCGATGGGCCGCTCGTCCATGGGCGGGATTGTAGGGAGACGGTGGGTCGGCAACCGCCGCTAGTCTCGGCGAATGAGAGTCCTCGCCGTCACCCATGGGCCGAGCGTCGGCCCGGGCGTCTTCGCGGAGGCCGTGGACGGCGCCGGGCACGAGCTCGTGGAGTGGCCCGTGCAGCTCGGCGGCGCCGCGCCGGAGGGCGCCGATGCCGTGATCGTCCTCGGCGGCGCCATGCATCCCGACGAGGACGAGCGTCACGGCTGGCTGACCACCGAGCTGCGCTGGCTCGAGGGCCTGCTCGACGACGGGACGCCCCTTCTCGGCGTCTGCCTCGGCTCACAGCTCGTCGCCCGGGCGGCCGGCGCCGAGGTCTTCCGCTCGAGCGAGTCGGAGGTCGGCTGGCTTCCGGTCGAGCGCACGGCTGCCGCCGCAGACGACCCTGTGGCGGTAGCACTGCCCGAGCGGTTCGACGCCTTCGAGTGGCACCACTACACGCACACGCTCCCGGCCGGCGCGGTCGAGCTGGCGCGCAGCCGCGTCTGCACGCAGGCGTTCCGGCTCGGGAACGCCTGGGGCGTGCAGTTCCATCCGGAGGTGCGGGGCGAACAAGTGGAAGAGTGGCTACGCGAGGATCCGGAGGACGTCTCGGACCCGGAAGGCCTCATCGCCGCGACGCGGGAGCGGATCGCCGCCTGGAACGAGCTCGGCCGCAGTCTCTGTCGCGCCTTTCTCGCTGCGGCCTAGCCGGTCTCGACCGGCAGCGACTCGTCGCGCGACCACTCGTGCCACGAGCCGCGGTAGTTGGACGCCCGGTAGCCGGCAGCGCGGAGGATCTCCGTCGCGAGCTCGGAACGGGAACCGGAGTGGCAGTAGGCGACGAGCTCGACGTCCTCGACCGGGCCGAGACGCTCCCGGATCTGGTCCTGCGTCAGGGTCATCAACTCCTGCACGTCGAGGTGTTGCGCGCCTGGGATCCGCCCGGGCCTGGGGTCGCACGGTGCGACGGCGTCGCCCGTGTACTCGTGCGTGCTGCGAACGTCGAGAACGACAAGGCCCTCCTCGCCGAGCCGGCGCGCGACTTCCTCCGTGGTCACGTCCATCGGTCGATCGCCTCCTTCAGCAACGGTTCGAACTCGTCTGGTCGCTCCAGGCTGGGCAGATGCCCGCACCCGTCGAGCACCACGACATCGGGATCGAAAGCGCGTGCGTCCTCGACCGCGACGAACGGGTCGCTGTCGCCGACGATCGTCAGCGCGCGGTCTCCGAGACTCCGGTACGCGCCGGTCGAGTCGGGACGGTCGCGGATCGCTTCGAGCGCGGTGACGAGCTCGTCCTCGGTCCGGTCGAGGGCGATCGTCGAAAGCCGCTCGAGCAGGGCCGGCTCGGCGCCGTTCGGGAAGAGCGTCTCGCGCATCGAGCGCCAGATGCCCTCGGCGCCTCGTTTCCGCGCAAGCGCGATCGTCTCGGCGCGCCTGGCGTGGCGCTGCGGGGAGTCCGGGTCCGGTCGCGACCCGACGAGCACGAGGCCGGCGAGCCGCTCGGGTGCGCGACGCGCAGCGGCGACGGCGCAGTAGCCGCCCATCGAGGCGCCGACGAGGATCAGCTGCCCGGGATACGCCTCGAGCACGGCGTCGGCCCACTCGTCCATGGTGCGGCCGAGCCCGTAGAGCCGTGGCGCTTCCACGCCGGGCCACATCCGTTCGTCGAGAGGAAGGGCATGAAGGTGGACGACCGTCACAACGTCGCGACGAGCTCTCGCTCGGCCGCAACCGACGGACGTGCCGAGGCTCGCTCGAGCCATGCGGAGAGCGCGGGCCATGCCTCGAGCGAGAGCCCGAGCATGTCGTTGGCGCGAATCAACCAGGGCAGGAAGGCGATGTCGGCAAGGCCGAACGCGCGCCCGGAGAGCCAGTCTGTGCCCTGCAGCAGAGCGTCCAGGAAGCCGAGCTCCTCCTCGAACCGCGCGAGCGCTCCGTCCTCCCCGCGCCGGAACGCGTAGTACGGCTTCGAGAAATCCTCGAAGCGGAAGACGAGGAGCCGCCCGGCCGCTCGCTCGCCGGGGTCGTCCGGCCAGAGCGGCGGCTCCGGGTAGCGCTCGTTCAGGAACTCCGCGATCACCGCCGACTCCGGCAGCACCCAGCCGTCCTCCTCGAGCACCGGCACCTTCCCGACCGGGTTCTTCTCGTACAGCCACGCGGGGCGATCAGTGAGGTCGATCTCGACCGGGTCGTGAGGAACGTCCTTCTCGGCGAGCACGATCCGGACCCGCGCGCAGTACGGGCACCGCGCCGCGTCGAAGAGCGTGATCACTGGCGCTGCACGGAGATCGAGTCCGGGATCGCCGGAGCGTCGGCCCAGCCGTGCGCGGTGCCCTCCAGGCCGATCGCCGCCGCGATGCCGGCCAGGAGCTCGTGTGGCGGCGGAAGTTCCTCGGGAGCGAGGGCCGTACGAGCGACGGCACGGACCTGAGCCGGATCCGCGCCCGTGAGCCTCGCCACGACACGCGGGTTTGCGGCGAGCGCGATCACGTCCCCGGGCGGCAGCGCGCCGTAGTGCTCGGGAACCGAGAGGTACTCGTCCACGATCCGGCCGGCTTCGAAGAGGATGAAGCGGACGACCTGCTCGTGCTCGACGCCGACGGCCAGCACGACCGCCCCCGTCCGCTCCGAGAGCTCGCGGGCGAGGCGGCGCAGCATTGAGGGGTTCCGGTCGCAGACGTCGTCGTAGACGGCTGTCCAGCCGTGGCGCGGCGGCGCGACGATGCTCCCGTTCGAACCGCCCGGCAACCGCGGCACGAACTGGCGGACGGCGCGCTCGATCGCGCCGATGTCGTCGGTCTGGACGTGGATCGAGCCGAACGACCGTCCATCCCCGACACTCCGGACCTCGAGAGGCAGCACGACATTGCGCGACTCCTCGCGGAAGCCCAGCCGATCGTAGAACGGCAGTGCATCCAGCGTCGCGTTCAGAATGAGGTACGTGGCGCCCCGGGCGCGCACGTTCTCGATCACGGCCTCGACCAGGCCGCCCCCAACGCCTTCGCGGCGACCGCTCTCGGCGACGTAGACGTCCCCGATCCGGGCGACGTGCTCCTCGAGCCAGGACGACACGAAGCCGATCACCTCGCCGTCCTCCTCGGCGAGGAACAGCCCATTCGCAGCCAGGGCGCGTTCGAACTCCGACCGGTTTGCGTCCCAGCTCGTGTCGGCCCACGGCGGGGGAGCCGGGCGTTCGGACTGCCACTGCTCCCAGAGCCGCTGGACGGCTTCGAGGTCGACGTCTGTGCCGTGACGGATCGTCATGCGGGCGGGAGCAGGCGGAGTCCGGTGAGGAGGTAGTGGGCGCTCAAGTTCTGGAATGGGTGGAAGTGGGACCCGAAGCTACGAACGTCGGGGACGTCACCATAGAACGCGGTGACCGCCTTGCGTAGTCCCAGGTCGCCGGCGGGCCAGGCATGCGGCCTCGCGAGATGGCGAGCGAGGAACCAGTCCGCGGTCCATTCACCCAGGCCGCGCAGCGCGACGAGCCTGGCCGTCACCGCCTCGTCCGGCAGCGCTGCGAGCTCGTCCAGGTCGAGGTCGCTGCGGGCCAGCCCGACGACGTACTCCGCCTTGCGGGTCGAGAACCCGACGCCCATCAGCTCGTCCTCGCTCGCGCGCGCAACTCGTTCGCGCTCCGGGAAGGCGTGCGCGTGCACCCCGGCGACGCCGAAGCGCTCGATGAAGCGGCTCCTGATCGCCGCGGCGGACTGAAGCGAGACCTGCTGTGCCGTGATCGAAGTGACAAGCGCCTCGAACGGGTCGACCTGCAGCGGCGGGCGGAAGCCGACGAGCCCCGTCGTCAGGCGCGCGAGAGTGTCCTCCCCCTCGGACCACGTCCCAAAGCCGTCGAGATCGAAGGGCAGCCCCAGGAAGTGGAGCACCTCCGCCTCGATCGTCTCGTCGTGCGGACTGACGTCGACGCCGCCGGGAGCTGCCTCGATCCTCACCTCGCGCCCGGCGAAGAAGCGATGGATACCTCCCTCGCGCCAGAGCGTCGCCCTGTCGCGGCCATAGACGTCGAAACGCGCCGTCGAGAGCTCGAAGTCGTAGGGCTGGGGCAGGCGAACGAGCATCGCCTCATGGTTTCAAGTCGAATGGGGGTGGTGCCGATAGACGCCTCGTGCGTCGGCTCGCCGCCATCGCTCTCTGCGCTTTCGCGCTGCCTGCCGCCGCCTCGGCGGCCGATCGCTCGTGGGCGGAACCGCAGATCAAGACAGTCGTGGAGGCGGGCCTGCTCGCCGACACGGTCGCCGGTTTCAACCCGCAGCGGCCACTGACGCAGCGCGCGCTCGGCGCCGCGCTCGAGACCCTCTCGCTCTCGAGCCAGGAGCCCGTGGAGTACGCGTATCCGGTCGTCGTGCCCGGTCGAGCGGTCACGATTCGCGAGCTCGACGCGGCACTCGTCGGCTATCTCGGGCTCGGCGATGCCGCCCGATCGATCACAGCCGCGCTCAGAGACGCCGGCCTCCGGCCGAAGGCCGGCGCCGGCTCCGAGACCGTCGCCCGCTTGCTCGGCCTCCGACTGAACCATCCAGCCGATCAGGACCTGCTCGAGCTCGGCTTGAACGATCCAGCGACACGCGCCGAGGCCGCGTACTCGCTGGCTCGGCTGCTGGACTTCTCCGGCTGGGAGCAGGACACGATCCGCTCCGAAACGGAGGAGTTTCTCCTGCCGGAGCTGAGCGGCATCCAGCGCGACGTGCTGATGCGTGCCGTCTCGTTCGTCGGCTACCCCTACGTCTGGGGCGGGACCTCCGAAGCACCACAGCAGCCGTTCGGGAAGCCGGCCCCCGGCGGCTTCGACTGCTCCGGGTTCATCTGGAGGGTGTTCAAAGCCGAGCCGTTCGCCGGCGCGTCCGCGCTCGCGAGCGTCCTGCGCGGCCGTACGACCTTCGAGATGTCAGGCGAGGTGCCGGCCGCCCAGCGAATCAAGAGCCTGGAGAACCTCCAGCCGGGCGACGTCATCTTCCAGGGCGCGAAAGGCCCCAAGTCCAAGCCGGCCCAGGTCGACCACGCGGGCATCTACCTCGGCGGCGGCTGGTTCGTGCACTCGTCCGGCAACGGCACCACCCTTCATCCGCTCGAAGGGTGGTACCGCGACCGGTTCGCCTGGGCGCGGCGGCCGCTGCGCGAAGCAGGGCTTGCCTAGACCCGCGACTTTCCGGCGCGCTCCCGCGCAGCGAGGAACGAGGCCTAGTAACAGTCTGTTACTAGGCTGGCGAGAGCTCTGGTGGGAAAGCGCCGCCGCTCCGGCGGGCCGGGCGTCCTCCTAGTAACAGTCTGTTACTAGGTCAGAGCGCGTTGGCGACGTCGTGCAGGTCGTAGAAGCTCTCGTACGCCACACCGAGGTGGTCGAGGTGCGTCGCGAGCGAGTCGCGGGCGAAGATCCGCACCGCCGCGAGCGCGGCGCAGCGGTCCGAATAGCCGTCCCCCACGTAGACGTAGGGCTCGCCGGCGAGGCTCCCGCGCTTGCACGGCTCGCCGCAGGTCGCGCAGGCCGCCTCGTCCCGGAACTGGACGACCCAGCCGTCGGGACGCGCGTCGAGCCGGTTCGCGAGCACCTGCAGCTCCACTCGCTCGCGCGCCAGCACGGGCTCGATCAGCTCGTGGAAGCCGGCCGAGATGACCACGGGCTCGAGCTCGGCGAGCTCGCGCAGCCCCGGCCGGACCTCGACGTTCCGCACCACCCACCGCGCGACCTCCTCGAGTGGGGTCGTGATCGCCCGGAACTCGAGCGCGATCTCCTCGTGCAGCGTGACGTCGACACCGACCCGCGGCTCGAGCTCCGCCAGGAGAGCCGGGTCGCCGAACTCGTGGATCACCTGCACGAGGGAGTCCCGGGCGGTGATCGTCCCGTCCCAGTCGACGACGAGGCGCAACGGCTAGAGGTGCGAGGTGAGCCCGGCGTCGGAAGGCGCTTCGTCGCCGGTCTCGTACCACGAGAGCGCGTACTTGCCGTCGTCGAGCTCGGCTGCCAGTTTGGAGAGCTTGAGCGGGTTGAACGTGTCGCACATCACGGCCAGCTCGCCCGTCTCGTGCAGCCCGATCGACTTCTCCGCGAGCCCAGGGTGCGGGCCGTGCGGCAGGCCGGAGGGATGCAGCGTGATCGAGCCGACGTCCACGCCCTTCCGCGAGCCGAAGTTGCCGGAGACGTAATAGATCATCTCCTCGCTCTGCAGGTTCGAGTGGTGATACGGAATCGGGATCGCGAGCGGGTCGAAGTCGAGCTTGCGAGGGCAGAACGAACAGATCACGAAGTTGCGGCCGGCGAACGTCTGGTGTGACGGGGGCGGCTGGTGGATGCGGCCCGTGATCGGCTCGAAGTCGTGGATCGAGAACGTCCACGGATAGAGGTAGCCGTCCCAGCCGACGACGTCGAACGGGTGGTAGTCGAGCAGGTAGGTCTGGTACCCGTCGCGGACGCGCACCTTGATCGGGAACTCGCCGCGCTCGCGGTGCGTGTTCAGCTCCGTGGGCGGATGGATGTCTCGGTGGTAGTACGGGGCGCCTTCCATGATCTGGCCGTACTGGTTGCGGTAGCGGCGCGGGATCTCGATCAGCCCGGGCGTCTCGAAGATCAGATACCGCTGATCGCCTTCCGGCCGGAAGCGGTAGGTCGTGCCGCGAGGGATGACGACGTAGTCGCCCTCCTTGTAGGGGAGCTCGCCGAAGATCGTCTCCAGCGTCCCCGCGCCCTCGTGGACGAAGATCACCTCGTCCCCTTCGCCGTTCCGGAAGAAGTACTCCATCTGCTCGGAGGGCCGGCAGAGAGAGATCTCGACATCCGAGTTCCACATCAGGAGCCGGCGGCCCGTGACCTCGTCGCCACCCGGCTCGACGGACTTCGTGTGCATCATCCGGTGCTGGTGGGTCTCCGGCACCCACTCCTCCCGCACGATCGGCTCGAACTCGCCGATCTCCTGCACTCGGCAGGGCGACTGGAGGTGGTAGAGGATCGACTCGTTGCCGGTGAAGCCCTCGAGCCCCATCACCTCCTCGGTGAGCAGGGTGCCGTTGTCGCGGAACTGGATGTGACGCTTGCGGGGGACGTCGCCGAGACGCTGGTAGAAGGGCATGGCCCGAGAATACCCCCGGAGACCGGCGGCGGCTCCCGCCTACGAAACGTTCGCGAGGAGCGTCCCCACTCCGCCGATCGCGAGCTCGAGCGGTCCGCTCTCGACGTCCTCGTGCAACGCGAGCTGCGGGCCGGCCAGCAGGTCGCCAGGGCGCAGACGGGTGTTGAGCTCGGCCAGGGCCCGCGCGGCCTCCCAGTCGAAGTCCCAGCCGGAGACGTTGCCGAGCTCGGTCTCGACGACAGGCCCGAGCAGGAGCGCGAAGTCGCGGTCCTTGGGCGGCGCAAGCTCCGGCGCCCGCCATGCTGCGAGCCCGGTCCAGCCGCCGATCGCGCCGTCGAGCCCGATTACGGCCGCGAGCCGGGTGGCGACGTCCAGCCGTCCCGAAGGCCTGGCGATGAAGGCGCCCGGCGAGCGGATCGCGCTCGGATTCGCGAACGAAAAGCTCTTCGGGTCATCGAACACTCGCACCGACGGCGGCTCGAGCACAGGCGCCCGCAGGAGCACGTCGTCGAGCCTGTACACCGCATGCTCCCGCGCCGCGGAGCCGCCCGTGAAGAAGGACTGCAGCGTCTGGGCGGCAAGTTGCACCACCTTGTCGCCGTCGATCCGGCCGGGCCAGCCGCGCTCGAGCTCCTGACCGGCCGGAGTGAACATGCACAGCTTCATGGCTCTGTGTGCACGATCACGTCGGCGATGTCGGGCCTCGCGCGACGCAGCCGCTCCTCGACTTCGCTGGCCCACGCGTGGGCGTCGTCGAGGGTGGACGCCGGGTCGAGCCCGAGCGTGAGGAAGACGACGACGCCCTTCTCGGTCTTGAGAAGCCGTAGCCCGCGTACCGGGCCCTCGGCCGCGCGCTCGGCAGCCGCCTCGATCTCGGCCGCTTCGACGATCTCACCGGCACCCGTCTCGGCGAGTGGCTCGAGATGGGTCTGCACCGATGTGATCTCCGGGACGGTGCTGACGAGCGCCTGCTCGACCTGCTCCGCGATCTCATGGGCCTGGTCGAGCGGCATGTTGCCCGGGAGTTTGAGATGGAGCGAGACTTCGGTACTGCCTCCGAGCGACACCACGCTGAGGTTGTGGATCTCGCGCACCTGCGGGACGGTCATTGCGGCTGCCAGCGCACGGTCACGCAGCGCCGCCTCGTCGCCGCGCGGCTCGACGTGCACGACGACGTCGCTGCCGGGCAAGGCTTCCTCGAGCTCGGCTTCGACGCGGTCTGCGACCGCGTGGCCCTGACCGACCGCAGCGCCGGGCGGGACCGAGATGACAACGTCTGCGAACGTGCGTCCGGCAGCCTGGCGGAGGCGGAGCCGTGAGAGTGAGACCGGCGGCTCGATGCCCGCGATCGCAGCGCGGGCCGCCGCCTCGGCGTCGGCCGGCGCGCGGTCCATCAGCACGTCGACGTTCCGCCTGATCAGCCGGCCGGCGGCGATGAGGACGAGAGCCGCGACGAACAACGCAGCGATCGAGTCGCCACCGGGAAAGCCTGCTGCAGCCGCGATCAGCCCGGCGAGCACCGCAAGCGTGCCCGCGAAGTCGCTCCCGAAGTGGATCGCGTTCGAGCGGAGAGCCTCACTCCCGTACCGGCGCGCCGTGCGAAGCGAGATCACGGTGCGGGTCAGGTCGATCGCGAGCACGACCGCCACGACTGCGAAGAGCCACCACGCCGTGTCGACCGACTCGTCGGACGTACCCGTGAGCCGCGTGATCGCAAGCGCCGCGACGGCGATGCTGACGAGCCCGAGCACGGTCGCCTCCGCCAGCGCGGCGAGGTGCTCGGCCTTCCCGTGCCCGTACTGGTGTCCTTCGTCAGCGGGCCGGCCGGAGACGCCGATCGCGAAGAACGTGAGCAGCGCAGCGACGAGGTCGGTGCCCGAGTGCAGCGCCTCGGAGATGAGTCCCAGGCTGCCGCTGAGCAGGCCTGCACCGAGCTTGATCGTGGCGAGCACCGCCGCCGCGCCGATCGAGACGAGCGCTGTCCGGCGCTGCGGCGTCAACGGTCAGGCCCTGATCAGAGGTTGCCGCGGAGGGCCTGTTCGCGCTCGATCGACTCGAAGAGGGCCTTGAAGTTGCCCTCGCCGAACGTCGTCGCGCCGTGCCGCTCGATCACCTCGAAGAAGAGCGTCGGCCTGTCCTGCGCCGTCTTCGTGAAGATCTGCAGGAGATAGCCATCCTCGTCGCGATCGGCGAGGATCTTCAGCCGCTTCAGGTCGGCGTAGTCCTCGGCGATCTCGCCGACACGGCCCTCGACCTCGTCGTAGTACGTCTCCGGGGTGTCCAGGAAGAGCACGCCGCGGTCCTTCAGAGCTTCGATCGTCTGGACGATGCTCTGCGACTGGAGAGCGATGTGCTGCACGCCGGGACCCTCGTTGAACTCGAGGTACTCGTCGATCTGGCTCTTGCGCTTCCCCTCGGCCGGCTCGTTGATCGGGAACTTGATCTTGCCCGACCCGTCCGCCATCACCTTGCTCATCAGCGCCGAGTACTCGGTCTGGATCTGGTCGTCGCCGAAGTGGACGATGTTCGTCATCCCGAAGACGCTCTCGTAGAACTCCACCCAACGGTTCATCTGCCCGAGCTCGACGTTGCCGACGACGTGGTCGACTGCGATCAGGCCCGCGCCCTGGCCGCGGTGCCCGTTCGGCGAGAGCGAGACATAGCCCGGGAGGTAGGGGCCGTTGTACTCCGACCGGTTGACGAAGGTGTGCACAGCCTCGCCGTACGTTCCGATCGTCGCCAGCTGGACACGGCCGTGTTCGTCCTCGAACCACGCGGGCTCGGCAACCCCGCGCGCTCCTCGCTGCACGGCCTCACGGAAGGCGTGGGCGGCGTCCGGAACCTGCAGGGCGACGTCCTTCGCCGCATCGCCGTGCTTGGCTGCGAAGCGGCTGACATCGCTGTCGGCACGAACCCCGCTCGTGAGCACGAGCCGGATCTCGCCCTGCTCGAGGACGTAGGAGGCCCGATCCCGGACACCGGTCTCGGGGCCGGCGTACGCGACCCGCTCGAAGCCGAGGGCGTGCTCGTACCAGTAGGCCGCCTGCTTGGCGTTGCCGACCCACAACTCGAGGTGGTCCCACCCGTCCAGGGGCATGAAGTCGCGCTCTGACACGGGGCGGATGTTACTCGGACGCCGGGGCGGGTGGGCGTCGCCGGGCGACGAGAATGCCGCTGCCGATCAGGATCCCGCCCAAGATCTGCAGCAGCGTCATCTGCTCGGACAGGAGGACGAGCGCGAAGACCGCGGCCACGAACGGCTGCAGGTTTGCGACGAGCGTCGCCCGCGGGGCGCCGATCTTGTGCAGCGAGCGGAACCAGAGCACATTCGTCAGCACGAGAGGCCCGAGCGTGGCGAAGACGAGCAGCGCCCAGACCGTCCAGCCCAACGCGTAGTCCTGCTCCGCCGTCTGCGGGAGACCGACGAGAGCGATCAGCACCCAGGCGAGCGAGAGGACCACCGCACTGATCCGTGAAGCCGTGTAGCGCTCCATCAGCGGCGCGATCGCAACCGAGTAGCCGGCCCACGTGGCCGCGGCCGCGATCCCGAGCAGATTGCCGCGCAGATCGCCCGAGAACCCGGAGGGCGAGCCCACCGCAACGAGGCCGACGCCGACGAACGAGATGGCGGCGGCGATCCAGAACTTTCGCGACAACCGCTCCAGCCCGAACGTGATCCCGATCAGCGCCGCGAAGATCGGCGTCGCACCCAGGATCAGCGCGATCGTCGAGGCACTCGTCTTCTGCAGCGCGTAGACGAAGGCGAGCTGGTTCAGCCAGAGGCAGAGCGCCGCGACGACGACGAGCCCGATGTCGGTGCGCCGGACTCGGAGCGACCGCTCGGCGACGAGCGCGATCCCGACGAAGATCACCGCCGCGGTGCCGTAGCGCACGGTCGCATAGGCGAGCGGGTGGAAACCGTGCGTGAGGATGTAGCGGGTGGCGACGAGGTTGAGCGACCAGAGGACGACGACCGTCAGCAGCATCCATTCGACAGTCAGGGGGCGGCGCACCGATCCGACACTACTGACGCTCCTCCCAGGCGTTACGCTTCGGGCCGCATGGCAGAGCCTTCGACCCGCGACATCGACGCCCTCGTCGGGCCTGCGACGCCTCATTTCGCCTATCAGCTCCGCGCCCGCATTCGCGAACTGATCGAGGATCTGCCGGCCGACCATCCGGCGCGCCGCTACGGCGAGGAGAAGATGCAGCTGCTCGACGCCCTCGGGCATGCGTCCTCGAAGGCCGAGGGCGGCGACAAGGAATCGCGTACGCGGCTCGGCTGGGAGACGTTGCCGAGCTCCGCGCCGGCGTACGAGCCGCTGCCCCCACGGTCATGACGACATTCACCGGGGCCTCCGTGTTGGTGACGGGGGGTTCGCGGGGGATCGGGAAGGCGATCGCGCTTCGCTTCGCCGGCCTTGGAGCGACCCGCGTGGCGATCGGCTACATGCGTTCGGACGCGGCCGCCGAGGAGACCGCCGAGGAGCTGGAGGCTCTCGGCGCGAAGCCGGTCCTGATCCGCGGGAACATCTCGTCGGCTCGGGTGCTCGAGGAAGTCGAGCTGCTCGGGGCGCTCGACGTGCTCGTGCACAACGCCGCGACGGGAGTGATCCGCCCCGCGCTCGAGACCGAGGACAAGCACTGGGACTGGACGCTGACCGCGAACACGCGCGCCCTGCTCTCGCTCACCCGCGTCGTCGCCCCGCAGATGCTGCCGGGCGCGTCGATCATCGGCATCTCGAGCCTCGGGGCGCAGCGGGTGCTCGAGAACTACACGCTGGTCGGCACGTCGAAGGCAGCGCTCGAGGCGCTGATCCGCTACCTCGCCGTCGAGCTCGCCCCGCTCGGGATCCGCGCGAACGCGGTGTCGGGAGGAGTGGTCGACACGGGCGCCCTCGACCACTTTCCGAACCGCAAGGAGATGCTCCGCATGGGGAAGAAGAACCCCGCGGGACGGCTCGTCAAGCCCGAGGACATCGCCGAAGCCGTCACCTTCCTCTGTTCGCCGGCCGCCGAGATGATCCGCGGCCAGACCCTGATCGTCGACGGCGGCTTCTCGCTCGGGGTGTAGTGGAGCCCACCGACCACAACCGCCGGGCCTTCGACGACGCCCACCGCACCGCCGAGAACGTCCTCGCTACGCCGGGGATGCCCGACCGGATCCGGGAGCGGCTCCACGGTGCCAAGGGCAGTCGCGTTCTTCATCTCTTCTGCGGCAGCGGGCGCGAGTCGCTCGACCTCACCGAGTTGGGAGCCCTCGTCACGGGGGTCGACGACGACCTCGCGGCGATCGAGGCCGCGCGGCGGCGGTTGCCGGAGCTGCCCTGGGTGCACGCCGACGTGCACGCGCTGCCGCCCGAGCTCCTGCTCGGCCGCTGGGACCTCGTCTACGCAGGCTACGGCTCGCTCGCGCGCCTGCGGGACGTCAACGCCTGGGCCGCGGGTGTCGCCGCGGCGCTCAGGAGCGGCGGTGTGCTGCTGCTCCACGACGAGCACCCCGCGGGCGCGTGCCTCGACGCGTTCGGGCGCTGGCGGGAGGACTACTTCGCTCGGCCCGTCCTCGGCGAGGTCGTCACCGCGGTCACCGGCGCGGGTCTCGGCTTGCGTGGCCTCGAGGAGTGGCCGGGCAAGGACCCGAGGGTGCCGGGCCACCTCGTGCTCGCGGCCGAGAAGCTCGACGCTTAGGAAAGCGTGCGCGCGGAGACAACCCGCGCATGGGAATCTCAGTCAGCATCCTGTTGATCGCCGTCGGCGCGATCTTGACGTGGGGCGTCACGGCGGAAGCCGAGGGCCTCGATGTCAACGCGATCGGCGTCATCCTGATGATCGTCGGCCTGCTCGGCCTCGTCATCTCGATGATCTTCTGGTCGAGCTGGGGTGGATTCCAGCGCCGCAGGACCTACGTCGAGGGTGGACCGCGCCGCCGCGCGACGACCGTGGTCGAGCACGACGACGTCCCGCCCGGACCGCCGCCTCCGTAGCCCTAGCGTCTGCGGAACAGCGAACGTCCGAGATCGCCGGCCACGTAACCGGCGATCTTTGGGTTCTCCTGCAGCCGCCGCAGGGAGTACTCGTACCACTGGCGGCCGTAGGGCACGTAGATGCGGAGCCGGTGGCCGCTTGCGGCGAGCCGGTTGCCGAGCTCCGGTCGCACGCCCAGGAGCATCTGGAACTCGTAGCGATCCTTCGGCAGATCGCGTTCGCGGAGGAGCCGGAGCGACTCGTCTACGAGCCACTCGTCATGCGTCGCGATCGCCGCATAGCAACCGCCGTCCAGCAGCGTCTCGAGTGACCGGACGAAGCTGCCCCTCACCGCCTGGTCGTCGCGGAACTGGATCGACTCGGGCTCGACGTAGATCCCCTTGCAGAGCCTGACGCTCGCCCCGGCGAGCGAGGCTGCGTCGGCAACGGTCCGCTTGAGCGACGCCTGGAGGACCGGGCCGACGCGACCATGCCCCTCGTCGCGCAGCTCGCGAAAGAGCCGCAGCGTCTCGTCGGTCGTGGTCGAGTCCTCCATGTCGATCCGCACGAAGCGGTTCGTCGGCTCGGCGGCCGCGATCACCGCCTCGACGTTGCGCTTGCAGAGGTCGTAGCCGAGGTTCAGGCCGAGCCCGGTCGGCTTGATGCTGACGTTCGCGTCGAGGTCGTCCCGCTCGAAGACGTCGAGCGCGGCTACGTACTCCGCGGCGATCGCCGCAGCCTCGGTCTCGTCGCCGACCTCCTCGCCCAGGACGTCGACGGTGGCGAGCTTGCCGCCCGCGTTCAGCTCGGCAACGACGCGACGCGCATCCTCGAGCTCGGAGCCGGCGATGTAGCGGGACGAAAGCGTCCGTACGACCCGCTTCGGGACGGCCGGCAGCAGCGTGACGACAGCGCGGTCGAGCAGGGACAAGGCGGAGGACTCTATTCGGTTGCGCAGGATGAGCATCCGCAGAAGCGGATGCTCATCGCGCGAAGATCCCTAAAGGGGCCGCTTCGCGGCCCGCTCGCCGCCACATCGACCCTAGCGCTCGCGCATGAAACCCTGGCGGGCAGCCCAGACCAGTGCGACGGCCTCGGGGAAGAGCACGCGCATGGCGTCGCGGAGCGCGACGGCCTGTTCGTCGATGTTGCCGCTCGGCTGCACCTGCTTGAGCGCGGCGGACGTCAGCTCGACTGCGGTGTTCAGCGTCAGCGTCGCGAACTGCTCGCGCTGCGCCTCCTGCACCGACTCGGCCTGCTGGGCGGCGAACTCCTGAATGCCCCGGAGAAGATCCTCGGGGTCACCGCCGAACGGGAAGCCAAAGCTGCCGCCTTCCATGCTCCAAGGCTACCGGAGGCCTGTCCTGTAAGAGCGCTCCACCTCGCCGAAGAGGGCCTCGATCAGGTCGCCGGCACCCTTCATCGCCTCGGCGAACGGCGAGCCGTGCATCGCGCTCCCGAGGGCCTGCTCGAGCTTCCGCGTCGCACTGCCGATCGCATCGAGCCGGGCGGGCGTCGCGAGCTGCGGCGGCGCGCCGAGCACGTGCTGAAGCTCGAGCGAGGCTTCCTCGGCCTCCTCGATCCCGGGCGGATTCTCGGTGACCCGCAGCGCCGCGAGCTGCGATCTCAGCTCGTCGAGGTCGCCGCCTGCCGCCGTCTCCGCCGCGAGCTCGCACAGCGCGATGATCGAGACCGCATCCCGAACACGCAGCCTGTCGTCGACCGGCTGGTCGTCGCCGTCGTAGGCGAGCCACGTTCGCCCGCCGTCGGCTTCCTCGAAGGAGCAGATGTAGATCCTGTCGCCGGGGTGGGCCTCCGCAGCGAGAACGGCACTCGCACCGGAAAACGCGGCGATCCGCTCGAGCTCGTCGGCGAGCGCCATCGCGTCATCGTAGGGCCGGACTACGATGCGACCGTGGTCGAACGGGTTGCACTCGCGCTTGCCGTGGTCGCGCTCGCGCTGGCCGTGTTCGCGATCGTCCAGGCCCGCGCGCGCCGCCGCGATCCCACCGACGAGGCGCTCGCACGCCTGCAGGCGGTCGTGGCGGAGGAGACGGCAGCGGCTGCGGACGAGTTGAAGTCGCGCCTCGCGAGGATGCGCGCGGACGCCCTCTCGTCACTCGTCGAGGAGGAGCGAAAGATCGCAGACGAGCGGCGGCGCGAGTTCGCCGAGCGCGAGCGTGCGGCCGGTGTGGAGCTCGCTGAGGCGCTCTCGGTCGCGGCGCGCCGCGTCGACGAGCGGCTGCGGACGTGGGGAGACGATCTCGACCGCGCGCAGCAGAGCCTCGAAACGGACTTGCGGCGGCTGGAGCAGCGTCAGAAGCAGCTGATTGCAGACGCCGAAGCGCGCATCGAGGCCGAGGCGTCAGAGCTCGTGACGACCTCCGACGAGCAGCGCGCGTCGGTGGTCCGCTTGCGCGAGGAGCTCGAGCGCTCCGCGCAGTCCGCGGTCTCCGAGGCGCTGGAGGAGCTCGAGGCGCACACCGCCGAGCGACGCCGGGTGATCGAGGAGATCGCCGACCGGCTGCGGCGCCGCGAGCAGGCGCTGATGGAGCAGGTCGAGCGGGGAGAGACAGAGGCGGCGAACCGGATCGAGATGTCGTACGCGGACATCGAGCGCCGCCAGGTCGAGCATCTACAACGGGTGATCGCACGCGAGGCCGAGCGTTACGCCGAGGCGGCGGGCGTGCAGTTCGAATCGACCATGCGTGGAGCCCGCGAGGAGGCGGCCGTTCGGCTCTCGCGCGAGCTCGACCGCGCTGTCGAGATGTTCGTGCGCCAGGCCGATACCGTGTTCGCGGAGCGGCTCTCGCAGACGGGTGAGGCCGGCCAGCAGCGACTCGAGGCCAGGCAACGGCAGGCGCAGTCGGCGTTCGAGCGCCAGCAGGACGAGCTCGCGGAGTCGTTCTCGGAACGCATTGCCGCTGCGGACTCGGATCTGCGACGCACGCTCGGGGCGTTCGTGGCCGAGGCCGAGGCCGAGCGCGCGGCGCTCGCCGAGCGGCTCGCCGAGCTCTCGCGGCGCGTGGACGAGGCATCACGCATTCGCCAGACCTGACACGCATGTGTCAGATCGGATCGTTTCGGCTAACAACGGCGCGCAGGGAACGTCTCCTCCAGCACGAACACGCGACCGATGACCGATGCAACAGAGCTGATCGACCGGCAGAGCGAGCGGGCCAAAGTCGAGTCCTGGCGCCTGCACGTCCTGATCGAGGCCGGTTATCCGCTGCCGCTCGCGGAGAAGCTCGCCGCGGCGCTCGACGCCGACCTGCACGAGGCGGTCGAGCTCGTCTGCCAGGGCTGCGACCCCCGCACCGCCGCCGAGATTCTTCTCTAGTTGCAGCGCAAGGACACCCGGCAAAGCCGGTGCCCGCGCGAAGACCCCTGAAGGGGCCGCAAGCGGCCTAGGCTTCCTCGAGCCCTGGCCCGACTCCAACCGCGATTGCGCCGACGGCCGTCGCGGCGACGGCGAACGCGAACGACGCCCGGACTCCGAAGGCGTCGATGAGACTGCCGCCCACAGCCGTCCCCACCGAGAAGCCGACGAAGACGGCCGTCGTGATCCAGGCGAACGCCTCGGCCGCGGTGCCCCGTTTGGCCACCGCGTCCACCAGCCCGTAGGCGGACATCACCACGGGTGCGATCGGCACGCCGGCAAGAAAGGCGAGCACCGCCATGCTCGGAAGCGACCATCCGAGCAGCGGCAGCGCGATGCCGACCACGAGCAGCAACGCGGAGACACGCAACATGCGCAGCGGCGACACCGTCACGTGCGCACCGGCGATGAGCCCGCCGACGAGGCTGCCGCCGGCGAACAGCGCCAGAGGGATGCTGCCGAGCTCCGCGCCACCGTGACCTTCGGCGAAGGCCGGGAACCCGACCTCGGTCGCGCCGAACCCGACACCGAGACACACCGAGAGGCTGAGGATGGTCATCACGCCGCGTGACTCGAGCGCACCCAGGATCGACCCTGCATGCCTCTCGTCCGGCCGCCACGCGCGGACCGGCGGGGCGAGCGCGATCAGCATCGTCCCGACACCGCCGATCACAGCTGCAACAGCGAGAGCGAGAACGGGCGAGACCGCAGCTGTCAGGAGCGCGACGAGCAGTGGCCCGACGATGAAGGTGATCTCCTGCAGCGACGCCTCGATCGCGTAGGCAGCGGCACGCAGCTCGGCATCGGCGAACATCCGCGGCCACAGCGCCCGCAGGGATGCACCGACCGGCGGCATCAGGGCGCCAGCAGCTCCCGCGCAGACGGCGACCGCCAAGAGCGGTGCATCGAGGAGCGCGAGCGCGCACACGGCGAAGAGGAGGGCCGGAAAGATGAGCGCTCGCGGCAGCAGGATCCTCGTCTGGCCGTGCCGGTCGACGCGCCGGCCGGCGATCGGAGCTCCAACCGCGGTCGCCACGAAGTACACGCCGGAGACCGCGCCGGCAGCCGCGTAGCTGCCGCCGTTCTCCCGCACGAGGAGCAACAGCGCCAGTCCGATCATCCCCATCGGCAGCCGCGCAAGGAGTCCGCTCAGGACGAGCCGCCGGACGTATGGAGCGTGGAAGAGAGCGCGATAGCGCGCGAGACCCAGTGTCGGGACGGCTTCCGTCACGGGAGTCATCATCTAGGCTCGGCCTGGATGAAGGTCGAACCATTGCTCTACGGCGACCGGAAGGTCTACACCGTCGCCAGCTTCAATCGCGGCGTCGCCGACTGGCTCCAGCGGCTGCCGACACTGTGGATCGAGGGCGAGATGACGGAGCTCCGCCGCTCGGAACGCTGGGGCAGCGTTTTCTTCACGCTCAAGGATCCTGCCGACGGCGCCTGCCTCCCCGCCTCGATCCCGAGGAGGACGTTCGACGCACTGAAGCTCGACCTGACCGAGGGCGAGCGGATCCACGTGCTCGGGCGGCCGGAGCTCTTCGCCGCAAAAGGCGAGTTCAGGCTGCGCGCTCTCTCGCTCGAACGTTTCGGGCTCGGCGCGCACCTGGCCGCGATCGAGCGTCTGAAGCAGAAGCTTGCCGACGAAGGACTGTTCGACACCGCGCGCAAACGCCCGCTGCCCCGCTTCCCACGGCGGATCGGGCTCGTCACGGGGAGCGACGCAGCCGCGCGCCGGGACGTGATCACAACGATCCACACCCGCTTTCCGCCCGCGCGCATTCTCGTCGCGGAGACCCTGGTTCAGGGACCGCGGGCAGCGATCGGCATCGTCGAGGCGCTCCGGTCGATCGGCGGGCAGCCGGGCATCGACGTCGTGATCCTCACGCGTGGCGGCGGCAGCTTCGACGACCTGCTCCCGTTCAGCGACGAGAGCGTCGTCCGCGCCGTCGCCGCGTGCCCGGTGCCGGTCGTCTCGGCCGTCGGGCACGAGCAGGACACTCCACTCTGCGACCTCGCCGCCGACGTGCGCGCCTCGACACCGACTGCGGCCGGCAAGCTCGTCGTGCCGGATCTCGAGGCCCTACGGGTCGAGCTCACCCGTGCAGGCACGTCGCTCGAGCGCTGTGTGCGGCGCCAGATCGAACGCGAGCGGGAAGGGCTCACACGCAGTCGCTCGGCTCTGGAGCGCGGCGCGCGCCTGACGCTCGAGCGAGACACGCAGAAGCTCTCGCTCCTCCGAGACCGGCTGCGCCGTGGTCCGACGCTCCTGGTCGAGCGGCGGCGCTCGACGCTCGAGCGCGCCGCCGGACAGCTCGCTGCACTCTCCCCGCGCGCGACGCTCAGCCGGGGCTACGCGATCGTGCGCGCAGGCGACTCCGTGGTCCGGGATACGGAGCGGCTCGCACCCGGCGCCCGCGTCGACGTCGAGCTGGCCGAGGGCGGGTTCGGCGCCCGCGTCGAGGACGTACGGCCATGACGCTCCTCACGTTCCTGGGGCGCCGCTCGCGCCGCGTAGGCCGGTGGAACAGGACGGCGGTACGGGCCGCCGGCTGGAGTGGCGCGAGCGGCGTCAGCCTTTCGCGGAGCCCGGCTCTGCCGGGCGGGAGCGAAAGGCGGCCAGGGACGTGAGCGAGTTGACCTTCGAGGCTGCGCAGCAGGAGCTGGAGCAGATCGTGGAGCGGCTCGAGCGCGGCAACGCCGGTCTCGACGAGGCGATCAAGCTGTGGGAGCGCGGCGAGGAACTGCTGCGCTTCTGTCTCGCCCGCCTGGAGACCGCCGAGGGCAAAATCGAGGAGCTCGCGCAACGGGCCGCGGATGCGGCACCGCTTCCGCCCGGCAGCAACGGAGGTTAAGATCGCGCGATGGCCCGCCCCTCGACCGAGACGATCGCCAGAGTGCCCCTGTTCGCGGGGCTGGAGAAGCGCGATCTCGAACGGATCGCCGACTCGTTCAAGGAGCGGAGGTACTCGGCCGGAGACACGATCGCCGGCGAGGGCCAGGGCGGCGCCGGCTTCTTCATCATCGGCGAGGGGAATGCGAAGGTCACCGTGCACGGCGAGGACCGGGCCACGCTCGGCCCCGGCGACTATTTCGGCGAGATCGCGCTGATCGACGAAGGCGCACGCACGGCGACGGTCACAGCCGACACGGATATGACGACCTACGCGATGACGTTCTGGGAGTTTCGCCCGATCGTCGAGACCGACGCCCGGATCGCGTGGAAGCTCGTGCAGGCACTCGCGCACAAGCTGCGCGAGGCCGACGCGCGGCAGTCGTCCTAGACAGCCAGCCGTCTCCCGAGCGCGACGAGATCGTCGTGCGCACGACCCGGGTCGCCCGAGAGCGCGACCGTCTCCACATCCGGTAGCGGTTCGACGACCAGGCCGCCGAAGACGACACAGCGCGTCCCTGCTGCGAGCGAGCGCCGGGCCACCTCGCCCGGTGCCTTGCCGAGCATAGTCGTCGGGTCGACCCGGCCTTCGCCCGTGACGACGAGGTCGTAGTCGCTCGGCTCGAAGCCGATCGCGTCGAGCACGAGCGACGCGCCGGGCACGAGCGCCGCGCCGAGCGACCCGAGCGCCGCGCCGAGCCCGCCCGCAGCGCCACCACCGGGACCCGGGTCGGGAAACTGCGGCGAAGCGGCGCTCGAGCTCCGCGATCTCCTCCGGCCCGGCGCCCTTCTGCGGGCCGAAGAGCCGCGGCGCCTCGGCGAGCGTGGCCGTCACGTCGCACGCGACCCGGGCCGGAACGCGGAGATCCTGGACGACTTCCCGGAAGCCCACGCCCGCGTCCATCGTCGCCGTCCCGCCGAGAGCGAGCACCAGCGCCGTCGGCCCGGCGTCGAGCACGGCTGCGACAAGCTCGCCGAAGCCCCGGCTTGACGCTTGAAGCGGGTCGAGCCGAGACGGATCGAGAGGAACGGCGGCCGCAGCTTCGACGACCGCCGAGCCGTCCGGCAGCACCAGCCAGCGCGCTCTCCGCGGGCGGCCGAAGGCATCGTGCACCTCCGACTCGCGCCACACCCCGCCGAGCGCGAGCCACAGCGCCTCCGCGGTCCCCTCTCCCCCGTCGGCGACCGGCAACTCTTGCACGTCGGCTCCGCCCTCGCCAAGCCCTTCTGCGAGCGCCTCTGCGGCGGCGGCGGCCGAGAGGACCCCTTTGAGGCTAGCCGGACACGCCAGCGCGCGCACGTGCCGCCTCCGGCCGCGGTTCCTCCTCGTCCTCTTCCTCGACGTCCCGCAACTCCTCGCTCGCATCGGGCATGTGGCGCAGCATCGCGAACGAGAGGCCCTCGCGCGCGAGGAACATCAGGCCGACGCCGACGCCGACGGACATCTCGACGAACTGGAGCACGATGGCGTACGCGAAGCCAGTCGAGTAGGAGACCCCGTACCGGACGAGCGGCAGGGCAACGGCGGCCTGGAGCAGGCCGAAGTTCCCCGGCCACAACGGGAAGATCGTCGCGACGTTCATCAAGAGCAGCACGAGCGCTGCAGCCGGCAGCGGCGCGTGGATGTTGAAGGCGCGCATCGACACGTAGACGGCGAACAGCTGCAGGACCCAGCCCGCGGTTTGCAGGACGATCGCCCCCAGAGCCGGGAGCGGCGAGCGAAGCACTGCGAGCCCCTGCCGGGCCATCACCAGCAGTCGCCGGATCGGGCGCGCATCCTCGAGGCTGGGTCGCCTGTGTCTCCGCTTCGCACTCGCGAATGCGAGCGCGAAGAGCAGGACACCGACCACCAGCACGATGATCAGGCTCGTCGCCGCCCAGTGCGGGATCTTCGCCGTCGCGAAGACGTACCCAACGAGCAGGAGAGCGGGAAAGAGATCGAAGAGCCGGTGCGCAAAGACCGTGCCGACGAGAGTGCCGGTCGTCCCGGGGCCGTGAGGGAGATGGCGCCGCAGGACGGCGACGCGCGCGAGCTCGCCGATCCGTCCCGGGAGCACGGCGTTCGCGAGCAGTCCGATCGAGAAGGCCGAGAAGACCTGGTCGAAGCGCGGCCGCGGCGGGTCGAGCGCCTGGTCGATCGTCAGCCTCCAGGCGAGCGAGCGCGCCAGCACCGAGAGGAGGTTGAGACCGATCGCGAACACGATCCACGCCCAGTCGACGAGGTTGAACGCGCGGGCGACGAGGCCCCAGTCGGGGCCGCGCCACCAGAGGAGGGCGACCACTGCGACGAGGGAGGGGAACACGAGCGCGGCCCGGAACCAAGGACTGCGCGGGACGTATCTCACGCAGCGACCTGCTTGTCGATGCCAAGGGCCGACTCGTAGATCGTCACCAGGCGGCGCGCGATGTCCGACCAGGAGTACCGGTCGATCGCGAGTTGCCGGGCGGCGGCGCCGAGCGTTTCCCGCCGGGCTTCGTCGTCGAGCAGGGCCGCGACTGCTTCGGCGAGCGCGCCCGCATCGTCCGGCGGGACGGCAACGGAGGTCTCGGGCGTCATCACGTCACGGTACCCGGGGATGTCCGAGGCGACCACCGGCGCGGCGCAGGCGAAGGCGCGCGTCAGCACCATGCCGAAGCTCTCGCCCCCGAGCGACGGGGCGACGAGCGCCTTGGCGGAAGCGAGCTCCGCGGTCAGATCGTCCTGGCTGAGGAAGCCCAGCACGTCGATGCCGTCGTCGGGCACCCGCAGGCGCGTGAGCAGCAGCCGCACGGCGAGCGGGTCGGCGCCGGCGATGCGCAGCCGGGCACCTGTGCGCTTGCGGATGTCCGGCCACGCGCGCAGCAGCACCTGAAGACCCTTCCTCGACTCGTGCCGTCCGGCGAAGATCACGCGGTGCTCGCGGCCCCCGGGCTCGACGCCTTCCGGGATCAGCACGCCGTTCGGAACGATCTCGTACTCGCCCGGCAGCCAGCGCTGCGCCGAGGCGCGCGCCTGCTCGGAGACGGCGATCCGCCGGTCGAGGCGCTCTTCGAGAAAGCCCCAGACCGGCGTTGCGAGCCGCATCCAGCCGAGGTCGCCGCTCGCGTGATGGGTGCCGACCATCGGGCCGTCCCAGAACGCGAGCGCCGCGATGCAGGGCGTCGGGGTCATCGGCTCGTGCAGGTGCAGCAGGTCGAAGTCCGCATCGCGCGAGCACTCGCCGGATCCGGAGGATCGACCGCGGGCTGAGGATGATGTTCGGGAGCGAGCCGTTTGCCGGGACGATCACAGAGCGGCCGATCGGGATCACCTCGGGCGGCGGCTCCCCGTGCCGGCCGACCCTCGGGTGGAGCACGCGGGTGAACTGGCCCGGCGGATCGTTGCCCATGATCAGGCGGCACCTCGTGTCCGAGGTCGCGAAGCGCAGCCGCCTGCAGTTCCGCGTGCTCTACCACGGCGCCCCAGAAGGACCACGAGAACGGGACGACGATGCCGACCTTCATCTACGCACGGAGTCTATGCGCGCCTGCACAATGCACCTGTGCGCCTCGAAGGAGTCCATCACGTCACGCTGATCACCGGCGACGCGCCGCGGAACGTCGACTTCTACACCCGGGTGCTGGGGCTTCGGCTGGTCAAGAAGACCGTCAACCAGGACGACCCGACCGTCTACCACCTCTTCTACGCGGACGAGAAGGGTGACGCCGGCTCGGACATCACGTTCTTCGAGTATCCCGGTGCCGCGCGGGCAAGCCGGGCGCCGGGATGGTGCACACGATCGTCTGGCGGGTCGGCTCGGGCGACACGCTCGACTTCTGGGAGCAGCGCCTGCAGGGCGAGGCGCAGAGCATCGAGCGGACCGACGGACGGCTCGCGTCTTCGAGGATCCCGAGGGTGTCCGGCACGAGCTGCAGGTGAACGAGACGGACGACGAGCCGCTCGTCGCCAAGCATCCCGAGATCCCGGAGGAGCACGCGCTCCAGGGGTTCGCCGGCGTGCGCGCCTACGCGATCGACCCGGAGCGCACACGCTCCCTGCTCGAGGAGGCGCTGGCGTTCGAGCCGCGCGGCGACGAACGAATGGGAGGCACGCGGTGACAAGCGCGGCGGCTTCTACGCGTACGACCCGGCCCCCGAGGGCCGCGGGATCCCGGGCGCGGGCACCGTCCATCACGTCGCCTGGGCGACGAACATCGACGAGCAGGAAGCCTGGCAGCAACGGGTCGCCGAGGCGGGCATGCGACCGACGCCGGTGATCGACCGCTTCTACTTCAAGTCCGTGTACTTCCGCGAGCCGAACGGGATTCTCTTCGAGCTCGCGACGCTCGGCCCCGGGTTCGCGACCGACGAGGACCCGGAGCACCTCGGCGAGCGGCTCTCGCTGCCGCCCGCCTTCGAGCATCTTCGCGAGCAGATCGAGCCCGCTCTGACGCCGCTGCCGAACCCGCGCGGATGACTCTCACCGCTCGTCGAGCGGCCCGCTGCGGGCGAGCCGCAGGGATCACTCGTCCTCCTGCACGGGCGCGGCGCCGACGAATACGATCTCCACCCGCTTCTCGACGTGCTCGACCCGGAACGCCGGTTGCACGGCGTGACTCCGCGCGGCGCCGCTCGCGCTGCCGCCCGGCGGCGCGCACTGGTACCGGCTCGGCGGGGATCCCGACGCCCGAGCCCGAGTCTTTCTGGCCGAGCTTCCTCGCGCTGTCCGAGCTCCTCGACGGGCTTCCCCAGCCGATCGTGCTGGGCGGGTTCTCACAGGGAACGGCGATGAGCTGGGCGCTCGGGCTCGGGCCGCGGGCCGGAAAAGCGTCCGCTGACGATCATCGCTCTCTCCGGGTTCATCCCGGTCGTCGAAGGGCTCGAGATCGACGTCTCGGGCCTGGACGGCTATCCGGTCGCGATCGCCCACGGCACCCTGGATCCGGTGATCCCGGTCGACTGGGGCCTCGAGGCGCGCGACCGGCTGGTCGCCGCCGGGGCCGACGTGGCCTACCACGAGTCCCTCGTCCCGCACACGATCGACCCCGCGACCATCCCCGCGCTCCGCGGCTTCCTCGCCCGCGTCCTGGACGCCGGGCAGTAGATGCTCCCCGAGGGTCTCGCCGAGCTCCACACCCACCTCGGCGGCTCGGTCGCGTCCGAGATCCTCTGGTCGCTCGCGCACGAGCAGGGAATCGCGCTCCCGGTCAAGGACTACTGGGAATTCGACGCCCTCGTCACGGTCTCGGACCCGCGCGGGGTCGCCAACCTCGATGCGCTCGACGCGATCTACCACTGGACGGAGCTGATCCAGTCCTCCCCGCTCGCCGTCGAACGCTCGGTGCATGCGGCGATCGGCGGTGCATACCGCTCACAGCGGATCACGACGCTCGAGCTCCGCTTCAACCCGATGAAACGAAACCGGGGCGGCGAGCGGGATCTCGACCACATCATCCTCGCGGCCGTCCGGGGCCTCGACGTGGCCCGCCTCGAGTACCCGCAGGTGCGGTGCGGCCTGATCCTGATGATGGATCGCACCTTCGCACCCCGGCAGAACGAGATCGTCGTCGAGAAGGCGATCCGCTGGGCCTCCCGCGGCGTGGTCGGCGTCGACATCGCAGGGCCGAGGCCGGGCGGCGGCCGGTACGACTACACGCAGATCAAGCCGATGGTCGAGACCGCCCGCGCGGCCGGCCTCGGCGTCACGATCCACGTCGGCGAGGAGGGCGAGACGGGCGCGGAGGAGCTGGGCGAGGTGATCGAGCACCTGCGGCCGGAGCGGATCGGGCACGGGATCCTCGCGGCGCGTGACCCGGAGCTGATGCGCCTGCTCCGGGAAGCCGGCACCGTGCTCGAGATCTGTCCCACGTCGAACCTGCTCACCAAGGCCCTGGCGAACGAGGACGCCGTCCGCGACACGTTCCGCGCCTTCGTCGAGAACGGCGTCGCCTTCACGATTGCGACGGACGGGCCGGAGATGATGCACACCCACCTCCGCGACGAACTCGAGCTGCTCGAACGGATCGGCGCCCTGACGCACGAGGAGCTGCAGGCCGCCAACCAGCGAGGCCACGAGGCGAGCTTCATCCCTCGCTAGCGGAATCGCACGCCGGCCGCATGCGTTGCGTGAAGAGTGGCCGTCCGCTGGAAACTCCTGATCGCGCTCTGGACGGTCTACCTCGTCTGGGGCTCGACGTACGTGGCGATCAAGATCTCGGTGCGGACGCTGCCGGCGTTCCTCTCCGCGGGGCTGCGCTTTCTGCTCGCCGGCGCAGTGCTGGCGCTGATCCTGGCTCTGCGCGGCCGGAGCATCCGAATCGCGCGCCGGGAGCTCGCGGCCTCCGCACTCCTCGGGATCGC
Organism: uncultured Gaiellaceae bacterium; assembly: GCA_963820225.1. Taxonomy (GTDB): domain Bacteria; phylum Actinomycetota; class Thermoleophilia; order Gaiellales; family Gaiellaceae; genus Gaiellasilicea. The sequence continues at coordinate 79,936 of CAWFYY010000008.1, read as the reverse complement.
GCTGCTCGGACTCGGTGTCGGCGTCGTCACGCTCGCCGAGACACGGATCGACTCGAGCACCGCTGCGATGATCGTCGGCTCGGTGCCGTTGCAGGTGATCCTGCTGCGCACCCTGGCGGGGGACCGGGTCGCGCTCGCCACGAAGCTCAGTGTCCTCGTCGGGCTCGCCGGGCTCGCGCTGATCGTGATCCCAGGCATCGAGGGCGCCTCCAGCGCGATCGGCCTCGCGCTGATGATCGGCTCCACGGTCTCGTGGTCGCTCGGCTCGTTCTTCGCCCATCGGCTGCCGCTACCAAAGGACGGCTTCGTCGCTTCGACCTGGCAGATGCTGTGCGCCGCGTTCTTCCTGCTCGTCCTGGGAAGCGCGACCGGCGAGGTCGGCGACGTCGACCCCGGAGCGTTCAGCCTCGAGTCCGCGGCAGCCTGGCTCTACCTCGGGCTGGTGGGGACGCTGATCGGCTTCACCGCGTACACCTGGCTGCTCCGGAACGCGCCGATCTCGAAAGTGGTCACGCACCAGTACGTGAATCCGCTCGTCGCGATCCTGCTCGGCGCCGTGCTGCTCGACGAGCAGATCACGCTGACGACCGCCGTCGGCGCGGCGCTGATCGTCGGGTCGGTCTTCGTCGCCGTGCGCCAGGAGAACCAGACCGCAAGGGTCCTGTCGGCCGAGTGCGCCGACGTGCGCGCCAGTCCGGCCGACCAGGCGGCGTGAGTCGCTACCCGTGCGCGGAGCGGCCGCCCGCTCCGGCGGTCGCCGGATACGGCTCGAGGTCGTTCATGAACCCGGGCTGCGACTCGACTCGCCGCAACCACGCCTCGACGGCGGGATACTCCGCGAGCTCGATGCCGGCATCGCCCGCGACGTGGGTGTATGCATAGAGGCCGATGTCGGCGACCGAGTAGTCGTCTCCGAGGAGAAAGGCGTTCGCGGCGAGTCGGCGCTCCAGGACGTCGAGCGAGTGCCTGCCGACCTTCTGCCAGCGCGCTACAAGCGCCTCGTGCCCTTCGGCTCGGCCGGTGAGGATCCAGAAGCGAGCCGTGCCGATGTTCGGCTCGAGCAGGTTCTGCTCGAAGAAGAGCCACTGCGCCGCCCGCGCCCGGCCGAGTTTGTCGCCGGGAAGGAGCGGTGTCCCCTCGGCCAGATAGAGCAGGATCGCGCCCGATTCGGCGAGGTGCTCCCCCGACTCGAGCTCGAGCACAGGCGTCCGCCCAGCCGGATTTCGCGCCATGTGCTCCGGGGTCTGGGACTCGCCGGCGAAGAGATCGACCGGGATCCGCTCGAGCTCGACGCCGAGCTGGGCTCCGAGGAGCCGCACCTTGTAACAGTTGGCGGACGCGCCGAAGTCGTAGAGACGGAGCACGGCTACGCCCCGTTCACCTGCGAGCGCTGGTGCGCGAGGTAGTCCAGGAGATCGGATCGCGTGAGGATCGCCGTCGGCCGGCCCGCCGCCGCGACGACGACGGCCGCGTTCGGGCCGGAGAGGTCGGCGAAGACCTGATCGAGCGAGTCGCCCACGTCCACCGTTGCAAGCGGGGGCTGCATCAAGGCCGCCACGTCCTCATTCAGCGCGTCCGGGTTCTTGAAGACGCGATCGAGCACGCCGCGCTCCTGCAGTGAGCCGACGACGTCCGCGAGCGATTCCGTGTCGCCGTCGCGCACGACCGGAAGCTGCGAGATCGAGTAGCGCTGCATCAGCTCGATCGCCAGCCCGACCTTCGCGTGCGACTCGATCGTGACCAGATCCGGGACCTCGTGCTCCTCGCCGCGCTTGAAGCGGAGGACCTGATCGATCGTCGGCGTCGGCGTCCGGCGCTCGAGGAAGCCGTACTGGAGCATCCAGTTGTCGTCGTAGAACTTCGAGAGGTACGAGCGGCCCGAGTCGGGGAGCAGCGTGAGGATCGTCGCGTCCGGTCCGAGCTCCCTCGCGACTTCGAGCGCCGCCCAGATCGTCGTTCCCGCGGAGCCGCCGGCGAGAATTCCCTCCTCCCGCGCCAGCCGCCGCGCAGTCACGAACGAGTCGCGATCCGAGACGCGCACCCAACGGTCGACGACGTCGCGCGACATCGTCACCGGCCACGTGTCCTTGCCGATCCCCTCGACGAGATAGGGATGCGTTTCCTCGGAGGTGTAGATCGAGCCCTCGGGGTCGGCCCCCACGACCAGGAGGTCGGCGTTCTGCTCCTTCAGGTAGCGCCCCGCACCCGAGATCGTCCCGCCCGTGCCGACGGAGATGACGACCGCATCGATCTCGCCTCCGGTCTGCCCCCAGATCTCCGGGCCCGTCGTCTCGTAGTGCGCCTCCGGGTTGGCCATGTTCGAGTACTGGTCGGGCTTGTAGCCGCCCGGGATCTCCTCCGCGAGCCGGTCCGACACCGAGTAGTAGCTCTCGGGCGAGTCGTGCTCGACAGCGGTCGGCGTGATCACGACCTCGGCGCCGTAGGCGCGCAGCATCGCGATCTTCTCCTGGCTCATCTTGTCCGGCATGACGAAGATGCAGCGGTAGCCGCGGGCGGCTGCGGCAATCGCCAGTCCGACGCCGGTGTTGCCGGAGGTCGGCTCGACGATCGTCCCACCCGGCTTGAGCTTCCCCTCAAGCTCGGCTGCCTCGATCATCGCCATCCCGATCCGGTCCTTGTTCGAGCCACCGGGGTTCAGGTACTCGAGCTTCGCTAGCAACGTCGGCTGCACGTCGCGGGCGATCCGGTCGAGGCGGACGATGGGCGTTTCGCCGACGAGGTTGAGTAGGGTCGGATACTCGCGGGCCATGACGCGCGCAAGCCTACCGCCAGCGCAATCGCCGAAAGGAGCTCCGGTGGCGTTCATCCAGTCGGTCGACCTCGACGACGACGAGCCGCAGAGGAACATGAGGGGCGTCTTCGCCCACCGGCCTGCCGTACTGGCTGCCTGGCGGCAACTTCTCGCTGCGATCACCGAGGAGATGGACGAACGGCGCTACGAGCTCGTGACGCTGGCGGCGGCCGGCAGCCTGCGGTCGAGCTACTGCTGTCTCGCACACGGGCAGGTGCTGCTCGAGCGTCACGTGTCGGAGGCCGAGCTGCTGACGCTGGCGCTGGACCCCGATGCCGCGCCGCTCACCGCTGTGGAGGCCGCCGCGATGCGGTTCGCCCGCAGGATCGTCGCGGATGCGACGTCGATCTCGGAGGCGGACGTCGCCGAACTGAGGGATCTCGGCCTCTCCGATCCGGAGATCCTGGACATCGCAGCCGCGGCTGCCGCGCGCTGCTTCTTCAGCAAGACGCTCGACGCACTCGGCGTTCAGCCCGACGCGGAGTACGCATCGCTTGCGCCGGAGCTGAGAGCGGCGCTGGTCACCGGCCGCCCGATCGCCGAAGCGACATAGAAGGACGAGTCGGTCCGGCTGCGAATACGCAGTTCGATCTCGTCCACGCGACGAGTCTCTGTGATCAAGGAGGAAGGGAATGAACTTCGGACTCGGAGTGATTCTGCTGCTCGTCGCCGTGGTGTTGTTCGTGCTCGGTGCCCTCAGCGACACGAACTACACGGAATTCACCGGCCTCGGGCTGGCAGCCTTTGCCGGGTCGTTCCTCGCAACTGCGCTTGGCTGGGGAGACCGCACGTTCGGCTCGTCCGACAACAGCGGCACCAGCGGCCCCTAGCGACCGAATCAGTGGCGGAAGTGCCGGCGCCCGGTGAAGACCATCGAGGCGCCGGCGCTCTCCACCGCAGCGACGACGTCGGAGTCGCGCTTCGAGCCGCCCGGCTGAATCAGCGCTGACACCCCCGTATCCAGGGCGAGTCTCGGTCCGTCGGGGAACGGGAAGAACGCGTCCGAGGCGAGCACCGCCCCGTCGAGCGAGTGCCCCAGGTCGGACGCCTTCTCGACGGCGATCCGGACGGCGTCGACACGGCTCATCTGACCCGCCCCGATCCCGATCGTCTGCAGGTCCCTGGCGATCACGATCGCGTTCGACGCGACGTGCTTGCACACGCGCCAGGCGAAGAGCAGGTCGCCCCAGATCGTCTCCGAGGGCTGCCCGGCCACCACGTGCATTCCTTCCCGGTCGGCCACGTCCCAGTCGCGGTCCTGGACGAGCAGGCCTCCGAGGACGCGCTTGTAGTCGCGTTCCGAAGCTTCGACCGATCGTCGCTCCATGTCGTTGAGAATTCGAATCGACTGCTTCTGGACGAGCGCCTCCACCGCCACCTCGTCGTAGCCGGGAGCAAACAGCACTTCGACGAACTGCTCGGCGAGCCGTTCGCCCAGTGCCGCGCTGACGGCCCGGTTGAGGACGACCACGCCGCCGTACGCGGACGTCGGGTCAGCCGCGAGCGCCGCGTCGTAGGCCTCCTCGATCGAAGCCCCGACGGCGACTCCGCACGGGTTCGCGTGCTTGACGATCACGCACGCCGGCAGCGTGAACTCGCGCACCGTCATGCGCGCCGCATTCAGATCGTTCAGGTTGTTGAACGAGAGCTCGCGGCCATGGAGCTGCTCGACGCGCGCGAGCAGGTGCGTTCGCGCTCCGCGCTCCGCGTAGTACGCCGCACCCTGGTGGGGGTTCTCGCCGTAGGCGAGGTCGAGCGCCTTCTCGAAGACCGGCACGAAGACGGGTGGAAACGCCTCGCGCCCCGCGAACCAGCCGGCAATCGCCGCCTCGTAGGCCGCCGAGGTCGCGAACGCAGTGGCGGCGAGCTTGCGTCGCGTCTCTTGCGAGACCTCGCCTGACTCCCGTAGCTCGTCGAGTACGAGCTCGTAGTCCGCGGGCCGGCACACCGGCGCGACGTGCGCGAAGTTCTTGGCCGCGCCGCGGAGCATCGAGGGCCCGCCGACGTCGATCATCTCGACAGCCTCCTCCTCGCGGACGCCGTGCTCGCGCGCGACCTGCTCGAACGGATACAGGTTGACGCAGACGAGATCGAATGTTCCGATCCCGTGCGCCTCGAGCGCAGCCATGTCGCCGGCCACCTCGCGGCGGGCCAGGATGCCCGCGTGGACGTTGGGATGAAGGGTCTTCACCCTCCCACCGAGCATCTCCGGGAAGTCGGTGACGCTCTCGACCGGCGTCACTGCGAGCCCGAGCTCCTCGATGTAGGCGGCCGTCCCACCGCTGGCGACGAGCTCCCAGCCGAGCGTTTCGAGCCCTTTCACGAAGCCGTCGAGCCCGGTCTTGTCCCACACGGAGATCAGTGCACGCATAGCTCTCTCACCACCTCCGGCAGCAGCCGGTGCTCGATCGCCTGGATCCGCTCGGTCAGCGTCTCGCGCGGCTCGACCGGGAGCGGCTCCTGCCTGATCACGTCCCCGGTGTCCAACCCCTCGTCGACGAGATGCACGGTCACACCGGTCGTCTCGACACCTGCCTCCAGCGCGTCGTCGATGGCGCGCGCGCCCGGAAACTCCGGCAGCAGCGACGGGTGCACGTTGACGATCCGTCCCGGGTAGCGATCGAGAAAGCCCGGGGTCAGAAGGTGCATGTAGCCCGCACAGACAACAAGCTCGACTCCCTGCGATCCGAGCCAGGCGGCCATGGCCTCGTCGCGTTCTTCACGGGAGCGATACGCATCGAGCTCGAAGACCTCGGTCGCGATCCCGGCCCGCTCCGCGCGCGCGAGCGCCCTGGCACTCGACCGGTTGGAGGCGACCGCCTGCACAGGCAGGCCGGCGTCGACGAGCGCCTGCAGGTTCGTTCCCTCCCCGCTGACGAGCACGCCGATCACGCGGCGACGATCCTGCCGATCACGAGGTCGTCGCCCGGCTCGGGCACGACCGCGCAGTAGCCGATGCCGAGGTTGAACACCCGACGCGCCTCGTCCTCCTCGACGTGGCCTGCAAGCCAGGAGAACACCGGCGGCCGCTCCCAGGCGTCCCAGTCGAGCTCGGCACGGAGCCCGTCGGCCAGGACGCGGCTCAGATTGCCTTCGATCCCGCCGCCGGTGACGTGAGCGAACGCGTGGGCGGTCCCTCGCAGCCGGCGGACGTCGTCCAGGTAGAGCCTCGTCGCCGCCAGCAGGTCCGGTCCGTCGTAGTCCTCGACCTCAAGCACCGACCGCACGAGCGTGAACCCGTTCGCGTGAACGCCGGCCGAAGGGAGGCCGATCACGAAGTCTCCGGCGCGCACTGCCGAGCCGTCGATCAGCCGGTCGCGCTCGACGATGCCGACGCACGTGGCCGCGAAGTCGAGCTCGTCCTCGCGATACACACCCGGCAGCTCGGCTGTCTCACCACCGATCAGCGCGACACCCGCAGCCCGGCACACCTCGGCTGCACCCTCGACGAGCTCCGCGACCTGTTCGAGGTCGACGTGGTTAGCGGCCACATAGTCGAGCAGGATGAGCGGGTCGGCGCCGCACGTGATCACGTCGTTGATGCAGTGCGCCGCCATATCGGCGCCGCAGGCGCGCAGCCCCCCGCGCAGGCGCGCCACCATCGGCTTCGTCCCGATCGAGTCCGTGGACGCCGCCAGCAGCCGCTGCTCGTCCAGCGGGTGAAGGCCGGCGAACGCCCCGAAGCCGCGCGCGCCGGTGGATTCGACGGCTGCTCGCAGCCGCTCGACAATCCCTTCGGCGGTTGCGAGCGAGACCCCGGCGGCAGCGTACGTCCGGTCTTCGCTCACAGCGTCACTCTACGAGGTCGGCCGGAGCGACGAGCCGCGACGGCCGAACCGCCTAGACCAGCAGCTCGGCCTGGAGCTGCGGACGTCCCTGCGGCCCGCCGGGAAAGAAGCGGACGATCGAGTCGCCGACGAACACGTTCGTTCCATCGCGTTCGGTATCGAGCAGCTCGGCCAGGACGGCGGCCTTCGCGTCTGGATGGTCCGCGAGCAGATGGAGCTCGCCGAGCATCAGCTCGGTGCTCGCCGCGAGCAGCTCGTCGAGCCACTCGCGCGGCGGGTGCACCTCGAGCCGGAACCCGGCGTTCGTGGCGATGAACGTGCGTCGGCCGGCGTGGGACTGGATCCGCAGCTCGCGTTCCACCGCGCGGTCGATCAGATCGGCGAACTCCTCCTCGTCGAGCGCGAGCCCGAAGTGGTCGACCCGCGGCACCTCCCATTGACCGGGCTGGACGACGACGTTCACGGCGCCGCGCTCGAGCTCCGAGAGCCGCAGCTTGAAGCCGACCTTGTCGAGCTCCTCCCACGAGATCCCGGGCTCGAACGACTGGTACTCCTCGCCGATCCGGCCGTGCCGGGCGACGAGGGAGAAAGCGAGCTTGCCGACGTATCTCGCCTCCACCTGGCGTACCCGGCTCGTGACGAGGTGGTAGTGGAACAGCTTCACGGGCGTGATCCTAGAGTGGAGAAGTGCTCACCGACTGGACCCTCGATCCCCTGCAGCTCGCACCCGTCCTGCTCGCGGCGTTCGCGTACGCGAAGCGGGCTCGCACGCTGCGCCGCCGCGGGACTCCCATGGCGGGCTATCGGATCTTCCTCTTCGGGTTGGGGATCGTGCTGCTCCTGCTCGCGTTCGCCTCGCCGATCGCCGCGATCGGCGAGGACGAGCTCTTCAGCTTCCACATGCTCCAGCACGTCCTGATCGGGGATCTCGCGCCGCTCTGCCTGCTCGCCGGCCTGTCGGGGCCGATGCTGCGGCCGCTGCTGGCGTTCCGGACCGTCGAGCGCCTGCGCGTGCTCGCCAATCCGGTCGTCGCGTTGCCGATCTGGGCGACGAACCTCTATCTCTGGCACGTGCCGTTCCTGTACGAGGCAGCCGTCCGCCACTCGTCCGTCCACGCGCTCGAGCACATGTGCTTCTTCACGGCCGGCCTCATCATGTGGTTGCCGGTGCTCGAGACGCTGCCGGCGCCGGAGTGGTTCGGCACTGGCCCGAAGCTCGCCTACATCGCATGCGTTCGCGTGGTGGAGACGGTGCTCGGCAATGTCTTCGTCTGGTCCGGCACGGCTTTCTACGGCGTCTACGCCCACGGCGACGAGCTCTGGGGCATCTCGCCGCTGCAGGACCAGGGCCTGGCGGGCGCCGTGATGATGATCGAGGGGTCGATCGTCACGATCGTCGCGCTGGCGTGGCTGTTCCTGCGCCTGGCGCAGGAGGGCGAGGTCCGCCAGGAGCTCCTCGAGCGCGGGCTCGATCCGCGCGCCGTGCAGCGGGCCGTGCGCTACGGCCGGGCGCAGGAGCTTGCAGGCCGGCGCTGAACACGACCTTTCAGTGCGCTCGAGCGGCGTCCACCATGTCGACCTGGTCGTCACCTCGATCGAGCGCAGCTTGCCGTTCTACCGCGAGTTGCTGGCGCCGCTGGGCTATCACCGGATCGGAGAGGTCGAAGGCGAGCGCGGCGAGACGATCTGGTACCTCGCGGGGCCGGGCAGCGCGATCGGGCTCCGCCAGGCTCCGGGAGAGCATGAACGACCTTTCGCCGGGGTCGATCGCTACCAGGTCGGGCTGCACCACCTGGCCCTCGAAGCCGTCTCGCGCTCGGTCGTCGACGAGCGCCACGACTGGCTCGTCTCGACGGGCGCGACGATCGAGTCACCCCCGAGCGAGTACAGCTACATACCCGGCTACTACGCGGTCTTCTTCTACGACCCGGACGGGATCAAGCTCGAGATCGTCCACGTGCCGGGATTGGCCGCGTAAGGCTCCTCGAACGTGACCGACGCCACAGGCCCTTCGACCTTCAGCTCCGCGACCGCGCGCAGGCAGTCCGTACGGCTCGCATAGAGCGTCGAGATGGCGGCGGTGCCGCCGCTCTCACCGACCGCGGCCCACCACCACTGACCCGCATCGTCGTGGCGTATCACGATCCGCATGTGCAAATGATCGGCATCGGACCGGACGGATACGACCCCCGAAAGTTTAGGACCGAGGATCGGCCCCGGCGGCGATCTCTGCGGCTTCTCCGCGCTTTCGCACCACCAGCCAGTTTTCTGCCGCGTCAACGACGTCCTCCGCCTCGGGCCGCTGGTGGCCGGGAATGACGACGAAATGCGTCTCAACCGCTCTCACAGCCTCGTATTGCGGCACTGTGAGTTCGATTCCGGGCCGCGCAGTCCTCGTCCCCGCACTCGCAGACCAGGCTCAGGTGCCCCTCACGCCCCTGCCACGCGCCTGCCTGCTCTACCCTCGTTGAGCGCACGAAAGCGCACCTCGTTCTCGGCTGCTTGCCGCTCGCGCGAGTGCACGAATCCGACTCTAAACCGATAGAGATTTCGCAGCCTGGGTATGCGTGCGGAAATGGCCGCCGGACTCGACCGAGGCAGACTCGAGCTGTATCTCCCCGCGATCGCCCGCGCCGTGGCCCAGGCGCGCGCCGCCGTTGACCGGCTCGAGACGCTCGATTCCCATCCCGATGCGCGGTTCGCCGTACGCCTGCTGGTGAGCGAGCTGTTCACGAACGCGGTGAAGTACGGGCGGCCTCGTGAGGCGCGGGTCCGCGTGTCGCTGGAGATCGACGACACCTACGTCCGGGGCGAGATCGCCGACTACGGCCGCGGTCTCGTGTCGGGCCACGTCGCGATGCCCGACAGGGAAGCGGAGTCGGGGCGAGGGCTCGCGTTTCTGGACGCGCTCGCCGACCGGTGGGGCGTGATCCGCAACGGCGAGAACTGCGTCTGGTTCGAGCTCGACCTCCAGCCCGGTTGAGCGTGTTGACGTCATGTTTCCTCTGACACAGGAGGTCAGCGTTCCGTGATTGACGTGCAGCGAGTCGACTACATCCGCGTCCCGGTGACGGACATGGAGAAGGCAAACCACTTCTACGGCGAGGTGCTGGGACTCGACCGGAACCCGAACTCACCGGACGAGGACTGGGTCGAGTACGAGGCCGGCAACGTGACGCTTGCGGTGATGACGCCACACACGCACGAATACGAGTTCACACCGCTGCCGCCCGGGACGATAGCCCTGCGCGTCCCTGACGTCGCTGAGGCAAGGGCGGCGCTGGAGGCAGCCGGGGTGCCGGTGAACGAGATGTGGGACTCGGGCGTCTGCTTTGGGGCCGGAGTGCGCGACCCGGACGGCAACGCGATCCTCCTCCACCACCGCTACGCCCCCTACGGGCCACGCTGAAGCCTAGGAGGGAGCCAGGGCGCGCTCCAGAGCGTCCCAGTGCCACATGCCCGGACGCAACTCGCGCGCGCCGGGATGCTGAATGTCCGGCGTGCCACCCGGTAGCGTCCGCTGCGTGAGGGTCAGTGCCGAAGCCGCACGTCGCTTTCTCGTAGCACGCCAGGCGCTCGCGCCGGCGCGCTCGGTCGAGGGCGGACCAGACGCCGTGCTCGAGGTCTTCCGGCGCTTGGGCTCGATTCAGTTCGATCCGCTCGCCGTCGCGGGTCGGACCCATGACCTCGTGCTGCACGCGCGCGTGGCGGAGTACGACCCGGCCTGGTGCGACCTGCTCTACGAGCGCCGCGAGATCTTCGAGGCGTACAACAAGGGGCTTTCGCTCGTCCCCATCCGCGAGCTGCCCTGGTTTCGCGTGCCGAGCAGGCACGCATCGCGCACCCTCGCCGAGAACGCGGACGTGGCAGCGCGCGTAGTCGCACGCATCCGCGCCGAGGGCCCGTTGTCGTCGCTCGACTTCGAGAGCGAGAGCGGGCCGACGACCGACTGGTTCGGCGTCCCCACGAACACCGTCCGCGCGGTGCTCGAGGCGTCCGCCGTCAACGGCGTGCTCGGCCTCGCGCGACGTGACGGCAACCGGCGCTACTACGACGTCGTCGAGCGGCTGCTGCCGGCCGACGTGCTCGCACACGAGATCCCGCTGAAGGAGCAACTCCGCCACAAGCTCCTCTCGCGCTACCGCGCCCACGGCCTCCTCGGCGCGGGGGGAGGAGGTGACGTCTTCAGCGGCATCGGGCCCGCCAAGCCCGACCCGAGGTGGCCCGAGCATCCGGGCAGAACGGCGCTGCGCGAGGAGCTCGTCGCCAGCGGCGAGCTCGTTCCGGTGGAGGTCGAGAACGTGCGCGGCAAGCGACTGGTGCTCCGAGCGGAGGTCGACCTGCTCGAGCACCCGCCGGAGCCGCAGCCCACGGTCGCGTTCCTGCCGCCGTTCGATGCACTGGTCTGGGACCGGGCCCTGCTCGGGTCCCTGTTCGAGTTCGAGTACGTCTGGGAGCTCTTCATCCCGCCGGCCAAGCGGCGCTGGGGCTGGTACGTGCTGCCGATCCTCTTCGGCGACCGCCTCGTCGGCCGGATCGAGCCGCGCATCGACCGCGCCAATGGCACCGTGCAGGTGCTCGACGTGTGGTGGGAGGACGGCTTCGCGCCGGGCCGCGCCGAGGGTTTCGTCGACGCGATGCGCGACGCGCTCCGCGCCTACCTGCGCTTCGGATCCGCGACGCGCATCGAGTGGGCGCCGGAGCTGACGATGGAGAAACGGCTCTTTCTGACGCGCCCCTAGACCTTATTGGCGCCAGCCGACCCGGGACCTTTGATCGATCATGGGTCACGACGCAAGGAGGAAGTATGGGTAAGACAGTGATGGGCGCAATCGTTTCCCTGGACGGGTTCATCGCGGACGACAACGACGGGGTCGGGCCGCTGTTCGACTGGCTCGGCAACGGCGACGTCGCCTGGAGCTTCCCGGGCAGCGACTACGAGGTCCGGACCACCCAGGCCTCGGCGGACTTCATGCTGGACCTGTACGGCGACATGGCCGCGAATGTCATCGGACGGCGGCTGTTCGACATGACCAACGGTTGGGACGGCAAGCCGGCCGCCGGCGAGCACGTCTTCGTCGTCACCCATCAGCCGCCGACGGACTGGGAGTACGCCGACACCGCACCGTTCACCTTCGTCGACGGCGTCGAGAAGGGGATTGCCGCCGCCCAGCAGTTCGCCGGCGACCGGATCGTCGATGTGGCCGCCGGTCAGATCGGCAGCCAGGCGCTCGAGCTCGGGCTGATCGACCAGGTGGTCATGAACCAGGTTCCAGTGATCTTCGGCTCCGGCCGCCGGTTCTTCGCCACCGGCAACCTGGCAAAGCCCCTACTGCTGGAGAACCCGACCACGATCGTGCAAGGCGACAGGGTCACCCACCTCGTCTACGACGTCAGCTGAAGCCGAACAGCGGTGGGACGACGACCACGACCGTAGCCGCCCACAGGGCGAAGACGGGCAGATACGTGGTCTGCCAGCGTTCGAGCCGGTGGAGCCTGCTTCGACCCATGAGGAATCGGGCCGAGAGCCAGGCGGCCACCGCCAGGTTCACGAGGAGGACGAGATTGAGGCCGAGCGCCGCCGTTCGGTTCGGGCTGAAGCCGACGTCGCCGATCCGAGCGATCATCGCGCCGAGCACCAGCACGTCGAGCACGAGGGCGCTGGCGACAGCCACCAACTGGATGCCGTCCATCCAGTCCGGCGACTCCGATGGGTCTCGCGCGGACATGCCGTAGAGGACGAGCGCGAGGACGACGACGAGCAGCGCATCGAAGACGCCGACGAGGTCGCGGTCGAAGGCGTCGCCGAGCCCCGTCACCGCGTAGACGACGGCAGCACCGACCAACATCACCGCGAACAGCGGCGTGAACAGCATCGTGAGCACCGGCGCCATGTTCTCGACGACCCGTTGCTTCGACTCGACGAGCCACGCGGCCACGATCACTCCACCCGCTGCTCCCGAGGGAATCACCCACGCGGCGATCCGATCGACGTCGACGCCCGTGGGCTCGAGGATCGCGGCCGTCAAGCCCATGAGCACGCCACCCCCGAGGGCGATCAGTACGTAGTAGATGAACCACTCGCCCGTGAAGCGGACGAAGTCCATGCGCCGCTCGTGCAATCGGATCGTGCCGCCCATGTACGGGTAGGCGACGGCGAACCAGAGCACGACGGGCAGATGGAGCGCGACCAGCGCCTCGGTGGCCGAGGTCATACCGAAGACCTCGGTGGCGGAGCCCGGATCCGGACTGTACGGGTAGAGGTTGACCACGAGCGCGGCGAGGACGAACGGCACCGCCGCCAGCAGCCACATGCGGGTGTCGAGCTGCCGCCGGCGCGCGAAGTAGCCCGCGAGGAACGGCAGCACGAACAGACTGGCGTTCCGTACCAGCCAGGTCGCTTCCTCCTCAGGGCCCTGAGCAGCCAGGCGTGCGATCTGGACCACGATGGCCGCAGCCACGGCAAAGGCGAGCGCTTCCAACCAGCCGGTGGGCCGGCCCGCGGGCTCTTCGTCGCCGCCGACGAGAAGCTGTTTCCAGAGTCGGCCACTGTGCTCGCGCGCGAACTCCCGGGACAGGCCGTCGACGTCCCCCAGCCGTTTCACGGCGATCAGGAACCCCTCGTCGGCCGTGAGGCCGGCCGCGTTCAGCTCGGCGATCTCGTGGCGAAGATGATCCTCCAGCTCATCGACGTCGTGGCCGTTGATGCCCGGGGCGCTTGCGACATACGCGCGCCACTCTGCGATCTGTGACTCCAGGCTCTCCATGCGTCACGCCTCTCCGCGAGCCGTCATCAGCCCACCGGAGCCCGGCCACACGTCGTTCAGCGCACGCGTGACCGCCAGCCACTGCCGCTGCTGGTCCGCGAGCGCCGATCGCCCGTCGTCGGTGAGCATGTAGTACTGGCGCCGCCGGCCTTCCGGTGGCGTCCGCCACTCCGTCGTCACGTACCCGAGCCGCCGCAGACGGTGGAGCAGCGGGTAGAGCATCCCGTCGGTCCACTCGAACTCGCCGCCGGAGAGCGCACGCACCCGCTTCAGGATCGCGTAGCCGTAGCTCTCGCTCTCAGCCAGAATCGCGAGCACGAGAGGCGTCGCCGAAGCCGCCACCAGGTCCTTGTCGATGCGCACGCCCGCCTCCTACGGATCGAAGTACTATGCATAGAAGCACAATGTACATAGATCCGCAAGGCATCGAGAGAAGCGCTTTACCTCTCGTCGGGACTGTGGCAGACCGCTTCGAGCTTGATTCCGTGCGGATCGAGCCAGTAGGTCGCAAAACAGTCCGGACCGTACTGGGGGAACTCGCCGGGCTCGTCCAGGATGACGGCGTCACGGGCACGAGCCCACTCGTGTGCTTCTCGAACGACCGCGCGGCTTGCGACCAGGAATGCGAGGTGATGAAGACCTGTCTCGCGGCGTGAGTAGGTGCCGGGCTCCTCCGCTTGGTAGAAGAACAGCTGCGCGCCTTGGTCACCGTCAGGCCCGTAGTTGAATGGTCCTCCGGGGCTCGGCTCGAACCATTCTCGGAGCCCGAGGATGGACATCAGATCGTCGTAGTACTCCTTGGCGGCGACGAGATCCGGAACGCCGATGCCGATGTGGTCGATGAATCCGGTCCGAGGCAAGGACCACCTCCGTCCTAGGGAGTCGATCGTCCCAGTGTCGTGAACGGAGATGGTAAGCGACCGCCTGGGCGGACGCATCGCAGCTTACGAGGTAGGCTGCGCGCGTGCTCCCGTGGATCATCATCGCCGTCGTCGCCGTCCCCCTGGTCGTGGTCGGCTACATGGCCAGCCGTCGCAGAACGTTCGCCGGCGAGCATCCCGCGGGGGAAGACGCGGAGGCGAGAGCTCGAATCGAGCAGGAGTTCGCCGAGGCGGAGGCCTACGAGGCGAAGTGGCGCGAGGAAGACGTGGAGAAGTTCCACAAGGAGCGCTTGCCCTAGTCGGCGTCGCCCGCCCGGCTCCCGTTCGCGGGGAACCGACGCGGATCTAGCGCGTGACTGACTCGAAGCGCAGCTTGGCCAGGTTCCGGCTCTCGGGGACTCTGGTCGGATAGTCGCGGGTGAAGCACGCACGGCAGACCGACGCCTCCGGCAGCCTCGTCGCCGCCTGCATCCCGTCGAGCGAGAGATAGTGGAGCGAGGTGGCGCCGATCAGCTCCCGCATCTGCTCGACCGAACGATGCGCAGCCGCGAGTTGCTCCTCGTCGGCCATGTCGATCCCGTAGAAGCAGGGCGAGACGATCGGAGGCGAAGAGACGCGTACGTGGACTTCCGCCGCCCCGGCCTCGACGAGCATGGCGACGAGCTGGCGCATCGTCGAGCCGCGGACGATCGAGTCGTCGACGATCACCAGCCGCTTGCCGGCGACCTCCGCGAGCGGGTTGAACTTCATCTTGATCCCCTGCTGGCGGAGGACGTCGTCGGGCTGGATGAACGTGCGCCCGACGTAGCGGTTCTTGATCAATCCCTCGCTGTACGGGATCCCCGACGCCCGCGAGTAGCCGACCGCAGCAGGCGTGCCCGAGTCCGGAATCGGCATCACGAGGTCGGCCTCCACCGGCGCTTCGGTTGCGAGCCGCTCACCCATCCGGACCCGCACGCCGTGCACCTCGGCGCTCGCCAGCGTCGAGTCCGGCCGGGCGAAATAGACGTGCTCGAAGATGCAGAGCGCCTGCCTGCCCTCCGGCAGCGCCTGTATCGAGCTGAGGCCGTCCTCGTCGATCACCACGACCTCACCGGGACGGACGTCGCGCTCGTACACGGCTCCGATCAGGTCGAACGCGCACGTCTCGGACGCGAGCACCCAATCGGTCCCGCCCTCCGGGCTCGTCAGGCGCCCGATCGCGAGCGGCCGGATCCCGTGCGGGTCTCGGAAGCCGACGAGCTTCCCCTCCGAAAGCGCGACGATCGAGTAGGCGCCTTCGAGCCGTGCCATCGCCTGCGCGACCGCGAGTGGGAGCGGCGAAGGATCGTCCGCGATCAGGGCTGCGATCACTTCGGTGTCGGAGGTCGCGCCGAGCACGATCCCGTCGGCCGAGAGCGCGTCGCGGAGGTCGGTCGTGTTCGTCAGGTTGCCGTTGTGGCCGAGCGCCACGGTGCGGGCGCGGCCGTGCTGGACGAGCGGCTGCACATTCGCCCAGGCGTTGGCGCCGGTCGTCGAATAGCGCGTGTGGCCGATCGCGACCTCACCGGGGAGCGCCTGCAGCTTCTCCTCGTCGAAGACCTGCGCGACGAGCCCCATGTCGCGCAGCACCGTTAGCCGGCCACGGTCGGAGACGGCGATTCCAGCGGCCTCCTGGCCCCGATGCTGGAGCGCGAAGAGACCGAAGTACGAGAGCCGCGCCACGTCGCGCTCGACCGACCGGATGCCGAAGACGCCGCACATCAGTGGGACGCCGCCCTCAACTCGTCGACGGTGAGCCCGAACAGGCCGTCACCGCCGACGATGCCGAGCCTTCGGATCGGGACGCCGCCGAGCCGGCCGACGACGTCCGGCGCGCACGCCAGCACGGCCTGTCCACCGCCCTCGCCGAACCAGGCCCGCGGATCCTCCGGCAGGGTCAGCTCTGCGCCGAGCTGCGAATGAACCGCGGCCTCGGCCAGTGCAACCGCCAGACCGCCGTGTGAGACGTCGTGGACGAGCGAGCACTGCGATGCGGCGCGCCAGAGGAACTCGACGAGCGATGCCTCGGCCGCAAGATCGAGGCGCGCCGGCCGGCCGGCGACCTCGCCCCACCGCGCCTGATACTCGGAGCCCGGGAGCGCCACCGGCGAGGCCCCGGCGAGCAGGATCACATCGCCCTCGCGCCAGCCGGCAGGGACTGAACGCACGTCCTCGAGCAGCCCCACACAGCCGACCACGGGGGTCGGGTCGATCGCCCGCCCGTCGGTCTCGTTGTAGAGCGAGACGTTTCCCGAGACGATCGGGATCCGCAGCGCCTCGCAGGCCTCGGCCATCCCCTCGATCGCCTCGGCGAGCTCCCACGCGATCTCGCCCTTCTCCGGGTTGCCGAAGTTGAGACAGTCCGTCAGCCCGATCGGCTCGGCGCCCGTGCAGGCGACGTTGCGCGCCGACTCGAGCACGGCGAGCGCGCCGCCGGTGCGAGGCCAGAGGCGTCCCATGCGGCTCTGGCCGTCGAGCGACACGGCAAGCCCGCGGTAGCCGGGCCGAAGGCGCAACACGGCCGCGTCCAGCCCCGGCCGGCGAACGGTGCGCGAACCGACGAGGTGGTCGTAGCGGCGGTAGATCCCCTCTCTGCTGCGGACGTTCGGCGACCCGAGCAGCTCCACGAGTGCGTCCGCGTTCGCAGGCGCCTCGGGCGCAACCAACAGACTGTTACTCGGCTCTGATCGCGGCTGCGACTCGATCGTGTAGCGCGGGCACTCGTCGGTGAGCAGGCGCGCCGGGATCTCGCCGACGACCTCGTCCTCCCAGAGCGCGCGCAGGAGGCCGGTGTCGGTGACCTCGCCGATCACGGCGTTGTGGAGCTCCCAGCGCTCGCAGACCGCGAGAACCGCGTCGAGCATCTGCGGGCGGACGACGGCGACCATCCGCTCCTGGCTCTCGCTGATCATCACCTCCCAGGGCTCCATCGCGTCCTCGCGCAGCGGCACCTGGTCGAGCCGGAGGTCGATCCCGCAGTCGCGCGCCATCTCCGAGAGGGACGAGGCGAGGCCGGCGGCGCCGCAGTCCTGCAGCGACTCGACCAGACCGGACTCGACGAGCTCGACCGAGACCTCGATCAGCTTCTTGCCCATGAACGGGTCGCCGACCTGCACCGTGGGCCGCTTGTCGGCGTCGTCCTCGCCGAGCTCCTGGCTCGCGAGCACGGAGGCGCCGCCGATCCCGTCCCGCCCGGTGGTCGCGCCGTAAAGGACGACGAGGTTTCCAGGCCCGGTCGCTGCCGCCCGAGTCACCCGGTCGGCGGGAAGCAGTCCGACGCACATCGCGTTGACGAGCACGTTGTCGCGGTAGGTGTCGTCGAAGACTGCCTCACCGCCGACGGTCGGCACCCCGACCGAGTTTCCGTACGCACCGATGCCGGCGACCGCGCGGTCGAAACGAGGGTCGCCGTCCGCGAAACGGAGCCCGTCGAGCAGCGCGATCGGCCGCGCGCCCATCGCGATGATGTCGCGCAGGATGCCGCCGACCCCGGTCGCAGCGCCCTGAAACGGCTCGACCGCCGACGGGTGGTTGTGGCTCTCGACCTTGAAGCAGACGGCCTCGCCGTCGCCGAGATCGAGCACCCCCGCATTCTCACCTGGGCCCTGCAGGACGCGTTTACCCGTAGAGGGAAGCCGTTTCAACAGGAGGGCAGAGTGCTTGTAGCCGCAGTGCTCCGACCAGAGGAGCGAGAAGACCGCCAGCTCGAAATGGTTCGGCTCGCGCTCGAGCAGCTCGACGATGCGCGCCAGCTCCCCGTCGGTCAGACCGAGGGCGCGGTGAACGGGGAGAGAGTGCAGCGGCTGATCGACGACCTCGGTCAGGTGAGTCAGTGTAGTCGGGAAGCACGACGGCAGTCGCCGCGTTTTCACCTCACGTGAGCCGGCGGCACCTCATCATGCTGCTGGCGCTCGCCGCGATCTGGGGATCGTCGTTCATGTTCATCGAGATCGCGCTGCGCGACCTCTCCCCCTCGACGTTGATCCTGCTGCGCATGAGCTCGGGCGCGGTCGCCCTGGCCGTCTTCATCAAGGCGACCGGACGCAGCTTCGGGGCGCTGCGCCCCTACGCGTGGCCGCTCGCGTTGCTCGGCCTCGTCAACACGGCGGTCCCGTTCTTCCTCATCGCCTGGGGTCAGCAGTACATCGACTCCGGGCTCGCGGCGATCTTCAACGCCTCTGCGCCGCTCTTCACAGCGCTCTTCGCAGTCGCGTACGACCAGAGCCAGCGGGTGACCGGCATGCGCCTCGCCGGGGTCGTGGTCGGATTCGGCGGCGTCGTCCTGCTCGTCGGCTTCGAGCTCTCCGGCGGCGAGCACGCCGTCGCAGGCGGCCTCGCAGTGGTCGGCGCATCCGCCTGCTACGGACTCGGCGGCCTCTACGCCGGCCGCCGCTTCCTCGGGCTCGAGACGCCCCTCGTCGCCCTCGGAACCCTCGTCTGGGCGACGCTCTTCGTCCTTCCCTTCGGGGTCACCCAGGCCAGCTCGCTCAGCTGGGAGGCGCTCGTTGCGGTGCTCTACCTCGGCGTGGCCGCCACCGGCGTGGCGTACCTCCTCTATTTCGGATTGATCGCCGGCGCCGGCGCCTCGAAGGCCGTGCTCGTCACCTACCTCGTGCCGTCGCTTGCGCTCGTCTACGGCGCCGTCTTCCTCGACGAGAAGGTGACCGCGATCAGCCTCGTCGGTCTCGCGCTCGTGCTCGCGGGCGTCGCGCTCGGTACGGGTAGCGTGCGAAGGTGAACCGCTACGCGCCGATGCTGTTCGTCCTGGCCGCCGTCTGGGGGGCGTCGTACCTCTTCATCAAGGTCGCGGTCGAGGAGGTTGCACCCGCACCGATGATGGCGATGCGCACCCTGCTCGCCGCGGCGGTGTTGATCTCCTACGTCGTCTGGCGCTTCGGCTGGGAGCGAACCCGCGTCGACGCCCGCAGCGCGTGGCGTCACTTCCTGATCCTCGGCGCCCTCAACGCCGCGATTCCGTTCTGGCTGATCGCGTGGGGCGAGCAGCACATCGACTCCGGCCTCGCCGCCGTCGTCCAGGCGTCGGTGCCGATCTTCAACGCGCTGATCGTGATCAAGGTGCTTCCGCACGAGCGGCTGAGCGGCACGAGGGCACTGGGATTGGGGATCGGGATCCTCGGTGTCGCCGTCGTCACCGGCATCCATCCCACCGGTGGCTGGCTTGCGATCGCCGGCGCGTTCGCCGTCGTCCTCTCATCGCTCTCCTACGCGAGCGCCGGCGTGTACGGGCAGCTCGCGGTGTCCGGCACGACCGGCCCGGTGCTGGCCGCCGGGTCGATGCTGACGGGCGGCCTATTCCTGCTCCCGCTGGCGCTGTTCCAGCTACCCGACACCGTCCCGAGCTGGGACGTAATCGGGTCGATCCTGGCGCTCAGCCTGCTCGGCACCGCGCTCGCCCAGCTCATCCTCTATCGCATGCTCGCCCTCCACGGCTCGTCGCGGCTGTCACTCGTCACCTATCTGATGCCCGGCTTCGCGCTCGTGTACGGGGCGCTGATCCTGGACGAGAAGATCACGGCGGCCACGCTCGTCGGACTGGCGCTGATCCTGGGCGGAGTCGCGCTCGCCTCCGGCGCGGTTCGGTTGCCGCGGCGTGCGACGGTTCCCGCCCGGCCATGAGCGTCGCGCTCCGTCGGGCCGAACCCGAGGACCTCGACTTCCTCACCGATCTCTACGCCGACGAGGCCGTGCGCCCGTTCCTCGCGGCCGCCGGCCGCTACGACCGGGACGGGATCGTCGAGCAGCTCGAGCGCGATTCCGACGAGGGCGGCCTGCTCGTCGTCGAGTCGGACGGCGACCGGGCGGGGGCGTTGTTCTGGGAGCGAAGAAACCTCCGCAGCCGGATCGCGCACGTCGGCGGCATCGCGATCCATCCCGACTTCCGCGGCCGCCGGCTCGCCGACGACGCCGCGCGCCTCCTGCAGCACCACCTGATCCGCGAGCGCGGCTTCCACCGGATCGAGCTCGAGATCTACGGCTTCAACGAGCGCGCTCAGCGCCACGCCGAGCGGTCCGGCTGGGTCCGCGAAGGGGTGAAGCGAAAGGCGTACCGCCACGGCGACGGCTGGGCTGACGGGGTGCTCTACGCGCTCATCGAGGAGGATCTCGACGACCCCAGGTAGGCGGCCAGCAGATCTCCCGTCTCGGGCAGGTCGGGACGGAGGCTGTAGACGTTCTCGTCCTCGTCGCGGATCGTGACGAAGCCCGCCTGGCGGAGGATCGCGAGGTGGTGGTGCGCAGTCGACTTGGCCACGCCGAGCTCGACCGCCGCATCGCTCAGGGTCAGAGGGCCATCGCTCAAACGGCGGAGCAGCTTCAGCCGGCCCTCGTCTCCGAGCGCCTTGTAGACGCGCGCGACCTCGGCCGGCGAGGCGCCCTCCTCGGGGGCCGCGGCGATCGGGTAGCAGAAGATCTTCGTGCCCTTGTGCTCCCAGAGGATCACCCAGGGGCGCATCCACCAGCTCGGGAAGAACGCCAGTGTGCGGATGCCCGGCCCCGGCGCGTACTGGTAGCCGTGCGTCGCGAGCTCGGTCAGCTGTATGGGCGAGTGCGACGCCGCAAGCCCTCGCTTCGCGTCGGCGTCGCGCTCGGCCGGCTCCCGCCACTCCTGCGAGTGAGGCAGGAAGACGTGCTCGTACCAACGCGGAAGCAAGTCGAGAATCTGCTCCTTCAGGTCAGCCCCGTCCGCCTCGAGCAGCGTCCGCGCCGACTCGTACTTCTCCGAATACTCGACGAGTGACGCGAGAAACTCTTCTTTCGCGTCGGAGTCCCCCGCAAGAGCGCGCTCGATCACCTCGGGCGGCGCAACGTGAGTGCCCTGCCCGGCGTAGGAGCCGAAGAGGTGCTTCTTGAGCTCGAGCGGGTCGGTCGCCTCCAGACGCTCGAGGAACGCGGGAAACGCCCGCGGCTTCGGCGTCTCGAAGACGATTCCGAGCATGTGCGCCGCGACCTTCAGCTCCCCGAGCTTCAGCGATTCGACGACCGCCAGCAGATCGGGCGGCACGGTCTCGCGCAGCGCGGTGAGCCACGGCTCGCCGAGATCGAAGGTGTCGTAGTCGCCAAGGTCGCCGAGCACACAGATGCTCATCAGGACCTCGGCCGCTTCGGCGACGTCGAACACGATTTCGATCGCCGCCGGGGCGGAGAGATCGAGGACCGGAGCGCGCTTGTCTCGTTCGACAGCCATCTAACGCTCGTAGCGTACTCGCCTGTAAACGGCTTGACAAGGGATACGTCGTTCGATAAATTTCGAATGGATCAAGAATCTCGAATGCGTTGGGAGCCACTCATGCTCTACACACCCGACCACCTCCACCAGCTCACGGCCGACCGGCAGCAGGCGCTGCTGGGAACTGCCGCCGCTGGCAGGAACGCCCGGCCGAGTGCAGTCCGCAGGATGATCGCGCGATCCCTCCGACGCGTGGCGGACCGGCTCGACCAGGCGGCCGCTGCACCCGGATCGGTGGGCGGCACAACCCCGGACGCGGTTCGCCGCGTCCGGGGTCTCAGTGCTTCCTGAGGAAGCTCTCGAGCAGCGTCCTCGCCCGCGGCGAACCGGCTACGAGCGCGACGCCGTGCCGGGTTCCGGGCAGGATCTGGAGCCGCTTGTCGGCCGCCGCGGTCGCCGTGTACATCTCGCGGGCGTCGTCCGAGAAGTCGAAGCCGGCGTTGTCGTCGCCTTCGGCCGCGAGGTAGAGGACCGGCACGCGTAGCCTCGGGGCGCTCGCCGTCGCGTTCATTCCCATGAACCGGGCGGGCGCCGAGACGCTGACGACGCCGTCGACCCTCGGCTTCACGTTCGCGCCGGCGACGAGCGTGGCGATCCCGCCCATGGACGCTCCGACCAGGAAGACCTTCTGCTTCCCGCGCTTGCGCATCAGCTTCGCGGCTCCGTCGAGGTCGCTCGCGAGCCGTTCGCCAGCCAGTCCCCCGCGCTGCTGCGAGAGGCCGTGGCCCCGGAAGTCGATCGCGAAGGCCGTGTAGCCGAGCCGCGCGAGCCTGCGGGCGTAGGGGACCCACTCGCACAGGCTGCCCTGCGACTGGTGACCGAGGATCACCACGGTTCGCCCGCTCCCGAAGAGGTGACCGATGAGCTTCGTCCCGTCCGCGGCGCGGAAGTTCACGTCCGCTCCCGCGGCGCAGGAGTAGCCGACGCGCTCGGAGCCCGCTGTCGCCGTCGAGGCGACAACCGCGGCGAGCAGACCGAGCAGCAAGAGCCCGCGTCTCATCTCCCTCCTGTGTAGCACCGGTAAACCCGCTTGGCAAGGCGGACGACCGGCGCTAGCCTCGCGGAGTGAGCCTGCTCGAGCGGCATGTGGAGCGCTTCAACCAGGGAGTCCGAAGCGGCGACTTCACGCCGATGGTGGCCGGGTTCGCCGAGGACGCGGAGCTGCACTTCGAAGGCGTCCCGGTCGGGCCGTTCGTCGGCCGCGACGCGATTGATGCCGCTTACCGCGAGCAGCCTCCTGACGACGAGATCGAGATCCTCGGCTCCGAGGAGCGTGGCGGCGTGGTGGTCGCCCGCTACGCGTGGCTGCGCGACGAGGGCCGGCAGGCGGGCGAGATGCTGCTGACGCCGCGCGACGACCTGATCGAGAAGCTCGTCGTCACGTTCGGCTAGATCCTCTCCCACCCGTCGCCCTATTCTTCGGTCGAAATCGCCCACGACGAGCGGAGGGTCGCACCAATGGAGCTCATCCACACCTGCTATCGGATCACGGATCCCGAAAAGTCCATCGCCTTCTACGAGGCGCTTGGCTTCGAGAAGCGTCGCGAGTTGCCGATTCGCGAGGAGGCAATGAACTACTTCATGGGCCTGCCCGGCGACGGCGACCGGCTCGAGCTGACATACAACTTCGGCGTCGACTCGTACGAGCTCGGCACCGCCTACGGCCACATCGCGGTCACGGTCGATGACATCGACGCCGCCCTGGACGAGTTGGCCACCCAGGGGATCGAGCCCGAACGGCCGAAGTACCAGGTGAGCGAGGGCGGTTCCTTCATCGCTTTCGTCCGCGATCCCGACGGCTACCGGGTCGAGTTGATCGAGCGCACATCGGCGGGATGAACGTACTCACGCATCTGATGTTTCAAGATGGTCGGGCGCGCGAGGCAGCCGAGTGGTACGTGTCGCTCGTCCCCGGATCACGAATTGAGCGGGTGATCGACAACGACGCAGGGGGCGCAACGGTGTACTTCACGCTGGCGGACCGGGACTTCATCGCATTCGACAGCCCGATCCGGCATGGGTTCGACTTCACCCCGTCGATGTCCATCTTCGTGCGCTGCGACGGCGAGGAGCAGGTTCGTCTCCTCTTCGAGCAGATCGCCTCCCAGGGCGACGTGAAGATGCCCGTGGACGACTACGGATTCAGCTCGTGCTTCGGCTGGGCTACGGATCGTTACGGCGTGTCGTGGCAGATCGGCGCCGCCGATCGCGAACTCGCTGATTCGACTAGCGGCTCGAGCTGATCGAATGGAACGCGGGTAGGCGTCTCCCGGAGAGCCCGACAGGTCGCCCACTTGGGGTGATGCGCCGGCGCGCGCCGTCGGCCATCGTCGGCGTCATGCCCGACGAAGGCAGAGCGTGGACGCTCGACGCCGCCACGAGGCTCGCGGGGGCAGGGTTCCTGGGCCTCATCGCCGCCCTCGCGCTGGGCTCCTGCGGCGGCGGCAGCGGTGAGGCGCTTCGCACGGGAACCGTGACCCGCTCGATCCCGACCACCGTCTCGACGCCGGCCCGAACCGAGTCCGCCGCGCCCGCACCCCCGGCGACGGTCACCGAGACCGAGGTCGTCACGGAGACGGTCACCGAGCCCGGAGCGACCGTGACCGAGACGGCGCCAGAGACGGCGCCAGTGACGACGGAGCCGGCTGCGCCGGCGGTGACGGTGACGACGACGGTGACGGAGACGGCGACGGAAACGGAGACCCAGACGGTCACCGAAGCGGCGCCGCAGGCCGTCACGACGACGATCACGACGACCACCGCCGGGGTGCCGCCGGCCGCGGCAGCTGCGGCAGGAGCCGCCGTCGCCTCGGACGAGGACGAAGGGCTCACAAGCTCCGAGTGGGGCTGGGTCGCGTTCGGGCTCCTCGCTGCTGCAGTCGTCATCGGCGGCATCGTCTGGTGGCTTCGGAGACGCTCCGCCGCGAAGGCGGAGGGCGGCGATGTCCCGCCTGCGACGAACCTGCCCGCGTAAAGAGCCGTGGAGACGCCGCAGCCGCTCTACGGACCGCAGCAGTCGCGCTTCGCCCGTTATCTCGAGCGGCGGGAGCAACATCGGCCTGACCAAGCGGCACGGGAGCTGCGCCGGCGAGTGCTCACGGGCCTGCAGGGAGATGTGATCGAGGTCGGTAGCGGCGACGGGCGCTCGTTCGAGCACTACCCGCCGGGCTGTGGAGCGCCTGCTGGCGGTCGAGCCCGACGCCACCGCGCGTGCGGCTGCGGCGAAGCGTGCGCTCGATGCCGCGATTCCGATCGAGGTCGTCGAGGGCTCGGCGGAGGAGCTACCGACGCCGGACGGCGAGTTCGACGCGGCGGTTCTGATGGGGGTTCTCTGCAGCGTCCACGATCCCGGGGCAGCGCTCGGCGAGTTGCGGCGCATCCTGAAGCCGGGCGGCGAGCTCCGCTTCTGGGAGCATGTTCGCTCAGGCAATGCTGTGTTCCGCACACTGCAGCGCGCCTGCGACGCGCTCTTCTGGACGAAGGCACTCGGGGGTTGCGAGACGACGCGCGACACCGTGGCCGCGATTCGGGCGGCGGGATTCGAGATCGTGACGCTCGAGCGAGGGTTCCACTCGTCGTCTCTCGTCACGATCACGTCAGCGCCGTACATTCTCGGCACTGCACGACTCTGGGCGCTTACCGGATCGACCTGATCGACTGCTCGCGCGGATAGGCGATCACGGTGACGAGCGGGCTGGCGTCCAGCCGGTCCGGGTCGAGCTCCGGCCAGCCGCCTGCCGCTCCCCAGGACAAGACGAGCTTCTCGTCGGGCACGAGCTCGCGGTACACGCCGCCCGTGTAGTAGGCGGTGTCGTCGTCGACGATCATGAACTGCCGCCAGACGCCGCCGACCTGGAGATCGAGCTCGATCGGTTCCGCAGGCGCCGGGTACGCATCGTTGTAGAACCAGTCGAGTGATCCGGATCGGTCCAGGCCTGGAAGACCTCCGCGGGAGGCGCGTCGAGCGTCCAGGTGAGGGTGAACGCGGTGCTCGCGGTCTGGCTGTTCGTCATCGATCCTCCTGTCGCTGTTTGTTCGCCAACTGCTGTTCGAGGCGACCGAGCCGCGACTCGAAGAAGTCGCGGTACGGCGCCATCCACTCGTCCGCCTCGGCGAGCGGCGCCGTGACGAGGCGGCACGGGCGCCACTGTGCCGACCTCCCCTTCACGATCAGCCCGGCCCGCTCGAGCACCTTGAGATGACGTGACACCGAAGGCAGGCTGATCGCGTGCGGTGCCGCGAGCTCGTTCACCGTTGCCTCGCCCTCAACGAGCCGGGCGAGGATCGCGCGGCGCGTCGGGTCGGCGAGGGCGGCGAACGTGATGCTGAGTGGGTCGGCAGTTAAGTTAGCCATCTACTAATTAGCAATGTCGCTAACTACACGGCGGCTGTCAAACCGTGCCGCGGGCCGCTCTTGCGCGGTCGCCTACGAGTCGAGCGGCTCGACCACGACCACCGGGATCTCCCGGTCGGTCCTGGTCGCGTACTCGTCGTAGTCGGGCCAGATCTCGGCCATCTGCCGCCAGAGCCGGGACCGCTCGTCGCCCTCGGCGGTGCGGGCACGTCCGCGAAAGCGATCGCCCTTCACCTGCAGCTCGACCTCCGGTTGCTTCGTGAGGTTGCGGTACCAGCCGGGATGCTCGGGAGCGCCTCCCCGGGAGGCGACGATGACGAAGTCGTCGCCGTCGCGGCCGAAGATGAGCGGCGTCGTCGTCGGGTCCCCGGTTCGACGGCCCGTCGTGGTCAGCAGCAGCGTCGGCACGCCGTTCCAGATGTAGCCGACCTCGCCGTCGGTCTCCCGGTAGCGGCGAACATGTTCCGGGCCGAAGAGCGAACGGTCGATCATGAGCGAAGCGTAGCGTCGACGGTGAAGCGGTAGCCCATCCGGGGCTCGGTCAAGAAGTAGCGCGGCCTGGCGGGGTCGGGTTCGAGCTTGCGGCGGATCTGGGCCAGATAGACGCGGAGGTAGTTGGTCTCGCGCTCGTACTGCGGCCCCCAGACGTCCTGCAGCAGCTGGCGTTGCGTCACCAGCTTGCCGGGGTTGCGGACGAGCAGCTCGACGATCTGCCATTCCGTCGGCGTGAGGCGAACCTCGGCTCCACCACGCGTCACGCGCTTGTCGGCCAGGTCGACCGTGAAGTCGGGTGTCTCGACCACGGCCTCCTCTTCGGCGGGCGCAGCGCGTCGCAGGGCGGCGCGCAGCCGCGCGAGCAGCTCGTCCATCCCGAACGGCTTGGTCACGTAGTCGTCTGCGCCGGCATCCAGGGCGGCCACCTTGTCGGCCTCGCGCTCCCGGACCGAGAGGACGACGATCGGCACACTCGTCCAGCCGCGGAGGCCACGGATCACCTCCACGCCGTCGATCCCCGGCAAGCCGAGGTCGAGGATCACGAGATCCGGATGCTTGCGGGCGGCAAGATCGAGGGCCGCCTCGCCCGTCGGCGCGAGGTCGACCTCGTAGCCGCGAGCGCGGAGGTTCGTGTTGAGCGCGCGGAGGATCTGCGGCTCGTCGTCGACGACGAGGATCCTGGTCATCCCGCAGCCTTCAGACGAACGATCACGGTGAGCCCCCCGCCAGGCGTGTCCTCGAGCTCGATCGAGCCTTTCATCGCCTCGACGAATCCCTTTGCGACGGCGAGGCCGAGGCCCACACCCTCGCGAGGGTTCGAGTCACCGAGGCGTTGGAACGGCACGAACATCCGGTCGCGCTCGGCAGCCGGAACGCCCGGCCCGCGGTCGACGACGCGGACGTCGACGCCGCCGTCGACGGCGCCGGCGACGATCCGCGGCGGATCATCGGCCGGTGAGTAGGCAGCCGCGTTCGCGACGATGTTGGCGAGAGCGCGCTCGAGCAAGCCGGCGTCCGCGATGACGGGCGGCACATCTTCCGGAAGATCGAGAATCACGTCCGCGCCGCGGTCGCCGAGCCCGCGCACGACTGCGGGCAGGACCTCGTCGAGGCTGATCGCCAACGGATCGAGCTCGACTGCGCCGGTCTGGAGGCGGCTCATGTCGAGGAGATTGCCGACGAGGGCGTCGAGCCGGTCGGTCTCCTCGTGGATCGTCGCCAGGAACTCGTGCTGCGCCTCCTCGGTCCAGTCGACGTCCTCCTGGAGCAGGCTCGTCACGGACGCCTTGATCGCGGCCAGCGGCGTGCGCAGGTCGTGGGAGACCGCCGAGAGCAGGGCTGTGCGGAGCTCGTTCGCCGCGGCAAGGCTGCCGGCGGTCGACGCCTCGGCCTCGAGCTCCTCGATGTGGAGCGACGCCGCCACCTCACGGGCATACGCCTCCAGGATCGGCCGGTCGTCATCGGCCGGCGGGCTGGCGCCGGCCAGGACGAGCACGTGGTTTGCGTCGACGTCGACCGTCGCGGTCGCCTCGCCCGGTGTGGTCGGCGCAGCCCCGCTCGCCGCCTCGGGCCTCCAGCCTGCCCCGTCGCGGTGGAGGATGCCGGCACCGTCGAAGCCGAGTGCGCGCCGCAGGCCCTCGAGGAGCGCTTCGACCGACGATGCGCCCGCGAGGGGAGCCAGTGCCTCGGCTGCTGCCCGTGCGCGCGCGCCCTCGGCGGCTCGCCGGGCGGCGAGCGCCACGAAGGCGCTGACGAGGCCGGCGACCGCGACGAAGACGATGAGCGCGAGGATGTTCTCCCCCTCGCCGATCGTGAACGTATGGAGCGGCGGCGTGAAGTACCAGTTGACGAGGAGAAACCCGACGACCGCAGCCGCGAGCGCCGGCCAGATCCCACCGACCGCGGAGACGCAGGTGACGAGGAGGAGAAAGAGCAGGAGAACGCTCGGCAGTCCCATGTGGTCGCGCAAGTTGCTGAGCGCCCAGGTGAGCAGCGGCAAGCCCACCGCCGCGAGCAGAAAACCAGCGGCCACGCGTCTCCGCGGCAGGCCTCGTGGCCGGCGCCGGGCTGGGCGAGCCGGCTCGGTCGCTTCCGCTCCCTGCTCGCGGCTGATGACGTGGACGTCGAGGCCGATCCCGGAGTTCCGGATCACATGGTTGATCACCGACCCCTGCGTGAGCTCACGCCAGCGAGACCGTCGCGTGGCGCCGAGCACGATCTGTGTTGCATTCGACCGAATGCGCTGCATCGATCAGCGCCTGGCCGACGTCTGCGCCGACGACTTCGCGGTAGCTGCCGCCGAGCAGTTCGACCAGCCTCCGCTGCTGGTCGAGCAGAGTCGCCGGCCCCGCGGCAAGTCCATCCTGCGGGATGACATGAACGGCAACGAGGTCGCCGTTCGCGCGCTGGGCCATGCGTGCGGCACGACGGATCAGCCGTTCGCCGTCGACCGACCCGGTCAGGGCTACGACAACGCGCTCGCGTGTCTCCCACGGCTGCTCGATGCCGTGCCGGGCGCGGTACACCGCCAGCCCCTCCTCCACCTGGTCGGCGATCCAGAGCAGCGCGAGTTCCCGGAGGGCGCCGAGATTGCCTGGTCGGAAATAGTTGCCGAGCGCTGCGTCGATCCGCTCGGCGGGGTAGATGTCGCCGCGGGCGAGCCGCGCGCGGATCGTCTCGACAGCCAGATCGACGAGCTGGAGCTGTTCGGCACGCCGCACGACCTCGTCGGGAATCGTCTCGCGCTGCTTGACGCCCGTGATCTGCTCGACGACGTCGTTCAGCGACTCGAGGTGCTGGATGTTGAGCGTCGAGATGACGTCGATGCCGGCGTCGAGCAGCTCCTCGACGTCCTGCCAGCGCTTCTCGTTGCGGGAGCCCGGCACGTTCGTGTGAGCCAGCTCGTCGACGAGCGCGATCTCGGGCTTCCGCGCGAGCAGCGCGTCGAGATCCATCTCCTCGAACTCGGAGTCGCGGTACAGGATCCGCTTCCGCGGCAGCACTTCGAGCTCGCCCACCTGTTCCGCCGTCGGGCGCCGGCCGTGCGTCTCGAAGACCCCGACGACGACGTCCTCCCCACGCTCGCGACGGCGCCTGCCCTCGTTCAGCATCGAGTAGGTCTTGCCGACGCCGGGTGCGGCGCCGAGATAGAGGCGAAGTTGCCCGCGCGCCATGCGCTAAGGCTACGCCTGCGCGTCCAACGCGAGGTTGAGTTCGAGCACGTTGACACCGGACTCACCGAGGAACCCGAGCGAGCGCCCTTCGGTGTGCTCGTCGACGAGGCGCAGCACCTGGTTGAGAGTCGAGGCCGCGCTCGCGCGCGACGCGCGACGCCTGAGCTCTGGCGTTTGCGGGCGAGATGTGCGGGTCGAGACCGGATCCGGAAGCGGTGAGTGCATCGACCGGGGCCTTCCCTCCGTTCGCTTTCTCATAGGCCGCTCGCCGCTCGTCCACCGCCTTGATCAGATCGTCGTTCGTCGGCCCGAGGTTCGAGGCGGAGCTCGACATCGCGTCGTAGCCGTCTCCCGCGGCCGAGGGCCGAGGCTGGAAGTAGCGCGGCCCTTCGAAGCCTTGCCCGATCAGGCGCGAGCCGACGACGCGGCCGCCGCGCTCGACCAGCGACCCGTCCGCCCGTGAGGGGAACGCGACTTGCGCGACGCCGGTGACGAAGAGCGGATACACGATCCCGGTCAGGACGGTGAACGAGAGGAACAGGACGATTGCGGGGACGAGCTGCCTGCGCATCAGACGATTCCCAGCCCGGAGACGACGAGGTCGATCAGCTTGATCCCCACGAAGGGGACGACAAGGCCGCCGAGGCCGTAGACGAGCAGGTTTCTCCGGAGCACGTCGGCGGCCGAGGCCGCGCGGAAGCGCACGCCGCGCAGTGCGAGCGGGATCAGCGCCACGATCACGAGAGCGTTGAAGACGACCGCGCTCAGGATCGCCGACTCGGGGGTGTCGAGACGCATGACGTTGATGTCGTCGAGGACCGGGAACGCCCCCGCGAACATCGCCGGGATGATCGCGAAGTACTTCGCGACGTCGTTCGCGATCGAGAAGGTCGTCAGCGAGCCACGTGTGATCAGAAGCTGCTTGCCGATCTCGACGATCTCGATCAGCTTCGTCGGATTCGAGTCGAGGTCGACCATGTTCCCGGCCTCGCGCGCCGCCTGGGTGCCGGTGTTCATCGCCACGCCGACATCCGCCTGCGCGAGGGCGGGTGCGTCGTTCGTGCCGTCGCCGGTCATGGCAACAAGGTTGCCGCCCGCCTGCTCGCGCTTGATCAGGCCCATCTTGTCCTCGGGAGTGGCCTCGGCGAGGAAGTCGTCGACGCCGGCCTCGTCCGCGATCGCCTTGGCCGTCAGCGGGTTGTCGCCCGTGATCATCACTGTGCGGATGCCCATCGCCCGCAGCTCGTCGAAGCGTTCGCGCAGGCCCTCCTTGACCACGTCCTTGAGGTGGACGACGCCGAGGGCATGTCCGTTCTCGGCCACGACGAGCGGCGTGCCGCCGCTGAGCGCAACGCCGTCCACCAGCGTCGCCAGCGCACCCTCGTTTTCGTCCTCGGAGGCGACCCAGCGCCTGATCGCGTCAGCGGCGCCCTTGCGGATCGAGCGGCCGGGCATGTCGACCCCGCTCATCCGCGTCTGTGCGGTGAACGGGACGAGCGTCGCGCCGGCGAGCTCGCGCTCTCTGATCTGGAAGCGTTCCTTGGCGAGGACGACGATCGACCGACCCTCGGGCGTCTCGTCGGCGAGACTCGCGAGCTGGGCGGCGTCGGCGAGCTCGCGCTCGAGCACGCCCGGGAGCGGCAGGAACTGGGCCGCCTGCCGATTGCCGAGCGTGATCGTGCCCGTCTTGTCGAGCAGGAGCGTCGAGCAGTCCCCGGCGGCCTCGACGGCGCGCCCCGAGAGCGCGAGCACGTTCCGGCGCACGAGCCGGTCCATGCCGGCGATCCCGATCGCTGAGAGGAGCGCACCGATCGTCGTCGGGATCAGGCAGACCAGCAGGGCGACGAGGACGATCGTGTCCTGCCGGTCGCCGGAGTAGATCGCGAACGGCTGCAGCGTCACGACGGCGAGCAGGAAAATGGCGGTCAGGCCCACGAGCAGGATGTCGAGCGCGATCTCGTTCGGCGTCTTCTGCCGTGAGGAGCCCTCGACGAGCGCGATCATTCGGTCGAGGAAGCTCTCACCGGGGCGCTGCGTGACGCGGACGACGATCCGGTCGGAGAGCACGCGCGTCCCGCCGGTGACCGCCGACCGGTCGCCGCCCGACTCGCGGATCACCGGTGCGGACTCACCGGTGATCGCCGACTCGTCGATGCTGGCGATCCCTTCGATCACCTCACCGTCGGCGGGGATCACCTCGGCCGCCGAGACCACGACCACGTCGCCTTCCGTCAATGCACTCGAGGCGACGTCCTCGAGCGAGCCGTCTGCCCCGCGGCGGTGGGCGATCGTCTCGGCACGTGTGCGCCGCAACGCCTCGGCCTGCGCCTTGCCTCGGCCCTCCGCCATCGCTTCCGCGAAGTTGGCGAAGACGACGGTGAACCAGAGCCAGACTGCGATCAGCCAGGCGAAGACGGTCGGATCGACGATCGCGATGCCGGTGACGAGAACGCTGCCGACCTCGACGATGAACATCACCGGGTTCCGCGCCATCCGCCGAGGGTCGAGCTTGCGGAGACTGTCCGTCACTGCCCGCTGGATGATCGCCGGATCGAGAATCGAGGTATCCGTGCGCGTCATAGTCCGAGTTGCTCCACGATCGGCCCGAGCGCGAGGACAGGGAAGTACGTCAGGCCGACCACGGTGATCACGACGGCGACCAGCAGCGAGACGAAGAGTGGCGATGCGGTCGGGAACGTGCCGGCCGTTGGAGGCACCGGCTGCTTGCGCGCCAGCGACCCGGCGATCGCGAGCAGCGGCACGATCAGCAGGAAGCGGCCGCCGAGCATCGCCAGCCCGAGGGTCGTGTTGTACCAGTCGGTATTGCCGGTGAGGCCTCCGAACGCAGAGCCGTTGTTGTTTGCAGACGAGGTGAAGGCATAGAGCACCTCCGAGAGGCCGTGCGGGCCGGGATTGAGGATCGACACGGTTCCCCGCTCGATCACGAGCGAGATGGCGCTGAACGCGAGCACGAGGAGCGGCGTCGCGAGCAGGTACAGCACAACGAGCTTCATCTCCGCCGCCTGGATCTTCTTCCCGAGAAACTCCGGCGTTCGCCCGACCATGAGCCCCGCGATGAACACGGAGAGCAGGACGAAGACGAGCATTCCGTAGAGACCCGCGCCGACGCCACCCGGCGAGACTTCGCCGAGCATCATGTTCACGAGCGGCACCGCACCGCCGCCCGGGGTAAAGCTGTCGTGGGCTGCGTTGACAGCGCCCGTCGACGTCCCGGTCGTGGATGCGGCGAAGAGCGCGGAGGCGGGTGCTCCGAAGCGGACTTCCTTGCCCTCCATGTTCGCGGCCGCGGCCTCGACGCGCGGGTTTCCGTCGACCTCGAAGTAGGTAGCGACGGCAGCCGAGCCGAGCCAGAGCGTGAACATCGCTGCGAAGATCGCCCAGCCCTGCCGCTGGTTGCCGACCATCCGGCCGAACGCGTAAGTCAGCGCGAAGGGAATCAGCAGCAGCGCCAGCATCTCGATCAGGTTCGTGAAGCCGGTCGGATTCTCGAACGGATGGGCCGAGTTCGCGTTGACGATTCCGCCGCCGTTCGTACCCAGCTCCTTGATCGCCTCCTGGCTCGCGACCGGGCCGCGATAGATCGTCTGTGTGGCGCCCTCGACCGTTCGCGCCTCGGCGGGGCCGCGTACCGACTGCACCACGCCCTGACTCGCGAGCAGCACGGCGACGGCGGCAGCCAGGGGCAGGAGCACGCGGGTCGTGGTTCGGACGAGGTCGACCCAGAAGTTTCCGATCGTCTCGCTGCGCCGGCGGGTCAGCCCGCGGATCAGCGCGACCGCGACCGTGATGCCGACGGCGGCCGAGACGAAGTTCTGCACCGTCAGGCCTGCCATCTGCGTGAGGTGGCTCATCGTCGACTCGCCGCCGTAGTTCTGCCAGTTCGTGTTGGTGACGAAGCTGACGGCGGTGTTGAACGCGAGCGTCGCCGGCACCGCACCGACGTCTGTCGGGTTCAAGCGGGAGCTCACCCTGCAGGCGTTGGAGGAAATAGAGGCCGATGACGGAGACGGCGCTGAACGCGAGCAGCGAGAGCGCGTAGAGCGTCCACGGCTGCTCGCGCTGCGGGTCGATGCCGCCGAGCCGGTACAGCACCCGCTCGACCGGACCGAAGACGCGGTCACCGGGCGCGGGACCGTCGCTGTAGACGCGCGACAGGTACGGGCCGAGGAGCCGTGTGCCGGCGACCACCAGCGCGATCAGTACTCCGGCCTGGAGCCAGGCGGCGCCGCTCACCCGAAAGTCGACTCGAGCGCTGTGGTCATCCGAGACGCTCCGGCGCGAGCAGCGCCCACAACAGGTACGCCAGCAGCGCGACGACGAGAACGAGCAGGCAGACGTCTCCGACCGTCATCGCCCTTCCTCCGACGGCTTGATGATGCGTGCGCAGCCGCGAACGTAGAGGGCCAGCAGCGCGAAGAACGCGATCACGACCGCGATGAAGAGAACGTCGAGCACGTTCCCGGTATAGCGCCCTACCGCGCCGCTGAGAGAGTCGTTGACGGAAGCTCTACGCCCGCGGTGCGAGTCTTGACGCCTGCTTGACGCCCCTGAGGCCTGGGCAGGTCGCCCGCAGCTTAGAAGAGCTGGTTCTCGCCGACGAAGATCGCCGAGACGGACTCGTTGGCGAACACGTTCGCGATCGTCTCTGCGAGCAACCCGGCGACCGACAGCACTTCGAGCCGCGCCGCCTCGAGCGACTCGTGGATCGGCACGGTGTCGGTGACGAGGATGCCCGCGAGCGGACTGCGAGCCAGACGGTCGGCCGCACCGGCTGTCGACGCAGCATGGGTTGCGCAGGCGTAGACGGACGCGGTCCCCATCGCATCGAGCTCTTCCGCCGCGCGCGCGAACCACTGACCGCTGCCGATCCCGTTCTCGAGCACGAGCGCGATCTTGCCCTCGACCTCGCCGAGGATCGTCATGCCGCGCCCACCCACTCCAGGGTCGTCGTTCATGATCGCGAGCTCGGCCTGCAGCATCTCCGCCAGCCACGAGCCCTGCTTCGCGCGCGTCGTCGCCGGAGCGACGACCACCGTGTCCCTGCCCGCTGCGATCTCCCGGAACCGCTCGGCGAACATCGGCAGCGCGGTCATGTGGTCGACGGGAATCTCGAAGAATCCCTGCACCTGGCCCGCGTGCAAGTCCATGGTCAGGACGCGGTCCGCGCCGGCGTTCTCGATCATGTCCGCGACCATGCGGGCGGTGATCGGCTCGCGCGGGGCCGACTTACGATCCTGGCGGGCGTAGAAGAAGCGCGGGATGACCGCCGTGATCCGTTTCGCGGATGCGAGACGGGCAGCGTCGATCATCATCATCAGCTCGATCAGATGGGCGTCGACCGGCGCGACCGCGGTCTGAACCAGAAAGACGTCGGCGCCGCGAACGGACTCGGTGAACCGGCAGTAGGCATCGCCGTCGGCGAAGGTCTCGAGCTGGACGCCACCGAGCTCGGTGTCCAGCTTCGTCGCGATCGCTTTCGCGAGCTGCGGGTTGGAACGGCCGGAGAAGAGCCGCAGCCGCTTGGTCGGCGTGTGTGCCACGTTCGCGAACTATCCCAGGTTCCGGGCGACGTGCCCGGGACCGACGGCTGACGGAATCTTGATGCTCAGCTGACGCTCGTGTGCCACCATGCCCGCATGAGGCGCCAGCTTCCGTGGCTGATTGCGATGCCGCTTGCGGTGGTCGGGACACTTGCCGGCCACTCGGTGGGCTACTGGGCGGCCGTTCCGGATGCGCACGAGCGCGCACACGTTCTCGCTTCGACCGGTCACGGCTACCTGGACTACGTCCCACTCGTGCTCGCACTCTGCGGCGCACTCGCCGCGCTCGGGTTCCTCGCGCACGCACTCGCTGCCTTCCGCGGGGGTGATTCGAGGGGTGGCACCCGGATCAAGCTCGTCGCCGCTCTCGCGCCGGCGGCATTCGTGCTGCAGGAGCTGCTCGAGCGGTACGTGCACGACGGGCATCTGCACTGGCAGGTCGCGGTGTCGGCGCCGTTCCTGCTCGGACTCGCGACGCAGGTGCCGTTCGCGCTCCTGGCGGCCGCGATCGCCTTCGCGCTCACAACCGCCGCGCGGCGCGTCGCGCAGGCGATCAGAGCCGCTCGCCTTCCGCGCTCCCGCGGAACCGCCCTCACATTCCGGTCCTGGCTCTCCGTCGACCTTCCGCAAGAGCCGGTCCTCGCGCGCGGCTACGCCGGACGCGGCCCTCCGCTTCTCTCCTAGTCGCGCAGGAGCGGCCGAGCTCGGCCGCTGATCGAAGCGAGGAGAGATGAACGATCATCCGAGCCGTCGTGCGTGCCGGCTGGTGCTCGTCGCGATCGCCGCCCTGGTGGCGCTCGCGGTGGTGCCGGCGGCGGGTGCGCACGCGCGGCTGACCACAACTGAGCCGGCGAACGACGCGGTGCTCGAACAGAGCCCTCGCTTCGTGCTGCTGCGATTCGACGAGCCGGTCGAGACCGCGTTCGGCGCGATTCGGGTGTACGACTCACGGGCGCGCCGTGTCGACTCGGGCAAGGTCGAGCAGCCGAGCGGGAAGGAGGTCCGGATCCCGCTCGCACAACGCCTGGCTCGTGGCACCTATACCGCGACGTGGCGGGTGGTGTCGGCGGACGGGCATCCCGTCTCAGGGGCGTTCGTCTTCCACGTCGGCGCACCGAGTGCGAACTCAGCCGGTGTGGCGTCACAGGTGCTCGGAAGCGGTACGCCGCGCTCGGTGACGGTCGCGTTCACGATCGTGCGGGCGCTCGACTTCCTGCTCCTGCTCCTCGTGGGTGGCGGAACGCTGATGCTGGTGGTCGGTCTCGCTCGGGCGCCCGGTGGGGCGAGATCGAAGCTGTCCCGTCTGCTCGCGATCTCCGCCGTCGGGCTTGCCGTGATCGCTCTGGCGGGGATCGTGCTCGAGGGAGCGAAGGCAGGCGGCTTCGGACTCGGCGACGCTGTGCACTGGGACGTCGTCTCGTCCGAGCTCGGGACTCGCTTCGGCAAGGTCTGGGCGGCCCAGGCGGGCCTCGCGATCACGGCCGCATTGCTGCTAGCAGCCCGCAGGATGACGTTCGCACTGGTGCCGGCGGCGCTGTTGCTGCTGACCCCGTCGGCCTCCGGGCACGCGAGCGTCTCCGGTGGGCTCGCGCTGGTCGCGGACGTGGCGCACGTGACCGCAGCCGCCGTCTGGGTCGGCGGGCTCGCAGCTCTCGTCCTCGCGCTTGTCTGGGCGGGCGGGAAGCGATGGGAGCTCGCGGTCACCGCGGTACCCCGTTTCTCGATGCTCGCCGTCGGCGCCGTCTCGGTGCTGCTGGTGAGCGGAACGACGAGCGGCTACCTGCAGGTCCGTGCGTTCCGCG
Source organism: uncultured Gaiellaceae bacterium (assembly GCA_963820225.1). Taxonomy (GTDB): domain Bacteria; phylum Actinomycetota; class Thermoleophilia; order Gaiellales; family Gaiellaceae; genus Gaiellasilicea. Next base: position 43,036 of record CAWFYY010000008.1, on the reverse strand, counting down.
GGCTCTGGGAGACGACCTACGGCCAGCTCCTGCTCGTCAAGATCGCGCTCGTCCTACCGCTGCTCGCGCTCGGCCTCTACAACAACCGCCGCGCAGTACCTCGCCTGCGCGAGCGGCTTGCCACCGCAACCGAGCGCACCCGCTTCCTCCGCACAGCAGCCGCGGAGCTGGCCCTCATGGTGGCGATAGTGAGCGTCACAGCAGTGCTCGTGTCGGAGCCTCCGGCCCGAGCCGAGGTTGCACCACGCGGGCCGTATGCGACAACCGCTCCGCTCGGAGATCTCGAGCTGAATCTCGTGGTCGATCCGGCGAAGGCGGGGCCCAATCAGATCCACCTCTACCTGACCAACCCCTCGGGGCAACCGACCGACGTCGACGAGGCAACCGTCTCGGCGACCCTCGCCAGCCGCCAGATCGGCCCGATCCGCATGGAGGCGCACCCGGCCGGGCCCGGCCACTTCGTCGTCCACGGCGCCCAGCTGGCGCTCGCAGGCGACTGGCAGCTGCGCGTCGAGGTCCGTCGCGGTGAGTTCAACGCCAAGGCGGCGACGGTCTCCGTCCCAATCAGAAAGGAATGAGAGTGATGAAGAGGACACTGATCCTGCTCGTGCTGGCAGGCGCGCTCGTCGCCGTGTCGGCCGCGAGCGCGCACGTCACCGTCAACCCCAACGAAGTGCCGGCGGACAGCTTCTCCCGCTTCGCGATCCGGGTTCCCAACGAAACCGCCGACGCGCAGACGACGAAGGTCACGGTTCAGTTGCCCGCGAGCGTCAGCTTCGTCAGCTTCCAGCCGAAGCCGGGCTGGAAGCGCAGCGTCACGATGGTGAAGCTCGCCAAGCCCGTCACAAACGACGAGGGTGAGACCGTCACCGAGCGGATCGCGACCGTGACTTGGGAAGGAGGCACCATCGCCCCCGGTGAGTTCGACGAGTTCGGAATGAGCGCGAAGGTGCCGGCTGAGCCGGGCACGCTGGTCTTCCCAGCCGTGCAGACCTACTCGAACGGCGACGTCGTCCGCTGGATCGGCGATCCCGATGCCGACACACCAGCACCGCGCGTCACGCTGACGGCTGAGGTCGCCGAGACAGCAGCCACGCCGATCGAGACCACTGCGTCGGAAGCAACCGACGAGGACGACTGGACCTCGACGGGCTCGCGCTGGGGTTCGGGATCGCCGGCCTCGTCGCCGGTCTCGCTGCACTCGGGATCGTGCTCTTCCGGAAACCGAAGGCCGCGTGAGCCTCCGCCTTCTAGGGGCCGCCGTTCTCGCCGCTCTCGTCGCCTGCCCTACCGCGGTGGGGCACGGCGACGGGGCGGCGCGCGGTTACACCTCGAGCGTGAAGGCGATCGCGCCGAAGCTCGACGGTCTCATCGTGCAGGTGCTGCAAGGGGACGACCAGCTCAACCTCCGCAACGACACCGGCCGCGAGCTCGTGATCGAGGGCTACGAGGGCGAGCCGTACCTTCGCTTCGCCGCCGGCGGCGGCGTCTTCCGCAACGCCAACTCACCCGCCACCTATCTGAACGAGGCGCGGTACGGCGGCGTCGACGTGCCCGCGTCGGCGTCGAAGACCGCCGCGCCGCAGTGGCAACGGGTCTCGCGTGGGCGTGCCTACGACTGGCACGACCACCGGATCCACTGGATGAGCACCATCGACCCGCCGAAGGTACGCCAGGCGAAGGACGAACCGCACCACGTCTTCGACTGGAACGTCCCCGGGACCGTCGGCGGGCAGCCACTCGCAATTCGGGGCAGCCTCGACTACCAGCCGCCGCCGACGAGCAGCTTCAACCCGATCCTGATCCTGCCCCTCGTCGCGCTCGCGCTCGCCGGCGGCATCTTCTGGTGGGCACGGCGTCGGCAACCGGAGATCGGATAGGAATCCGGGATGAGGAAGACGCCGATCCTGCTCGTGCTGGCCGGCGGGCTCCTCGTCATCCCGGCTGCAGGCGCGCATGTCACCGTCAGTCCGCGCACGCTGCCGGCGAACAGCTTCTCCAGCTTTGCGATCCGTGTCCCCGACGAGGCCCCGGACGCGGCGACGACGAAAGTCACCGTACAGCTGCCCGCGGACCTCGGCTCGGTGAGCTTCCAGCCGAAGCCGGGCTGGAAGCGCAGCGTCACGACGGTGAAGCTCGCCAAGCCGATCACGACCGACGAGGGCGAGACCGTCACCGATCGGATCGCGACCGTGACCTGGGAAGGCGGCAGGATCGGCCCCGGTGAGTTCGACGAGTTCGTGCTGAGCGGAAGGGCGCCCGGCACTCGAGGAACGCTCATCTTTCCGGCAGTCCAGACGTATTCCAACGGCGACGTCGTCCGCTGGATCGGCGATCCCGGCGCCGACTTGCCCGCACCGCGCGTGACCGTGACGCCCAGGGCGGGCCAGGCAGCGGCGGCCGCCCCAGCCGCATCGGGCGACGACGGCGACGACGGCGGACGCGATGGGCTCACGCTCGGCCTCGCGATCGCGGCCCTCGTCGCCGCGCTTGCTGCACTCGGCGTCGCGCTCTTCCGGAGACCGAAGGCCGCGTGAGCATTCGCGAACGCTCGTAGCATCTCCGGTGATGGCCTCTGCATCGGAACGGCGGATCGTCTTCCTCCGCGGGATCAACGTCGGCGGCCACCGGCGGATCGGGATGGCCGACCTGCGGGAGCTCCTGACTCGCCACGGCTACGAGGACCTCCGCACCCATCTCCAGAGCGGCAACGTCGTCCTCACGAGCAGCCTCTCGGCCGACCGCCTGGGCAAGAAGCTCGAGCGGGAGCTCGAGGCGGGGCTCGGATTTCCGGTCGAGGTGATCGTGCGCACGCGGGCCGAGCTCGCCCGCGTGCTCGCCCACGACCCGTTCGCCGACGTGGCGAAGGACCCGTCGCGTTACCTCGTCACCTTTCTCCGCACGAAGCCGGCTGCGAAGCTGCTGCGCGAGCTCCGCGACGCGGACGTCGCCCCGGAACGAGTCGAGGTGAACGGCCGCGAGGTCTACTCCTGGCATCCCGAAGGGCTCCAGAGCTCGCCCCTCGCAAAACTCCTCTCGAAGACCGGCGTGAGCGGCACCGGGACCAACCGCAACTGGCGCACCGTGACGAAGCTGCTCGAGCTGGCCGACGAAGGCTCCGCGTGAGCTGGTCCTGGGAGGTCGCCGAGCGCGACCACGAGATCCAGGACCCGACGAGTGCCGAGAAGATCCGTCTCCTCGGCGAGTACCTCCGGCTCGACGGGTCGAGTCGCGTGCTCGATCTTGCGTGCGGGAAGGCAGGGCCGGCGCTTCTGCTCGCCGAGGCGTTCGGCTGCCGTGTTCAGGGCGTCGAGCTACGCCCGGAGTTCGCAGACGAGGCCCGTGCGCGGGTCGCGCAGCGCGGGCTGGGCGGCGTGGTATCGATCGAGACGGCCGACGCCGCTGCCTACCCGCTCGAGCCCCAGGCGTGGGACGCCGCACTCTGTCTGGGCGCGAGCTTCGTCTGGGGGCACATCGGTGACGTCGCGACGGCGCTCGTGCCGGCGGTGCGGCCCGACGGTTTCGTCGCGATCGGTGAGCCGTTCTGGCTCCAGGACGGCGTCGAGGCCGACGGACTTCGTCGACCTCGCGGCGACAGTCGACCGCTTCCAGTCAGGCGGCCTCGCGCTCACCGGCCTGATCGCGGCCTCAGACGACGACTGGGACCGCTACGAGAGCCTCCACTGGCGCGCGCTCGAGGAGTGGCTCGCGGCCAATCCCGGGCATCCGGACGCGACGGAGATGCGCACACGTCATCTCGCCCGTCGCGACGACTACCTCCGCTCGCAGCGAACCCGCCTCGGCTGGGCGATCTTCGTCGGCCGCAAGAGCGAGTAAGCCTGTGGGGAGGGGCGGCGCTCCGCCCCTCCCCACGCGGCCGGGCTACTGGTCGACCCAGTAGGCCGCTGCGCCCAGGCTCGGCCACTCGCGCTCAGGATCGGCGCGGTAGAGCGGGTTGTTGGCGAACAGCGTCACGCGTGCGGTGCCTGCCGCATTCGTGCCGTGCGCGATGACGGCCGACCCCGGAGCGGAGGCGGACTGTGGATCCATCAACCACAGGCCGGCCGCGAGGATCCCCGTGGCGGGCAGGCGGCCGTCGACGGTGAGCGTCGTCGGCACCGTGGTGAACCACGTCGGCGGATCGGCGATCAACGTGTCGATCGCGGGATAGGCCCCCACGATCGGGCTCGCCGCACCCAGCGTGTTCGACCAGTAGAGGATTCCGCTCCGGCCGTTGCCGGTACGCGACACGGCCGTGAGCCCGACGAGTTGCGCACCTGTCGTCATGAAGTTGCCGCCGTTCGCACCCGCGCCGAGATAGCCGCCGCCGCCCGCGAAGAAGGCCGTCAACCGCGTCCGCGCCAGCGCGTTGGCCGCCGAGGGCCACGCACCGGTGTTGAAGACGACGTCGTAACCCTCGAGCGGATCCGTGACGGCGGTGTTGATCGTCGCGGTCGAGATCGGGTCGGCAGTGAAGCCGAGATTCCGAAGCGACCAGACGTCCTGGTTCACCGCACCCGTCAGGACTGCGATCCGCGGCGTGTGATCGACCGCGTCGAGCGCGGGAAGCGATGCGGCCAGAGCCGGCTGGAAGTGCAGACCCCGCTCCTTGCCGAGTGCGTCGAGCGTCGCCTTGGTGGCGGGATCGGCTGCGAAGACTGCGCTCCCGGCCGCGAGCGTTCCGCCGGCACCCGGGAACTCGGCGAGTGCGATCTGCGCCGTCACACCCGATCCGACGAGTTCGTTCAGCGCGCGGACAGCCGTCGCCGAGTCGATCTCGAGCACGTACCGGTCGGCCTTGCCACGGTCGACGCCGCCACTGAGCTTGGCCGGCTTCTTGATCTCACGCTGTTGCGGGAGATGGAAGTCGGCGTTTCTCGGAATCGTGACGATGTCGGCTCCCCAGAGGTAGCCGTGGCTCCAGGCTGCCGGGGGTGCGTACAGCTGGGTGATGGACGCGGAGACATCGTCTCCGATCCCGAGGGCCGTGTTTGCAAGGCCACGGTGTGCCTGGGTCATCTCGACGATGTAGGACCCCTGCTCGTACTCCTGCGCCGCCGTACGTGAAGTCGGCCTTGCTCTGGCCGACTTCGATCCCGTTCTCGAGCAGCCACTCCACGAGCCGGTTCGCCTCGGCGTCACTCCGCTGTCCCTTCCCGAGCGGAATCAAGTGCGCCATCGGGTATTCGGTCATCCAGTTGTTCGCGATCTCGAACGGCGGCGGGCAGCACGGCGGCCGCGGCGCGTTCTCCTCGCCACGGATGTAGATCTCCGCCTGGTCCCAGGTGAGGTCGTAGCGGTTTGCGACGTCATAGAGGAGCGTCGACCAGACGACGGTGTACTGCGCCGTCCGGGAGCCGACACGGCCACGGGGGTGCGTGGTCGACCCGGGGACGCCGCACGCCGTTCCGGTCGAGTTGCACATCTCGACGGTCGAGCCGTTGAGACCGATGTGCTGCGCGTACATCGGGGTGTAGAAGGGGCCCCAGTCGTCCCAGCCCTCGGCAACCGCAGGGCCTGGCTGGATCCCACCGGCACAAAGCCCTGTGGCGGCGGGCGGCAGGTCCCCGTTCGGGCACCAGTCGTTGATCGGGCGCGTCACGGCCATGCCGATCGCGTTCATCGCGGCCTCGTTCGCGTCGATCCGGGCCTGGTTCCACTTCAGCCAGAGGTCGTATTCGATGCTCGGGTTGTGCGGCTTCGTCGTCGCCTCGATCAGCGTCGGCGTCACGTAGCCGTGGAGGTCGAGCACCTCAGGCGGCAGCCACTTCTGCATGATCGCGACCGAGGCCTTCGTCTCGGACTGCGACTGGGTCAGGAAGTCGCGGTTCAGGTCGAAGTTGTTCCCGTTCGCCCGCTGATTCAGCGATGTGGCCGTCCGGGTTGTGGATCACGTTGAAGAGCACGACCGCGTTGTCGAGGATCGTGTCGACTTCCGGATCGGTGCCGTAGGGCGTCGTCGCCAGGCGCTCGATGACCTGGAGCGAGGCGTCGATCCCCTCCGACTCGTTGCCGTGAATACCGGCCTGCACGTAGATCGGCACCTTGATCTTGTCGTGCATGCTCCACAGCCCGATCTGCGCCTTCTTGGGGTCCACGGGCGCGAGCTTCCGGAACTGCTGCCAGTTCTTGAAGCTCTGCTTCTGGTGCTTCGTGTCGGAGCGCATTGATCGTCGCGAGGTACATGTCGCGCCCGAGGGCGGACTGCCCGATCACCTCGACCGTCAATCGGCCGTTGCTCTGGGCGGCGATCGCGTCGAGCGTGCAACCCACCGCGTACCAGGGGATGTGCGGATAGCTGCCGACCGGGTCGGTCGGCAGCGTGCCGTCCGGAAGGCCTGCGACGCCGTCGGGAATCGGTGTGCCGCACCAGGGCGGCCCGATTGCCGCCGAGGCGGGGGCGGAGCCGATGAGTGCGACGGCGAGTGCCGCGAGGATCAACGAGAACGTAAGAGTGATATCGACGCGCCACTGTGCCCTCCCCTTGAAATGACAGAACGCCCGGGCGGGCTCCCCGTGGGCTGCAGCCGCTCGTGCGAATTGTGTCTATACCCAGGTTTTGTGGGCAAAGTCAAGCGCGTGATAGAACAGGGTCGTGACCACTTCCGAGGAACGAGTCGTCGAGCACGTCGACGCGGAGCAGCTCGACGCCGGTCTTGCCGAAGTCGTGCGCTCCCCGAGCGACCAGGGCACGGTCGAGTTGATCGTGCGTCGTCCGGTCGTGGACGAGCGCGAGCTGGTCGAGGAGGCAGAGCTCGATCTCGACGCAGGGTCTCGTCGGCGACAACTGGTACGCGCGCGGGAGCAAGAGCACGGATGACGGCTCGTCGAACCCCGACGCGCAGCTGACGCTGGCGAACGCGCGTGCCGTCGACCTCGTGGCGGCAGGCGACCGGGAGCGCTGGGCGCTCGCCGGCGACCAGTTCTACGTCGACTTCGACATCTCCGAGGCGAACCTGCCGGCCGGGCACTCGGCTCTCCCTTGGCACGGCGGTGATCGAGGTGTCCGCGGCGCCCCATGACGGTTGTGTCAAGTTCAGTGGCCGGTTCGGGAACGCAGCCCACCGGTTCGTGAACTCCAAGGAGAACCGGCATCTCAACCTGCGCGGGATCAACGCGCGGGTCGTCGAGCCCGGCATCGTCCGCCGCGGCGACACGATCCGCAAGCTCTAGCGCTCTAGCGCTTCGCGGTCTTCCGGCGCGCCGTCGACTTCTTGCGGCTCGGCGGTCGCTTCGCACGCACCGAGCCCCCCCGCTTCTTGGCTGCGTCGACGGACGCCTTCAACGCAGCCAGCAGATCGGTCGGCTCCTCGTCGGGCTCCGGCTCGGCTGCGGTGATCGTCTTCCCCTTCTGCTTCGCGCGGACGACCGCGAGCAGCGCCTTGCGGTAGGTGTCCTCGTACTTCTCGGGCTGGAACCGCCCCGTGAAGCGCTCGATCAGCGCGCTCGCGAGCTCGAGCTCCTCCTTCGGCACCTTGCGCTTGCCAGGGGCAAGGCCCTTCGACGGGCCGGATCTCGTCGTGGAAGAACATCTTCTCGAGCGCGATCACGCCCTCACGAACGCGGAGACAGCCCAGGTACTGGCGCTCGCGCATCACGTACTTGCCGATCGCCGCCAGGCCGGTCTGCTCCATCGCCTCGCGCATCAGCGCGTACACCTTCTCTGCACCGTCCTGCGGGCCGAGGAAGTACGTGCGGTCGAAGTAGATCGGGTCGATCTCGTCATAGGGCACGAAGTCGGAGATGTCGAACGTCTTCACACCCTCGGCCTTCACGGCGTCGAAGTCCTCGTCGGTGAGGACGACGTGCTTGTCCTTGCTGGTCTCGAACGCCTTGACGATCTCGTCGTCGGGAACGAGCTTCTCTTCCTTCTTGCAGAACTTCTGGTAGCCGATCCGCCCGTTGTCGGGCTCGTGGATCATGTGGAAATGCAGGTCTTTCTCCTCGATCGCGCTGTACATGCGCACCGGCACGTTCACGAGCCCGAATGAGATCGCACCGCTCCAGATCGCTCTCGGCATGTGGAGTAAACGGTGGAGCCATCGTTTCGGTTCCGGTGCGAACGCGTCACACACCCGTTACAGGTCACTCCGTAGCGTCTGAGGCATGAAGAACGGTGAGCTCCGCGCTCCAACCCTAGCTGCAGCCCGAGCCGCAACCCGAGCCGCAACACCGTGGGGCACCGCGACGCTGCTCGAGGAGCTGAAGCTGCCGCAGCAAGCCGGCGACAAGCGCTTTGCCTCGCTCGTCCAATTGCTGGAGACGAGCAAGGGAGAGCGGCTCGTCCGTTTCGCGTACGCCACCGACGGTGTGGCTCGGCGGGGACCCGTGACCTTGCGCGTCAAGGACCTCGAGCGGCTGCGCGAGGCGCTCGCGAAGCATCCCGGGCTCGAGCAGGCATTGCGGCTGTGAGGCGGCCGGCCTGTCGGTCAGGCGGTCGCGAACGTGCGCTCGCGCAAGGCATCGACGAGCGCGGCAAGCAGAAGAGCGCCGTCGCCGGAGCCCAGCAGGGTGTCGACGGCATGCTCGGGATGCGGCATCAGGCCGAACACGTTCCGCTCCGCGTTGCACACGCCCGCCACGTCGCCCACCGAGCCGTTGCAGTCCTCCGCGTAGCGCAGCACCAGCTGGCCCGACGCCTCCAGCTCGCGATAGAGCTCGTCATCGGCGTACCAGTTTCCCTCGCCGTTCTTCACCGGAATCGTGAGCTCCTGCCCCGGCTCGCAGCGCGAGGTGAACAGCGTGTCCGTCCGGTCGACGCGCAGCCGCACGTCGCGACAGATGAACTCGAGATCGCGGTTCCGGCGCAGCACTCCGGGCAGCATGCCGGCCTCGCAGAGGATCTGGAAGCCGTTGCAGATCCCGAGTACCGGGCCGCCCCCGGCTGCGAACTCACGCACAGCGTCGAGCACCGGCGCGAAGCGGGCGATCGCGCCGCAGCGGAGGTAGTCGCCGTACGAGAATCCCCCTGGCAGCACGACGGCATCCGTACCGCGGGGAAGCTGCTGCTCGGCATGCCAGACCAGCAGCGGGTCGGCGCCGAGCGCACCGAGCGCCCAGGCAGCGTCACGGTCGTCGTTCGAGCCGGGGAAGACGAGCACCGCGATGCGCGGCCTGATGGTCATGTCTCCACCACTTCGATCTCGAAACTCTCGATCAGCGGATTCGCGAGCAGCTCCCGGCACATGCGCTCCACGTCGGCCTTCGCCTCGTGCGGAGAGGCCGCGTCGACCTCGAGGTCGACGAGCCGGCCCACGCGAGCTCCCCCAACCGAGAAGCCGAGCTTGCGCAGCGACCCCTGAACCGCCTCGCCCTGCGGATCGAGGATTCCATCCTTCGGTCTCACGAGGACGGTCACCCTCACCGCAGCACGACCTGTGGGTCGGCGAGGTAGTCGTCGAACGCGAGCCCCGTCAACAACTCGAACGCCTCGACATAGCGAGCACGAGTGCCGGCGACGACGTCGGCGGGAACCTGAGGGCCGGGATAGGTCTTGTCCCAGCCGAGGCTCTCGCAGTAATCGCGTACGTACTGCTTGTCGTACGACGGCTGCGGGCCGCCGGCTGCGTAGTCGGCAGCCGGCCAGAATCGGGATGAATCCGGCGTCAGCGCCTCGTCTCCGAGCACGAGCGCGCCGGCGTGGTCGATCCCGAGCTCGAACTTCGTGTCGGCGAGGATGATCCCGCGCGCCTCGGCATACCCCGCCGCGAAGCCGTAGAGCTCGAGCGCAACCGATTCGACCTCGGCCCAGCGCTCGGCGCCGACGAGGTCCGCGGCGGTGCGCCCGTCGATGTTCTCGTCGTGGCCCGACTGGGCCTTCGTGGCCGGCGTGACGATCGGCTCGGGCAAGCGGCCCGACTCGCGCAGGCCTGTCGGCAACTGGTGGCCGCACACCGCGCCCGTGCGCGCGTAGTCCTTCCAGCCGGAGCCCGACAGGTAGCCGCGAACGACGATCTCGACCGGAAGCATGTCGAGGCGGCGGCACTCGAGCGAGCGCCCGTCGCTGCGCAGCGCCAGCAGGTGGTTCGGGACGAGCTCCCGCGTCCGCGCGAACCAGAACGCGGACAGGCCGGTGAGTACCCGCCCCTTGTCCGGCACCTCCGTCGGGAGGATCACGTCGAAGACCGAGATTCGATCGGAGGCGACGAGCAGCAGGCGCTCGTCGTCGAGGGCGTAGAGCTCGCGCACCTTGCCGCTGCCGATGTGGACGGCGGCCTCAGGCATGGACCTGCTCGCGGCTGAGAGCGCGAAGCCGCTCGAAGACGACGTCGACGTGACGCGTGTAGGAGCCGAGATCGAAAACGGGATCGAGCTCGACGCGGCCGGCGATCTCGGCATCGGCGCGGACGAGCTCGGGGAAGTCCAGGCCCTCGTCCCATGCGCGCATCGCGTGACGCTGCACGAGCCGATACGCATCGTCGCGGGAGAGGCCCGCCTCGACGAGCGCGAGGAGCAGGCGCTGGCTGAAGTACAGGCGGTGGCTCGAGTCGAGGTTCTCGCGCATGCGCTGGGTTCGGACGACGAGCCCTTCCAGCAGCCAGGCGAAGCGGTCGAGCATGTAGTCGACGGCGAGGAACGCGTCAGGCAGAACGACCCGCTCGGCCGAGGAGTGGGAGATGTCTCGCTCGTGCCAGAGCGCGACGTTCTCGAGCCCGGCGACGGCGCCTGCGCGCACGACGCGCGCCAGCCCACAAATCCGCTCGGAGACGATCGGGTTCCGCTTGTGCGGCATCGCCGACGATCCCTTCTGCCCGCGTCCGAACGGCTCTTCGACCTCTCGTACCTCGGTGCGGGCGAGGTGGCGAATCTCGAGCGCAAACCGCTCGAGCGACGTTGCAAGCAGTGCGAGCGCATTCAGCACCTCGGCATGGCGGTCGCGCTGGAGGATCTGCGTGGAGCTCGGAGCGGGCTCGAGCCCGAGCCGCTCGCAAGCCACCCTCTCGACCTCGGGATCGGCCGCGGAATACGTCCCGACGGCACCGGAGAGCTTGCCGACCCGCATGCCTTCGAGCGCCCGGGCGACGCGAATGCGATCGCGCTCGAGGGCGAACGCCCAGCCCGCGAGCTTGAGACCGAACGTCGTCGGCTCTGCATGGACACCGTGCGTGCGGCCGATGGTCAGCGTGTCGCGATGCTCCTCGGCGCGCCCGACGACGGCGGCGAAGGCTCGATCGATACCCGCGAGGATCAGCGCTCCGGCATCGCGAATCTGGAGCGCGAGCGCGGTGTCGAGGACGTCCGACGAGGTCAGTCCGTAATGGAACCACCGCCCCTCCTCACCGAGATCCTCCGCGACGGCATCCACGAAGGCGGCGACGTCGTGATGGGTTCGCGCCTCGATCTCCGCGACGCGCTCGGGCGTCGGAACGACGGCCCGCGCACGAATCGTCTCGATCGCCTCGCGGGGCACGAGGCCGGTCTCCGCCCAGCCCTCCAGCGCGGCGAGCTCGACCTCCAGCCAACGCGCCAACCGCGCTTCGTCCGACCAGATCGCAGACATGGCCGGGCGGGAGTAGCGCGAAATCACCTGAGCGAGTCTACCGCGCGCTCCGGAAGATCAGCCGCTGGCCCCGGCGGCCAGAAGCGCGATGTCGCCGCGGTGCTGCGCCCCCGCGAACGTGATGAGCTCGCAGCCGGCGTAGGCGCAGTCGCGGGCCTCGCCGATGGTCGCCCCGGTGCCGGTGACACCGAGAATCCGCCCTCCGTTCGTGACCAGCCGGTCGCCGTACAACGCGGTGCCGGCATGGAAGACGAGCGCACCTGCCGCCTCGGCAGCCTCGATCCCCTCGATCGCCGAGCCGCTGTCGGAGCTCTCCGGATAGTCGGCGCCGGCGAGCACGACCGTCACCGCAGCCTCGTCGGAGGCGCTGAGCTCGACACCTTCGAGCTCGCCCCCTGCGGCTGCCGCGAGCGCACCGAGGAAGTCGCCCTCCAGACGAGGCAGGATGGACTGCGTCTCGGGATCCCCGAAGCGACAGTTGAACTCCAGCACCTTCGGTCCGGCCGGTGTCAGCATCAGGCCGGCGAAGAGCACACCGACGAAAGGTGCTCCGCGGCGCGCGAGCTCCTCGACCACCGGCTTGTGAATCCGCTCGACGAGCTCCGCGACCTCGCCGGCACCGATGCCCGGGACGGGCGAGTACGAGCCCATGCCGCCCGTGTTCGGCCCCGTGTCGCCGTCACCGATCCGCTTGAAGTCCTGCGCCGGCGCGAGCGGCACCACGCCACGCCCGTCGGCGAGCGCGAAGATCGACACCTCCTCGCCGACGAGCAGCTCCTCGATCACGATCGGACCCGGGAAGGCGGCGGCCGCGCGAAGGCCCTCGTCGAGTTGCTCCACTGTCTCGCAGACGAAAACGCCTTTGCCCGCCGCGAGCCCGTCGACCTTGACCACGCACGGGGGGCGAGCCACGGCGAGCGTCTCGGCCGTCGGAACCCCGGCCGCGGCCAGCACGGCCTTGGCGAAGCTCTTCGATCCCTCGATCCTCGCCGCGGCGCGCCCGGGGCCGAAGACGGCGACTCCGTTGCGGCGCAGGAGGTCCGCAACACCGGCGACGAGAGGCGCCTCGGGCCCGACCACGACGAGATCGATGTCGAGGCTGCGTGCCAGGCCGAGCAGGCTCTCGCCGTCCTCGGCCCGGACGGGGTGGCAGTGCCCGAGCCGCGCGATGCCCGGGTTGCCGGGAGCGGCGTGCAGCGACTCTAGGCCCGGTGCTTGCGCAAGCTTCCAAGCGAGCGCGTGCTCGCGTCCGCCCGACCCGACCAGGAGCACCTTCACGGCGGCCGAGTCTACTTCGCGCGTGGGCTAGACGGCCTTGGCGGTGACGCGGGCGAGCGCCTCGACCACGTCCGGGTCGAACTGGGTGCCCGCGCAGCGTCGGAGCTCCACGAGCGCTTCCTCCGCGGAGCGTCCGGCGCGGTAGGGCCGATCGGTCGTGATCGCGCTGTACGCGTCGCAGCAGCAGACGATGCGGGCGACCAGTGGAATCTCGTCGCCGACGAGGCCATCGGGATACCCACCGCCGGCGAAACGCTCGTGACAGGAGCGAACGAGGCTGCCGACGTTCCCGAGCACCCCGCCGACCCGCTCGAGCATCTCCTCGCCGACGACGGTGTGCGTCTCGACGATCGCGCGTTCCTCGGGAGTGAGCGGACCGGGCTTGTTGATGATCTCGTTCGGGATCCGGATCTTGCCGACGTCGTGCAAGAGCGCCACGAACTCCGTGTCGCGGCGGCCGCGTGAGTCGACCCCGAGCTCCTCCGCCACGGCGATCGAGAGCGAGACCACATCGCGGCTGTGCGAGCCGGTGTAGGCGTCGTCGGCCTCGACCACGTCGCCGAGGAGGAGCGCGGTGCCGCGGTAGGCGTGGCTGAGCTCGAGAGCATGGTCGACACGACTCCGCCGCTCCCGCGCGAACGTCCGCAGGAGCCCGATGAGCGGGAGCACGAGCAGGAATGCGGCTGCCTGTTCGGCGGCCGCGAGCGCAGCGAGAAAACCGATCGGCGCGAGGGTCGCATCCACGCCCCAGGCGAGGGCCAGGTCGCGGATGAAGAGTCTCGGCGAGATACCCATCGCGATCCGACCGTGCAACGTCGCGATCACGAAGTCGGCCACGAACTGGGCGGCGAGCGCGGCGACGAGCACGAGCAGCGCCGCGTCGCCCGGTGCGGGAGCGCCCGCCGCGACGAGCACGAGCACCGGGCCGAGCGAGTAACAGGCCTCGCCGAGCCGGCCCAGCACCCGCTCGAGCCGGATCCGGCCCTCGACCAGCTCGAGCACGTTCCCCAGCATCACCCCGGCTGCAACGCACAGCGGCACGAGCTCGAGCGGGACGAGGAAGAGCAGCGGGACAAAGACCAGCTGGGTCGCCGGAGCGAGACCCGGCCCGACCTCGAATTCGACGTTGTAGGCGAGCGCGTAGGCGCCGACGAGCATCGCGACGACGAGCGGCGAGACAACGACCCCCGAGTCGTAGAACCAGAGGAGCGGAAGCGCGACCGCAAGGAAGATGCCGCCGGTGACCATGCTCGCCCAGAGACCGCGGCTGCCGAGGCGCTCGCGGCGGCGGGCACGGCCGTCTTCGATCGGCTGGTCGCGGGCAGGGTCGAGATCGACCCCGGGACGGGCCGATGGGTCGGCAGACCAGGCTTCGGTTCCCGCCGCGACGCTCACATTTGAGTATCGGAGCCGCCTCGGGGCCTACGTTCACTCGATCAGGGGATTAAACCTAGCCGCGCCCTCACCCAGGAGGGGGATGCCCGGCACGCGGAAGCCCGGACACTGAGACGACTGCGGTTCGGACAAGGGAGAAAGCGGAAGATGAACGTTGCGGCGATTTCACGGAAGGGCGCTCGGAAGCTGCTGGCGCTGTTCACCACGCTCGTTGCGGTGGCTGCTGTGTCGGCTTCACCGGCCGCGGCTGCAGACGGCTCGCTGCTCGGCTGCGGCTATCAGCCGGTTCATCCGTTCATGCGCTTCCTCGACCCGCTTCCCTACACGCTCCTGCCGGGCGGCGACTTCGAGTCGGGCGCCCCGGGCTGGAGCCTCTCCGGCGGCGCGCGCGTCGTCAGCGGCAACGAGTCCTCCTTCGTGACGTCGGCCAGTGACTCCCACTCGCTGCTCCTGCCTCCGGGCAGCTCTGCGACGAGCCCGACGATGTGCATGGGCCTCGTGCTGCCGATCGTCCGCTACTTCTCGACCGGCGGCGCCGCGCTCTCGTACCTTCGGGTCGAGGCGGTCTACACGGACTCGGCCGGCCGCCAGCGCTCGCTCGATCTCCTTCCCCCCGCCCTGCCGACGAAGTCGTGGTCGCCGGGCCTGCCGGCGCTCCAGCTCATGGGCACCGTGAACGCACTGACGCTGAACGGGCTCACCTCCCAGATGGCGCTCCGCTTCACGCCGAAAGGGCTGCTGTTCGGAAGCGGCACGTGGCAGGTCGACGACATCTACGTCGATCCCTGGAAGGTGATCTAGCAGGAGGGTTCGACGGAACGTCGCTCGTCGCCGGGGTGCGATGCTCGTTCCGAGGCAAGGACGCAGGGAGCGTTCATAGCTGGAAGCTATGGGCGCGACTGAGGACGCCGCATCGGCGCGAGCAGCGCGGCCCGGCGACTCAGCCGATGTTTCGTCGAGCCCTCCTACTTCACGCGCCCGCGAGCACCTGCTCGCGCGCGGCACCCGTCCCGACGAGCCGGACCGGCACGTCGAGGGCGAGCTCGACCAGCTGCACGTAGGCGCGCGCCGCTTCCGGCAGGTCGCCGATCGTGACGCAGCCGTCGAGCGGCTCGGCCCAGCCCGGCACCGTCTCCATCACCGGCTCGGCATGGTGGAAGTCGCTCTGGTGCGCCGGAAAGTCGGGAGTCTCCGTCCCGTCCGGGAGCCGGTAGCGGACGCACACTTGCAGCTCGTCGAAGGCGGAGAGCACGTCGAGCTTCGTCAGCGCGAGCGACGTGATCCCGTTCAGCCGGACGGCGTAGCGGAGCGCCACGAGATCCAGCCAGCCCGGCCGCCGCTCGCGGCCGGTCACCGTGCCGAACTCCTGCCCCAGCTCCCGCACCTGGCCGCCGATCTCGTCGTCCATCTCGCTCGGGAACGGCCCGGCGCCGACGCGGGTCACGTACGCCTTCGAGACGCCGAGCACCTCGTCGATGCGCGTCGGCCCGATCCCGATCCCGGTCGCGGCCGCACCGGCAATCGGGTTCGACGAGGTGACGAACGGATAGGTGCCGTGATCGAGGTCGAGCAGCGTCCCCTGCGCGCCTTCGAGCAGGACGCGCTTCCCGCCGCGGATCGCGTCGTCGACGAGGAGCGACGTGTCGGCCACGTAGGGGCGGAGGCGCTGGGCGAACCCCTCGTAGCGCGAGGCGACGTCCTCCAGCTCGAAGGGCGCGTGCTCGTAGACCCGTACCAGCCAGACGTTCTTCTCGGCCAGCGCAGTCTCGATCTTCTGGCGCAGGATCTTCGGGTCGAGCAAGTCCTGGACCCGGATCCCGATCCGAGCCGCCTTGTCGGCATAGGCCGGGCCGATCCCGCGCCGCGTCGTCCCGATCTGGAGCTTGCCGAGCCGTTTCTCGCTCGCACCGTCGATTGCGATGTGCCACGGCATGATCAGGTGCGCGTTGCCCGAGATCTTGAGCGGGTCGGCGCTGATCCCACGACCTTCCAGATCGTCGATCTCGCCGAGCAGCACCTCCGGATCGACGACGCAGCCGGCGCCGAGGACGCTCACCTTGCCGGAGAGGATCCCGGACGGAAGCTGGCGGAACTTGAACGTCTCGCCGTCGACGATCACGGTGTGCCCGGCGTTCGGCCCACCCTGGTAGCGGCAGACGACGTCCGACTCCTGCGCGAGCAGGTCGACGATCTTCCCCTTGCCTTCGTCGCCCCACTGCGCACCGACGATGACGGTGGCAGGCACGAGCTGGAGTCTGCCCGAACTAGAGGGCGAGCACGCCGATGGGCTGGTGATTCGCGCGCTCGACGCGGATCTCGTGACCCCGCACGCACGTGACGGCGGTGTGGTCGCGGTCGAGCTCGAGCCGTCCTTCCACCTGCGCCCCGAGGTAGCCGTGCTCGGCGGCGCACTCCTCGCACACGACGGTGTACGACGTTGCCCGAGGCGAGAGCCAGATCGTCTGATCGATCATGCCGGTGCTCCTTCCTTGCTCCTTACGCCGCCGCCAGGTCGGCGAACTTGGCATAGCGCTTCAGGAACGAGAGCTTGACCGTGTCGGTCGGCCCGTTCCTGTGCTTGGCGAGGATCAACTCTGCGATCCCCTGGGAGTCGGACTCCTCGCCGTTGTAGTACTCGTCGCGATAGACGAAGCCGACCAGGTCGGCGTCCTGCTCGATCGAGCCCGACTCGCGCAGGTCGGACAGGATCGGTCGCTTGTCGTGGCGCTGCTCGACCGCCCGCGAGAGCTGCGAGAGCGCGAGAATCGGCACCTCGAGGTCGCGCGCCAGGATCTTCAGCTGCCGTGAGATCTGGGAGACCTCCTGGACGCGGTTCTCGGAGTTGCCGCCCGAGGTCATCAGCTGCAGATAGTCGACGATGATCAGGCCGAGCGTGGGCTCGCGGGACTTGAGCCGGCGGGCCTTCGAGCGGATCTCCATCATCGTGATCGAGCCGGTGTCGTCGACCCAGATCGGCGCCTTCATCAGCTTGTCGCACGCCGCCGTCAGGCGCGGCCAGTCCTCGGGCTTCAGCTTGCCGGTGCGCAGGCTCTGCGACTCGACCTTCGCCTCGCTGCACATCATCCGCTGTGTCACCTCGCTCTTCGACATCTCGAGCGTGAAGAGCGCCACCGGCACGTCGTGCCGCACGGCGAGGTTCTGGGCCATGTTCAGCGCGAGCGCGGACTTCCCCATCGACGGCCGCGCGGCGATGATGATCAGGTTTCCCGGCTGGAAGCCCGACGTGAGCTTGTCGAGCTCCTTGAAGCCGGTCGGACAGCCCGTCACGTCGGCGCCGGCCTCGTACAGGTGCATGATCCGCTCGAAGCTCTCCTTCAGCAGACCTTCGATGTGGCTGAAGTCGCTCGTGACCCGCTGCTGGGCAAGGTCGAAGACGATCTGCTCGGCGCGGTCGACGAGGTCCGTGGTCTCACCGGGCCGGTCCTGGCCGAGCCGTGCGATCTCGGCACCCGCGCGGACGAGCCCGCGCAGCGTCGCCATCTCGCGCACGATCCGCGCGTAGTGCGCCGCGTTCGCCGTAGCGGGGACGAGCGCGGCGAGCTCGTGGATGCGGGCGCGGCCGCCCACCTGCTCGAGCTCGCCGCGCTCCTCGAGCGAGTCGACGAGGGTAATGGCGTCGACTGGCTCGCCCTGCTGGTACAGCGCAAGGCAGGCGCGGAAGACCACTCCGTGGCTTTCCCGGTAGAAGTCCGTTGCGGAGAGGATCTCTGTGACCGCCCCGATCGCTCCCGGCGAGAGCAGCATCGCGCCCAGCACCGATTCCTCGGCCTCGAGGTTCTGCGGCGGCACGTGCGGTGATTGTGCCGACGGGGGCACGGAAGCGACCTGGGACATGGCCTACCATTAGAGCCGCAGCGGCGGACGGCCTCAAGGCTGGGGATTCACAGGCGGCTGTGGGAACCTGCTGCCGCGATTTGCAGGCAGAAGGAACGCACGTTCGCAGCGTTCTCCACGGGTCGGTGCCATACCGGTCTCCCCCCGTCCACAGAGGACATGCCCGCTTCTGCCGGAGAGAGCGGAAAGTTCACAGCGTGTTCCACAGGCCTGTGGAACACGCTGTGGAAACTACGGCTCCTCGGTCTCCTCGGACTGCTCGGTCTGCGCGTCCTCGGACTGAACGTCGTCGGGCTGAACGTCCTCGGACGGTGGCTGTTCCGCCGCGGGCTCGGCCGGGGGCTCGCCGTCCGCCTCGATCGCCGCTTCCGCAGGCGTCTTGGCGTCCGACTCCTCCTCTTCCAGCTCCACCTCGAGCGCAGCCTCCGCTTCGGCGCGATGCGCCTCTGCCTCGGCCTGCGCGGCCGCCTGCACCTCGGCCTCGGCCGCCTCCATCGCGGCCAGCTCCTCCTCGGGCGGCAGCTCGCCGCCTTCGGGGACGACCAGGGTCTTCACCTCGACGGTGACGTTCTCGAACAGCTGGATCGGCACCGAGTAGCGGCCGATCCGGCGGATCGAATCCGTCTCGATCTTCTTGCGGTCGACGCGGATCTTGTGATCTGCCCAGATCTGATCGGCGATGTCGGTCGTCGTGACCGAGCCGAAGAGCGCGCCGGTCGGTCCCGACTTGACGTCGAAGCTGAGCTCGGCCTGGCGAAGCACGTCGGCGATCTGGTTTGCCTGTTCGACCGTGCGCGCCTCGTTGCGGGCACGCTGCTCCTCGATCCGCTTCAGCTCGGTCACCCGGCCGGTGGTGGCCGGCTCGGCGAGCTTGCGCGGGAGGAGGAAGTTGCGGGCGTAGCCGCGGGCGACATTCACGACCTCGCCGCGGAGCCCGACCTTGTCGACGTCCTTCAGGAGGATGACCTCCATCGCTAGCGCGCCTCCACGTAGGGCAGGAGCGCCATCTCGCGCGCCCGCTTGACGGCGACCGCGACCTGCCGCTGGTGGCGCCGGCAGGCGCCCGTGATGCGACGGTTGCGGATCTTCCCCTTCTCCGAGATGTAGCGCCGGAGCTGGTTCAGGTTCTTGTAGTCGACCTCTTCGACCTTGTCCTTGCAGAAGAGGCAGCTCTTGCGACGCCCGGGGGCCATCGAGGAGCCGGGACGCTTGCGCGTCTGCTGGGTTTTTGGCTGTGCCATCTACATCTCTCCTAGAACGGAATGTCGTCGTCGGCCGCGGCCGCGGGGAAGTCCTCGGACGAGGACTGCGCTGCGCCGGCGCCCGAGGGCACGAACTGACCGCCGCCGTCTTCACCACGACTGCCGAGGAACTGGACGTTGTCGGCGACGACCTCGACCGACTGGCGCTTGCTGCCGTCCTGGGCGTCCCACTCGCGCCAGGTCAGCTTTCCCTGCACGCCGACCGGGCGGCCCTTCGCCAGATACTGAGCGCAGTTCTCCGCCGTCCGGCCCCAGACGGTGACGTCGAAGTAGTAGGCGGCGTCGGTCCACTCCTCACCGCGCTTCACACGATCGTTCACCGCGATGCGGAGTGTCGTCACGGCTGTTCCGGACGGTGTGTGGCGCAGCTCCGGGTCTCGCGTCAGGTTGCCGACGAGGGCGACAATGTTGATGTTCTGGGGCATTACTCCTCCTCCAACGAGGTGTCGATGGGCTCGGAGACATCCTCGCGTGCAGGCCCGCCCACCGCTACTGGCTGAGTCGAACCAGGCTTGTAGCGACGAGTCGCCAGGTGCCGCATCACGTCGTCGTCGATCTTGAGGACGCGCGCGATCTCGTCCAGGGTGTCGCCGTCGGCGCTGAACGAGAGCAGGTGGTAGACGCCGTCGGACTTCTTGTTGATCTCGTACGCAAGCTTGCGGCGGCCCCAGGCGTCCTGGCCGTCCCACGTGCCGCCGCTCTTCTCGACGAGGTCACGCGTGCGCTTGACGATCTCCTCCTGCCGTTCCTCGGGCAGGTCGGGGTCCAGCATCAGCAGAATTTCGTAGTCGTTCACGTTCCCGGTCTCCTTCCGTCGGGCTTCCCTCGGTCTTAGGCGGCCTCGCCGGCAAGCGTGAGCGGGAACGGCGCACGCGAGACGAGGCAGGAAGCGGAGACAGAGTAGCATCGCCCCCATGGGCAGATTGCTGGCAGGGCTGGGCGGGGCCCTCGGACTGGCCGCGCTCTGGCGGTTCCTCCGGCGGTCGCCGAGCCCGCAGACGACCGAGGTCGACCCCGCGGAGGAGCTGCGGGTCCGGCTCGAGCAGGCACGCGAAGCAGCAGACGATCGCGACGAGTTCGACGCCTCGGAGGGCCAGCCGGTCGACGAGGTCGAGCAACCCCTCTCGATCGAGGAGCGCCGGCGGGCGATCCACGAGAAGGCCCAGCAGGCTCTCGGCGAGATGCACGGCTCCGACGGCGGCGACTAAAAGCGCACTGAGCAGGCTTCTTCGCGCCCGCGGCATACTTCAAGGAGATGGGAAAGCTGCCGCAGACCGACGAGCTGCCGCACGCCGAGGAGGGGTACGACCCCGCGCGAGTCGAGGAGGCCTTCGCGACCTTCGCCGACCGTGTGCGCGAGCTGGAGTCGGTTGCGTCCGAGCTGCGCGCCGAGCTGAAGGCGATCCGCGCCGAGCGAACCGCGCCGGCACGCTACGACGACGAGGACTGGCCGGCCGAGAGAGGGCTCCCGAACACGGGCCTCGGGCACTCCCCCGACTGGGTGGCTGCCGTGCCGCCGCCCTTCGCGCGCCACCCTGCGCTGCCGCGGCTCGTCGTCGAGGGGGCGTTCCTGCTGCTCATCGCGGTGCTGGCCGGTCTCGCCAACCTGTCCGCCGCACTGATCGTGCTCGTGATGGGAGTGGCGTGGGGACTCGTCGTGCTCGCCGAGTGGGCGTCAGCGTCGAAGCGCTCCCGCTGGCGCCTCGAGGAGATAGCTCCGCCGGCTGAGGCCGCCTCGAAGCCCGCGGCCGACACGACAGGGCCGTGGGACATGCCAGTCGTGGAGGCGACGGTCGTCGAGAGCGGGCCGGACCCGGAGTCGAAGACGATCGTGGCCAAGCTTCCCTTGCAGCCGGAGGCCGTTCCCGAGGAAGCGCCGGCGCCGAAGCGTGCGCGGCTCCTCCGCCGCCGCAAGCGTGCCGAGACGAGTGCTGCCGAGCCTGCCGGCGATCCCTGGGAGGCGTAGCCTCGCGGCTGCCGTCGCAGCCGCATTCCTGGTCACCGTGCCCGGCGCCTCGGCGCTGTCTCCCGCGCTGCGCCCGGCCCCCGCTCTGACCGTCTGCTGCGGCCTGACGGCGGAGGTCTATGCGACCGGGCTCGAGCGGCCGACCGCACTCGCGTTCGGCCCGGACGGGCTGCTCTACGCAACGCAGGAGACCGGCAAGGTCGTGGCGGTCGGCCCGGGCTCCTCGAACCCCCGCGTCCTGGCGCGCGGCTTCAAGACGCCGCTCGGCCTCGCGTGGTCGGGCTCGACGCTCTATGTCGCGACGCAGGGGTCGGTACAGCGGCTCTCGGTCCGAGGGAAGCGGGTCGTGGCCCGGAAGACGATCGTCAACCGCCTTCCGTTCGGCCGGCACCAGCAGGACACGATCGTCGTCGGCCCCGACGGCCGCCTCTACCTCGGCAGCGGCACGACTTGCGATGTCTGCCGCGAAAAGGATCGCCGCAGCGGCGCGATCCTCTCGTTCAAACCCGACGGCAGCGACCTGCGGATCGTGGCGACCGGGCTCCGCAACCCGTTCGGGCTCATCTTCGACGGCAACACGCTCTACGTCTCCGACAACGCCCGCGACGACCTCGGCACGAACGAGCCTGCCGAGACGGTCGTGCGGATCAGGCCCGGCGCCGACTACGGCTGGCCGGACTGCTGGGCGAGCTGGCAGCACCGGAGATTGCAGGGCTCGTGCCGCGGCGTCACCCCGCCGGTCGCCTACCTCGAGCCGCACTCGTCTGCGGACTCGCTCGCCCTCTGGGGCGGAAAGCTGATCGTGGCCGAATGGGGTCAGTACCTGAGCGAGCGCTGGGGCCGGAAGCTCGTCCAGGTCGACGTCCGGACCGGCCGTTCGTCGACGTTCGCCGACGGGTTCGAGCACCCGCTCGGCCTCGCAGTCGAGCCGCGTGGCGGCGTCCTCGCAGGCGACTGGGGGCGCGGCATGATCTACCGGATCAGGAAGCGCTGAGTCGCGCGCACGAGCGCTCCAGCGATCTTCTCCTGGTACCCGGCCGAGCGCAGGAGCGCCGACTCGCGCGGGCTCGACATGAACCCTGTCTCGACGAGCACGGCCGGCACGTCGGCCCAGTTGAACCCGGTCAGGTCGCTGCGCTCGACGAGACCGAGATTCCGGGCGCCGGTGGAGGCCACGAGCTCACGCTGGAGCAGCAGACCGGCGCGCCGGCTCGGGCCATAGATGTCGTCCGTCCAGCCGCGACGCCGCGCGGGCACGAGAGTGGAGATCCCGCGGACCGCTGAATCGGCCGACCCGTCGGCGTGGATCCGGATCATCAGCGCGGCGTGGCGCGCGTTGCAGAAACGCGCTCGCTCACGGTTGCCGCCCGGGTAGCCGGTGCCGTTCCGCGTCATCGCCACGCGGTAGCCACGCGCGAGCAGGAGCGACCGCGTGCGCCTCGCGATGGCCAGCGCGACCGGAGCCTCGCCGGCGGCGCCGCCGGGATCCTTGATCTTCACCTGTCCCGAGCCTGGCCCGATCGGCTCGAACTGCCTGCCGATCCCGGGCGCCGTGCCGTGCCCGGGATCGAGGCAGATGAGGGCTGCGGCCGTGATCTCGGCGAGCACGGCGCCACGGTAGCGAGTGCTAGTCCCCTGAGCCGAACTCCCTCTCGGCGCAGTCCGGGCAGAAGACGAGCACACCGTCGGCTTCGGGCTCGAGATACGCGCGCCATCCCTTGGCTACGTCGTCTCGCACACCGCATTCGAGACACTCGAGCATGATCGTGACGTTCGGCGGAGGGTTGTTGCTCAACACAGACGGCCTCCTTGCACGCAGGACGGCGCACCTTCGCAGGCGTCGCGGGCGAGATACAAGAGCAATCTGCGCAACGTGCGGATATTTTCTTGCGCTGTTGCCTATTTGGAAACGCAGCGGCGCGGTCAGAGCGAGCGGAGCGCGGCAAGCTCTTCGTCGGCCGGCTCCCAGTTTCCCGCCAGGGCGTTCGCCCGCACCTGCTCCGGCTTCGTCGCACCGGCGATCACCGAGACCACGGCCGGCTGCGCCAGCAGCCCCCCGATCGCGACCTCGAGGAGCGTCGCGTCGCGCTCGCCCGCGAACGCCTCGAGCCGCTCGACGCGGTCGAGCTTCGCCTCGTCGAGCTCGCGGCCGTGCAGCCGCGTTCCTTCCGGCGCCGGCTCGCCACGCCGGTACTTCCCCGTGAGCAGCCCGCTCGCGAGCGGGAAGTACGGGATGAAGCCGACGCCGAGCCGCTCGCAGGCCGGCAGCAGCTCGTCCTCCGCGCCGCGGGCGAGCCACGAGTACTCGCTCTGCTCCGAGGCGAACGGCGTCAACACGCCGCCCCGGGCGGTCGTATGAGCATCCTCGACCATCGCGGCGGTGAAGTTGGAGGAGCCGATGGCGCGCACCGTGCCCTCCTGCACGAGCTCGTGCAGCGCGCCGAGCGTCTCGTCGATCGGCGTCACACCGTCGGGGCGGTGGTACTGGTAGAGGTCGATGCGATCGGTCTGCAGCCGTCGCAGCGACGCCTCGATCGCCTTGCGGATGTAGGGGCGCGATCCGCGGGCCGTCTCGCCGTCGCCGAGGTCGTGCCCGAACTTCGTCCCCAGCACGACCTGGTCGCGCCTGCTGCCGAGCGCGCGGCCGATGATCTCTTCGCTGCCGCCACGGTTGCCGTAGACGTCCGCGGTGTCGAAGAAGGTGACGCCTGCATCGAGCGCAGCGTCGATCACGGCTCGCGAAGCCTCCTCGTCGATCCGGCCGCCGAAGTTGTTGCAGCCGAGGCCGACGACCGTCACGTCGAGGTCGGAGCTGCCGAGCCGGCGCGTGCGCATCGCGAGAGCCTACTGACAAGGCTGCGGCGGCCTAGGCGATCCCCGAAGACGCTGTTACATTCAGCACGAGCCAAGGAGGCCGATGTCCGAAGGCGACATAGGTTCAGGGGACACCGGCGGCGGCGGGGGAGGCGGTTCGTTCTGGACGAGCCTGCCCACGATCCTGACGGCGTCGGCGGTGTTCATCGGCGCCGTCGTCAGCGCGGTCGTGGCCCTGAGAGGTGATGGCGACGACAACGCCAATCCGGGTACGACGCAGTCGACGATCTCGTCGCCCGACTGGCACTCGCACTTCGTCCTCCCGATCAAGAGGGGTGCCGGGAGCAGCTATTTCGACGGGGACGCGATGATCGTGCGGGCGGCGAAGGCACAGCCGATGCTCGTGCTGGCGGAGCCCGACGGGTCCCCTGCGTGACGTGCGGATGAACATCCACTCGGAATGGTTCAGCGGCGACAGTGACTACGGCGTCGGGTTCGTCTGCCGCTACGCGAACGCCGCCAACTACTACTTCCTGTCCGTGCTGAGCAAGGGCCAATACCACATCGGGCGCTACCGGAAGGGCAAGCTCGTGTCGCTGACCCACGGCCCTAAGCCGAGCGGTGCAGTCCAAGGGGAGAAGCACGACATCGAGGCGCGCTGCGTCGGCAGCGACCCTGTCCTCCTGACGCTGAGCGTCAATGGCCGCGAGCTCGGAAACGTGCGCGACGACGACGGAATCGCAGCGGGGAACGTCGGGATTCGGCTCGGTACCTCGGGATCCGTCGCGTGCACGTTCGACGATTTCAAGCTCAGCTCGCTCTGAGCCGCCCCAACGCAAGCGCTGCGTAAATCCTCTGTAGGCAGGCGGTAAAACCTGCTCGAAACCGCGGTTTGGAGCCTTCGGGCAGGGCACGATCACCGCATGCGCCGAACACTTCTCATCATGGTCTCTCTGCTCGCCACGCTCGTGCTCGCCCCGGTCGGCTCGGCTGCGACGAAGACGGTCTCGATCAAGCGCTCGTGGTTCTCCCCCGCCACCGTCAACATCGTCGCGGGCGACACGATTCGCTGGAGGAACGACGACTCACACAATCACCAGGTCGTGTCGACGACCGGCACCTTCGCCTCACCCGTCCTCCGCCCCGGTCGGACGTACTCCTTCAGGTTCGATGTCGCCGGCACCTACAGGTACCGCGACGCGCTCGTACCGAGCAGCGTCGGCACGATCAAGGTCGCGGGCGCACCGCCCGCCGTCACGCTCGCGACGTCGCTGCCGCAGATCACGTACGGCACACGCATCACCCTCTCCGGCCAGATCAACAGCAAGAAAGCCGGCGAGAACGTCCAGCTGAGCTACCTGGCCTACGGGCAGGGCTCCGAGATCGTCCTCGCAACGGTGATCACCGGCGCCGACGGCACCTACAGCTTCAACGCGAGCCCGAAGATCCTCACGACCTATCGCGCCACCTGGAAGACCGCTTCGAGCCTCCCCGTTCAGACGGCGGTCGCTCCGTCGATCTCGTTCGGCCGGATGAACGGCTTCGTCACACGCGCATTCGCGGGGCGGAGCATGGCGCGGAAGCAGGTGCAGCTGCAGCGGCTCTCGAGCTTCGGGCAGTGGGTGACGATCAAGCGCGTCACGCTCGACCTGGACTCGCGGGCCCGCTTCAAGGCCGCACTTCCGCTCGGCCCGAACCGGCTGCGGATCGCGATGTCCGTGAACCAGGCCGGCGCGGGCTTCCTCGCAGGCTTCAGCCACGAGATCGTCTACCGCCGCCTGAAGTAGCACTACGAACGAAACCGAGCACGGAGCGGCCCCGGAGTCGAACCGAGCAAGCCGTGGGTTGCACGACCGGGCCGATTTTGAAGACCGGCTGGGCCACCGGGCCCGTGCCGCTCCGCCGCGGAGCCTAGTCACAGGTGTAAGCGTCCTGTGAAAACCACCCTCGCCTGCGTTAGTTCGGTGCTACGAAGGGAGAGAAGGGGTCGGAAGCACCCCATCCGAGGAAGGGACAGACATGCGACGCAACATCAAGACACTTGCGCTGGCCGCTGTGGGCGCCCTGCTCCTGCTCGCAGCAATCGCCGGCTTGGCGGAGACGGGCGGCGCCGCCGCCCTGGCACCGCCGTCGAACCAGGCTCCGCCGACGATCTCGGGCACCGCTGAGGAAGGCAAGACCCTGACTGCCAACAACGGCACGTGGGGCGGGTCGCCGACCTCGTTCACGTACGCCTGGCGGCGCTGTGACGAAGACGGCGGCGCCTGCGCCGACATCGGCGGCGCGACCGAGAAGACGTACGTGCCGAAGAAGGTCGACGTCGGCAACACGCTGCGAGTGCGCGTGACCGCTCGCAACAACGACGGCTCGACGGGATCCACGACCGTCCCGACCGCAGTCGTGAAGGCCGCCCCGGTGGCGCCGAGCGGGTGTGACGGGGCCGCCCCGATCCCGATCGCGAGCGTCTCACTCCCGAACCGACTCCTGATCGACGGGCAGCAGATCAGCCCAGGAGTCGTCGGCAAGTCGACGGCGACGATCACCGTCCGCCTCCGGGTGACCTGCAAGGGCAAGCCCGTGCAGGGCGCGCTCGTTTATGCCGAGGCCGTCCCGTTCAACCAGTTCACGGCGCCGGCAGAGCAGCAAAGCGGAGCCGACGGCTGGGCGACGCTGACGATGAACAAGGCGGCCGGCTTCCCCGCCACCAGCAGGCAGGCGCTGCTGGTCGTCTTCGGCCGTGCCCGCAAGGCCGGCGAGGACATCCTCGCAGGCGTTTCGACGCGCCGGCTGGTCTCCTTCCCGGTCGACCTCAAGCGCTAGGCACCACCGCACCCTGGCCCGGCGGCTCACTCGCCGCCGGGCCTGTGTGCGAGGATCGGCGCATGCCGCACCTGCGCCTGACAGAGGTCGACCAAGCGACCGGGTTGCTGAAAGAGGAATACGACGCGGCGATCGGGCGCGCCGGCAAGGTCTTCAACATCGTCAAGTCGATGAGCCTTCGGCCGCGAGTCCTGAAGAGCTCGATGGACCTCTACAAGCAGATCATGTTCGGACCGTGCGGGCTCTCGCGGCAGGAGCGCGAGCTGCTCGCCACCGTCGTCTCCTGCCACAACGACTGCCACTACTGAATACGCGCTCACGCAGACGACCTCCGTGCCGAGGGCGCAGACGAAGACCTGGCGGCGCACGCCATGCACGACTACCGGCAGGCCAATCTGGCGGCGCCGGTGCGCGCGCTCTGCGACTACGCGGTGAAGCTGACGCGCGATCCCGCCTCGGTCGGCGCCGCGGACGCGGACGAGCTCCGTGCCCACGGCTGGGACGACGCCGCGATTCACGACGCGATCCAGGTGATCGCATACTTCAACTACATCAACCGCATCGCCGAAGGCGTCGGGACGGAACCGGAACCGGAATGGGAAGGGAGCTGAGATGGCGGGCTTCACGATCGTGCACATCGACGACTTCGAGCGGCCGTTCCCCAAGTGGGCGCTCGCCCGCAAGTCGCTCGGGCTGCAGTCCTTCGGGATGAACGTCGTCGAGCTGCCGCCGGGGGAGACGATTCCCGAGCACACCGAGATCGAGAGCGACCAGGAAGAGGTGTTCATCGTCCTGTCAGGCGACGCGACGATGGTCATCGACGGCGTCGAGCACCCGGCGCCGGCGGGCACCTTCACGCGGCTCGACCCCGAGCCGACGCGGACGGTGGTGAACCGGAGCGAGACCGACACGGTCCTGCTGATCGTCTCCGCCCCGCGAACGAGCGGGTACACACCGCTCGAGTGGGCCTGATGGTTGCTGCCACGATCTCGTGCGTTCGGGACGCGCTCTGGCGTGTCTGGGCCGCTCCCGCCCCGCCTTCCAGGCCGCTACGCGGCCTTCCAGCCGCGCCGTCCGCTTCACGTCGCCAGGCCACCACCGATGCCACCAGCATCGGCGGCGTCCCGCCGCCGCGCCCCAGAGCAGCCAGAGCACGTCCCGAGACCGACGATCTCCTGGCAGCAACCATCTGATGCGCGAGCCGGTGACAGCAGCGTGCATCCAGGTCGAGCCGGCGATCTTCGACCGAGCGCGCACGATCGACCGCGTCGCGGAGCGCACCGCTGAGGCAGCGGCCGAGGGCGCAGGGATCGTCGTCTTCCCGGAGACGTTCATTCCCGCCTACCCCTCGTCCGTGTGGGCGAAGGCGCTCGCCGGGTGGGGCGACGCGGGAGCGAAAGAGGCGTTCGCACTCCTCCACCGCGAGTCGCTCGAGCTCCCCGGCCCGGACGCCGACCGGCTCGCTGCGATTGCGCGCGAGCACGGCGTGTGGCTCGTGATCGGCGTGAACGAGATCGACCCGGCGCGGCCCGGGACGCTCTACAACGCGCTTCTCTACTACTCACCCGCGGGCGAGCTGGCCCTCCATCACCGCAAGCTCGTGCCCACGAACCACGAGCGGCTCATCTGGGGGCCGGGCGACGGCCGGGGGCTGCGCGCGATCGAGACGGCGATCGGCCGGCTCGGCGGACTGATCTGCTGGGAGAACTACATGCCGCTTGCGCGCTTCTCGCTCTACGAGTCGGGAATCGAGATCTACATCGCCTCGACTGCGGACGACGGCGACTCCTGGCAGGCAACGTTGCGGCACATTGCGTTGGAGTCCCGCTCCTTCGTGATCGCGCCGTGCCACTTCCAGCGCGCGAGCTCGTACCCGGAGGACTTCCCACTCGCCTCGCTGCTCGAGGGCCGCGACATCCTCGGCCGTGGCGGCTCGGCAATTCTCGGTCCGGACGGGAGCTACCTCGCCGGACCGCTCTACGACGAGGAGGGGATCCTCTATGCCGAGCTCGTTCCGGACCTGCTGCTCCAGTCACGTCAGCGCTTCGACCCGGCCGGCCACTACCACCGTCCGGACGTGCTCAGCCTGAACGTCACTCCCTTGTAACGCCTGCCGCAAGCGGGGTATCCTGGCCGGGTTACCGAGAGTCGAGCTGCGGCGTTACGAGGGGGATTCGATGCCCGAACCGATCGCGCACGGCGGAATGGTGGCCACGAACGGGAACGGCGACGGCCGCGTGTCCTTCTCGGAACTCGTCCGCGCTCACCATCAGTGCGCCGATTCACCCCCCGGCGAGGCTGTCCGCCAGCGGTTCGTGCAGCTGCGAGAGAGCTTCGAGGCCGCCACCGGGGAGATCGTCGACGCCTACTGGTGCCGGGACCAGCCCGCCGCGGTCGCGCTGACGCGCCGCGAGTTGCTCCACCGCGGCCGCCTGCTGCGCCGCCGCAGGAAGCTCGAGTACCGGCTGCACCGCGTCTCGGACTGGGTCACCGGCGAAACACACGAGATCGCCGACCTCCTCCACGACTGCGACATCCTCGCGATCAAGGCCGCCCACGGCCTCGAGGGCGTACCGCGCGCGGTCGTAATGCAGTGGCTCCTGCTCGTCGAGTCGCACCTGCTCGGCTTCATGGAGCGGCATCGCGACGCGCCGCCTTCTCCGCGGGCAGTGGCCCGCTTCGCCGGCAGCGAGCGCGCCGAGCTGCGCCGGATCGAGGAATACACATTTCGGTCGGGCGAGAAGCGCGCAAAGCTGTACTACGTCGAGGGAATGCTCGGGCTCGGCGTCGCGCTGCTCGTGATCCTCTCGCTCGCGACGGCCGGCGTCCTCGCACTCTTCGGGGCCCTCGATCTCGACTCGAGTGCCAACCAGGAGTTCTACGCGTCCGCTGCGGCCGGCGGGCTCGGCGCGGTGATCAGCGTCCTGATGCGGATGAGCCGTCCCGGCAGCTTCGCGATCGACCACGAGCTCTCGCGCTGGGAGGTGACGCTGTTCGGCGCCTACCGACCGCTGATCGGCTCGGTCTCGGGGATCATCGTCTACTTCCTCTTCCAGACGACGCTCATCCCGTTCGAGCAAAGCGAGCTGACGCTTCCGTTTTTCGTCGTCGTCTCGTTCCTCGCCGGCTTCAGCGAGCGCTGGACGACGATGATGCTCTCCGGCGCGATGCGCACCGTCGCCGATGACGAGCCGGAGCCGGAGCCCGAGCCGAAGCGGGAGGAGAAGGACGACTCGGCTTAGGCCGACGCCGACGTCGACCGGCGGCGAAGCACGCGCTCGTCTCCGACGCGGCGCGTGATGCCGTCCGCATCGAGACGCTCGAGCAGCAGCTGGGCGTCGCGGCGGCCGCAGCCGGCGAGGTCGCGGAAGCGGGCGAGCGCGATCCGGCCGGCGCTCTCGCACTCCTCCACCACGAGCTCCCGCGCGCGCTCGTAGGCCGCCGGCGAGACGGCGTATCCGTCGCCGAGGCGGATGAGCCGTCCGCTGCGCTCCAGAAAGCGAGCGAGCTCCGCGTCCCCGATCTTCACGGGCGCAGGCGCGGCCGCCTCGAGCTCGGCCTCGATCGCCGCAGCTTCGGCCTCCCGCACGCCGAGACTCGCACCCGCGCCGGGGCGGTACAGCTTCGACCCCTTCCGTTCGAACGACAGGAGCGCCAGGACCTCTCCCGCCCAGGGCTCGACGGGCGCGTTCACGCCCGGATCCAGCGGGTCGGCTGCGTCGATTCCTCGCTCGAGCTCGGCACGCAACTCCTCGAGCCACGCCTCCGAGTACTGCCAGACGCCGTCGACCAGCACCGGTGCATGGACGGTCCTCTCGCCGCGGGCAGCCCGCTCGAAGACGGCAGGGTCGGCGTGACGGCGGGGAGCAGGGTCGATGACGGTGCCACCGCCCACTGTCGTCTCGCCGCGGAGGACGACGCGATCGCCGCGGGCAGCGACCACCGGCGCTGCCAGGCGGAGCTGGGCGAAGCCTTCGCCCGCCCGCACGACCCGGGCCGGCACCGCCGCGGTGCCGTGATGAACGTGGAGGCGCGCGCCGTCTGCGATCGGCACGAGCTCCTGGAGTGCGACATCGAGGCGGTAGCTGGCTGCGAACGCACCGCGGGCGAGCAGCGCATCCCCACGCCGGACCTCGTGCCGCTCCACGCCCGGAAGCGCGACGGCCACTCGCTGGCCCGGCTCGGCGCGCTCGACCGGGCGATCGTGCACCTGCACGCTGCGCACGCGGACGTCGCGTCCGCCGGGCTCGGCACGGAGCACGTCGCCGGCTCCGATCGATCCCGACCACAGGGTCCCCGTCGCGATGGTCCCGATTCCGCGCAGCGAGAACACACGGTCGACGTACAGGCGCACCGCATCCTCGGCGCCGGAGTCGAGATTGTGCTCCTGTAACACAAGGTCCGCCGCGCGGGAGAGCGCGGCCCTGAGCTCGTCGAGCCCGGCTCCGGTCTTCGCGCTCACCTCGACGACTTCGGCTCCCGGGACGAGCTCCCGCGCCTCCTCGACGGCGAGCTCGAGCGTCTCGGAGTCGACCGCGTCGGCCTTCGTGACCGCGACGACGCCGTGCTCGATCCCCAGCAGGGAGATGATCGCGAGATGCTCGTGCGTCTGCGGCCGCGCCCCTTCGGCCGCGTCGACGACGAGCAGGAAGAGGTCGATTCCCGTAGCGCCGGCGACCATGTTCCGGACGAAGCGCTCGTGCCCCGGGACGTCGATCAGCGAGAGGCGGCGGCCGTCGGGGAGCTCGAGCGGCGCGTAGCCGAGGTCGATCGAGATCCCGCGCTCGCGCTCCTCCGGCAGCCGGTCCGTGTCCTTCCCCGTCAGCGCCCGCACGAGCCACGTCTTGCCGTGGTCGATGTGGCCGGCCGTGCCGACCGTCAGCGACATGCGCGAACCGCGGCCACGACCTCATCGGCCTCGGCATCGGTGAGGGTGCGGCAATCGAGCAGCGTCTGGCCGTCGCGCACGACCGCGATCACGGGCGGCTCGTGGCCGCGGAGCGCCGCTGCGAGCTGCTCCTCGACCGCGCAGGCGTAGCTCGGGAGCTCGGCGAGCGGGAGTGCGCCACCCCCCACCCGTGCGACCGTCTCCTCGACCGCACCACCGGTCGCCGCGGCGAGCCGCTCGGCGCGAGCGCGGACCACCTCGGCCGGCTCGCGCAGCATGCGAAGCACGGGGATCTCGTCCGGCCGGTCGAGATAGAGCGCGAGGGTCCCTTCGAGCGCGGCAAGCGTCAGCTTGTCGGAGCGGAGCGCCCGGTGGAGCGGATGGCGTTGCAGGCGCTCGACCAGGTCGGCCCGCCCGGCAAGGATGCCGGCCTGCGGCCCGCCGAGCAGCTTGTCGCCCGAGAAGCAGACGAGGTCGGCCCCTGTTGCAAGCGCGGCCGCGGGAGTCGGCTCGCCCTCGACATCGACGAGAGCGCCCGAGCCGAGATCGTCCACGAGCGGCAGCTCGTGGCGGCGCGCAATCCCGGCGAGCTCCTCGAGCCGAGGCTGCTCGGCGAACCCGACGACGCGGAAGTTCGACTGGTGCACGCGCAACAGCAACGCGGTGTCGGGCCCGATCGCCCGCTCGTAGTCGGCGGCTCGAGTTCGGTTGGTCGTCCCGACCTCTACCAGGCGGGCGCCTGAGCGGGCGAGCACGTCGGGGATCCGGAATCCGTCGCCGATCTCGATCAGCTCACCGCGGGAGACCACGACCTCGCGACCCTCGGCGAGAGCGGCGAGCGCGAGGAGCATCGCCGCGGCGTTGTTGTTGACGACGATCGCCGCCTCCGCCCCGGTCAGGCGCCTGAGCAGCGAGGCGAGGTGGTCCTGGCGCGAGCCGCGCGAGCCGGTCGAGAGGTCGTACTCCAGGTTCGAGTAGCCGGCGGCCTCCCGTACGCGCTCGAGCGCTGCCTCGGCGAGCGGCGCCCGCCCGAGGTTCGTGTGCACGAGGATCCCCGTGGCATTGAGCACGCGGCGGAGCGCGGGCTGCCTGACCGCCGCGAGCGCCTCGGCCAGCCGCTCCTGCAGGTTCCCGGGGTCCACGCCGGCCCGGATCTCCTCGCGGGCGCGGTCGAGCACGTCCCGCGCAGTCGTCACCGCGAGCGGGTCGTCCACGTCTCGGACCAGTTCATCGACCGAGGGGAGGTCGCGAAGCTTCACGAAAATGAGTGTAGAGCCGCCGGAGCGGCTACTTTGCAAATCGTGAGACGCGTGGGTCGGATGACGGTTGCCTCGCTCGCTGCGCTCGCCGTAGCGGCGATCGCAGCCGTCGCAGCAAGAGACGCCGTGTACTGGGAGAAGCCGCTCCCGGGCGTCACGCTCGCTCAGGTCGACCTCTCGCGGCCGATCGAGGTCTCCGTGGATGGAGAGACGTACGACGTCCGTCCCGGCGAGGCGCTGAGCGTGGACGACCGCGCGACGCAGGCTGCGCTCGTGCGGGCCGGACACGACTCGTTCCTCCGGCGTGTCCGGCAACTGGCCGATCCAAGCCCACCGGTGCTCGAAGTCGACCCAGTGCTCGTCTCGCGGTCCGGCGCGGAGAGCCTGGCCAAGCGGCTCTCACGCACGCTCCCCAAGCCCCGTCGCGCCCAGGTCGTCTCCCGCAACGGCTCGTTCTCGATCCTGCCGTCGCGGCCCGGCGACGCCGTCGACTCGGCCAGCCTCGTCGCCACGCTCGAGCAGGCGGCGCTCACCGGCGCCCGGACTCTCTCGCCGGCGCTGACCCACGTCGAGCCGACGCTGACCACTCCCGCTGCCGAAGCGGCCGTGGCCGAAGCACGGACGCTCGTCGGCCAGCCGGTTACGCTGACGTTCAAGGGCGAGGACGTCGGCGCACTCTCGCCGGAGCAGCTCGCACGGCTCGTCCGCTTCCGGGTCGGCGTCGAGAGCTTCCGGGTCGGGTTCGATCCTCAGCGCGTCGCGAAAGCCGTCGAGCCGCTGCTCGCTCAATGGCGTCAGCGGGCAGTCAACGCCCGGTTCGTCGTCGACGGCAAGCGAGTGCAGATCCGCCCTTCCCGGCCCGGCCTTGCGGTCGACGGCAAATGGGTGGCCGACTCGGTCGCCGCGGCAGCCGGCTCGTCGTTCAGCCGGGCGTCGCTGCGCTTGAAGCAGATCCGTGCCGACCTCACGACGCGCGAGGCGGAGAAGCTCGGGATCCGGCAGCAGATCTCGACGTTCACGACGGACATGGGGCCGTCTTCGTCGAACCGGATCCACAACGTGCAGCTGATGGCGGACTACATCGACGGAACGATCGTCCGCCCGGGCGAGTCCTTCTCGTTCAACGAGTCCGTCGGTCCCCGAACGTCGCAGCGTGGCTTTCGTGAGGGTCAGATGATCATCGGCTCTCTGCTCCTGCCGGCGATCGGAGGCGGTGTCTGCCAGACCGCGACGACCCTCTTCAACAACGCCTTCGAGCTCGGTCTCCCGATCCTCGAGCGCCACAACCACAGCTTCTACATCTCGCACTACCCGATGGGGCGCGACGCGACAGTCTCCTGGGGCGGGCCGGACTTCGCGTTCAAGAACGACCTGAAGACCGGAATCCTGATCAAGACGCGCTACACGAGCTCGACGCTCACGTTCAGCTTCTACGGCACGAACCCCGGCCGGCGCGTCGTGTCGTCGACCGGCGGGCGCACGAACTGGCGCTCGCCGCGGACGACGTACGCGCTCGATCCCTATGCCCCGCGCGGCTCGGTCCGCACGGTGTCGGGCTCGAACCAGTCCGGCTTCGACGTGACGGTGACCCGGAAGGTGTACGAGCACGGCAAGCTGGAGCGCCGCGACGCGTTCACGAGCGCCTACATCGCCGTCGGCCCGACCCAGATCTACGGGCCCGGACGCTCGATTCCCGGGCCGTACTTCGTACTGCCGAAGGTGTAGCTACCTGCTACTGGGCGTCGACCTTCTCCGGCGCGGCCGGAGAGGGCACCCGCGTGCGCTCGTCGTAGCTGTCCACCACGAAGCGAGCCGCTTCGGCGGGATCGTCCGTCACGTGCAGCAGCTCGACATCCTCCGGCGAGATCATCCCGCCGGCGAGCAGGTCACCGTGCACCCAGCCGAGCAGCTCCTGCCAGTGGTCGCGGCCGACGAGGACGACGGGAAAGTTGAGCACCTTGCCGGTCTGGATCAGCGTGAGCGACTCGAAGAGCTCGTCGAGGGTGCCGAACCCGCCCGGGAAGATGACGAACCCCTCGGCAGCCTTCACGAACATCGTCTTGCGCGCGTAGAAGTGCTTGAAGGTCATCCCGATGTCGCAGTAGGCGTTGAGGCCCTGCTCGTGCGGGAGCTCGATGTTGAAGCCGACCGAGAGCCCACCCGCTTCCTTGCAGCCGCGGTTGGCCGCCTCCATCACGCCCGGGCCGCCGCCGGTGACGACGGCGAACCCCGCCTCGGCGAAGGCTCGCGCCGTCGCCCGTGCCTGCCGGTACGGCTCGCTGTCCTCGTGCACGCGGGCCGAGCCGAAGATCGTGACCGCCGGCCGGTCGATCTCGAGCACCTTCTGGAAGCCGCCGAGGAACTCCGATGCGATCACCGCCACGTCGTTCGCGAGATCCTCGTGTGTTCGCTCGAGAACGCGCCTGTCGTCCATCAGAGGCGGTTCTGCTCCACGTGCGTCGCGACCATCCCGAGGATGAGCAGGACGACGAGCCCGGTGTAGATGAGGCTGCCGGCTGTGAGCCGGGCCGACGACGCCCACGGAGCGTGCTCGCGGTGGCCGAGCCGGAGAGTCTTCACGGACCGCCACATGAACCCACCGTCGAGCGGCCGGACCGGGATCAGGTTGAAGAGGTTCAGCAGGAAGCCGGTGTAGGCGAGCGCGATGAGCAGACGCGAGTCCATCGCCTCACCCGCCACCCACACGCCGAGGGCGCCGATCCCGCCCAGGAAGGGCCCGGCAGCGGACACGAGCAGGTTCCGCCAGGGGTCGAAGGGCGCGCTCTTCATCGCCACGTAGGCGCCGAGGAACGGGATGAAGACGGGCAGCGACGGTTTCAGCCCTTGCCGCGTCGCCTCGATGTAGTGGCCGAGCTCGTGCACCGCGATCAGCAGCACGAACCCGGCGGCGAACGGCCAGCCCCAGATCAGCGCATAGCCGGCGACCGAGATGAAGATCCCGAAGAACTTGATCGCGAACGCGCCGAACTTGAGGAGAAACAACCCGAGGGCGATGATCGGCGCGAAGAGCTTCCGCAGGAGGTCGCGGATGTTCAGCGGCTGCTTGACCGGCGAGTACTCCGCCTCGATCGGCTCGACCTCCCTGGGTGCGTACGGGTCGTAGCTCATGATCCCTGGCCGATCCATTCCTCGCCGCCCTCGTAGACCTCCTTCTTCCAGAGCGGCACGGTCTCCTTGAGCGTGTCGATCGCCTCGCGACAGGCGGTGAGCGCGGCCGCGCGGTGCGGCGACGAGACGGCGATCACGACGCTCGGCTCACCGATCTCGACCCGGCCCACCCGGTGGTGGATCGCGACCCCGGAGAGCTCGTGCTGCTCCGACGAGCTTCGCGGCGAGCTGCGCCATCACGTCCTCGGCCATTCCCTCGTAGGCCTCGTACTCGAGGTAGAGCACGCTGCGGTCGCGCGAGCGATTCCGGACGGTGCCGAGAAACGTCGCGATCGCACCGGCCTCGTCGCGCGCCACTTCGCGCACAGCCGCGTCGACGGAGAGCGGCGCCTCGGTCAGCTTGAAGTCTCCCCCGGAGACCGGCGGGATCAGCGCCACCTCGTCCCCCTCGGCGAGCGCGGCTCCGGCATCCGCGTAGCTCTTGTTGACCGCGTAGAGGAGGCCGGGCGGCTCGTTCCCGAGCTCGAGCGCCGACCAGACGTCGGCCACGCGAGCCCCGTCGGAGAGCTCGAGCTCGCGCGCGCCGGTGCCGGCGCGCTCGCGTAGCCCGGCGAAGAGTCGGATGCTCACGTGCACGAACCGCAGCGTAGCTTTGGCCGGAAGGGTTGCCTCCCCCGGCCGTGTCATGTTACGTATGACTCATGCCGGTCACCGCCCCGCCCAGAACGAACCTGAACGACCAGGTCTACGAGACGCTGAAGGCGCAGCTCGTGCGCCGGGAGCTCGGCCCGGGCGAGAAGGTGAGCCTGCACGAGCTGGCCGCGACGCTCGGCGTCTCCCGCAGCCCGGTTCACCACGCGCTGACGCGGCTCGTCTCGGAAGGGCTGCTGAGCGTGAAGTCCCGGCGCGGCTACTTCGTGACGCCGCTGACCGAGTCGGCGATCGAAGAGGGCTACGACGTGCGGCTCGCACTCGAGCTCCAGGCGGCCGAAAGCGCCATCGGGCGGGTCGGACGCGACGGCCTGCGCCGCTTCCGCGAGCTGCACGAGTCGACCGCCGAGGCCGTCTCGCACGCCGAGTGGGACTCGGCGAATGCGGCCTTCCACGAGCACCAGGTCGACCTCGCCGGCAACTCCCTGCTCTCGCGCTTCTACCGCGAGCTGTCGGTCAACCTGATGATGCAGGTGATCCGCGGCGGCAAGCTCGAGGGCGGCGCCTACCTTCCGACCGAGCACGCGGCGATCGTCGACGCGTACGAGGCCGGCGACCTGGACGCCGCCCGCACGGCGATCCGCAAGCACATCGCGAGCGGGCGCCGGATCGCGCTGGAGGCGATCGAGGAGACCGGCGGAGTGCTCTAGCCGTAGCATCCGCTGCGTGAACGACGAAACCGCGAAGCGGGAGACCGATTCGGGGATCGAGATCAAGCCGGTCTACTCCGCCGCCGACAGGCGACGGCGAGCAGCCGGGCGAGTTCCCGTACACGCGCGGCCCATATCCGGACATGTACCGCGGCCGGCCGTGGACGATCCGCCAGTACGCGGGCTTCGGCTCGGCGGAGGAGACGAACGAGCGCTTCCGCTACCTGCTCGACCGCGGCCAGACCGGGCTCTCCGTCGCGTTCGACCTGCCGACGCAGCTCGGCTACGACTCCGACGACCCGCACGCGCTGGGCGAGGTCGGCCGCACGGGCGTCGCGATCGACTCGATCGAGGACATGCGCCTCCTGCTCGCCGGGATCCCGCTCGACGAGGTCTCCACCTCGATGACGATCAACGCGCCCGCGTCCCTGCTGCTGCTCCTCTACGAGCTGGTCGCCGAGGAGCAGGGCGTCCCCGGCACAGCGCTGCGCGGCACCGTCCAGAACGACATCCTCAAGGAGTACATCGCCCGCGGGAACTACATCTACCCGCCGCGGCCGTCGATGCGGCTGACGACCGATCTCTTCGCGTACGCGGCGGAGCGGATCCCGAGCTGGAACACGATCTCGATCTCCGGCTACCACATCCGCGAGGCGGGCTCGACCGCCGTGCAGGAGCTCGCGTTCACGCTCGCGAACGGGATCGCGTACGGCGAGGCGGCAGTCGCAGCGGGGCTCTCGCCGGACGACTTCGGCGCACGCCTCTCCTTCTTCTTCAACGCGCACAACAACTTCTTCCAGGAGGTGGCGAAGTTCCGCGCGGCGCGGCGGCTGTGGGCGACGATCATGCGCGACCGCTTCGGCGCGACGAACCCGAAGGCGATGGCGCTCCGCTTCCACGCGCAGACCGGCGGCTCGACCCTCACTGCGCAGCAGCCGGAGAACAACATCGTCCGCGTCGCGATCCAGGCGCTGTCGGCGATCGCAGGCGGCGCGCAGAGCCTGCACACGAACGGCTTCGACGAGGCGCTCGCGCTCCCCACCGAGCGCTCGGCGCGGATCGCTCTCCGCACGCAGCAGATCCTCGCCGCCGAGGGCGGCGCAACCGACACCGCCGACCCGCTCGGCGGCAGCTACTTCATCGAGGAGCTCACCACCGAGCTGGAGGACCAGGCGCGGGAGCTGATCGAGCGGATCGACGAGATGGGCGGCGCGGTCGCGGCGATCGAGCAGGGCTTCGTTCAGCGCGAGATCGAGGAAGCGGCGTTCCGCTGGAACGAGCAGATCGAGTCGGGCGAGCGGGCGATCGTCGGCGTCAACCGCTTCGTCGAGGACGACGCGGAGGAGGTCGAGCTGCTCCGGATCGACCCGGACGCCGAGCAGCGCCAGCTGGAGCGGACCGCACGCGTCCGGGCCGAGCGGAACGCCGAGGAGGCGGAGGCCGCGCTCGCCGAGGTCCGCCGCGTCGCCGCCGGCCCCGAGAACCTGCTGCCGCCGATGCGCGAGGCGCTCCGCGCCCGCGTCACGATCGGCGAGATCTCGAACGCGCTCCGCGACGAGTTCGGCACGTTCGACGCGCACCACGCGTAACCGAGCGCACACCGCATCTTCACCTTCCCGTAGCCCAGCGACAGACCCGCGTCGGGCTCTACGCCGACGCCCCGAGTAGCGGCGCAGGCCGAAGCCCCACCACCAGCGCGTCGCGGCGAAGAGCGCCGCCGCGAAGCCGACCGCACGGCGACCGTCTCCCAGTCCAGCCGCGAGGTCACGGCCTCGGCCGGCACGGTGATCGCGAACGCGATCGGGACGATGAACGTGACGCCGATCCGCAGCCACAACGGATAGATCGAGACCGGCCAGCGACCGGTCTGGTAGAGGCCGCTCGAAGAGCTCCGCGATCTCCCAGACGTT
Source organism: uncultured Gaiellaceae bacterium (assembly GCA_963820225.1). Lineage (GTDB taxonomy): Bacteria > Actinomycetota > Thermoleophilia > Gaiellales > Gaiellaceae > Gaiellasilicea. Next base: position 3,599 of record CAWFYY010000008.1, on the reverse strand, counting down.
GACGATCCAGAACGCGAGCGTCGCGATCACGAGCCAGAAGCAGTAGATCGTGATCGTGCCGACCGCGAGCATCGCGAAGAAGAGCAGCGCGTCGGCCGACGCCGACAGAGTGCTCCAGGCCGGCTGATCCCGTACGCCGAGCACCGCCGCGCCGCGAGATCACGTCGACGGCGCGCCAGATCCGCACGTCGCGGACGCTGACGAGCACCTGCGAGTCCTCCGGCTTGGTCAGCGCGAAGTCGAGCTTGCCGTCGCGCACCTCCTCCATCAGCCGCTGCATGTTCGGCTGGATCGTGGTCTGGATCACGCCGCCGAGCAGGATCTGGATGCCCATCACGACGAGCAGCTCCGACTCGCTCCACCCGTTCAGCTCCGTCCGTGTGCGAGTAGACGAGCGCGAGCACGACGATCGCCGTGCCGACCGAGACTGCCGACTGGAGCACCTGGATGAAGAAGTTCGCGCGGTACTGGAGCTCGTTCATCGAGCCGACCCGGAAGTAGAGCCAGGCCGAGCCGGGCAGCGCTCTCAATTGCCCACCGCCGAGTAGCGGCGGACCGCGAAGCGCCAGACGAACAGCGTCAGGCCGGTCAGCACCACGATCCAGAACGCCTGCATCGCGAGGCCGCCGAGCAGCTCGCTGCGTCGAGTAGTCGCCGACGAGCGCCTGGATCGGGAAGTAGAACGACCACTGGAAGGGCAGGAAGGCGGCGACGTCCTGCGCCCAGTCGGGCATCAGCTGCAGCGGCACGAGCCGGCCCGAGAGCAGCAGCTCGACCGCGATCGCAGAGCTCGAAGATCGCGCTCACGCGGGTCGTCCAGAACGTGATCATCCCGAGCGTCGGACATGAACATCGTGCGGATCAGGTAGGCGCCCCAGATCGCGACCGAGAAGACGCCGACCTCGAGCAGCCGTCGGGTCGAGCACCGGGTCGAACGCGATCCAGAGCACCGCAGCGATCGGAAGCCAGAGCAGGATCGTGACGAACTTCCAGCCTGCGAAGGCGGCGAGGTCGTCGTGCAGCGGGTGGAGCGGCCGCAGCAGCGACGCGGAGAACTCGCCCTCGCGGATCCGCCACTCCCAGCCGTACGGCGTGAAGACGATGTTCATGTTCCGGACGAGCGTCCAGACGATGTAGTAGGCGGCGAACTCCCCGGCCGTGATCCCCTGCACGGAGCCGCCCTGCTGGTCGGCGATGGTCGTCCACACGACGAGGTAGACGATCGGCTCGGCGAGCATCCCGATCAGCCAGAAGTAGGTCGCGACGCGGTACTGGAACTGGCTCTGGATCTGCGTGCGGCCGCGGACGACGTAGTAGTCGAGCAGCGAGCGGGCGGCGCCGACCGCGTCGTGCGCTCACGTCGCGCTCCTGCGCGAAGACGAGCTCGATCACGTCCTCGATCGGCGGATCCTCGACGGTCAGGTCGGCCACGTCCCGCTCCGCGAGCAGCTGCGCGGTGACCCGGCCGTGTCGGCCTTCGGCACGCGCAGCTTCATGCGGCCGCCGTCGCGCTCGAGCACGTCGCCGTAGCCGGAGAGGTCGGCCGAGGATCCTCCAGCTCGACGGCGATCGTCTTCCACGCGGCGAACTGGTCGCCGAGCCGCGCGAGCTGGCCGTCGAACAGGATCCGGCCGTGGTGGATGACGATCACGCGCTTGCAGAGCGCCTGCGACGTCGGCCATGTAGTGGCTCGTCAGCAGCACGGTCGCCTCGTAGCGCTGGTTGTACTCGGCGACGAACGACCGGATCCGCTTCTGCATCGTCACGTCGAGCCCGATCGTCGGCTCGTCGAGGAAGAGCACCTGCGGCCGGTGGAGGAGCGAGCCGACGATCTCCACCTTCATCCGCTCGCCGAGCGAGAGCTTGCGCACCGGCTTGCGCACGAGGTCGCCGACGTCGAGCAGCTCGATCAGGTCGTCGCGCAGCTGCAGGAACTCGGGCCGCGCGATCCGGTAGATCGCCCGGTTCAGCTCGAACGAGTCGAGCGCGGGCAGGTCCCACTGGAGCTGGTTGCGGTTCCCCATCACGAGCGTGATCCGGCGGAGGAAGTCGCGCTCGCGCTTGGACGGCACGTGGCCGAGCACGCGCGCCTCGCCGGAGGTCGGGTAGAGCAGGCCGGAGAGCATCTTCAGCGTCGTCGTCTTGCCGGCGCCGTTCGGGCCGAGGAAGCCGACGACCTCGCCCGGCTCGATCTCGAACGAGATCACGTCGACCGCGCGCACCTCGCGGTGTCTTGCGGCGGACGAGGCTGCTTGACGGCCGCGCGGAGCCCGGCGTCCCGCTCGGGGACGAAGAAGGCCTTGTGGAGGTCGGCGACGCGGACGGCGTGGCTCGGGCACCTGCCGTGAACCTAGATGATTCGCCGGTGCGCATCCTGCTCGTCTCGCAGATGTATCCGTCGGCCGCGGCGCCGGACTTCGGCGTCTTCGTGCAGGGCCTCGAGCGGGAGCTGGCCGCGCTCGGGCACGAGATCGAGCGCGTCGTGCTCGACCGCCGCGGCGGCGGGAAGCTTCGGCATGCGCGCCTGGCGCTCCGCGCGGTCCGCGCCGCCCGCCGCTTCCGCCCGGACGTCGTCTACGCGCACTTCCTCTTCCCCACCGGGCTCTCGGCGCTGCTCGCCGCACGTGTCGCGAGGGCGCCGCTCGTCGTCACGGCCCACGGCCAGGACGTGGCGAACGTGACCGCGGTGTCCGTTCGTCCGGCTCGCCGACTCGCACCGTCGTCCGGCGAGCGGCCGAGGTGATCGCGGTCTCGGAGCTGGCTGCGACGCGGCTCGAGCGCGGCGTGCCCGAGGCGGCCGGCAAGACCGAGGTGATCAACTGCGGCGTCGACCTCGAGCGGTTCCGGCCGCTCGACCGGGTCGGAGGCCGAGCCCCGCCTTCGTCTGCGTCGGCTCCCTGATCGAGCGCAAGAACGTCGTCCGGCTCGCGAACGCGTTCGCTCGGCTCGGCGAAGGGACGCTGACCTTCGTCGGCGACGGCGACCTACGGCCCGAGCTCGAGGGCCGTGCCGGCGTCACGGTCGCCGGCTATGTCGCGCACGACGCGGTCCCCGGCTACCTCGCGGCCGCCGATGTCCTCTGCCAGCCGAGCCTCGTCGAGCCCTTCGGCCAGGCGGCGCTCGAGGCGCTCGCCTCGGCCCGCAGCGTCGTCGCCACTACCGTCGGCGGGCCGCCGGAGTTCGTGCCGGCGGGCGCCGGCGTGCTCGTCGACCCGCAGAACGAGGACGCGCTCGTCGAGGCGCTGCGGACGGCGGCGGCGCTGCCGGTCCCGAACCCGGCGGCGCGCGCGGCCGCCGAGGCGCACGACGTCAAGGTTTCAGGCTGCCGCGTCGAGGCGACTCTCGAGCGAGCCGTTCGAGGTCGGCGAGCCTGATCTCGACGAGCGGCCGCACCGCGTCCTCGATCCCCGCCTCGCGGGCGAGCTCGAGCGCCTGCTCGTAGCTCTGCCGCGCTTTCTCGAGCGCGACGCCCTGCTTCAGCCGGTTGTCGCCGGTAACGAGCAACCGCTGGATCTTGGCGCGCACCTCGTCGCCGTCCCATTGCCGGCGGGGTTCACATTCGTAGCCTAACCAGGCAAGATCACCTGGGGGCATCATTG
>CAWFYY010000007.1:0-112982 GCA_963820225.1 uncultured Gaiellaceae bacterium | reverse complement strand
CACGACTGGAAGATGTCGGGGACGTCGCCGGCCTGCAGGTTCGTCTGCAGAGCCGCCTTGAATGCCTCGTTCTCCTGCACGGTGATCTTGATCGTGACATTCGGATGGTCAGCCATGTACTCGTTAGCGACCTGCGTTCCACAGGGTCAGGCCTGGATCGCCTGTTCTGGATGTGCCACCAGTTGATCGCTCACCGGCTCCCCACCGGACGTCGTGGCGCCGGCTCCCCTCTCCTCCGCCGAGTCGTCGCTCCCGCCGCACGACGCCAGCAACAGCGCCAGCGCAGCGGCGAGTGGCACGAACCGAATTCTGAGTCTGCGCTTCCTTCTCGCTCCCTGAACGGGGGCCCTCCGCCTCGTCCGCACGCCGGTCGTTCATCCCGCCAACCTCCTGTCACTCGTCGTCGAGCTGGGCTCCGCCTCTGGCGCGGCCGATCATGGTGGACCGGCAGACGTTAGTCAACCGGTATCGATAACGATTTCGACAGCTATATCATCAAGCCTCATGGGGCGCGTGACGATCGGCGATGTGGCGGCGCACGCGGGCGTGTCCGTCGCAACGGTCTCGAAGGTGATCAACGACCGCTACGGCGTCGCCGAGGCGACGTCCGCCCGGATCCGCGCCGTCATCGACGAGCTCGGCTACCACGCGAGCCTTGCCGGTCAGAGCCTGCGCAGCCGGCGCACGCAACGTGATCGGCGTGCTCGTCCCGTGACATCGAGCCGTTCAGCGCCGAGCTGCTCAAGGGAGTCGCCGAGGGCATCCACGGGACGGGGTTCCGAGCTTGTTGTCTTCTCCGGCTGCGGACAGCAGCCCGACCAGGCCGGCTGGGAGCGCCGCTACCTGGCGCGGATCAGCGGCACGCTCGCGGACGGTGTCCATCCTCGTCACGCCGGGCAGCGTCAATGCGGCGGCGGGCATGGCCGGTGGTCGCTGTCGACCACAACGTCCGCTCGTCCGAGCTGCCGACCGTCGACTCGGAAAACTTCCTCGGCGCCGTCTCCGCCGTCGAGTACCTGATCGGGCTCGGCCACCGGCGCATCGGCTTCGTCGCCGGGCCGAGCCGATCTCGAGTCGGCTCAATTACGGGAGGCCGCCTACCGGCACGCGCTCGAGCAGGCGAATCGCCTTCGACCCGATGCTCGTTCGCGAGGGCGGCTACCAGCCGGAGACTGCGAGCGAAGCGACAGAACGGCCTGCTGGAGCTCGCAGAGCGGCCGACGGCAATCTTTGCGGCCAACGACGGCATGGCGCTGGCGGTCATCGCCAGCCGCCACCGCCCGCGGGCTCGCGATCCCGGGCGATCTGTCGGTGATCGGCTTCGACAACGTCCCAGAGTCGGCGCTTGCGACCCCGCCGCTCACGACCGTCGAGCAGCCGATCCGACAGATGGGCGTGGAAGCAGTCCGCATTCTGATGGCGTTGCTGAATGACCCGACGCGCGCCCCCGAGCAGGTGGTGCTGCCGACACGGCTCGTCGTCCGTCAGTCGTGCCGGCCGGTCGGGGTACACGACGCCGAGCCTGGAACCGAGGTCGGCGGGACGCTGCTCGGCTCTTCTTCGAGCTCGGAACAGTCACGATCGTGCTTGCAGTCGGTGCACGTCTCGTGGCGCGCACGGGCTTCTCGCCGATCCCGCTCTACCTCGTCGGATTCTTGTCTGGCCGATGCGTGACCTCTTCGCGAGCGCGGCTTGAGGAGCTCGCGGCGGGCTAACGCGCCCGGCTTACTGCTCCTCGCACCCCTTGACCACGTCTGCGTCGTCGGACCTCGCGACGCCCGGCTTGGTCGAGGGCACGCCGTTTGTCTGAGCAGATCCCAGCACTGGTGCAATTGCGTTTGTGCGTTGGCTCGGGTCCACGTCTAAAGGATGAATCAGAATGGAGTGCTCGACTTTATCTGAGGCTCGGTTGGCTGACGATCAGCCGGAGACGACTGGCAAGCCACTGCGAGCGTTAGGGAATCTACCTCGGCCGGCGGCTGTCCGCGCTGGACCCGAACTAGCCCCCAAAGTGAGACCAGCGCCCAGACCCCTTCTAGAAGTAGGAATCCCCACTGCTTCTCGCGCCACGCGAGCAAGGTGAGAACCCCGGACCCGACTAGATTGAGGGCGAGGTAAACCCGCGAGCGCTGGTTCAGAGGGTGCCGAACTGAGCGGCGGTGTACGCGCAGAGGATGCACAGAGCGCCGACGACCTGAACGGCTTGATCCATCGGGAAAGCGTATCGCCGTCCGTTTGATGCCATGGACACACACGGCCGCCTCGACGACTGCGGGAAGTGCGGGGTCGATCGGTTCGTTGTAGTAGGTAAGGGAGGTGATAACGATGGGCGCAGTTCTGATCCTTGCGTTCCTCGTGCTGATCGGGCCGCTCTCGTACTACTTCGGTGTCGACTCTCGTCGGTCAACCGATCGCGGCTGGGTCGCCGCGGAACGCTAGTTCAAGCAGGTTCGCTTAACCGCGGGCGGCTCGCCTAGGCGGCGCGGAGCCGCCGCCCTCTCCAACAGCGGCTGGGCCGAGCACTTGGTCGAGGCTCGAGCGGTTTCGCTATGAGCTCCGCTCGACCCCCGGCGCGTCAGCGTCTTGGGCAGACCGTCATGCTGATGCGATATGGCCGTGGCGGTTCTCTATCAATGACACAGCGCCAGCGGCTTACGCTGCTCGCCGCGATCTTGGGCTCGGCGGTGGTCACTATCGACGGGTCGATCGTCAACGTTGCGCTGCCGGCGATCGAGCAGGATCTCGGCGGCGGTCTCTCGGCGCAGCAGTGGGTCGTCGAACGCTTATCTTCTGGCGCTTGGATCGTTGATCCTGATCGGCGGCTCGCTCGGTGACATCTACGGAGAGCGGCGCGTGTTCGCGCTGGGCGTCGTCGCTTTCGGTGTCTGTCGCGTCTCGCTGCGCGCTGGCCCCGACCATCGAGCTGCTGATCGGCGCCCGCGCGCTCCAGGGGGCCGCGGGAGCCCTTGTGACGCCGAGTTCGCTGGCGATCATCGTTGCCGCCTTCGCCCCCGCCGAGCGTGGTGCGGCGATCGGGTCGTGGACCGCCTGGGGTGGGATCGCGGCGGTCGTCGGACCGCTCGCCGGAGGCCTGATCGTCGATCAGGTCTCCTGGCGCTGGATCTTCGCCTTGAACATGCCGCTCGTCCTCGTGACGCTGCCGCTGATTCGCTCTGCGGTGCCGCGGACGACTCGGGTCGAGGGTCGCCGGGTCGACTTCGTCGGCGCGGGTCTGTGCGCGCTCGGGCTCGGTGGCGTCGTGTTCGCCCTCATCGAGCAGCCGCACTACGGCTGGAGCAGTCCCGTCGATCTTCGTTCCTCTCGTCGTCGGCGTCGTCGCGTTCGCCTCGTTCCTCGTGTACGAGTGGCGGGCTCCGGAGCCGATGCTGAAGCTCGAGCTGTTCTCGCGCCGCAACTTCGCGGTCGGGAACGCCGAGACCCTCGCGATGTACGCGGGCCTTGGATCCTCTTCTTCTACCTGGTCATCTTTCTCCAGCAAGTGGCCGGCTACACGGCGCTCGAGAGCGGGCTGACGACGCTGCCGGTGACTCTGATGATGTTCGCGCTCTCACGCCGGTTCGGCGCGCTCGCGGATCGCTATGGGCCGCGCCTCTTCATGGGAGCCGGGCCGCTGATCGCGGCGGCCGGGATCCTGCTCCTGCTCCGGGTCGGGATGCATCCGTCGTACTCGCGGATCTGCTTCCGGCGCTGCTCCTGTTCTCGCTCGGACTTTCATTCACCGTCGCCCCGCTCATGGCGCCGTCCTCGCCGACGCCGACGAGAGTGACGCCGGTATCGCGTCCGCGATCAACAACGCCGTCGCCCGAGTCGCGGGGCTCGTCGGCGTCTCGCTTGTCGGTGTCGTCGTGGCCACGCTCTCCGGCGACACTTTCGCCGCTAACGACGATCCGTCCGCGCCTTTCACCAGGTCGTCCTCATTTGCGCAGCGCTCGTCGCGGCAGGAGGCATCGCGGGCGCCATCGGCATCACCAACCCGCGACGAGCGGTCGAGGCCGAGAAGTGTCCCGGAGGCCAATTCGTCGGAGCGCCTGTGCCGGCAGTGGACCCGAACTGACTCGACAAAAATGCCGAGACCTGCGAACCCGAAGGCCCACAGGTCTCAGCGGGCTGAGCGTCTCAGACCATTCAGCACTTGTCAAGTGCAGTTCGCAATCCGCGAGCTAGATGAGCTTGGATCGGCCGTCCGGGTGCGCCGAGGCATCAACTCTTGACGGGGATCCGCTGTTCCGAGCGGGATGGCACGTCACGGCTTCCAAACCAAGTCCGCGTACTCGGGATGGCGCTTCAGGAACGCTTGCACGAATGGGCAGACCGGGAGCACCCTCGTATTCCGGCTTCGGATGTCGTCCAGCATTCGGCGGACGAGCTCGATCCATCCCTCGCCCGCCAAACGCGGTATCGATCTCGGTGTGGAGAACAGTGATGAGGCCGGGTTGGGAATGATAGTCCGCATAACCCGCGAGCACCGAGTCGACATAGATCTCGTACCGCCCACGCTCCGGAGCGTTACGAACCTCGACCTCGTCCGATCGCTCAGGTGTGGTGGCCGACACGCCGCTCAGCTCTCGGTCTGCAGGCAATCATCGCGTCATACCCCGATGAGCGCGGCTTGCGCACCGTCTCGACACCGAGAACGGTCGCGATCTGCCGAACGGGGCGGAGCGGGGCCCTGCCCGTCACGTCCGACCGGTGGAGCTGAGAAGGCGTCGAACTGCGGACTTCCTGCCTGCGATCCAGCTTCAGCACTTCGGGCGACCAGCGAGACCCACGCTCGAGTCGTTTGAGCCGTCAGCATCAGCGGCAGTCACTCGGATTCCCATGTCCATCTCGCCGGCGGGTCGCTCGCCGGAAACGATGCGTCGCTCATCTCGTCGACCGTCACGTCGCCGCCCGGCAAGGCGCCTTCGTCTGCGTGGGCCGCCCTTCTGGAGGCGCGCTCGCCGCCGTCGGTGGCCAGGTCGCGGTTTGGCTGCATGATTGCTCGCCATAGGATCGCAGAACGTGGACGACCGAGCCTGCTGCGAGGGTGTTGGTCGGTCGAGCGAGCGGACGCTTGGCGCAAACGCCGACGATGGCGAGCGTGAAACCCGACGACCCGCACCCACGCCTCGGCATCATCCGGATCCAGGTGGGCGGCTTCCGAACGGCCCACGACGTCTCCTTCTCGCCGGGCAAGCTGTGCGCGCTCGTCGGCGAGGCCGACGCCGGCAAGTCGAACCTGCTCGCGGCAATCCGCGCTGTCCTGGACCCAGCCGCGGCTCCGGTGACTGTGGCGGACACGGCAGAGGGCGGCGACGGGAACATCTCGATTCGGATCGAGCTTGCTAACGGCGGTGAGGCGTCGCTGGAGTGGACATTGGGACACGACGCCCGAGTCGACCGCGACGGCGCCCCACCGAGGCTCCTCTTTCTACCCGCCGCGGCCCGCGCCGCCCACGTGCTGGTCGCCGATGCGACCGCCCCGGATAGCGACCCAGGGGGAGCCCCGGAAGTCTTCCGGCGCGCGCTCCACCGTAGCCAACCAACGTCTGCAGGGCGCGCACTATCACTGGTCGACGCGCTGGAGCAGTGCTGCGCACGGAGGCTTACCGGCCGAACCCGTGCCTAGCTCCGGATCGGCTGGCTGTTCCCGCTGGTCGAGCTCGAAGACGGCGATTGCGTCGGCCCGAATTCGGGCGTTTGCTGCCCTCTGCTGCCCCAGACCGCTGCATGCGCGAGTCGCCAGCGATAGCAGTGCACGCGCCACTTGCGCAAATGAATATACTTGGTATACTACTCAGTATGATCGCGACCAGAGACCCGCTATGAGCGTCCCCCACGCCCTCCTCGCGCTCTTGAGCGAGGGGCCGAAGTACGGGCTGCGGCTCCAGAACGAGTTCGAGGCCCGAACCGGCGAGGTCTGGCCACTCAACGTCGGCCAGGTCTACACGACACTCCAGCGCCTCGAACGTGACGGTCTTGTCGAGTCCGACGACGGAGAAGACGAGCGCCGCGGAAGCACTACCGAATCACATCGGCCGGCGGCCGCGAGCTCGCCGAGTGGCTTCGTCACGCCGCCAAGCCCTGCTCCTCCCGCGACCAGCTCGTGATCAAAGTGCTCGTCGCCTTGCAGGTTGCCGGCATCGATGTCTACGAGATCCTGCAGGCGCACCGCCGGCACCTGATCGAGGTCATGCAGGGCTACACCAAGATCAAGGCGGAGGCACGGAGGAAGCGTCTCGCTGAGGCTCGTCGCCGACGCCGAGCTCTTTCGGCTCGACGCGATCGTCCGTTGGCTCGATCCGCCGACGGCCGCTTGAAGCAGCGGCCGTCCCTGGCCGGCCGCGATGGTGACATCCCTCGCGAAGCTACCCACCGAGGAGGTCGCGCAGTGACCACGCTCTCGAGCTGCGCCAGGTATCGAAGTCTACGGCGCCGGCCGAACGAGGTGCGCGCGCTCGCAACGTCGATCTCTCGGTCGAGCGCGGTGAGCTCGTCGCGATCATGGGCCCCAGCGGTTCCGGCAAGAGCACGTTCTTGACCATCGCCGGCAGCCTCGAGGAGGCGACCAGCGGTCAGGTGCTCGTGGACGGGTCGACCTCTCGAATGTCTCGCGTAAGGAACAGGCTCGGATGCGACGCCGGTCGATCGGCTACGTCTTCCAGGACTTCAACCTGCTCCCCGGGCTGACCGCGGTCGAGAACGTCGCCCTGCCCCTCGAGCTCGACGGCATCCGCGCCAAAGCCGCGCGCGCGACCGGCGTCGAGGCGATGGAGGACCTCGACGTGGCGGACCTCGCCGATCGCTATCCCGACGAGCTATCGGGCGGTGAGCGCCAGCGCGTTGCGATCTCCCGGGCGATCGTCGGCGAGCGCGGGTTGCTGTTCGCCGACGAGCCCACCGGCGCGCTCGACTCCGTGAACGGCGAGGCGGTCATGCGTCTGTTGCGCGCCGCCAGCAGCGGGGCGTCGCCGGTGTCGTCGTGACGCACGAGGCGCACCTCGCTTCCTGGGCCGACCGCGTGGTCTTCCTGCGCGACGGCCGCGTGGTCGACCAGACGGGCGCACCAGCCGGCCCCGAGTCGCTCCTCGCGGCCGCCGATCGACGATGACGACGCTCGCTCACGGCTCAGCGCGGCGAGGTCCGAACAACGGCGGCGTTGCCGCCCGCCGCGCGGTCGTCCGCTGGGCGTGGCGCATGTTCCGCCGCGAGTGGCGTCAGCAGATGCTGGTGGTGGCGCTCCTCACGGTCGCGGTCGCGGCCGTGATCGGGAGCATCATTCTCGTCTACAACATGATCCCTGCGTTCAACGGCGAGTTCGGCTCGGCCAGCGGGCTGCTCTTGTTCGAAGGCTCCGATCCGCAGGCGCTCGAGGCAGCCCTGGCGTCGGTCACGAGTCGTTCGGGACGACGGACGTCATCGGCCACCGCAAGGTGCCCGTGCCCGGCGGCGTCGAGACGGTGGACTTCCGCTCTCAAGACCCGGATGGGCCCTACGGCGGCGACCTCCTCGCGCTCCGCAGTGGCAGCTACCCGGCCGGGCCGGCCAGGTCGCCCTCACCGAGGGCGTGGCCGAGCTCCTAAACGTGGAGCCGGGGGCGACGCTCGATCACGACGGGCGGAGCCGGACCGTCGTCGGCATCGTCGAGAACCCACTCGACCTCAGTGACGAGTTCGCCCTCGTCTCCCCTTCGTCGGCGGGGTCGTCGCAGAACGTCACCGTTCTCGTAGACGCGAGCCGACAGGTCCTCCGCGCCTTCGCAGACTCCTTGCGCGGGAATGGCCGTTCGGGCCTCACGGGAACGGGGACCCGCGGCGAGATCGAGGCCGCAGACTCGTTCGCTCTGTTCTCCGTCGCCACCGTCTTCCTGCTCCTGGCCTCGCTCGTTGCCGCCGCGGGATTCGCCGTCGTCGCGCAGCGTCGGCTCCGCCAGCTCGGCATGCTCGCGGCGATCGGGGCTACTCAGAAGCATCTCCGGCTCGTGCTGCTGACCAACGGCGCCGTCGTCGGAGTGATCGGCGTCATCCTCGGCACGATTGCGGGCGGTGCGCTCTGGGTTATCTTTGCCTCGACTCTCGAATCCGCGATGGGCCATCGCATCGACCGGCTCAGCCTCCCGTGGACGCTGCTCGCGCTGGTCGTGCTCCTCGCCATCCTCAGCGCTACAGCGGCCGCCTGGTGGCCAGGGTGGACAGTCGCCCGCGTTCCCACCCTGCTCGCGCTTTCAGGGCGTCCGCCTCAGCCGAGGCCCGCACGCCACTCGGCGATCGCGGCGGCGGCGCTGATCACGGTCGGTATCGGCTGTCTCGCGCTGTCCGACCGAGACCGAGTGGCGCTCATTGTCGCCGGGATCGTGGCGACGATCCTCGGCCCGTTGCTCCTGGGCCCGATCGCGATCCGCGTCTTCTCCGGTGCCGCCGGACACGCCCCGATCGGCACGCGCCTGGCGTTGCGTGACCTTGCCCGCTACCAGGCCCTGTCCGGGGCGGCACTCGCCGCGGTCACCCTTGCCCTCGGCATCGCAGCAGCGGTGACGGTCACCGCGGCAGCCGAGGAGAAGAAGGATGACGACCGGATGGCCGCCGAGCTCCCCAACCTGTCGGACGGCCAAATCCGGGTGTACACGGGCTCGACGTCGAACCGGAGCTCGCCGCTCCCACTCCAAACGCCCGCACAGCTCGCACTGAGCGCTGCTCGCGTCCGCCAAATCGCGGCCGGTCTCGGTCAGGCGGCCGTGATCCCGCTTCGGAAGGTCATCCGACCCGGCGAACGGGCCATGGTCACGTTCGAGGGCGACCGGGCGCTCGTCGCCGTCGGTCTCTCGAGGCAGACCAGCCCCAAGAGCTGGACGCGGGGATCTGGTGTCTACGTCGCGACGCCTGCCCTGCTCGGGCATCTCGGTATCGACCCCGCCACGGTCGACCGGAGCGCGGACTTCCTGGCCGACCCGACCGTCCCCATCGACGAGCTCGATCCTGGACGTCGAGGCGAGGAGGCAACTCCCCGTCACGAACGTCCAGAGGATCGACAGCCTGGAAGTCCTCGGTGCTGGAGAGGGAGACAGCGACCGCGTGCCGTCCTCACTCGTCACCCTCGACGGTCTGCGCCGCCATGGCTGGAAGCAGGTCCCCCAACGGCTGGCTCATCGAGTCGAGCAGCCCTCTGACGAGCGAACAGATCGCCACCGCCCGCGAGCTCGCCGCCGACGCCGGCCTCGAGATCGAGACACAGCGAGAGCGCATTTCCCTCGCGGCGCCCATCGCGATCGCCACCGCCGCAGGCGCCCTGCTCGCGCTCGCGATCCTGGCCATGACCGTCGGGCTGATCCGCAGCGAGGCCACCGGCGACCTCCGAACCCTGACCGCGACCGGAGCCACGGGCAGGACCCGTCGGACGCTGACGGCCGCGACCGCCGGTGCGCTCGCCCTGCTCGGCGCGCTCCTCGGCGTTGCCGGCGCTTATGTCGCGCTGGCAGCGACATACCACGACGACCTCGGCTATCTCGGTCGGGTGCCGGTGCTTCCGCTCGTCCTGATCGTCGTCGGCGTTCCCTTGGCGGCGGTCGGGGCGGGCTGGCTCCTCGCCGGCCGCGAGCCGCCTGCCATCGCCAGGGCCGTAATCGAGTGACCGGCGCGGGCGCGTGGGGGCGCGACGCCCTGCGGTCATGGGCGCCGCCCGGCAAGCATTCGCCGCCGCGATCCGCTACGGCTACTTCACCGGGCTGAGCCCGGCCGTGCTCGCCGGGCCGAACCCTGCGCCACCGCCGCGGACTGTCCGAGCCTTCACGCGCGCCGAGCTGGACGCGCTCGCGATCGAACTTGGCGAGCGATGGGGACCTGTCGCGATCTTTGCGGCTGCGACCGGGCTCCGACCGATGGAATGGGCCACGCTCGAACGCGCCGACTCGATCGGGAGCGCCGCCTCGTCGTCGTTGGGGCACGAAAACCGCTCGGTCGAGGCGAAAAGGTTCCGCTGACCGGCCGCGCACTCGACGCGCTCCGGCACGCGCCGATCCGGCTCGACACTCCGCTCGTGTTCGGCTCCGATCGGGTTGGCATCCTCGATCTTGATAATTGGCGCCGTCGTGTGTAGGCGCCCGCGGTCAAGGCGGCCGGGATCGAAACTCCGGCCCGGGTTGAGCAGCACTACGGGACACTGATCGACGGCGCCCACGCCTCGATCGCCGCTCGCCTCGACGCTGCGGAGGGCTGATTCCCGAGCCTGAAATCGTCCTGCACGCTCGCCTGGGCCAGTGTTCTGGAATGACCCCTGAGCGGCCCGCCATACTGGCGAGCGTGCAGGGAGACTACGGGGGTGGCCGGGTGGAGTCGGAGCAGGGCGGAATCGTTCTCCGGACAGGGCGACTGAGCCTCCTCCCCCTGACGGGGCTCGATGAAGCCGAGCATGCCCGTGCATCGAGGAATGCCGAGGACGCTTTGCGTGACACTCGCGCCGCCGAGCCGCAGTGGCAGGAGCACGGCTTCGGGCCGTGGGCAATCCGGGACAAGCGTCACGACAGCTTTCTCGGCTGCGCCGAGCTGCGGTTTGCCGGTGAGGGGATCGAGGGCATCGCGGCGGATGAAGTCGAGGCGGGCTGGTGGGTGACCGAGGAGCGGCGGAACGAAGGGATAGCGACTGAGGCGATGGAAGCGGCGATCGATGATCTCTGGAGCCGCACCGACGTTCAGACGATTACGGCCTATATCGAGGACGGGCAGAACGAACCATCTCGCCGCGTGGCGGCCAAGCTCGGATTCGCCGTCCGCAGTACGGGACGGGGGCGGTCAGGCGAGCCGATGACGGTGTACACCCTTGGCAGAGACGACTGGCTTCGACGACTCTGAAGCGTGCGTTGGAGACTGGCCTGGGCAGCGTTCGGGAATGACGCCTGAAGTCGCGTGCCGCTAGGGCAGCTACGAGTTTGGCTCGACCACCTTCGCAACGACCCAGCGGTGCTTGCCGATCTTGCGGTCGCGAACGAATCCGAGGCTTTCGTACGTCGAGAGAGCGCCGTGATAGAGAAAGCCCGCAGGAACGGAGCCTGCATCCTCTGGATAGCCCTCCACCCTCCCGCCGCCGAGATCCGCGATGAGGTCGAGCGCACCTGCGAGCCCCGCGGCGGCGACACCCTGACGCCGGTGCCCCTTGCCGACGAAGTTGCACGCGATTCGCCAGTCCGGCAAAACCGTGAGGCCTTTCTCGTACGCGGCGCGGTTCTTGATCCTCGGCACCTCGTCGGGCACGCCGAATTGGCACCAGCCCAGGCAGTTGTCCCCGTCGAACACTAGGGCTGCATGAGCCGTGCCTGCCCGGACGCGAGCCAGCTTCCGCTCGCGCTTGGGGGGCTCTGTGCCTCTAGCGTCTTCGTGGAACCCCATGCACCAGCAGCCCCCGAAGATCCCGTTATTGTTCTCCACCAGCGCGGCGAACGCAGGCCAGGTCGACTCGTCAAGGGCTCTGACTGTGTACTCGGGCACGACGGCGGAGCGTAACCGATCCGGACTCGTCCTTAACCAGCGAGACGCCACGAGCAAGGAGTTCTCGCGTGGGCCACCGTCCTCTCGCCTGAGTGATCCTATGGGCCAGGTAAGGGCCACGGCGCCCGCGCCTCGAACGGCCGGGCGCTAACGCAATCCCGCGTCAATAAAGGGACTGCGGGAACGGGAGCGACGGGACTCGAACCCGCGCTTTACCCCCGTCGAGGTTCGACGACGCGAGCAACGAGACCTGAACCCGCGACCGCCGGCGTGACAGGCCGCGCCGCACGTTCTGACTCGCACCGACCAGCACCGCTCAGCGCTAGGAGCCATGCGGGTTTGCGCCGTCTCGGACTGGTGGGGCAACCCAGGAGTGACGTGATCGTGGAAAGCCGTTACAGGATTGATCGAGGAGCGCCAGGCGGACCCGGAGCGCTCTCGGCACCTGAGCTAGTCCGCAATCACGACGAAGCGCACCGGCACGCCCTCCACTGCTCGTTGCGGAGCACTGTCGGTCGCGACCGACTCGACCAGCCCTTCCTCGTCACTGGGGCGAACCGCAACGACGATCTCGTCGGCCGGAAACGTCGCAAGAGCATCGCGAATCGCAAGACCGACGTTCGCTTCCCCGGCAACCGTCTCGACAGTCTCACCAGGAAGCTGATCGGCCGTGCGCTCAGCGATCCGTTCTGCATGCCCAAACGCTTTCTCGTCATTCGCGAGCCAGTCCAGCGCTCCCTGTCGAACCACCGGCACGACCACTTTGATCTCGTCGGCGTCTCCGACATGTGCCTGCAGCACGTCGTCACCGTGCTCGACAGTGCTCACGATCAGAACTCTTCTAGCCATCACGACCTCCTCAATAGCGAATCAGCTGCGTCTCACCAGTTACTCCGATCAAGGCCGCTTACCTGCGGGCTCGGGTCGCTCCAGTGCCGAACCGCGCCTAGCGCCGGAGAAAGATATTCAGCAGGATCGTCCCGACAATCGAAACCACGACCATCAGTCCGATCGGAAGAAAGACGGTCACATTGTCGGATCGCCAGGTGAGCGTTGCTGGGAGCCGATCAACTCCGAGCTTTGAGAGCACTAGTGCTCCGATGCCGAGGATGGCGAGGACCAACGCCGCACCCAGCAGGACTCTTCCGGCAATTTCCACGCTGTAGGAATACCCGGCTGGGGCGCCACGGAATCCTCCATCTGCCCGAGCGCTGATCTGGCTCCGGCGTCGGTACGAGGCGAGAGTTACGCGTCAGCCGAGCGCGGGTCGAGCTGCTCGGCGATCTCACCGGCCTCGCCGATCTTCTCGACGACGACGTAGCGGTCATGTTCAGCGACGATCCGAACCCAGCCCTGGCCATTGACGTGATGACCAGGAGCGTTGATGAACCAGCGCGGGTGCCGCGCACATCACTGTCCGCGCCGCCGTTCGGCCTAAAGAACGGACTCGATCAGGTGCGGCGTGAAGCGTGATTGACGCTACGCTCGCGGCGGCAGATACTCGCAGGCATGAACGCCCGCGCTCGTCTGACTTGCCTTGTACGCGGTCATAGCTGGCAAAGCGACCCGGGCGGAACGGTCTCGTTCTGCTCGCGCTGCGGCAAATTGGGCCACAAGGGCGACCCGACGCACAGAGGCGAGGGTTCGCGTCCAGGAGCGGTCGGCGGCGGCGGGGACGTAGGTCCGGGGGTCGGCGGCGGCGGTTAAGCCTGGCGGAATAGGTGTGATGTTCCGCAAGTCCTGACCGTAGCGACCGCACTACCTCTGACCCCAAACGGGTACCCCATCTCGCGCGAGCCTGCGCCCGCTCGCGACTGAGGAGTCCGCCTAGAGACTCTTCTGACCTGGCCAGTTCGCGGGAATACGCCGCCCGTTTCCGGTGTCCTTGAGGGCATTGGACATCAACGCAGGGAGGACACCATGACGAGCAAGAAACAAACGACCAAGCTCGCAGCGCCCGAACCGAAGGGGTTCAGCTGGGGAGAGACCCAGACGGGGATAAGTCCAGGAAAGTGCCTCGATCAAGTCGCCGCGGGACGCGGCGTCGGGACAGGCGAAGTCATGATCCGCACACTCACAGACCTCCTCAAGCCGAAGCCCGAGGCCGCGAAGGTACCGGGCCGCCAGGAGTGGCCCAACCTCCATTACGACCGAACGCCCGTCGTGACCCACACCACCAAGCCGAAGCCGTCGCGAGGTTCGTCATGATCCGCGCACTCAGCATCCTAGCCGCCATCGTCGCGCTCGCCGTCTCGGCAGCGCCCGTTGCCTCCGCGGGTCCGGGGAACGGCGGGGGCACCGATCACGCCTGGGGTGTCCCTTACTTCAAGGCCGTGGCGGGTCCATCGAAGGCCAGAGTCGGCGGGAAGATGCACCTGGAAGACGTCTCGTTGGGTGTCAAGGCGTCTCCGCAGATCATCCTGGAGCGGCACAGCCGATGACCAAATGACATAACGCACCGCGCCCCGCTCGGCTCCGGTCGGGTGGGGCGACTGCTCGAAGCCGTCGCCGTCCGCGGGCGGCGGGCCCAGACACTGATCTCCGATCCTGAGAGGATGGCGGGCAGTGCGCTGCCTGGCCGTCCTGCTCGCTCTCTTCGCCATCGCGCTCCAGGGATGCGGTGGGAGCGAGACGGCCGAGCCTTCCGCCACTGCTCAGCAGCCGCCTCCCACCTCGCCACCGCCGACACCTACGGCGAACTCCGCCAGACCTCAAGCAGCAGCTTGCTGCGTACCTCGCTGACCTCGACGCAGAGCAGAAGCGATATCTCGCCACTCAGGCGAAGGCCGAAGCTGCGCTCGATAGCGTCAAGAGCGAAAGCCCGGACGATTCTTGGTCGCGCGCCGCCGACGATCTCAGGGATGCGCGCGACGAGTACAACGAGCTCGCTGTGCGGGCGCAAGGGATCGAGCCGCCCCCGGCACTAGCCGATGCGCACCAGTCGCTGGCGAAGTCGTTGCAGCTTTTCGGTCAGTTCACCGACACGACGCAGAGCGACCTACGCGATCAGGATGTTCAAGCGGTGGTCGCCTGGCCGCGGACGCTCGCGCCTCTGGCAGACCGAGTGACCGAGCTCCGTGGTGAGTGGAGGACCGAGACAACCGCCTACGCGCGCGAGCTCGGCGTCGAGGTTCCAGGGTGGGTGAAGACGGTGGGTACGCGCGACTAGACGTTTCGCTCCGCAACACACCGCGGAACTGCGGGTGGCCGTCTGCCGGTGGCGTCGGCATCCTGTCGGCAGTGGCGAAGACAGTCCCAGCCCCGGCCTTGACGGGCGAGAGCGCGAAGCGTGCCCCGGTCAGACGTGGACGCCGCGGCGTCCGTTCGGTGCGGGCAAGCGGGTCACGGGTGCAGCATCCTCGTTGCGACCGTGCCGAGCAGCATCCCCACGACCCGTCCGCGACCGTGTGAGCCGAGCGCGAGCAGGGTCGCGCGCTGCGCCTCGCGAAGGAGAACAGTGGCTGGATCGCCGTTCACGATCGTGCCCTCCGCAGCGACCAGTTCCTTGGCCTCCATCATGGCTTGCTCCGCCTCTGCCTCCAGCGCCGCGGCCGCGTGGGTGGCCGTCATTCCCGCGTGCACAGCCTTGGCGAGATGCATAGCGACGACGAGTAGCAGACTCCCTTCCGGCTGTTGCAGGCGACGCGCTTGCTTCACTGCGAACAGGCTCTCCTCTGTGCCGTCGACGCCGCAGACGATGCGGTCGAAGATGTGGAGGCCTGTTGGCGGGTTTGCGTCCATGGTTCGTTACTTGACGATTAGGACATCGCAATCGGCCTCGTGCATCACCGTCGTGCTCACGGATCCGAGTACGAGTTGCTTCACGGTACCGAGCGAGCGCGCGCCAATGACGATGAGCTCGGCCCCGAACGACTCCGCGGTGGAGAGGATCTCCTCTGCCGGATCTCCGACAGGCCCGAAACCTGTGGGGGAGATCCCCGCCTGTTCGAGAATGTCGCGGGCGTCTCCGAGGGTCCGCCGCTGTTCTTCTTCGTTCTTCGGATCCGCGAAACCCGTGTATCGCGGGTCACGGTAGATCGGCGTCGCGACGGTGACCAGTCCAACTTCGGTTGCGTCCATGAATCGGGCGACGCGCTGCAAGGCGCGCTTCGAGACTTCCGATCAGTCGTATGCGACTAGAACGCGGGGCCGGTCATCTGCCACGATTCGCCGACCGCCCGAACTGTGCCTAGCTCCGGATCGGCGGCCGTCCCGCCTGGTCGAGCTCGAAGACAGTGATCGGGATGCCGAACTCCCTGATCTGATCGAGCAGACCTCGCTCCTGCCAGCCGGAGTTGTCACTGCTGCGCAGGGCGATCAAGATGTGATCCGGCAGGAACTCCCGGATCGCGTCGGAGAAAGCCGTGAACGGAGTATCGTCGCCGACCCGACCGCGGACCTCTGCTTCCGGCGCGAGGGTCTCGATGTGGCCGAGCACAGTCGACAAGCGCTCGTCGGCTTCATAGCGGGCGCGGTCGGTATCGGACGCGAGCCACCGAAGCCTGCCGATCAGTACCGGCGTCATCACGAGCACCTCGGAGGCGCCGTCGATCAATGCTTGAACGAGCCGCGGGAGCTCATCCTGCGAAGCTGCCGCTTCGCCGGTGGCGATCAGCAGACGCGAAGCTTCCCGAGAGGCCATGCCGGGATGATGCCAAGCCTGCGATCCGAGCGAGGCGGTCTGACGCTAATGTCCACTCGCTGAACGGGAAACCATGGACGGTTGACATGAGTGCGAGACGCCACACAGGCACGACCGAAAACGGAATCGCAGGGGTGAGCTATAGGACGATCGCAGGCCTCGTTCTGCTCGTGCTCGTCATCGTGTTCATAGCGCGAAATCGTGACGAAACGAAGATCTCCTTCATCGTCTTCGACTCGACGACTTCGCTTTGGGTAGCGCTTTCGCTTGCGGCGGCGGTCGGATTCGTCGCGGGATTCCTGATCGGTCGGCGCCGCTACCGGGGCTGACATTTGCCGATGTGGGCTGCGAAGGGCGCTCAGCTCCGCCGACTGTCACAGTAGGGATTCGACGTGGACTCTTGCACGCATCTTGACCAGGTTCGGATCCTTGAGCCGCCTACGCCGATCGCCGGCTGCGAGGCGTGCCTCCGAACGGGAAGCCAGGCTGACCCGCCAGGCAACGACATGGACAACAACTGGCTCCCCGCACCCAGACAGGGCGGGTTCAAACTCGCCCTCAGGCTCTATGCACCAACTCAAGCGGCCCAAGACGGGTCGTGGGAGCCGCCAGCCGTACAACTTGCGGGTCATAGGGCTGCCTGAGCCGCTCCCGTTTGGGGCCCCGCGCGCTGCTAATCCCCGCGGGGGAGGCGGGTCAGGGTTCGCGATCGTGATCCTGATCCGATCCGGATCGCGTCGACTCGGTCCGCCCTTCCCGCAGCCGCGGCGCGTCGTCCACCCCGGATGGCGGCGATACCTTCGGACATTCGGCTTCCTCCGAGGAGTCCGGTAGGTCCACGCGCGGCCCCGCTCTCGGCGGCAGGCCGTGGCATCTTCCCGGACGAGTTGCCCTCGCTCGCGGCCCTCGGCGAAACGAGGGAAAACCAGCACCTGGAGACGGGATCTATGCTCAAACGCAGAGTGCGCCTCTTCGACAACATCTCGACGCGCCCCCGTCAACGCTCGTACCAGTGGGGCGGGCACGCGTCGTATCTAGCCCGCGCAACCTTCTTTGGCGTCTACGCGCTGCGATTGCTGTCCCCGCTGCAGTGGATCAAGCACGCGTATCGTCAGCGAGGTCAAGCGCAGTCCACGACGAATACGCGGCCCGATTTTCCAGCCGCGTTTTCCGAGCTTTACTTTCTCGTCATTCTGACCTTGTCGGGCGCCGCAGTGCTTTCTCGTCATGTGGCAGGCGAGGTTCCGTCGTGGGTGCGCTACGCGCTCGTAGCGTTGGCGGTGCTTTTGTTCGTCGAGTCAGTAGTTTGGGTCGTCTACTACCTGCTATTACGGTCGCTCGTTGAGGGTTCCTACACGATCTATCATCCCGCCGAATACCTCTTGACTTTTCCCGTCTTGCTTGTGACGCAGACGTTGCTCGTCTCCTTAATTTGGGGTCCGAGTCTTACAACGGTACTCGGGGCATTCACTGGAAACCCCGATGTATCCCAACCACTCCTCGTCGTGTTGGCGGCTCTTGGTCTTGTTTACCTGACGGCAGCATTGAGCGTTCTGATGACCTCGCATCCGGGGATTGAGGCGCGCCGGCCTCAGGGTGTTGTGGTGATCGGAGCCGGAGACGTCACGCTGAACAGAATCCTTCCGGCCCTTGACTTCCTCCGAGTCTCGCCATCCGACATTGTTGTCGCGTCGCTTGGCAACAAGCCAGATGCGCGAGCCAAGATTGACGGGCGTACGCGCATCATTTACGCCGACTCCGAGAACACTCTCATGGCAGAAGTTGACGCTGAACAGTCTCCGGCGATCATCGCATCGCCCACCAACGCTCACTTTCGTCAGATCGTCCGTCTCGCTGAAAACGGTGAGCGCTTTGCCGTGGAAAAGCCAATCGTGGGTTCGGCTGCGGAACGCGACGTCCTACGCTCGAATCCAAGTCTGATGCACAACGGCTTTGCGTTGAGCTATTACGTATTAGAGAAAGCGCTGCCGCTCACATATTTTGCAGAGCCGCTTCCGACTTATCGCAAATACCTCATCAGCGAGCCTCCAGAACTTCTTGACGGCGAAGCGTTCCAGTTCCTACGCGACTCCTTGGGAGGGGTTACCGATATCGAGGTAACACTGATCGAGGGACCGGAGCGATCGCCGATGGGGCAGGCACGTCAGTGGACGGAACAACCGCCGAGTTTGCGGCCGTTCGTCGAGACCTGCATTCACCCGCTTGCAATCGTGCGCACGTATCTGCCGCAACGATCGCCGCAGTGGACGA
Organism: uncultured Gaiellaceae bacterium; assembly: GCA_963820225.1. Lineage (GTDB taxonomy): Bacteria > Actinomycetota > Thermoleophilia > Gaiellales > Gaiellaceae > Gaiellasilicea. The sequence continues at coordinate 94,592 of CAWFYY010000007.1, read as the reverse complement.
ACGTAAGAACGGGAGTATACGCTCCACGCCGCGTTGACGTCGGGGAAATCGCGCCGACGTTCCTCCGAGCAGAGGGGACGATCGGAACGGCCAATCTGACAATGCTTGTCGCAAAGCACGTAGTGCATCCGCCGCCACGCAGAATCGTTGTCGAGCATCACCGTGGACGCCTCGTCGCCAACTTCGATACGCGGACGCTGGAAATCGAGATCGGGGGCCGCCGTGAAGGCACGATCAGGGTCTCGGACGTGTGGTCACAGAAGTATGCGGTACAGATGGATCTGGTTCGAACGTTTATGTTGAAGGGACACGGGACGGTGCGACACGACGATTTCACTCGACAACTCGATGCCCTTGACTGGTGGGACAGCCTGTGCGAGTGGGTTGAGCTTCACAAGGTCGTACCTTTTGATTACGACGACCAAATCGATCCGACAGCAGAGTCATTGCGGAGCCCGCGGGCGGCTGCAACACCCGCGCGAGATTAATCGCCTAGGTCAGAGCAGAGATCTGTCTCCGCGGAGCGGAATGGTGAGCCGGATCTGCGAACCGATCCGGACCGACCGGACCCGCCGATTCAGCCAAAGTGCCTCCTGCGTGCCCGCGAACTGACACGCGCAAGGTGCTCGGCACCACCGCGGCGACAGATGCGAGTACCCGATTGGGGCCCCGCGCTGCGAATCCCTGCGGGAGAGGGCGGGTCAAGATTTTCTCTGTCGTGATCCACACCCGCGTGATGCTGCGACCGAGCGCCCGTGGATTCGGATTCGGATGCTCGTGCGGATCGCTCTGGTTGCCCTCACCCTCGGGCACGCCGCCGGCCGTGAGCCGGAACCGCCGAGCCGCGCGTGTCAGCGGACCGCCTGATCAAGCCGTGACAGGGCCGGCCGGCTCGCCGCCGGACGCAAGCAAAATCGACTCCACCATCTCCCACGCTGCCTCGCAGCAGCGCTCGAGCGACGGCGCCTCGGCACCCGCTTCCAGCTGGGTGATGCCGATCGAACGGCGCGCGGCTTCGATCTCCTTCGTGTCGTGAGCGTTGAGCGACGAGCCGTGCTCGTGGCGGATCGCGTCCAGCGTTGCGAAGAAGATCTGGGCGTGGTCTCGGTCGCCGCAATCGGAGGCGATCACCGCCAACTCCCCAAGCGAATCGGGCGCGAAGTAGGCCCGTCCGGACTCGGTTGCAAGCTGCAAGCTCTCCGCCTGGCGCCGGCACGCCTGCAGCGGCTCTCCGAGCTGGTAGAGCGCATAGCCGATCTTAGTCAGGGTCAGGATCTCCCCGACCTTGTTTCCTTGCACGCGCACGAGCTCGAGCGCCTTCTCGAGACGAGGGAGTGCCTTGGCATACTCCTCCTTGAGCAGCATCACCGAGGAGAGGTTGTAGTTGCCTCGTGCTACCTCGACCTCGTCACCGAGCCGCTCCGCCAGCGCGATCGCCTCGGTCAGATAGCGCGCTGCTGTCTCGGCGTCGGCGTGTTCGAGCGCCATCGCTCCGATGTTGCCGAGCGAGCGCAGCTCCAGTTGGTGGTCGCCTGCCTCCGCAGCGAGAACCCGTGCCTCGCCGGCGAAGGCGAACGATGCGCTGTAGTCGCCAAGACCGTGGCTCATGATCACGCGACCGCTCAGCGCCTTGGCTCTCAGACCGGGAGCAGCATCGGGAGCTGCGGCCAGCGTCCGCTCGAGCAGACTGTTCCCGTCTCGCAGCCGACCCGCATCGCGCAGCACCGTCGCCGCCGCAGCTGCCAGCTCGAGAGCCTCGATTGTCGCTCCGTGCGCGATCGCTTCTCCGACGAGATGGGAGAGATTCGCCTCCTCGGCCTCGAACTCGCCCAGCCAGTCGCCGCTTTCCTCGTACTCGACCCGCTCGGCGAGCGCGGCCATTATCGAGCTCAGGTGCTGTGTGGCTGCGGTTACGACCGTCATCGCCTCGCCTGCCTCTTCGAGCCGTTCGGCTGCGTACTCGCGGATCGTCGTCAACATCCAGTAGCGGTCCCCGTCCTTGTCGTGGCGGCGTTTGCTCAGGCTCTTGTCGAGCAGCGACTCGAGCAGGTCAGGGTCGGCACCGGCGACCTTTTCTGCCGCCTCGTAGGTGCAGCCGCCCGGATAGACGCTGAGCGCGCGCAGGACATGCTGCTCCTCCGCGTCGAGCAGCTGGTATGACCAGTCGATCGCCTCCCGGATCGTCCGCTGCCGTGGGTCAGCGTCCCGCGGACCTTTCAGGAACGCTGAGCCCTCTTGCAGCCGTTCGAGCAGCTGCGTGGGCGAGAAGAGCGCCGCGCGGGCCGCGGCCAGCTCGATCGCGAGCGGCAGATTGTCAAGATGCGCGCAGATGGCGGTGACGCTGCCGTTGCGCTCAACCGAGGCGCCGGCTTCCTCCGCCCGCTCGACGAACAGGAGACTGCCCTCCGCAGCCTCGAGCGGCGGCACCGGGAAGACACGTTCGGCGCTGACCCGCAGGCGCTCCCGGCTCGTCAGCATCAAGGTCGGCCCTTCGACCGCGGCCAGCAGCACCGCCGCTTCGCGAACGCCGTCGAGCACGTGTTCGGCGTTGTCGAGAACGAGCAACGCCGAGCGCCCAGAGAGGGTGGAGACGAGCTGCTCGGCGTGATTGGCCTGGTCAGGCAGCCCGAGCGTTCTCGCGATCACGGCCAGTACCTGGCTCTGATCTCCGACCGGGGCGAGCGGCACCCAGGTGACGCCGTCCGGGAAGGCGTCGGATGTGTCGGCGGCCGCCTTCAGTGCGAGCCGTGTCTTCCCTGTCCCGCCGGGGCCGGTCAAGGTCAGCAGCTTCGTCGCGCCGTCGGTGAGGTGCCTGCTGACCGTGTAGAGCTCGGCTTCGCGGCCGAGGAACGAGCTGGCCGGAACGGGCAGCTTCGAACGGCCGCTCATCTCCGCGCTGGCCGCGGTCGAGTCGGCGTGGGGTAGGTCGAGTCCCGGATCCTGCTGCAGGATCCGCCGGTGCAGCTCCTGGATCGGCGCACCGGGCTCGATGCCGAGTTCCTCGACCAGCAGAGCGCGCGTGGCCTGGTAGGCGTCCAGCGCTTCCGCCTGCCTGCCAGAACGGTAGAGCGCGAGCATTACCTGCCCACGGACTCGCTCCCGCAACGGGTGCTGTGCGATGAGCTGGTCGAGCTCCCCGACCAGCTCCGCATGATGTCCAAGCGCGAGATCCGTCTCGACGCGCTCTTCGATGCACACCAGGCGCAGCTCTTCAAACCGCTGCGCCTCTCCCGAGAGCGCGATCTGGTCCGCTAGATCTCCAAGAGCGGGGCCTCGCCAGAGCGCAAGCGCGTCCCGCAGCGAATCGCTCGCTGCCGCGGGCTTTCCCTCGCCGAGCAGCCGTTGCCCTTCGGCAAGAAGCCGACTGAAGCGAAAGTGGTCGAAGGTCTCGACCGGGAGGGTCAACCGGTAGCCGGAACCATCCCGGATGATCGTGTCTCCTTCGACGCCAGCCTTGGCGAGCGCGTTGCGCAATGTGGACACGTACACCTGCAACGTGCGCCGGGCGCTCTCCGCCGCGCCGTCTCCCCAGACCGCGTCGACGAGGCGATCAGAGGGAACTACCCGGCCGTCTGCCAAGGCCAGCATCACCAGCACAAGACGCTGCTTTGCCCCACCCAAGACCGCTAGCCCTGCGCTGCCCGACACTTCGACCGGTCCGAGGATTCGCAAGATGAGTGCCGCAGCCATGCGGCTCTGAGCCTACGACGTACGGAACCTCAAGCTCAAGTCTTCGTCCGGCTTAAGCGCCGCTGAGCAAACCCTAAACACCCCAGACGGATCCTCCTCCCAACGGACGACACAAGGTCGTCCACGAGGAAAGGAGCCACTTGATGGCTACTTACGCTAAGACCGCAACTGCCCAAGGCGCCGGGCGGAGCAGGCGGCATCGCTTCGCAGTTGCCGCAGCGGGAGTCCTCACGGCGCTAGCGATCATGGCTGGATTCTCGTCGAACGCAAGCGCGGCCGTACGCCTTTCAGATGGCACAGTCGTCAGCGTCGACGTCGGCTGCTGGATCGACGCGGGCGGTACGTTCATGCGGTACACGACCTCGTCGCCCTCGACTGGAGTCTGGTACCGAGTCTTCACCAAGCAATACGACCTCAACTGGAACCTCACCGACTCTGGAACCACGGCGTGGATGCAGATGCAGGTTGGGACCAATGGATTGGGCGCGGCCCGAATGGGAACTCTCAACACTCCTCTTCACTACTACGTGTTCCAGTTTCAGTTCTTCAAGAACAGTGTTTACTCGCTCTGGTACGGCTCTTCACCTTCGACAACCGACTACTACAACTGGTACGGCTCGCACACTGACTACGGCATCTGCCGCGTGTAGCTTCGGACGACTCACGCCTACTGAAGGGAGCGGCACGCCGCTCCCTTCAGGAGGATGATCGTCAGAACGGCTGCGCCCGTCTGGGGCCCCGCTACGAAAGATCTTCCCGCGGGGGAGGGCCTGCGGACGACCATGGCCCTGTTCCGGTCGTGAGGATCTCTCTGCGGGGAGGCCGAGGCGGCCTGGAGTCGATTGGCAGCGAGTGCGTCTCCGACTCGCGGAGTCGGGGGTCGCGCGCTATCCCCGATGGATACAGATCGTAAGGACGACCGGCGGTTTCCCGCTGCCAGATTCCGTCTCCTTCCACGGTGTACTCGTCCTAGGCGGCAGCCTCGGGGCGTACGACGACACGTTGCTGGAGACGCGACGCTGGATCCGCGATGCAGTCCTTCACGAAACACCATTGCTAGGCATTTGCCTCGGAGGCCAGCTCTTAGCCAGCGCGCTGGGCGGCAAGGTCGAGAACGGCGGACGTCCTGAAGTCGGCTTGCACGACGTCTTCCTCACCGATGCCGCCGACCATGACCCGCTCTTTGCAGGTCTACCGCGGCGGCTGCAGGTGCTTGGCTGGCATGAGGATGGCTTCTCTCTTCCCCCTTGGGGCGGTGCCGTTGGCAGGGTCGATCTCCTACGCCAATCAGGCATTCCGTTGGGGTGCGAGCGCGTACGGATTGCAGCTCCACGTCGAAGTGCGTTCCGGCGACATGCGACGGTGGGAGCAGGTACCCGGCTACGCCCGTCTTCTCGAGGCCGCCGGAGCCGACTGGGACGCACTCTCCAGAGAGCTCGAGGCTGCTGCTCCGGCGCTCGATCAAACGATGCGAGCGCTGATCGAACGCTGGCTCATGCTCGTGTCTGCGGCGGCCGCGATGAGCAATCGAATGCAAATCGCGGCATGACCTCGGCTTTCCCACTGCGCATCGCCCATGTCGAGTCGCTGGCCGAGCTCTATACGGACAAGCAGCGAGAGGAAATGCTCTCCGAGTCCGCGCTGACGGCATCACTGCTCGGCCTGGCGAAGGATGACGCCGTTCTGAAGCCCAAGATCGGTGGACTTCTTCAGACGAAGGCACTCGCCTGAGTCGGATCCCGTAGCACTGAGCAGCCGAGGGGCCGGGAAACCGGCCCCTCGTTCAATCGTCAGGCGCGGTCGGCCGAAGAGCCGCGGCCCTCGGCCGACCCTTTCTGCGGTATCGCGCCCCGGCACTTCTCCGAAAAGTGGCGCGAGGGTAGGCGCTCAGGCTCCGGAATCCTGGCCCCTCTGCCCGCCAGCGGCTGCTCGCGACCGCCTCTCTCGCAGCTCGAAACGAGAGACCCGCTCAAGACCGGGCTCACGCAGGTTGATCCACCTGCGCGGACAGATCGACGTCAGCGGCACCGAGATCGTCGCGATGAAGACGAAGGAGTCCGAGCGATTCGTCGCGCTGACGCCGAAGATGGAGGAGTACCTCGGGCGTGAGGCTCGCATGGCGGCACGGTGGTCGGCCGACGACGACTTCGTCTTTTCGGGTTCGCGAGGTCGGCCGAAGGACTACGGCAACCTGCGGCGGGCGCTCGGCATCGTGGCGAAGGAAGCTGGCCTCGACGGCGTGCGAGCACACGATCTACGGCACAGCTTCGTCTCGAACCTGCTGGCGCACGGTGACCTCGCCACCGTCTCGCGGGCAGCGGGACACGCCAACCCGCGCATCACCGCCAAGCTCTACAGCCACGCCCTCGGATCTCCCGAGGAGCAGGCCGAGCGGGCGGGCCTCGCCGCTGCGGCGGCCGGACTCGGCTATTGAGTGCTGTGCAGAGTGCTGTGTAGGCGGCTGACCGTTGCCGAAATAGAAAGCAGCCCGCGCCACGATCGAAGCTGTGGTGCGGGCTGCAAAGGACGGGAGCGACGGGACTCGAACCCGCGACCTCCGGCGTGACAGGCCGGCGTTCTAACCAACTGAACTACGCCCCCAGGGCGACGGACAGTGTAGCCGGGCCGCTCAGTAGGGTGGGCGGCGTGACGACGGTCGACTGGATCGCGGCGGCCGTGATCGCTCTCGCGGCGCTGAACGGGCTCCGGCGAGGTCTCGTCGGAGGCGCCCTCTCGCTCGCAGGCATCGTCGCCGGTGCTTACGTCGGCGCGAAGCTCGCACCGCAGTTCCTCTCCGGGACCGAGTCGGCGTACACCCCGCTCGTCGCGCTTGCCGGGGCTGTTGTGCTCGGCTTCTTCCTGCAGAGCCTGGCGGCGATGGCCGGCAACGCGATCCGCTCGAGCCTCTTCGTCGTGCCGCCGCTGCGCGCGCTCGACTCGGCCGGCGGGCTCGTGCTCGGCGCCGTGGCCGGCATGGCGATCGTGTGGGTCGCCGGAGCCGTCGCGCTCCACGTGCCGGGGCAGGTGCAGCTCCGCGAGGAGGTCCAGCGCTCACGGATCCTCGGAGAGCTAAACGCGCACGTGCCGCCGTCTCGCCTCCTCGACGCGATCGCCCGCGTCGACCCCTTCTCGGCGATCCTCGGGCCGGTCCCGAGCGTCCCCCCGCCCGACCCGGCGCTGCTCGACAGCGCGGGAGTCCGCCTGGCGAGTCCGAGTGTCTTCCGCATCATCGGGACGGCGTGCGGCCTCGGCGTCGAAGGCTCCGGCTGGGTCGCCGCGCCGAATCTCGTCGTCACGAACGCGCACGTCGTCGCCGGGATGAAGGACGCACGGGTCGACCGCAACGACGGAGACTCCCTCGACGCGGATGTCGTCGCGTTCGATCCACGCAACGACATCGCCGTCCTTCGTGTCGAGGGGCTCGCCGCGCCGGCGCTTCGGCTGGTCGATCCCGTCAAGGGACGGGCCGTGGCGATCCTTGGCTATCCCGAGAACGGCCCGTTCACCGCTACGGCCGGCCGGATCGGGCAGACCCGCGCGTTCCTCACCGACGACGCGTACGGCCGCGGACCGTTTTCTCGGCTCGTCACGACGCTGCGGGGGGCGGTCCGGCACGGCAACTCGGGCGGCCCCGCCGTCGACGCCCAGGGACGTGTGCAGACCACGGTCTTCGCCTCGCGCATCGGCTCGGCATCCGGCTACGGCGTTCCGAGCGAGCTCGTCCGCCGGCAGCTTCTCCACGTGTCGGAAACCGAGGTCTCCAGCGGCCCCTGCGTGCGTTAGCTAGAGCACGTCGAGGATCCCGAGCGGCTGCCGGAAGGGCGCCACGAGATAGACCCCGGCGGCCTTTTCTCGCGACTCCGCGATCAGCTCGCGTGCCAGCTCGCGGCCGATCTCGCGCGCGTCGGTGCCCGCGGCGCGCAGCCGCTCCTGCACCGGCTCCGGGACGACGATTCCAGGCACCTCGTTGTGGATCCGGACGGCGAGCTGGAGGCTCGGCATCGGCCACACACCGACGAGCAGCGGGATCGGCGAGCGGCCGCCGAAGTGCGCGAAGAACGCATCCAGGTAGGCGAGGTCGAAGAGGATCTGCGTCATCGCAAACTGAGCGCCTGCCTCGAGCTTCCGCTCGAAGCGCTCGAGCTCGAGATCCATGTCGTCGGCCGACGGGTTGACCGCGACGCCGACGAAGAACGAGGTCGGAGCGTCGATCCCGCGGCCGTGGTAGTCCTCACCGCGGTTGAGCCCGGAGATCAGGCGCGTCAGCCCGATTGCATCGACCTCGTAGACGCCGCGCGCGCCTGGGTAGTCGCCCTCCTCCGGCGGATCGCCCGTGACGGCGAGGATGTTGTGCACCCCCTCCGCGTGGGCGCCGAGCAGCAGCGACTCCAGCCCCGCGACGGACATGTCGCGCGTCGTGAGGTGCGGGATCGTCTCGATCCCGCTGGTGCGCTCGATCGCGACGGACGCCATGATCCCGCTCATCCGGGCCCGCGCCCGCGGGTTGTCGTTCACGTCCACGAAGTGGGCCTTGCCGGACTCCGCAAGCGCCCGGCTCGCCTCAACGAGGGCGCCGTTGTTGGCGCCGAGCGGCGGATCGAGCTGGACGGAGATGACGAACTCCTGCTCGCGCAGCATCCTTGCGAGGCCAGTCTCCTCGGTTGCCGCATCGGCGGCGTCGGCCAGCTGGCGTTCGCGAACGACGAGCGGCGCAGCAGGCGCACGATCCTCCTCGATCGCGGCCTTGATCGCAGTGATCTGCGCGGGAGTCGTGCCGCAGCAGCCGCCGATGATGCCGGCGCCGAGCCGCCGGGCCTGCGCTGCGAACTCGGCGAAGTAATCCGGCGTGGCGTGCGGGAAGACCACACGCGAGCCGGCGAGGCTGGCGAGGCCGACGTTCGGGAGCGCAGCCAGCACGAGTCCTTCCCGTTGCATCGCAGCCAGAGCGTTCAGCGCCGCCGCCGGGCCGGCGCTGTGATTTGCGCCTGCGGCAGCGACGTCGAGCCCGTCGAGCCGCTCGGCCGCCTCGCCGGCAGAGACGCCCCCGAGTGTCTGCCCGTCGGCGTCGAAGGTCATCAGCGCGACGATGGGAAGTGAGGAGACAGCCCGAACCGCCTCGATCGCGGCGACGAGCTCGTCGAGATCGAAGAACGTCTCGAGCATCAGCAGGTCGACACCTCGGCCCTCCAGGATCTGCGCCTGCTCGCCGAACGCCTGGCTCTGCTCGGCCACGTCGAAGCGCTCGAACTCGCCGCTCGGCCCGATCGAGCCGGCGATGAAGACGTCTGCACCGGACACCTCCCGCGCCTCCCGTGCGAGCCGGACCGCGCTGGAGTTGATCCGCTCGAAGTCGTCCTCCAGGAAGTGGGCAGCGAGCTTGCGGCGGTTGGCGCCGAAGGTGTTCGTCTCGATCAGCTCCGCGCCGGCGCGGATGAAGCTCGCGTGCAGCGCAACAACGCTCTCGGGGGCGCGAAGGTTCGCTTCCTCGGGGCAGCGCAGGCGGGGAACGGCGCCGGAGATCAGCGTCCCCATGCCGCCGTCGGCGACGATCGGCGGGCCGCTGCGCAAGCGCTCTTCGAACCGGCTCGACATCCGGGCCACTCTAGAGAAGGGCTGGTGAACCGCCACCGGTCAACCCCGATCGAGGGACGAGTCAACCGCTGAAGGGTGATTCCAGAGCGGGTGTGTGGGCTGGATACTGAAGACAGCTTCCGAGCGCACCGATGTGGCGGGGGCGGCCTGGAAGAGATCGTCCGGCTCCGATTGTGGGAGCCATTCAGAAGGGCCCCTGGCGGCGGGGCCCTTCTCCTATTTCAGGGGTAAAGCTGCAGCCGCCAGTTGCCGATATGGCAAACGACTCTCCTGTCGGGGACTGACGGCAATCATCCTGCGGCGTGGCGAGTTTGGGAGCGGTGAGTCAGCAGCCTGGCTTGCCGCTCCTTCCTTTTACTGCTCGTGGATGACGCGGCCTTCCATCCCGCCCGCGACCGTGACGACCTGACCGGTGACATGGCCCGAGAGCTCGTCGGAGGCGAGGACGACCACCTGTCGCGCGACATCGTCCGGCTCGGCGACTTTGCGCAGGGCCATCGTCCGCGAGACCTTGCGCACCGCCTCCGGGTCGACGTGTCCGCGCGTCATCGGCGTCTCGGTCCAGCCCGGCGCGACCGCGTTCACCCGTGCGCGCGGTGCGACGCGCACGACCTCGTTCTTCAGGCTCAGGAGCAGGCCGCCGAGAACCGCCGACTTGGCGGCGGCGTAGTCCGCATGGCCCGCCTCTCCCACGAGGCCCGCGGTCGAGCCGACCAGCACCAGTGAGCCATGTCCGTTTCGCTCCACCTCCCGCAGGAAGCTCCGCGCCGTGAGGAACGACGAGGTCAGGTTCTGGCGCACGGTCTGCTCCCAGCGCTCGAGCGGCAGCTCCCAGACAGGGAGGTCCTGCGAAGGCCAGACCCCGGCGACGGCTGCGCACACGTCGATACGCCCGAGCGCCGAGCGCGCCGCCGCGAAGAGCTGGTCGACCTCGTGCTCGTCGGTCAGGTCGGCCTGAAGCACCGGCGCGCCGTCGAGCCCGGCGGCCACCTCGCGCGCCCGTTCCTCGCCGCGGTGGTAGTGGACCGCGACCCTGGCGCCCTCGGCTGCGAACGCCCGCGCGCACGCAGCGCCGATGCCTCCGGATGCGCCGGTGACGAGAACCCCTTTGCCTGCGAGCCCGGTGTCCACGAGCGCTTAGGCTACTCGCATGCGCGTCCACATCATCAGCGACATGGAAGGCGTCTCCGGGATCGTGAAGCCCGAGCAGACGAGCGGCGGCGACCCGATGTTCGAGGAGGGCCGCAAGCTCTACACCGAGGAGATCAATGCGGCCGTGCGCGGCGCGAAGGCCGGCGGCGCGACCGAGATCGTCGTCATGGACTGTCACGGGGCGGGCGGCGGCTGGACGTTCAACTCGCTCATCCCCGAGCAGCTCGAGCCCGACTGCGAATGGGTCGTGCAGGAGGAGTGGACGGGCTACACCGAGTTCCTGGAGCAGGGGTGCGATGCAGCGCTCTTCGTCGGCATGCACGCCAGGGCCGGGAACGAGCTCGGGAACATGAACCACACCGTCTCCGGGCGCGACTACCAGCGGCTCTGGTTCAACGGGACGGAGGTCGGTGAGACCGGGATCAATGCGGCGCTCTGCGGCACGTGGGGCTGCCCGTCCTGCTCGTCACCGGCGATGCCGCCTCGTGCGAGGAGGGGAAAGAGCTCCTCGGGGCCGGGCTGACGACCGTGGCCGTGAAGCAGGGGCTCGGCGCCGGCGCTGCGCGGCAGATCCCGCCCGTGCGGGCCCGCACGATGATCGAGGAGGGTGCGCGGCGAGCCCTCTCCGACCTGAAGGCAGTGCCGCCCTACGATCCCGGCAGCCCGTGCGAGATCAAGGTCGAGTTCAAGCGGACGCAGCCCGCCGACCGCCTCCGCTTCCACCCGGGCGTCGAACGACTCGACGGCCGCACGATCCGCGTCGAGGCTTCCACGTGGTGGGAAGCCTGGAAGATGTTCTTCTTCGAGACCTAGGCCGCCGCCGGCGGCTCGACGACTCCGAGCTCCTCGACCAGCGTGAAGAACGCGCGTGCGAACGGCGAGTCGCCCGTGCGCGAGCGGACGAAGCTCCAGTCGATCTGCTCGCGGAGGGAGCGTGCGAGCTCGAGCACCGACGACAGGTCGGGCTCCTGCTCGTTGAGCGCGAGCAGCTTCGTGACCAGGACGTCGCCGAGTGACGCGACGGGCATCGTCTGCGCCGCGACCTCGACCAGCTCGGACCGCTCGAAGAAGCCGTCGTCGACCGGTCCCCCGGCGGTCAGGAAGATCAGGTCGACCAGCGTTTCCCCGTCCCAGGCCTTCACGAGCCAGTTCTCCGGCGGCTGCTCGGGCTTCATCCCCGCCTCGACGAGCGCTGCGAGCGCGCGCTCTGCGTCGCGCTCACGGACGAAGAAGTCGACGTCGTGCTCGGTCGGAGGCCCGCCGCGCGCCCACGCTGCGAGCCCGCCGCCCAGGATGTACGGCACCTCGGCGTCGCGAAGCGCCGCGGCTGCGCGCTTCATCGAGTCGATCAATTCCGGGAAGTTCTCGGCGGGTGTGTAGGCCATGGCTCTGCCGTATACCCCGGAAGCCGTTTGTGAAAGCCGCCCGAGGTGAACATCCGGTGCGATGACCGAGTCCATCCGCGTCGCCGCCGCAGGCGACATCCACTGTGCCGAGCCGCTCCGCGAGCGGATCACCCACGCGTTCGCCACCGTTGCGGGCCAGGCGGACGTCATCCTCCTCGCCGGTGACCTGACGACGCATGGGGAGCCCGACCAGGCTGCCGTGCTCGCCGACGCGTGCCGCTCGCTCGAGCTCCCGATCTATGCCGTGCTCGGGAACCACGACTTCCACATGAACCGCTGCGACGAGGTGGTCGCCGTGCTCGAGGAGGCGGGGGTCCGAGTCCTGCAGCGGGACTACGCGGTGCACGAGGTCGGCGGGCTCGAGCTCGGAATCGTGGGCGCCAAGGGATTCGTCGGCGGGTTCCCCGGTGCAGAGCTACCCGACTTCGGCGAGCCGCTCCTGCGTGAGGTGTACGCCGAGACGACGCGCGAAGTCGAGGCGATCGAAGCGGGGCTCGAGGCGGTCGCAGGCTGCCACCGGCGCGTCGTGCTCCTCCACTACGCACCCGTTCCGGAGACGCTCGTCGGCGAGCCGGAGCCGATCTGGGCCTTCCTTGGTTCCTCGCGGCTCGCAGCGCCGATCGGCGCGCACCGCCCCGACCTCGTGCTGCACGGGCATGCCCATCGCGGTTCGTTCGCGACGGAGCTCGGGCCCGTCCCCGTGCGAAACGTCGCGGTCCACGTGATCGGCAAGGACTTCGAGCTCTTCGAGCTCTGATGACTCGACCGTCAATCCGTGTTGACATGTCAGCAGTTAGAAGGTGAGATCTGGAGATGCCACAGACTTTTGTAGTTTCGGAGCAGGACGTCGAAGGCCGCCAGAACGACGGAGATACGGCCTTCGAGAAGGTGATCATGGGCACCAGCACCGGCTCGCAGGTGCTCGAGCAGCGGGTCACGCGCTACGCCCCGGGCCGCTCGCTGCCGCGCAGTGCCTCGGATCGAGACGAGCTTCTCTATGCGGTCTCCGGCTCGGGCACGCTCGAGCTCGACGGCGAGGCGCACGAGCTCCAGCCCGAGAGCGGCGGGTACGTCCGCGCGGGCGAGACCTACGTGATCGACAACCCCGGGCCCGACGAGCTGCTGGTCGTCTCGACGAGCGTTCCGGTCGAGCAGGTCTACCGGTCGCCGCGACAGGTGATCGTCCGCTTCGCCGACCGTCCGGAGCTGCGCGCCGATGCGAAGCGCACGTTCCGCTACCTCGTCAACCAGGACGCCGGCTGCATGGACGCAACCCAGTTCGTGGGCATCGTCGAGCCCTGCCGTGCGCCTGATCACAGCCACACCTACGACGAGGTCGGCTACATCGTGACCGGCGAGGGATTCGCGCACATCAACGGCGAGTCGATACCCCTCGGGCCTGGCTCCTGTTTCCACCTGCCGCCGGAGCAGGTTCACTGCATCGAGAACACGGGTCCGGGCGTGATGCGAATCCTCGGCGTCTTCCATCCTTCGGGAGACCCCGCCTCGCGGGCGTACCAGGACGACTCGCAGCCGACTGAATCCTCCTAGGAGCGGCTGCGTTCGGGGCGCTCGTCATGGCGTCGCTGGCGCTCGCCGCGCCGGCGCCGAGCGGCTCCTGCGACAGCCCGCGCATCGGCTTCATGGGGCCGCTCACGGGTGACGCAGCGTTCATCGGCAAGGAGCAGCTGGGCTTCTCGAGGTACGCGATCCGGCAGCTCGGCGGCGGCACGATCAAGCTGGTCGAAGGCGACACGCGGTTCGATCCGGCCCGGGCCGCGGCCATCGCCGCGACGTTTCATGCGAACGCGGACGTTCTTGCCGTCGTCGGCCCTGCCCGCAGCCGCGAAGTGCTCGCGGTCGCGCCGGTCTTCCTCGAGGGCCGACCGGCTGCCTTTCATCTCCGGTTCGGCGATCGACAGGTCGCTGACCAACGGCTCGATCCCGACCTTCTTCCGGGTCGCCCCGAACGACATCGTCCAGTCGCGCACGATCGCGACGTACATCCGCAGCGGACTGAAGGCGAAAGACGTGCTCGTCGTCGACGATCGCTCGACGTACTCGACTGCGCTCGCGAGGGGCGTCCAGTCGAAGCTCGCGGCCCGCGGAGTCGACGTCACTCGCACGTCGGTCAGCCAGAAGGCGACGGACTTCTCGTCGCTGGTGGCGACCGTCGGCCCGAAGGTCGATGTCGTCTTCCTGCCGTGGCAGATCGCGGCGAGCGCGCAGATCTTCGGCCGGCAGCTGAAGGAGCACGGAAGGAAGGCGGTCATCGTCGGCTCGGACGGCCTCGATTCCGGGGACTTCAGGATCCCGGGCTCCTATGTGACTGCGTTCGCACCCGATATCCGCGCGATCGCGGGTAACGACGCCTTCGTCGAGGGCTACGGCGGGACGTTCGTCTCCAACTTCGGCCCGCCGATGTACGTCGCGACCCAGGCCGCGATTGCCGCCGTCAGGAGGGCATGCGCGGACGGCGACGCCACCCGCGCCGAGGTGCAGAGGAACCTGAGGGCGACGTTCATCCCGAAGATCGTCCTCGGCGGCAGCCTTCGGTTCACCGCCCGCGGCGACAGAATGGGCGCGAAGTTCTACGTCTTTCGGCTCGGAGCCGGGGGCAGCAAGGTGCTCGTCGGCTAGGGCGTGATGGTTGACATGACAGACACAACGCGCTGTGATTGACCGACGGGGCTTCTTGCGGCCGGGCAACAACTGGACCCGAATGACGTCGAATACGACGGAAACCAGTATTTGGAACAACACGATAAGGGAGGGCAACGAATGAAGAGGGCCATCGTTTTGGCGCTCGTGGCAGGGATTGCTGCGTTTCTTGCAGCGACCGCAGTCGCGAGGCCGACGGCCACGACGGGGAACAATGCTTCGCAGGCCATCAACTGCAAAAGCACCCTGAAGATCGCGATCGTGACACCGCTCACCGGTGGTGCGGGCTTCCTCGGCAACGCTCAGCTGAGCTGGGCGAAGTACGCCGTCAAGCGGCTTGCGCCCGGGCTCGGGCTGAAAGTGCAGCTCGTGTCCGGAGACACACCTGTCGAGCAGGGGCCGGCGCCGGCTCAGGCGTTGGCGCAGAAGTACGTTGCGGACCAGAGCGTCGTCGCAGTGATCGGCCCGGCCACGTCGGGCGCGGCCGCAGCAACGAGCCAGACGTACTTCGCCGCCGGGATGGCGCACATCTCGCCGTCGGCAACCCGCACGTCGCTGACCAAGGGCACCCCGCGTGAAGGGACGCCGGGCTTCTTCCGGGTCGTTCCGGGCGACTTCATCCAGGGCCCCAGTGACGCGCGCTACATGATCGACAAGCTGAACGTCAAGAAGGTCGTCCTCATCGACTTCCAGGAGCCGTACTCGGTCGGACTGGCCGACGCGGCCGAGGCCGTCCTGAAGGCGAAGGGTGTCGCGACGGTGCGGCTCTCCACGTCCGTTCGCACGACCGACTTCTCGTCGCTCGTGACGCGGACGCCGAGTGACGCGGACATCGTCTTCTTCCCGACGCAGCAGCCTCCGGACGCGCAGACGTTCGGTCAGCAGCTGATCGAGCAGGGCAAGAAGGCGAAGGTGTTCGGCGGCGACGGCACGAACGCTCCGGCGCAGTTCAAGCTGGCCGGCTCGTATGTGTCCAACTTCGCTCCCGACATCAGCGGCATCGCCACCTCGAAGGCGCTGATCGACGGCTGGAAGAAGGACAACCCGAAGTCGCAGCTCGAGTCGTTCGGGCCCCCGACCTACGGAGCCGTTCAGGTCGCGCTGCGCGCGGTCAAGGCGGCCTGTGTCGCGAACAAGAACGTCCTGCCGAACCGGCGTGCGGTTCTGCGCAAGGTGAAGCAGGTCGTCGTCCCCAACTGGATCCTCGGCGGTACGTTCCGCTTCTCGACGAAGTCGAACGACCCGCTGAACGCGAAGTTCTACATCTTCCAGATCCAGTCGAACGGCACGTACAAGCTCGTCGGCTAACGAGCTAGGAAACGCAGTGAGCGGCCCGGCGATACCGCCGGGCCGCTCGCTTGCACGGGAATAGACTCACCCGGCACCCGTGGACACCTTCATCCAGCTCACGATCAACGGCTTGACGCTGGGTAGCGTCTACGCGCTGATTGCGCTCGGCTACTCGCTCGTCTACGGGATCCTGAAGCTTCTGAACTTCGCCCACGGCGACGTGTTCATGGTCGGGTCGTTCATCGGCTTCGGCGCGCTCCAGCTGCTGGGCGGCTCGACCGATCCGATGGTGCCGACCTGGTTGCTGCTGATCCTGATCACGCTCGCGGCGATGGCCGGCTGTGCGGTGCTCGGCGTCGTGATCGAGCGCTTCGCCTACCGGCCGCTTCGCAACGCCCCGCGGATCGCGCCCCTGATCAGCGCGCTCGGCGTCTCGTTCTTCCTTGCGTACTCGATGCAGCTGATGTTCGGCTCCGAGCAGCGCGACTACGACGCCTTCTCGCTCTCCGGCGGTGCGCTCTTCTTCAACGGCTTCGATATCGGCAACGTGCGTGTGCCGCTGCTCCGGATCGTGCTCATCCTCTCGGCATTCGTCCTGATGATCGTGCTCTGGATCCTCGTGACGCGGACGCGCATGGGCAAGGCGATGCGGGCGACCTCCCACGATCGCGAGGCCGCGTCGATGATGGGAATCGACGTCGACCGCGTGATCGTGTTCGCGTTCGTGCTCGGCTCGGCGCTCGCGGGGGCAGCGGGAGTGATGTTCGCGCTCCGGGCGCCCACCGACGTTTCGATCGGGTTCCTCGCCGGCCTCAAAGGCTTCACAGCCGCCGTGATCGGCGGGATCGGCTCGATCCCGGGTGCGATGGCCGGCGGCCTGATCCTCGGCATGGCGGAGGCCTTCACCCAGGGCTACATCTCGACTCGCTGGTCCGACCTGCTCGTGTTCGTGCTCCTGATCCTGATCATGCTCTTCCGCCCGCAAGGCTTGCTCGGCAAGCCGGACATCAAGAAGGTCTGAGTGGACGAGAACGAAAGACGCCTGGAACGACTCGAGGAGGCAGTGCCGGCCGCGTCGGCCACTGCCGGTCCGCGCATCGGGCAGGACGAGTGGGTCGCCCGTTCGGCCGAGCGGCGCGGCGGCCGTGGTGGGCGATGGGGCGTCATCGAAGAGCGGCTGCGGATAGTGCCCTGGTGGGCCTGGCTCATCCTGTTCGTCGCGATCATTGCGGCGCTGCCGATCTTCTTCGAGAGCGGCTACGTGCGCCGCGTCGCCTTCGACACGGTGATCTTCATGCTGCTCGCGCTCGGGCTCAACGTCACCGTGGGGTGGGGCGGCCTGCTGGACCTGGGCTACGTCGCGTTCTTCGGAGTGGGTGCCTACACCTACGCGATCCTCAGCGCAGACCGCTACGACCTGGACCTGCCGATCTTCGTCACGATCCCGGCCGCGGCGGTGATCGGCGGCATCGTCGGCCTGCTCGTCGGGTTACCTTCGCGCCGGCTCTCCGGCGACTACCTGGCGATCGTGACGCTCTTCTTCTTCCAGATCTTCCTGACGGTCTCGAACAACAGCGACAGCATTTTCGGCCACAACGTGGCCGGTGGGCCGAACGGAATCCTCAATGTCCGGCCGCTCTCGCTCTTCGGCCACGAGTTGCCCGTCTCGCACGAGGGCATCTTCAACGTCAGCTACCTCTACGTCGCGCTCGCGGTCTTCGTCGTCGTGTTCATCGCGTTGCGGTTCGTGAACGATTCCCGGACCGGGCGCGCATGGCGGTCGTTGCGCGAGGATTCGCTCGCCGCGGAGCTGATGGGCATGCCGGTCAACTGGCTGAAGCTGATGGCCTTTGCCTTCGGGGCGGCGACCGCCGCTCTGACCGGAACCCTGGTGACGGCGCTGAACGGCAGCGTCTTCCCACAGACGTTCGAGTTCCCGCTCCTGATCACGGTCTACACGATGGTCATCCTCGGCGGCGCCGGCAGCCAGGCGGGCGTCGTCATCGGCGCGATCGGGATCAGTGTGCTGCTCGAAGTGCTGCGCGAGCCCGGTGACTCTCACTTCCTGTTCTACGCGATCGTGCTGCTCGCGCTCATCGGGACCTTGCGCTTCTCACGCCAGCTCGCGTTCGTGCTCGGGGGGACGCTCGTCCTCGGGCTCGTGCTCCACACCGTCGCGGGCGCGGTCGACGGGGACTGGACTCGTGGCGTTGCGAATGGTGGCGGGCGGCTCGGCGATTGGGCGAACAACTGGGTGGTCGTGCCCGGCGAGCTCGCGGGTTGGGTGACGCCGGTCTCCTACATCGGCCTGGTCGCCGCCGTGCTGGCCTTGACTGTGCTGAGCGGCTGGGCTCGGCTCGTGCTGCTCGTACCGACGCTCTACCTCGGTGCGTTCGTCTGGGAGAACGTCATGCTCGCGAAGCCGGAGCCAACGCGCTTCGTCGTCCTCGGCGCGCTCTTGATCGCCGCCATGATCGCCCGGCCGGAAGGTCTGTTGGGCGAGAAGCGCGTGGAGATCGTGTGAGCGACGCGGCCGCAAGTGTGCTCGAGTTGCGCGACGTCTCGATGGCGTTCGGCGGCCTCACGGTCATCGACGGGCTCGACATCGACGTGCGCGAGGGAGAGATCGTCAGCGTGATCGGCCCGAACGGCGCCGGCAAGACGACGCTCTTCAACCTCGTCACCGGAATCTACGAGCCGACGGGAGGCGACATCCTCTTCGAAGGGCGCAGTGTCGTCGGCCTCGAGCCGCATCAGATCACCCAGCGCGGGATCGCACGGACCTTCCAGACGCTGCGCCTGTTCCTGAACATGAGCGTGCGCGAGAACGTGATGGCCGCTGCGTACGGGCACACGAGCGCCGGCGTCTTCCGGGCGATGTTCCGCACGCCCGGCCAGCGCCGCGAGGAGCGCACGATCCGCGAGCTCGCCGAGAAGCGGCTCGCGTTCTTCGGCGACCGGCTGATGGGCTACCGCTGGGACCAGCCGGCGTACAGCCTCTCGTACGCGAACCGGCGGCGGCTCGAGATCGCGCGCGCGACCGCGACCAACCCTCGCCTGCTCCTCCTCGACGAGCCGGCGGCCGGGATGAATCCGGTCGAGACGCACGAGATCACCGATCTGATCGCGAAGCTCCGCACCGAAGGCGGCTACACGATCCTCGTGATCGAGCACGACATGCACGTCGTCGAGGGGATCTCGGATCGCGTCATCGCCCTCGACCATGGGGTCAAGATCGCCGAGGGGTCGTTCGAACAGGTCGCGACCGATCCCCGGGTGGTCGAGGCGTATCTCGGCACCAAGGCCGCGGAGCGGAAATGAGCGAGCAGGCGCAGACGCCCGAGCCGCTGCTCCGCCTCTCCGGCGTCAACACGTTCTACGGCCTGATCCACATCCTTCAGGACGTCGAGATCACGGTCGGCGCCGGCGAGCTCGTCTCGCTGCTCGGCGGCAACGCGTCGGGGAAGTCGACGACGTTGAAGACGATCCTCGGGATCGTGCGGCCGCGGACAGGCACCGTCGCATTCAACGGCGAGGACGTCACGGGCCGGTCGACCAGCCACCGGATCGGCCGCGGCATGGCGATCGTGCCGGAGAACCGGCGGCTCTTCGGGCCGATGACGGTGCTCGAGAACCTGGAGATGGGCGCCTATCTGAATCGCGACGGCAAGGGCCGCAAGGACGACTTCGAGCGCGTCTACTCGCTCTTCCCGCTGGTGTACGAACGCCGCTCGCAGCTGGCAGGGACGCTTTCGGGGGGCGAGCAGCAGATGGTCGCGATGGGCCGCGCGCTGATGAGCCACCCGAAGCTGCTGCTGATGGACGAGCCGTCGATGGGGCTGGCGCCGATCCTCGTCGAGCGCAGCTTCGAGATCATCCAGCAGGTGCACGAGTCCGGTGTCGCGATGCTCATCGTCGAGCAGAACGCGAACATGGCCCTGTCGATTGCAGACCGCGGCTACGTGCTCTCGACCGGTCGCATCGTGCTCGAGGGCAAGGCGAACGAGCTGCTCGAGCACGAGGATTTGCGCAAGGCCTATCTTGGACGTTGAGGCCGTCCGGGCGCGGTTCCCGGTCTTCCGCGACAAGGTCTACGTCAACTCCTGCTCGCAGGGCGCGCTCTCAGACGTCGTCCGCGCCGCATACGAGGAGTACCTCGACGGCTGGGACGAGAACGGGGCGGAGTGGGTGCACTGGGTCGAGCGCTCGGAGGCGGCGCGTGCGGCGTTCGCGACTCTCCTCGGCGCCGCTCCGGACGAAGTCGCGATCCAGACCTCGGTCTCCGCTGCGGTCAGCGGGCTCGTCAGCGCGCTCCAGTTCCGGGGCGAGCGGAACCGCATCGTGATCTCCGCGAACGAGTTCCCGACGATCGGCCAGATCGCCCACGCCCAGGAGCTTCGCGGCGCCGAGGTCGTCCAGGTCGAGCCCCATCCGGAGGCGTACGCCGCGGCGATCGACGAGCGGGCCGCGCTCGTCTGCTCGACCCTCGTCTCCTACCGCACGGGCGCGGTGCACGACGTCGAGGCGATCTACGGGGTTGCCCGCGAGCACGGCGCGCTGATGCTCGTCGACGGCTACCAGGGGATCGGGGCGCTGCCGCTGGAGGCGGCGAAGGCCGGAGACGTCGTCGTCGGCGGCACGGTCAAGTACCTGCTTGCGTCGGCCGGGCTTGCGTTCATGGCGGTCCGGCCCGGACTGGTCGAAGAGCTCGTGCCGGTACAGACGGGATGGTTCGCGGACGAGAACGTCTTCGACATGCAGATCGAGCGCTACCGGCCGCACCGGAGCGCGCGGCGGTTCGACGCGGGAACGCCGCCGGTGCCGAACATCTACGGCGGCGTCGCCGGCGTGGGGCTGATCCTCGAGGTCGGTGTACCGGCGATCCAGGAGCACGTCCGGGGTCTCGTCGCTCGGCTCGTAGCCGGTCTGGACGAGCTGGGAGCGACGGTGGCGACGCCGCCTCTGGGCCCGCTCGTCTGCGTTCGCTCGACGGATGCACTCGCATTCGTGGCGGCCCTCGACGACGACGGAATCGTCGCGTCAGAGCGCGATTCCAACCTTCGTATCTCGCTTCACCTCTACAACACCGAGGACGACGTGGACGCTGTCCTCGCTGCGCTTGCGCGCAACCGCCGCCTGATCCTCTAGCCTTCCGGGCGTCCGAGAAGGGGGGACCATTGGCTCGAGAGCTCTCTCGCAATCAGCGACGCCTTGCTGCGATTGCCGCGTTCGGTGTGTTCTGGGGAGCCTTTCTCGTCACGATCGGGTTCAAGCTGGTGTACGTCGCCATCGCGTTCTTCGTCCTCGTGGGAGCCGCCGCGCTCGGACTCGGCGGGCGTCGGTCGTTGGGGAGTCTGCGCCGCCACGCGAGCCGGGCAGGCGCAGCGGTCGCCGGCCGCGGCCGCGCCGCCGGCGCGGCGACAGCCGGCGCCTCTCGGGCAGCGTCGTCTCGAGTGGCAGCGGTCGACTGGCAAGGGCTGCGCGACGGCGCTCGTCGACGCGCCGCGCCGGTCGCACGGGCAGGGCGACAGGCCGCGGCCACCGCAGGGGATCTCGCCAGCACCGGCTCCAAGCGCGTGGCCGCCGCCGGGGGCGCAGCTGCGACGGCCGTCGAGTCGCAGGCGCGGACGGTGCGCCGCGAGGTCGCCGACACGCGCCGGCGAGGCGAGGCCAAGCGGCTCAACGAGCGGGCGGCCGTCCTGCGCCAGGAAGGAACGTTCGAGCAAGCGCTGGAGGTAGGCAACCAGGCACTCGAGCTCTTCCGAGCGCTCGGAGACCCGCGTGGCGAGGCGCTGACGTTGAACGGAATCGGCCTGACGCAGGGCCGGATGGGCGACGAGGCCGGTGCGCTCGACTCCTACGAGACAGCTGTCGCCCTCCTGACCGAGCTCGGCGACAGCCACGGTGCGGGCCGCGTGCTCGCCAACATGGGCACGCTCGAGAGCGGCCAGGGGCACGACGAGCAGGCGCGTGCGTACTTGCACGACGCGCTCGAACACCTGGAGCCGGGCTCGGTGGAGCACGACCGCACCGCTCAGCAGCTGCGTCGCGCGGGCTGAGCGGTCAGGCCGCTTCTTCCTAGTCGTTGGCCGGGTCGCCGGCGGGGAGCACGTCGCGGGCCCACTCGCGGCGCTTCCAGTCCGGCACCGGCGGCTCGCAGTCGGCACGCGGTGTGAAGCGTGAGCGCTCGACGAGCTGCAGCTTGTGGATGTAGCGCGGGCAGTTCGGGAAGACCTCGGTCGCGCGCACGCGGACGATGCACTGCGCCCGCGGATACTCGCCGAGGAGCGGGTCGTCTGGGTCGATCGAGGCGACGCCGTTCAGCCGCAGCCGCTTCTGGCCTTCGAAGTCGATGAAGAGCAGCCCGACGCGCGACGTCTCGGCGATGTTCCCGAGCGAGAGATACATGCCGTTGCCGTCGAAGCTCGGGAACGCGATCAGCTGCTCGCCGAGCACGCGTACGAAGCCCGGCTCGCCGCCCTTGTAGGAGCACTGCGGCGTGCCGTCCGCATCGACCGTGGCGAGGAAGAACATGTCACGCGCCTCGATGAACGCGCGGTCGCCGTCGTCGATCGTGTGGTGCACGATTCGCTCCTCGATCCGATCCGCCAGCCGTCGCGTGTCGAAGCGATCCTGGAAGCTGCGGTTGCCGTCGTGGTAGAGGCCCATCCGGGGATGATGCGCCGCGAAGCACGCGAAGTCCACGTCTCGCCGTTGAGCTAGGTTGCGCTTCGATGTCCGACTACGGCGCCCGCTCGATGACTGCGACGCTCCGGCGCGTACTCGTGCGCCCGCCGCAGCCAGCGGACGTCGAGCGTTGGGAGGAGTACGGCTGGCGCGCCAGGCCCGACATCGCCGCTGCGGCGGCAGAGCACCAGGCGCTCCGGCAGATCCTCGAGCGCGCGGGCGCGGAGGTGATCCTCGCCGAGGGCCAGCACGGGAACCCCGACGCGATCTACACGTACGACCCGCTGCTCGTGGGCGAGGAAGGCGCGGTGCTCCTGCGGCCGGGCAAGGATGGGCGCCTCCGCGAGCCGAGCGCGCTTGAGGCCGACCTCGCGCGCGCCGGCGTTCCGGTCGTGGCGGAGATCAGGAGTCCCGGCACGATCGACGGCGGCGACACGCTCTGGCTCGATTCCAAGACGCTCCTCGTCGGGCGCGGCTACCGGACGAATGCTGAAGGCGTGGAGCAGCTCGCGCAGGCCTTCTCCGATGCCAAGGTGCTCTCGTACGACCTTCCGCACTGGAACGGCCGCGCCGAGGTGATGCACCTGATGAGCCTGATCTCACCCCTCGACGACGATCTCGCGCTCGTCTACCCGCGGCTCGCGCCTGTGCGGCTGATCGAGCTGCTGAACGAGCGCGGGATCGAGATCGTCGAGGTGCCGGACGAGGAGTTCGAGACGATGGGCCCGAACGTCCTCGCGCTCGGCCCCCGGCGCGCGCTCGCGCTCGAGGGGAACGACGAGACGCGCCGGCGGATGGAGGCGGCCGGGGTGGAGGTCTTCACCTACAAGGGCGACGAGATCTCGCGCAAGGGCGACGGCGGGCCGACGTGCCTGACGCGGCCGATCCTGCGTGCGTAGAGTCACGGCGTGACCGAGCAGCTGTTCGAGGCGATCGCCGCCGGCGACGAGGATACCGTGCAGGAGCTCGTCGACGCCAGCCCGGGGCTCGCCGAGCAGCGAAACGACGCGGGGCTCTCGCCGGTGCTGCACGCGCTTTACAACGGGAAGGCCGACGTCGCCGAGCGCCTGCTCGACGCGAACCCGGGGCTCGACGTCTTCGACGCAGCCGCGACCGGGCGCACGCGCGGGATGGAGGAGCTGCTCGACGGCGAGCCCGACCTCGTACGCAGCTGGTCGCCCGACGGCTTCACGGCGCTGCACTACGCCGCGTTCTTCGGCCAGGAGGACGCGGCCCGGATCCTGCTCGAGCGCGGGGCGGAGGTCGCGGTCGTCGCGCGAAACGAGAGCATTCGCGTGACGCCGCTGCACAGCGCCGCCGCCGGCTCGCATTCGGGGATCGTGAAGCTGCTGCTCGAGGCGGGCGCCGATCCGAACGCCGCCCAGGACGGCGGCTTCACGCCACTGCACTCGGCGGCAAGCAACGACGACCGCGAGAGCGTCGAGGCGCTGCTCGCTGCCGGCGCCGATCCGTCGCTCGCGAGCGACGACGGGAAGACGGCCGCTCAGCTGGCGGGCGACGGCACCCGCGACCTATTCGGCTGAGATCAGCTCGATCCGGTTGCCCCACGGATCGGCGACGAAGCAGCGGCGGACACCGGGGATCGCCTCGTCGTCGGTGACCTCGACGCCGCCCGCGAGCAGCCGCTCCCGCACCTCGTCGTAGCCGTCCGCCCGGAACGCCGGGTGCGCCTTCCGCGCCGGCGCGAAGTCCTGTTCGACACCGATGTGAAGCTCGTGCGCACCGACGCGGAACCAGACGCCGCCACGGGCGCGGATCGGCTCCGGCTTCGGGATCTCCTCCAGCCCGAGCAGCTCGCCGAAGAAGCGGCGCGCAGCGTCCTCGCAGCCGGGAGGGGCGGCGAGCTGGATGTGGTCGAGCGCGAGCACGCGGCGAGGATACGCCCAGCGTTACACCCGCCGGTCGATGGTGCGTTCGGTCCGGCCGACGTAGCCTCGTGCAATGGCGAACGCAACGGCAGAGAGGCAGCTGTCGATCACCGACCGGCAGCGCGAAGTGATCGTCCTCATCGCCGCCGGCTGCTCGAACGACGAAGTCGGAGAGCGGCTCGGCATCTCCCCCAGAACGGTGAAGGCGCATTGCGACGTGCTTCGGCAGAAGCTCGGTGTGCAGCGTCGCCGGCAGCTTCCGATCGCGTATCGGAGCCTGACCGGCGACGACCCTCTCGCACAAGGCCTCGACTCTCACGAGTCGGGGAGCTGACGGCAGCGCGCCCGCGGTCCCCTCGATCGCGGGCGCGCCTATTCAGCCGAACGGAAGCGAGGTACGCTCCGAGCTCGGGATTGCGGCACCCGTCACTAACTATGGGCGAGGGCAGCGCACCAAGGCAGGAACTCAGACCGCGCCGAATCATCGAGCGCCCTCGTCTGATGCGCATGCTCGACGGCGGCCAGGGAAGGATCAGGATCCTCGTCGCGCCGGCCGGCTACGGCAAGACCACCCTCGCCCGCCAGTGGCTCGAGGGCAAGAGGGCAGCTTGGTACACCGGCAACCCTGCTTCGACAGATGTGGCCGCGCTCGCTGCCGGTATCCGTTCCGACCGCGGCGGCTCTCGTGCCCGGAAGCGGAAGCGCTCTCATGGAACGTCTATCTGTGACGCCTCGTCCTGAAGAAGAGGCGCAGATCCTGGCAGGAATGCTCGCCGCCGATCTATCGGAGTGGCCACCCGACGCCTGGTTAGTGTTCGACGATTACCACGCCATTGGCGGCGTGCTCGCGGCTGAGCGTTTCTTCGAGACGCTTCTAGTCGAATCTCCGGCAAACGTCCTGGTGGTCACGCGGCGTCGCCCAGGGTGGGCATCCTCGCGCCGGATTCTCTACGGCGAAGTCTTGGAAATCGACAGACCCGTGCTTGCGATGACTGAGACAGAGGCGCGCGATTTGCTCGTCGATCGGAACGATGTGGATGAGCTCATTGCGAAAGCCCAGGGTTGGCCGGCCGTGCTGGGACTAGCTGCCGTGGCGTCAACTTCTCCGCCCGACCTCGGCGCGATGCCCCATCTCTACGGCTTCTTCGCCGACGAAATCTACTACCGCATCGACTCGTCGTATCGAGACGCGTTCTCTGCGAGCTGGCGCTGTACGACATGGACGGCCGACGCGTGGCAATCGATCTGCTACGTCCGGACGAGGCGAAACGAGTGATACAAGCGGGACTCGATGCCGGCTTCCTGACGGACACCGAAGACGGTGCATTGGACATCCACCCACTGTTGCGCGTCTTCCTTGAGCGGAAACTTGCTCAAGAGAGTCCAAGCGCCGTACGTCGGATCGTCGCACGGGCAGTCGAAAATCTCATCCAGCACAAGCTGTGGGATGCCGCTTTCGAGTTGATTCAACGCTTACTCGGCCGACGATGACCTCATGGCGTTGCTCATAGCGGCTTCCGATGATTTGCTGGCGGCTGGGCGTACCTCAACGCTCCGCGGTTGGATCTCCGACGCTTCGGATACTGAGCCGATTGTGCAGCTATCGAGGCAGAACTCGCCTTCCGAGAGGGCCACTTCCATAGAGCTCAGAGCGCTTATCGGCTCTCGCCGCGCATGGCTTCTTGGCAAGCGGGGATCTCGCAGCGAGGGCGTTTCTCGTAGGGGCTCGCTCTGCACACGTGGCGTCCCACGAAGAAGAGGCAGGCTTCTCGCTCGCGAGTGCCCGTGCTGCGGCAGAGTCGCCGAAGCTTCGTCGCATCGCATAGCTCGGCGAACTCGTCGCGGCGATTGAGCTTGAGCGCGACGGAAGCACCTGACCTACTCCGCGCGCTCGAGACAGTGACGAGTTGTTGATCCCGACCGAATCCCTCATTCTTGCTGAAGGAGACTCTCATTCGAAACGACCTCGGCGTTGACCAGTCGATGCTCGACGCGCTCGCGCGTCGGCGCAGCTCTGCTCGCTTGTCGGAGACCCGCTGGCCCGCACCTCCTTCAGAAACATCTTCGGCTACACGCTGGCCGCGATGGGGCACTTCGACGAAGCACTCGACGTCTACCGACGACCAACTCGCAGATGCCGAACATCATCGGCTGGACGTTCGTATTGCCGTACGCGTACTCCATTCAGGCGCTCGCCAAGGCCGGGCTGCGCGACTACCTCGAGGCCCAGGAGTTGCTCGACGAGGCTGAGCACGAGCGCTCATAGGCAGGAGATCAGACGGCGTACCACATCGCTTGGGCGATCCGGTTCGCACTTCGTGGCTCAAGGCGCATTTGACCTCGTTCTCGCACGTGCGCCAGACCCAGACGCAGATCTCAGCACCGCAACTGCGGTTCGAGCTCACCTCCTCCTACGCATTGGCGGTCGCCGGGAGTCGGCCATTCGCGTCTGCGCATCGTGAACTTGCGGACGAAGCGCGCGCTCAATCGATGGGCTGCGGAGACGCAGATCAACTCCTGCCCGTGCTCGCGCTCTCGTCGCTCTCACGCGAAGGCGATCGACCGAGGGCTCTTCTCAGGCCTGTACGCGCTGCAAACCGCGACTGCACAGGCATGATCGAGTCATTCGTGTTCGGCTGTCGAGGATGTCCAGAAATTCTCGTGTGCCTGCTCGGGACGCGTCCTTGCACGACGACATGTCGCGAATTCTCACGATCGCTGGAGATCGCGGAATGCGTCCGTGGCATGACGCCTGCGACGCCCGATCACTCCGTTCTCACGCTATCGCCGCGCGAGAAGGAAGTGCTGTCGCTTGTGGCGCAGGGACTCTCGAACCGAGAGATCGGGGTCGCGTTGTTCATCAGCCCCGTGACCGTGAAAGTCCATTGAGGCACATCTTTGAGAAGCTGGGAGTCAAGTCGCGTACGGCCGCCGCGATGCGTGCTTCGCAGCTGGGAAGAGTGATCTAGGCTACGCCGGCCATTGCGGTTCGGGCCTCTTCGTCCGCGACGTCGTGCTGGCCAGAGAAATCGAAATCGGGCGCATGCCAAGGCCGGTATGCCTCGTCAGCGGTCGCGAGGATCGCCTCGAACGCCGCAACGACTGACGTATCGAACTGCGATCCGACTGCCTGGGCAAGCCGCATGCGCGCCACGCGGCTGGGCATTGCTTCGCGGTAAGGCCGATCCGACGTCATGGCGTTGTACGCATCAGCTACGGCGATGATGCGTGAGATCACCGGGATCTCATCCTCCGGCAGTCCGTCTGGGTATCCGTGGCCGTCGACGCGTTCGTGGTGGTGGCGGACTATCGCGGCGATTCGATCATAGGTCACGACCTTGGCGATAATCCCCTCGCCGATCTCGGAGTGCGTCTGCATAACCCTGCGTTCTTCGAGAGTAAGCGGACCCTCCTTTTCAAGAAGCCCAGGAGGAAGCCCTATCTTGCCGATGTCATGCACCAAACCCGCTAGGTGCGCCTCTTGTTGTGCTGGCCTCTGTCATGCCCATCCGAGCAGCGATGTCGCGCGAGTAGATCGCCACGGCTGCGGAGTGACCTGCCGTGTACTGGTCTCTTGCGTCGAGAGTTGCGACGAGGGCCGCGGCGAACGAGAGGTTCGCCTGCTCCAACGCCTCGTTCGCTGTTGACAGGTCCTCTGCGAGGCGACGCTGCTCCTGATACATGGCGAAGAGGCGCTGTGCCGCCAAGGCCGGGGTTAGGAACAGCGGGAGGGTCCACGGCGAAACGTCCTGGTAGGCGATCACGAGGACGGCCACGACTGGGGTGTAAAGCGGGACCGATGCGACGACGACTGGAAGGAGGGTCTGCGCGTAGTCGCGGACCTTGCCAGTCCCGCGGAGGTAGAGCGTCATCGACGCGAAGAACGTATCGAGCAACTGCGCCGCAAATGCGCCGACGACCGTCGCCGCGAAGACAGTCTCGACACTTCCATCCGCCAGGGAAGCGCCCAACCCTGCCGCGAGTGCGGTTCCGGCCCCTGTGAGCGCTTCGCTCGATGTAAAGACCGCCCACTTCATGTACGGAGATCGAAAGCCGCCGAGCATGGATGCCGCTCCGACGATCATCGCCTCAAGCGGGCCGAAAGCGACGGCTGCGAAGAGCATCGGCAGCAGAGAAATCGAGAGCTCGGTCGTGCTATTCAGACGAACGCGGCCGCGCTCGGCGACCGCCGCAATTGCGGCGAGTGTCGCCACGGCCCACGGCGACTCAACCCGGTACCCCGTGTGCACAAGCAAGACCACGGTTGCGGTCGCCCCAAGGACCAGAGCCCCGAGGTAAGCCGGGATAGCCAAGGATCGAGGTGGAGGAAGCCGCAGGAAAAAAGTTCTCAAACCTATCTATTGCCTTTCTCACCCGAAAGGGGTATAAGCAAGCTGCCGTTAGTTCCTCGAACAGGGAGTTACCATGCGCCAGTCAGTGGTTCGGTTCGTGTCGCGCGCCGCGATCGCCGGTGGTTCGCGGACCTGGTAGAAGCCGACGAATCCTGCGCTTTTCTGCAGACATATGGCATCCCTCGATAGGGGGGTTCTCCACAGGCTGTGGGAAGTGCGGATAACCGAGGTGCAAGTTCGCCCATAGAGATTCGATCCGCCCCTCGAGGTACGCCACCCGGGGGGCGGATTGCCTTTCCGGGGCCCTACTTGAGGCCGAATTGCTCTAGGCGATGATGCCGCGGCGATAGCCGACGGCGACTGCGTGTGCCCGGGAGCGGGCCTGCAGCTTCGCGAGCAGGTGGCGCACGTGCGACTTGACCGTCTCCTCCGAGAGGAAGAGGCGCTGGCCGATCTCGCGGTTCACGAGACCGTCCGCAACGAGCTGGAGCACCTCGATCTCGCGCATCGTCGGCTCCTGCTCGAGCTCGCGCATCGGCGCGACGAACGGAATCACCTCGGCGTTTCCGTTCGACCGCCGTGCCGCAGCCGCCTCGAAACGACGACTGTGGTCCATATAGCGGTTCAGGATCTCCTTGCGCTCGGCAGCGTCCACGACCTCGATATCGGCCTACCTCACACCCTCCTTTAGCTCGAATGAGGTAAATCGAAGGAGGGATCGAAACGGACGAAACCGCGGCGAATCGCCCGCAAGGCCTCCGGCTCGTCCTCCTCGATTACCTCGCGGCCGCCGGCGGCGTGCAGGATCCGCCCGTTGCCGAGCCAGAAGACGATGTGCGTGACCGATTCGCGGCCGTAGACCGCGAGGTCGCCGTACTGTGGCTCGCCCACCTCCTGCCCCACATCGGCCTGCTGGTCGGCATCGCGCGGGACGATCCTCCCGAGCCGGCGCCAGGCCATGTGGACGAGACCGGAGCAGTCGATGCCGCGCTCGCTCATCCCGCCCCAGAGGTAGGGCGCTCCGAGGTACGCGCGAGCCTCCTCGACCGGATCGCCGTCGCGGACGGGAGGCAGCCAGTCGCCGGCGGGCTCATCAGAGACTGCCGAGACCTCGACCCAGCCCGGATAGCCGTAGGCGGTGGTCACGCGCGCCCACGCGTCGCGGCGCTCGCCCACCGTGAGCGGCTCTCCCCGGAGCGCCTGCGTCACCTGCTCAGATGACGCGTCCGGCTCGGCGTGGAGCGGCGCCACGTCGACCGAGCAGAAGAGCTCAGTCACCGCGCGGCGTCCGTAGATGGCCGCGCAGCCGCTCGAGCCTCGCGTCCCACTCATCGCCGACGCTCGCGATCCAGGCCACCGCCTGGTCGAGCGGAGCAGGGTTGAGCTGGTAGAGCGTCTCGCGGCCGCTCCTGCGCGAGTCGACGAGCCCAGCGTCCCGCAGCGCAACGAGGTGCTTCGTCACCGCCTGCCGCGTCACCGGCAGCTCGGAGGCGAGCTGGGTCGCCGAGGCCTCCCGCTGCGCCAGCGCCTCGACGAGGTGCCGGCGTGTGGGGTCGGCGAGTGCGTCGAAGATGTCGCTCAAGCGTGCGCGAACGCCATTGCGCGCAGGGAGAGAGCCGTGCTCCAGCCGGCGCCGGCGGTCTCCGTGACGAGCACGCGTGTACCGCCCTCGACCTCCTCGAGCTCGATCTCGACGTGGCCCTCGTCGTCCCAGGTGAACGTGAAGCGGCGCTCGGGGACGACCTCCTCCACGACAGCGTGGCGCTCCTCGCCGTCGTCCCAGCGGAAGACGCCGTCGCCGCCGGGCTCCAGGTCGAGCTCGACGTCGTTCGCGAACCACTCCTCGAGCTGCTCGGGATCCGTCAGCGCCTCCCAGACTTCCTCGACCGGCGCCTCGAGCACGACCTCGCGCGTCACCTCCACGACCGACTCCTCTCACGCGCAACCCGGAGGTTGCATATAGTGTTGCAACCGATTGGTTGCACATTACCGGAAGGAGCATCGCGTGAGCCCCCTGATCCCGATGGTCGTCGAGGCCGACGGCCGCTTCGAGCGCTCGTTCGACATCTACTCCCGCCTCCTGCGCGAGCGGATCATCTTCCTCGGACGCGAGGTCGACGACGAGATCGCGAACGTGATCGCTGCGCAGTTGCTCTTCCTCGAGTCGGAGGACCCGGACAAGGACATCTGCCTCTACGTCAACTCGCCGGGCGGCTCCGCCTATGCGGGCATGGCGATCTACGACACGATGCAGTACGTCAAGCCGGACGTCTCGACGATCTGCGTCGGGATGGGCATGTCCGCGGCGGCGATGATCCTTGCGGGCGGCGCGGCCGGGAAGCGGATGGCGCTGCCGAACGCGAAGGTGATGATCCACCAGGGCTCGGCCGGCTACCGCGGCACGCCCTGCGGACATCGAGATCCACGCGCACGAAGTCCTCGCCATGACGCGGCGGATGGCGGAGATCCTCGCGAAGCACACCGGCCAGCCGTTCGAGCAGGTGATGCTGGACATCGACCGCGACCGTTTCATGACGCCGACCGAGGCGGTCGAGTACGGGCTCGTCGACAAGATCGTCGAGCCGAGGGCGGCGGTCGCCGCCTAGCGAGGCCAGAGTCGCTGGCGCGCGTGCTCGGCCATCGACATCGGAACTTCGTCGTTGCGTGGCGTCTGCCGCCAGAACCAGATGATCGCGGCGATCCATGGCGCGCCGAACAGGACCGGAAGCAGCCAGGCCCACAGCGGGAAGGAATCCGCGACCAACACGCTAGGGACGGTACTGCTGATCGAGCGACAGGACTCTGTCGGTGCGGGCGCGCAGCCAGAAGCCGCTCGTGATCGGCTGCCACGGTGCGGCCTGGTCACCGGCGACCATCTTGGCCAGCGCCTCGATCGTGACCGGGATGTTCTCCGGGCCGAGCGCCACCACGGTCAGCTTGGCGTCGGCCGGCACGCGGTAGGTGAGCAGGCGATGGCCCTCGTCGACGACGTAGGAGTCGTTGGGGACAGGCTCGCCCGGCTCCACCGCACCGTCTTCCGCGGCCGCGGCGTTCGCGGTCTCGCCGCCGAGGAAGAGCGCCGGGTCGAAGCGGAGCTCGTAGCTGGAGCCCTTCTTGGTCAGGGACTCGAGCTGGCCGAAGAGCACGGTCTCGTCCGGCGCGCCCAGGCCCTGCTTGGAGGCGTTGTCGACTGTGACCGTCTTGGTCACCACCACCATCTCCGTCTTCGTGCCGCCACAGCCCGCCACGACGGCGAGCAGCAGGCAGCAACACAGTCCGCGGATCACCCGAGTTGCGCCTCGATCGCGGCCACGAATGCGTCCGTCTCCGGATGTGGTTCCTTCTCCAGCGGCGGGTCACAAACCTGACGAGGGGAGAGGAGCCCCCGCTCGGCCAACAGTGCAACCGCGCCGTGGCGGATGCGCTGCCGGTCGATGTCTTCGGGCAGCTCGACCGCGAGCACGTCCAACTCCTCGGCCGCGAGGTCTGGGAAGCGTGCGCGCATCCTGCCGACCTCCGGGTTGTCGTCGTGGAGATGCAGCCACGTCCGCGTCTCCGGGTGCAGGGTGGTTGCGCCGACGTAGACGACCCCGTCGCGCGCGATCCACGCGTAGACCCACTGGCCGCCGCTCTCCAGCTCGCCTTCCTTGACGCGCAGAAGAAGCATCAGACCGGTGGGGGCTCGTACGCCGCCACTCGGGGACCTCGCTCGAAGGCCACCTCACGCTTGCGCGGCTGG
This sequence comes from uncultured Gaiellaceae bacterium, assembly GCA_963820225.1. Classification (GTDB taxonomy): domain Bacteria; phylum Actinomycetota; class Thermoleophilia; order Gaiellales; family Gaiellaceae; genus Gaiellasilicea. The sequence goes on along the minus strand of CAWFYY010000007.1, from coordinate 62,134 downwards.
ATCTGTCCGTTCTTGATCTCCTCCGCGAAGTGACACTTGACGAGGTGACCCTCCAGCGGCCGCAGCTCCGGCTCGTCATCGCGGCACCGCGTCTCCTGCACATACGGGCAGCGTGTGTGGAACCGGCAGGCATGCGGTGGGTTCGCGGGACTGGGGAGGTCGCCCTGAAGCAGAATCGACGTGCGGTTGCGCTCGATCGCGGGATCGGGAATCGGGATCGCCGAGAGCAGCGAGATCGTGTACGGGTGCAGCGGATTGTCGTAGAGATCGTCGGCGGGGGAGAGCTCCATGATCTGGCCGAGGTACATGACGGCGATCCGGTCGGAGATGTGCCGGACGACCGCCAGGTCGTGGGCGATGAAGAGATAAGTGAGAGCGAAGTCGCGCTGCAGCTCCTCCATCAGGTTGACGATCTGCGCCTGGATCGAGACATCGAGTGCTGACACGGGCTCGTCGCAGACGAGGAAGTCGGGGTTCAGGGCCAGCGCACGGGCGAGGCCGATCCGCTGCCGCTGGCCGCCGGAGAACTCGTGCGGGTAGCGCGAGGCGGCATCGGCCGGAAGCCCGACGGTCTGCAGGAGCTCGCGCACCTGGTTGCCGAGTCCCTTGCCGCCGCGACCGTGGACGCGCAGCGGCTCACCGACCATGCGCCCGACCGAGTGTCGCGGGTTCAGGGACGCGTAGGGATCCTGGAAGATCATCTGCATCCGCCTGCGCAGGGGACGCATGTCGCGTTCGTTGAGGTGCGTGATGTCCGTGCCGTCGAAGACGATCTTGCCCCCGGTCGGTTCGTACAGCCGCAGGAGGGCACGGCCGACCGTCGACTTGCCGCACCCTGACTCGCCGACGAGCCCGAGCGTCTCTCCGCGCTCGATTCGAAGCGAGACGCCGTCGACGGCCTTCACGTCCCCGACATGGCGGTCCATGACGATGCCGCTCCGGATCGGGAACCACATACGGAGGTCGTCGACTTCGACGAGCGGATCGTTCATCAGGCTGCCCCGCCCAGCCGGGCCCGTTGCCACTCATCCGCCGGCACCGGGTTGAAGCAGCGGACGTGATGGCCGCTCTCGAGCTCCTCGAGCGGCGGCACCTGCTGGCGCGACTGCTCGACCTCGTAGCGGCAGCGCGGCGCGAACGGGCACTCGCTCGGCTGGCTCAGCATGTTCCGCGGCGCGCCGGGGATCGGTTGCAGCTTCTGGCGCCGGCCGGCGTCGATTCGCGGCACGCTCTGGAGCAGGCCGAGCGTGTAAGGGTGGCGCGGCTGCGAGAACAGGCGGTCGGCGCTGCCCGTTTCCACGAACATGCCCGCGTACATCACGTTCACTCGCTCGCACATGCCCGCGACGACGCCGAGGTCGTGCGTGATCATGATCAGCGCCGTGTCGCGCTCGGAGACGAGGGACTTCAAGACCTCGAGGATCTGCGCCTGAATGGTCACATCCAGTGCGGTCGTCGGCTCGTCGGCGATCAGCAGCTTCGGCTCGCACGCCAGGGCCATCGCGATCATCGCGCGCTGCCGCATTCCGCCCGAGAACTGGTGCGGATAGTCCTTGAGGCGCTGCTTCGCGCTCGGGATCCCGACCTGGTCGAGCAGCTCGGCTCCCCGCTTGTCGGCCTGCGCGCGGTCCATGCCGAAGTGCACCTCGAGCGCCTCGCGGATCTGCCGACCGATGGTGAGCACCGGGTTGAGCGACGTCATCGGGTCCTGAAAGATCATCGCGATCTCGCGGCCGCGGACGGAGCGCAGCGCCTCGTCGTCGAGCGCAAGCAGGTCGCGTCCGCCGAACATCGCCGTGCCCTTCGTGACGCGGCCGTTCCGCGCGAGGATCCCGAGCAGTGCGAGCGAGGTGACGCTCTTGCCGCAGCCAGACTCGCCGACGATCCCGAGCGTCTCGCCGGGGGCGATGTCGAACGAGATCCCGTTGACGGCGTACACGAGCCCCCGCTCGGTACCGAACTGAACGTGCAGGTCGTCGACGACGAGGAGAGGCTCTCTAGCCACGGCCTCGCAGCTTCGGGTCGAGGGCTTCGCGGAGCCCGTCGCCGATCAGGTTGAAGCCGAGCACCGAGATGATGATCGCGACGGCGGGGATGATCGCCAGGTGCGGCGCCGTCTGGAGGTAGCGCGTCGTGTCGGTCAGCATCGTTCCCCACTCGGGCGTCGAGGGATCCTGCGGGCCGAGCCCGAGGAACCCGAGCCCGGCGACGTCGATGATTGCCGTTGCGAGCGCCAGCGTTGCCTGGACGATGACCGGCGAGATCGCGTTCGGGAGGATGTGGGAGCCGAGGATCAACCGTTTCGGCACGCCGATCGACCGCGCGGCGAGCACGAAGTCGTTGTCGCGCTGGCCGAGGATCGAGCCGCGCATCAGCCGCGTGAAGATCGGGATCTGCGTCACGCCGACCGCGACCATGATCTGGAACAGGCCGGGCCCGAGCATCGCGACGATCCCGATTGCGAGCAGCAGGCCGGGGATCGCGAGCATGATGTCCGTCAGGCGCATGATCACGCTGTCGACCATCCCGCCGGCGTAGCCCGCGATCGAGCCGAGCACCATGCCGATCGAGAGGCCGACCGCGACGGAGACAACGCCGATCAGAAGCGAGAAGCGAGCTCCATAGAGGATCCGCGAGAGCTCGTCTCGCCCCTGCTGGTCGATCCCGAACCAATGGTCGGCCGACGGGCCGGGGCAGCAGCTGCCGGCGAGCCGCGAGAGATCCCCTGCGCGGGGATCCTCAGTCGCAAGCACCGGCGCGAAGACAGCGCAGGTGACGAAGAACCCGACGAGCACGAAGCCGACCATTGCTCCCCGGTTGCGGCGCAGACGTGACCACGCGTCCCGCCACAGTCCGGTGCCGCCCGGCTCGAGCTCGATCTCCCGGGCTTCAAGTTCGGCAATGCTCATGACAGGCGGATCCGTGGATTGAGTAGCCCGTAGGAGATGTCGACGATCAGATTGACCAGCACGAAGACGAACGCGATGAAGAGGATCCCTCCCTGAAGCACGGGGTAGTTCCGCGCCTTGATCGCATCGACGAGCCAGCTGCCGATCCCGGGCCACGCGAACACGGTCTCGGTCAGGACGGCGCCCGAGAGCAGCAGGCCCGTCTGGAGGCCGATGATCGTCACGATCGGCAACATCGCGTTACGGAGGACGTGTCTCACGTCCACCGTCCGCGGGGAAACGCCCTTCGCTCGTGCTGTTCGCACGTAGTCCTCGTTCTGGACGTCGAGGGTCGACGCACGCGTGATGCGGGCGATGATCGCGAGTGGAATCGAGCCCAGGGCGATCGCGGGCAGGATGAGATGCTTGATCACGTCCCAGAGCGCCTCGGGGTCTCCGGCGAGGATCGCGTCCAGGATGTAGAAGTTGGTCGGGTGATCGATGTTGATCAGGACGCTCATCCGGCCGACGGTCGGTAGTAACCCGAGCTTCACCGCGAAGACCCACTTGAGGAGGATCGCGAGCACGAAGATCGGGATCGAGATCCCGAGCAGCGAGGCGAACAGGCTGAAGTGGTCGAAGAAGCCGCCGTACCGCTTCGCCGCGAGGTATCCGAGCGGGATTCCGAGGACAATCGAGAAGAACATCGCGGCGAGCGCAAGCTCGATCGTCGCCGGGAAGCGCTGCCTGAACTCGTCGGCGACCGGGCGCCGTGAGGTGACCGAATCGCCGAAGTCGAGTTGCGCGACGCTCTGGACGTAGTCGAAGTACTGGACGTACACCGGCTTGTTCAGACCAAGCTGCTCGTTGATCGCCGCGATCGCCTCAGGCGTCGCGCGCTCGCCCAGGAGCGTCGTCGCGGGGGTGCCGGGGAGAGCCCTGATCCAGAGGAAGACGAGAAGCGAGAGCCCGATCAGGATCGGGATCAGAAGGAGGAGCCGGCGGACGACGAAACGCAACATGTCGCCCGCCGGACTCTAGTCTCTCCTCCCTCTACTTCTCGATCGTGACTGTCGAGAACAGCTCGTTCGTCGTCGGACTTGCGACGTAGCCCTTGACCCCTGAAGTGAACGCGAGGGCGGGCCGGGAGTGCGCGTACGGGACGCCTGGGAGCTCGGTCATGATCTCGTTGTTGGCATCCTTGTACAGCGCCTCGCGCTTCGCCTCGTCCGTCTCGATCTCCGCGTCGTTCAGGAGCTTCTCGATCTTGGTGAGCGGCTTCGTCGTCGTCCCCCAGGCCTTCTGCGGGCTCTGGAAGAACGTGCCGATGAAGTTGTCCGCGTCGCCGTAGTCGCCGGTCCAGCCGAGCATGCGGAGGTTGCCGGCGTTGCCTTCGTCCGCGCGGCCCAGGTAGTCCGGGTTCCACGGGGCACTCTTCGGCGTCACCTTGAAGCCCGACTTGTTCAGGCTCGCTGCGAACGCCTCGAAGTTCCGCTTCGGATCCGGCATGTACGGACGCGACACGTCCGTCGGGTACCAGAACTCGATCGGCACCGGCAGCGTGTAGCCGGCGTCCGTCAGGATCTGCTTCGCCTTCTCCGGATCGTAGGTGTACTCCGGAACGTCGTCCGAGTAGCCGACGACCTCGGGTGGCATGAACTCCTTCGCCAGCTCGGCGCGGCCGGAGTAGAAGTTGTCCACGACCGCCTGGCGGTCGAGGCCATACGCGATCGCCTCGCGCACCTTGACGTCGTCGGTCGGCTTCTTCGCGATGTTGAAGCCCACGTAGGCGACGTTGAAGGCGGGCCTGTCGATGATCTGCAGCTCGGAGTCGCCCTCGATCGTGGCGATGTCCTGCGGCTCGACGAGGTCATAGCCCTGGATCTCGCCGGTCTGCAGTGCCTGCAGGCGGGCGGCGTTGTCGGCGATCGGCCGAATGATCAGGGTGTCGAGCGTCGACTTGTCGCCCCAGTAGTCGTCGTTCTTGACCAGGGTGAGCTTGTCGTTGCGGACCCACGAGTCGAACTTCAACGGGCCTGTGCCGATCGGATGCTCGGTACCGAACGTCCCGGTCGGGGTGAAGACGCCGTCTGCGTCGGTGGTGCCCTCATCGGCCTTGTACTCCGCCAGCGCCTTCGGGCTGGCGATCGAGAAGGCCTGCTGCGAGAGGGCCGGGATGAACGTGGCCGACGGCTTGGTCAGCGTCAGGACGGCGGTATTCGCGTCGGTCGCCTCACAGCTCGCGTACAGGCTGTCCTTCGGCGCGCCGCTGTCCTTGTTGTAGGTCTTGAAGCCGCCGAAGACGACTTGCCAGTAGTAGGTCGCGCCCGGGTTCTGCAGCGGACCCTTGAAGTTGTACCAGCGGTCGAAGTTGAAGCAGACCGCTTCGGCGTCGAGATCGGTGCCGTCGTGGAACTTGACGCCCTCGCGGATCTTGAACGTCCAGACCTTGCCGGTGTCGTCCGCCGACCAGCTTTCGGCGAGACCGGGCTCCGGCTCGGTCGTGCCGGGCTTGAGAGCGACGAGCGTCTCGAAGATCTGCGTGATCGCACGCAGCGACTCGCCGTCGGAGACAACCGCCCCGTCGAGCGCGACCGGGTCGGCCGCACCTGCGAAGACCAGCGTCCCGCCGGGCTCACCGGTCGTTTCGCCGGTTGAAGCTCCTGTCCCCCCTGCCTCATCGTCATCGCCGCCGCACCCTGCCGCCGCGACGGCCAGCATGGCGACGACGAGCAGCATCAGCAGCCTGTGCCACTTGATCCTCAAAATGTCTCCTTTCAAAAGCTCCCGGGGTTCAGCGGGAGTATCCCGGAGTTCCGCCTAGAAGCGCAAGCAGACTTAACGACGAAGGGCGGCCAATGGCCGCCCTTCGCTCCTGATTGGCCCTTTTGCGTTAAGCCGCGAGGCTTGCCAGGTCGCGCAGAGCCGCTAGGCGCGAGAGCGCCTGACCCTCGAGCTGGCGGACGCGCTCGCGCGTCAGATCGAGCTCGTGACCGATCGCCTCGAGCGTCCACGGCTCGCCTTCGAAGCCGAACCGCAGCTCGAGGATGCGCCGCTCGCGCTCCGGCAGAGCATCGAGAGCACGGCGGACGCCCTGCTTGCGCAGCGACTCCTCCGCCTCGTCGAACGGATCCGCGGCCTCGCGGTCGGCGAACAGGTCGCCGAGCTCGCCCTCGTCGTCGGCACCGACCGTCTGGTTCAGGGAGACGGACGCGTGCGCGGCACCGAGCGCCTCGTCGACATGCTGGATCGGAAGTCCGGTCGCCTCCGCGAGCTCCTCCTTCGTCGCTTCGCGTCCGAGCTCGACCTCGAGGCGGCGTGCGGCGCGCGACAGCTTCTGCTGACGCTCGACGACATGTACCGGCACTCGAATCGTCCGCGCATGGTTCGCGACTGCGCGCTGAACCGACTGGCGGATCCACCACGTCGCGTAGGTCGAGAACTTGAAGCCGCGGCGCCAGTCGAACTTCTCGACTGCGCGGTTGAGGCCCAGAGTCCCCTCCTGGATCAGGTCGAGGAACGGCACGCCGAGACCGCGATAGCCCTTTGCGATCGACACCACGAGTCGCAGGTTCGACTCGATCATGCGCCGCTTCGCGATCAGGTCGCCCCGCTCGATCTGCTTCGCGAGCTGGACCTCCTCGGCGGCGTTCAGAAGCTTGTGGCGGCCGACGTCGGCGAGGAAGAGCTGGAGGCTGTCGGCTGCGCCTGTGGCGACCGAGGCGGTGACGGCCGGCTCCGCTTCCTTCTCCTTCTCCGCGTCCTTCGTGTCTTTGTCCTTAGCGGCGCGCGACTGCCCGACCTCCAGGCCGAGCGTCTCCAGCTCGCGCGTGAGCTGCTCCGTTTCCTCGTCGTTCAGGTCGTGCTCGAGAACGAACGCCTCGAACTCGGTGGGCTCGATGAACCCGCGCTCCTCCGAGCGTTCGACGAGCGCCTTGACCTGTTCCGACTCAATCAGTTCGATCAGCTGATTCTGCGTCAAAGAGAAACGTCAGTCCTTTCGGGCATTTCTTCGAGGGAAGCTACAAACTTACGCACCATAAGCTGTTTTTCCTGCGATTGCCAAGGGAAGCGGACCCTGAGGCCTGTTACAAAGCTCCAACGAGGAGCCTTCTTTGTCTATTCCGGTGAGGGGCAGAGATCGGTTTTCACGCCACTGACGTTAGCGCGTCTGAGTGCGCCCTCGTAGAGCAAGACGCCGCTCAGTACTGAAAGTTTGCACTTTCGTTCGGATTACGCGGCAGAACGCCGCCCGCCGCCCCGCTTCTTCTTCGGTGCGGGGCCCTTCGAGCGGCGGTCGGCGAGGAGTTCTGCGGCCCGCTCGATCGTCACCGTCTCCGGGTCGTCGCCGCGCCGCAGGCTCGCGTTCGTCTCACCGTCGGTGACGTACGGTCCGAAGCGGCCTTCCTTGAGCACGACCGGCTTGCTGCTGACCGGATCGGCGCCGAGTTCGCGCAGAGGCGGCTTCGGCGTGCCCCGGCCGCGCTGCTTGGGCTGCGCGAGCAGCGCGAGCGCGTCCTCCAGCGTGACCGTGAACAGCTGCTCCTCGCTCTCGAGCGAGCGTGAGTCGGTGCCCTTCTTCACGTAGGCGCCGTAGCGCCCGTTCTGTGCCGTGATCTCCTCGCTGTCGGCGGGGTCGACGCCGAGCGAGCGGGGCAGCGAGAGCAGGCTCACGGCCTCCTCGAGCGTCACCGTCTCCGGCGACATCGACTTGAAGAGCGAGGCGGCGCGCGGCTTCTCGGTTGCGCCCTCCTCGAGCGTCTCGGTCACGTACGGCCCGTAACGGCCCGTCTTGACCGTGATCTCGCGGTTCCACTCGGGATGGACGCCGAGTGCGCGGTCACCTGTCGGGGCGGAGAGCAGCTCCTGCGCCTTCTCGATGGTGAGCTCGTCCGGCGCCATGTCCTCGGGGACGCTCGCGCGCTCGTCTCCGCGCTCGACGTATGGCCCGTAGCGGCCGACGCGGAGGACGATCCCTTCGCCGATCGGAAGCGAGTTGACGGCCCGCGCGTCGATCTCCGAGAGATCGGACACGAGCGCGTGCAATCCCTCGTCTCCAGCTCCGTCGCCGCCGAAGTAGAAGTGGCGCAGCCAGTCGACGCGCTCCTGGTCGCCGGCGGCGATTGCGTCCAGGTCGTCCTCCATCTTCGCGGTGAACGAGTAGTCGACGAGCCGGCCGAAGTGCTGCTCGAGCAGCCCCGTGACCGCGAAGGCCAGGAAGGAGGGAACGAGTGCAGTGCCGCGCTTGAAGACGTAGCCGCGGTCGAGGATCGTGCCGAGGATCGACGCGTACGTCGACGGCCGGCCGATTCCGCGCTCCTCGAGGGCCTGCACGAGGCTCGCCTCGGTGTAGCGGGCGGGCGGGGTCGTTGCGTGGCCCTCCGGCTCGAGGTCGAGCGCGGTCAGCTCGTCGCCGGGCTTCAGGTGCGGGAGCGGCCGCTCTTCCTCCCGCTCGGTGTCGTCGTCACGGCTCTCCTCGTACGCGGCGAGGAAGCCGCGGAACGTGATCACGGTGCCCGAGGCCGAGAACTCCGCATCGGTGCCGGAAGTCGCCTTCGCCCCCAGACGGAGCGAGACGGTCATGCCGCGGGCATCGGCCATCTGCGAGGCCAGCGTTCGCTTCCAGATCAGGTCGTAGAGCGCGAGCTCATCGCGGTTGAGCTCACGCTCGAGCTGCTTCGGCGTCCGGAACGAGTCGCCGGCCGGCCGGATCGCCTCGTGCGCCTCCTGTGCGTTCTTCACCTTGCGCGTGTACTGGCGCGGGGCATCCGGAATCGAGTCGGCGCCATAGAGCTCGACGGCCTGTCTGCGCGCCGCCTGGAGCGCCGACTCGGACAGTGTCGTCGAGTCGGTGCGCATGTAGGTGATGTAGCCGTTCTCGTAGAGGCGCTGCGCGACGCGCATCGTCGTCTGCGCGGTGTAGCGGAGCTTGCGACCTGCTTCCTGCTGCAGCGTCGAGGTCATGAACGGCGCGGCCGGCCGTCGCGTGTACGGCTTCTCGTCGGCCGAGCGCACTGCGAAGGGGACGCCGTCGAGTGCCGCCGCGAGCTCGCGAGCCTGGGCCTCGTCCAGCTTGATGAGCTCGGCCGACTTGAGCGTGCCGTCCTGGGCGAAGTCGCGTCCCTGTGCGACGCGCTGCCCGTCGACGGCGGCGAGCTTCGCCTCGAACGAGCCAGGATCGAAGAGGCCCTTGATGTCCCAGTACCCCGCCGAGACGAAGGCGCGGCGCTCCCGCTCCCGCTCGACGACGAGCCGGACCGCCACCGACTGGACGCGGCCCGCCGACAGTCCCTGCATGACCTTCTTCCAGAGCACCGGCGACACTTCGTAGCCGTAGAGCCGGTCGAGGATGCGCCGCGTCTCCTGGGCGTCGACGAGGCGCTGGTCGACCTCGCGCGTCTCGCCGAGCGCGCGCTGGATCGCATCGCGGGTGATCTCGTGGAAGACCATCCGGCGCACGGGCACCTTCGGCTGCAGCACCTCGAGCAGATGCCAGGCGATCGCCTCGCCCTCGCGGTCCTCGTCTGTCGCGAGCAGGAGCTCGTCGGAGCCCTTCAGGAGCTTCTTCAGCTCCGTGACCTTCCCCTTCTTGTCCGAGTCGACGACGTAGAGCGGCTCGAAGTCGTGCTCGACGTCGACGCCAAGCCGTGCCCAGGACTCCTTCTTCATGCCCTCCGGGATCTCCGACGCGCGGTTCGGAAGGTCGCGAATGTGCCCGATGCTCGACTCGACGACGTAATCGTCCCCGAGGTAGCCCGCGATGGTCTTCGCCTTCGCAGGGCTCTCGACGATCACGAGCTTCTTGGCCGACATGGCGCATCACCTTAGCGACCGGTTGGGATACTGCGGTCATGGCGCCCCGGCCGAGTCCCGTCTACCTGCTCGTCGCCGTGCTCAGCTGGCCGCTGCTGAAGGGCTTGTTTCGGCTGCGCGCCCGGGGCAAAGAGCATTTGCCGGCGTCAGGCGGCTTCGTGCTCGCCGCGAATCACAATTCGAACTTCGACCCGTGGCCGCTGGGGATCCCACTCTTCCCGAAGCGATTTCTCCGCTTCATGGCCAAGTCGGAGCTCTTCTGGACGCCGTTCAAGCAGTTCGCGACCGCCGCGGGGGCGTTCCCGGTCCGTCGCGGCCAGGCCGACGCCGAGGCGATGGCCACGGCGATGCAGCTCTGCCGGGAGGGCCACATCGTCGTCATGTTCCCGGAAGGCACGCGGCGGAAGAAGGGGCTGCGGAAGAAGTACGAGGCTCGGGCGCACACCGGCGCAGCGCGGATCGCGCTCGATGCGAACGTTCCGCTCATTCCGGCCGGGATCGTCGGCACCGACCGGCTCGGCAGGCTCGCGCAGCTGCGGGTCGCCTACGGGCCGCCGATCCAGCTCGACGATCTCGCCGGCCGTGAGGATGCGCCGCAGGTCGCGACCGAGCGCCTGATGGCCGCGATCGAGGATCTCGTGGCGTCCGCGTGAGGCCCCTGCTCATCGTCGACGGCGATTCGTTCGCTCATCGCTCCTACCACGCCTTGCCGAAGTCGATCCGCCGCGCCGACGGCAGGCCCGCGGGATTGCTCACCGGTGTCGGCAATCTGCTCGTCCGGCTCTGGGAGGAGGAGCAGCCACGCGCCGTGCTCGTCGCCTGGGACACGCTGACGGTGCCGACCTACCGGCACGAGGCGCTCGCGAGCTACCAGGGCGGGCGGGTGTTCGACGCCGACCTGCTCGAGCAGCTCGACCTGGCCCCCCAGCTCGTCGAGGCCATGGGCTTCAGCTTCGCGAAGGCGGCGGGGTACGAGGCGGACGACTTCCTCGCGGCCGGCGTCGCGTTCGAGGAAGCGAGGGGAGGCGACGCGCTCGTCGCGAGCGGCGACCGGGACACGTTCCAGCTCGTCAGCGAGCGGACGTCCGTGCTGCAGCCGCAGAAGGGGGGCGGAGCGCTGGCGCGGATCGGTCCGGCGGAGGTGCGCGAGCGCTACGGCGTCGACCCGAAGCAGGTGCCCGACTTCATCGCTCTCCGTGGCGACCCCTCCGACAAGATCCCGGGCGCGCGCGGCGTCGGGGCGAAGACGGCTGCGTCGCTGCTCGCCCAGTACGGCACGCTCGAGGCGGCGCTCGCCGCGGGCCGCTTCGCCGCCGAGGCGGAGGCGCTGCGGCTCTACCGTCATGTCGCGACGATGGACGCCGAGGCGCCGCTGCCGCCGCTGGAGGATCAGGAGCCGACGTGGGATCGTGCCGCCGTACTCGCCGACACGTGGGGGCTGGGGAGACTGGCGGGCCGGCTGGAGGCGCTGTCGAGCTCCTGACGAACCCAGCACTCGCGCACCTTCACCCGACCGGAAATCACCCCGAGCGGCAGGACCGGCTGCTCGGGCTCAGCGGCGAGACGGTCGAGCGCCACGCCCGCGAGGAGCAGCTGGCGCGAGTGCACTCCGAGCCGTATCTCGAGCTCCTCCGGGCGGTCGATCGGCCCGGGCGCCTCGACCCGGACACGGTCTGTTCGGAGACCTCGTGGGAGGCGGCGACGCTGGCAGCAGGGATCACGCTCGAAGCGGTCGATCGCGGCGGTTTCGCACTCGTCCGGCCGCCGGGCCACCACGCACTCGCCGACCGCGCGATGGGCTTCTGCCTCGTCAACAACGTCGCCGTCGCGGCGCGCTACGCCCAGGAGGAACTCGGGCTCGAGCGCGTCGCGATCGTGGACTTCGACGTGCACCACGGCAACGGCACCGAGGCGATCTTCCGCGGCGACGACACGGTCCTCTTCGTCTCGCTGCACCAGTGGCCGTTCTACCCGGGAACGGGCGGCCCCGACACGAGCGACCAGACGACGCTGAACCTGCCGCTTCCGGCCGGCTCCGGCGACGCCGACTACCGCTCGGCCTTCGAGAACGAGGTCGAACCGGCCGTCCGCGGGTTCGCACCGGACATCCTGCTCGTCTCGGCCGGCTTCGACGCGCACGTGGACGATCCGCTCGCGTCGATGGAGGTGACCGAAGCCGGGTTCCGCGAGCTCGCGGAGCGCTGCGCGTCGCTTGCGCCTCGTCTCGCCGCTGTGCTGGAAGGCGGCTACAACCTGGAGACGCTGCCCGGGCTCGTCGCCGCGGCACACAAGGGTTTTCCTCCTAGAACGAAGAACGGCCGGCTTTCGCCGACCGCTCGAAACCACTCTTGCTGCCGCAGCGTCCCTCGGAAGAATCGCTTATGCCCAAAGTGTCGTCGCTGACTGCCGCTTCTTCATCGCCCGCGATGCGGGATCCGTATCCCCCGCTATGGGGGATCAGCGGCGGGCGATGGCGAGCTGCTCGAGCGCGTCGCGGCGAGACGAGACCCCGAGCTTGCGCAGCAGGCTCTTCACGTGCGAGCGCACGGTGTGCTCGGAGATGAACAGCCGCTTGGCGATGTCTTCGGTCGCCAGGTGGTCGTCGAGGAGCAGCAGCACCTCGACCTCCCGGGCGGAAAGGGTGTCTGCGATCGCATTCGGAACGCCGCCGCCGAGCCGTCCACCGGTTCGCAACTGGTCGAGCAGCCGGCGGGCGATTTCGCCGGAGAGCGCGGCCTCGCCGTTTGCGACTCCCCGCAGAAACGCGACGATTCGCTCCGGCGGCTCGCTCTTGAGCAGATAGCCCGCGGCACCGCCCCGGATCGCGGCGAGCAGGTTCTCCTCGGTTCCGGACGCGGTGAGCACGACCACCTCGCACTTCGGGGCCGCAGCGCGCAGGCGCGGAAGCGCCGAGAGTCCGTCCAGGCCCGGCATCGAGAGGTCGAGCAGCACGAGATCGGGCTGGAGCGTGTGCGCGAGCTCGAGCGCCGCGGCGCCGTCTGCGGCCTCACCGACCACGTCGAAGCCGCCCACGTCGAGCAGCGACGCAAGCGCATCGCGTGTCAGCGGGTGGTCGTCGACGATGAGAATCCTCTCGGACATCGTTTCCTCTCATCGGCAGACGGCTGCTTGCCGATTAGGGGGACGTGCAGAAGAAGAATCCAAAGGACACCTTCGAGGCGTGGCTCTTCGGCGAGTTGCTGCTCGTCGCCCTACTGGGCTCGGCGACGGCGCTCTTCCTGACGAACCCGATCCTTCGCAATACGTATGAGCTCCCCGAGGGCCGCCTCGTGCTCGACACCGCGGTCGTCCTTGCCGCGACGATCGTCGCGATCCTCGCCGGCGTGCGCTTTTCGGTGGAAGGGCGCGCGCTCGACCTGCTCCTGGCAGCCGGCTTCTGCGTCGCCGGCGTAGGCACCCTTGCGTTCTCGATCGCGCCTGTCCTCGGAGGCTCGAACCAGGGAGCCCCCGAGGCGTGGGCGGCGATCGGCTCCCGTGTCCTCGCGGCGACCCTGATCGCGCTCGCGCCGCTCGTGCCGGGGACGCGAATCGTTGCGCGAAAACGGGCGCTCCTCGCCGGGATCGCGATGCTGCTCCTCGCCCTCTTTGCGATCTGGCTGCCGCTGCGCGGCTTCGGGGCCCGCCTCAACCTGCTCGACTCGGCAGGCAACGGCCACCGCGCGTTCGAGCTCACGGTCGCGACGTCGTTCCTCGCCCTGCTCGCGCTCGTGGCGGTGATCGGCTTCGCCGTCCGCTTCCGGCGGCGCGGCGACGACCTCGACAGCTGGCTCGCGCTCGGCGCGACGCTGACGCTGTTCGCAGAGCTTCACTACGTGCTCACCCCGCGCGTCTCGAGCGACTTCATCTCTCAGGGCGACTTTCTCCGGCTGCTTTCCTACGGCGTCCTGCTCGTCGGCGTCTGGCGGGCGATCAGCTTCGCCGAGTTCGGCCGCGCCGTCGCCGAGGAGCGGGCCCGCGTCGCGCGTGACATCCATGACGGCCTCGCGCAGTACCTCTTCGCCGTCTCGACGCACGCCAGCATGCTCGAGGCGGGGGCTCCGCTCGACAAGACGCTGCCGAAGCTGAAGGAGGCGGCGGCGGCTGCCCAGCAGGAGGCGCGCTTCGCAGTCCTCGCGCTGTCGTCCGCGAGCGGAACTGCCCCCTTCGACGCTGCGCTCCGCCGCTACGTCGAATTCCTCACGGCTGACGGCTCGTTCGATGTGGACATCGAGATCGACCCGTCGATTCTGCTCGCACCGGATGAGCAGATCGAGGTGTTCCGCATCGTCCAGGAAGGCCTCGCCAACGTCCGCAAGCACGCGGGCGCGCACCACGCCGAGGTCTGGATCGGGCAGCGGCTCGGGCGGCGGATCGTGAGCGTCAGGGACGACGGCGTCGGCTTCGACGGCGAGGGAGTTGCGGCCGGACAGGGCCTGAAGAACATGCGCCTGCGCGCAGACACGATCGAGGGCGGCTTCGCGCTCCGCTCGCGGCCAGGCCGCGGCACCGCGCTCGAAGTCGTTCTTCGGGCCTAGGTCAGCAGGGCCTGGTGATCTGGTGGTACAGGCTCGCCTGGGCGATGAGCCCCGAGCGCGCGTGGGTCGTCTTGACGCTCAGTGCGTAGCGTCCCGGCTTCCAGCGGCCGTTCGCGCAGGCCATCTTGTAGATACGTGGCCTGAGATCGAAGCCGAAGTTCGGGCCGCCCTCCGCGCAGTTGTCGACCGTCCCGGTGCGAGCCCGCGTGATCCTCGTCGTCTTGCCGGCCGCCGAGACGAGGTCGATCTGGATCGAGACCCGCAGCGTGCGCTTCGTGAGGCAGGTTGCCTTTCCGTCGAGCCAGACGCCCTTCATCTCGCCTCCGGCCGGGCTCAGCAGCACGCGGCTGACGACCTTGAGGCTGCCGCGCTGCGCCATTCCGGTGGCCTCCGGCAGGTCGGCGGCAAACGCCGCAGGAGCAACGAAAGCGAGAGCCGCGACGGCGAGAACTGTGCGCATCGCCACGAACCGTAACCCGGCTCTGTCAGGAGATTGCAAACCCTCTGTGCGGAATCATGTTCGTGTCGGGCCGATGCGGGAGTAACCTCATTCGTCGATGGACGACCCACTCCGCAGCAACTTCGAGCTCGGCGACTCTTTTGCCGAGGCTCTGACCGAGACGACGCAGGCGCTCGTCTGCGTGCTCGACCGGGAGGGCACCTTCATGCTCTTCAACGATGCGTGCGAGCGCGCGACGGGCTTCACGCGAGGAGAGGTGCTCGGCCGGCCGGCATTCGAGTCCGTCATCCCACACGAAGAGGCGGAGGCGTTCCGCGAGGTGCTGGCGTTCATCTGGCGGACGGGCCACTCGAGCCCTCAGGTCGGGCACTGGCAGACGAAGGACGGCGGCAGACTCCTGATCGCGTGGTCGAACAAGCCCGTGGAGGGCGACGACGGCTTGACCGCCTATCTCGTCACGTCCGGTATCGACCTCACCGACCGCGTGAACAGCGCCGAGAGCAGCGAGCCGGCGATGGGGGCGAACCCGGAGGCGAAGCTCATCGAGGTCGGACGGCTCGCCCAGGAACAGCGGGCTCTCCGTCGCGTGGCGACGCTGGTCGCCTCGGAGGCCAGCCCGGAGCGGGTCTACATGGCGGTCTCGACGGAGTGCGCGCGCGTGCTCGATGTGAACGCCTCGGCGGTCTGGCGGTACGAGGGTGACGACACCGCCACCGTCGTCGGCCGCTACAACCGCGACGGGATCGACCCGTTCCCGGTCGGAACCCGACTCTTGTTCGACGAGAACTCGACGATCGGGGTCGCCCGCGACACGGGTGTCCCGGCCCGCGTCGACGACTGGGGTGCGGCCACGGGTGAGTGGGCCGAGATGCTGCTGCGCAGCGGCTACCGGTCGACAGTCACCGCCCCGATTGTCGTCGCCGGAACCCCCTGGGGTGCCGTCTCCATCGGCAGCGAGGACCCGCTGCCGCAGGAGAGCGAGATCCGACTCGGCGCGTTCTGCGAGCTCGTGTCTCTCGCCGTCGCGAGCGCGCAGGCCCGCGCCGACCTGCAGGCATCGCGCTCCCGCATCGTCCGGGCCGGCGACGAGCAGCGGCGAAAGCTCGAGCGCAACCTCCACGACGGCGCCCAGCAGCGACTCGTGGCGGCCGCGCTCACCGTGCGGGCCGCCCAGAAGCGATGGAGCTCCGATCCCGAGTCGGCGAGCCAGTTGCTCGGCGTCGCCGCCGAGGAGCTCGACGCCGGGCTCGAGGAGCTGCGGGAGCTGGCGCGCGGCCTGCATCCGGGCGCGCTCACCGACTACGGGCTCGAGGGGGCGCTCAGGGCCCTCGGCACCCGGCTGCCGCTGCCCGTGGAGTTCGACGTGACGAACGAGCGGCTCGGGAGCCACATCGAGGCGACGGCGTACTTCATCGTCTCGGAGACGCTCACCAACGTCGTCAAGCACGCGGACGCAACATCCGCAACGGTGACGATCGGATGCGTGGGCGACACCGTCCGCGTCGAGGTGAGGGATGACGGCGCCGGCGGCGCCGACACCTCGGCCGGATCCGGGTTGATCGGCCTGCGCGACCGCGCCGAAGCCGCAGGCGGGACGCTCGTCATCGTCAGCCCGGCCGGTCGCGGCACCGTTGTAACAGCGTCGTTGCCGCGCATCAGCTGACGGGTTACGTTCGCAGCTTCCCGATTTCCGGCCCGAGGAGGAGGCAATGAAGCCGTTGCTGCAGGAGTTCAAGGACTTCCTGATGAAGGGCAACCTGATCGAGCTCGCCGTTGCCTTCGTGATGGGGCTTGCCTTCGCCGCTGTCATCAACTCGCTGGTCGACAACATCGTGATGCCGATCATCGCCGCCGTGATCGGGAAACCCAGCTTCAACTCGCTCACCTTCACGATCAACGACTCTGTCTTCCTCTACGGCGCTTTCATCACCGACGTGATCCAGTTCGTCGCGATCGCGGCAGCCGTCTTCTTCTTCATCGTCAAGCCGGTCCAGCTTGCGCGCGCGCAACGGGGCGGGAGGGACGCTGAAGAGGAGGCTCCGAGCGACGAGGAGCGGCGCCATCAGGAGCTACTCGCGGCGCTGCGCGGCTAGGGGGCTGTGGCCGGGCCGGTGCCGTTTCGCAAGACGCTCCCGCGTCCCGTGGGCCAGGGCAGACAGTTGGTGCCCGACCCCGGGACGCGGAAGATGTCGATTCCGTGGTCGAAGGTCGTCAGCACGATCTCCAGGCGCCCGTCCTTGTCGAGGTCGCCGATCGACGGGGCGGCGGGAACGCCGATGCCGTTCCCGTCCTTCCCCTGGTGCGGCAGGCGGATGTCGAAGAGGCGCTTGCCGGCGGCGGAGAGAACGACGAGCCGGCCGGCGCCGGGCGTGAGGGCATAGGTGCCGAAGACGAGCTCCGGCGTTCCGTCGCGGTTGAGGTCGGCGGCGACGACCTCCGACGCGAACGTCTTCGCGGCGCCGCGGGCGTAGTCGTAGCGCCACAACCGCTTCCCTGACGGCGAGACCGCGTAGACGAACCCGTCCGGCACCGAGGCGACGATCTCCGGCCTCGGGTCACCCGCGATGTCGACAACGGTGGCCGAGGGGATTCCGCTCGGTGGATACCAGTCGCCGTCAGGGCGGACGGCGGGCTTGCTCGAGAGCGGGAGGGTCACGAACCCCGCGTGCCTGCGTCCGGATCGCGTGCCGCCCTTCTGGGCTCCGTCGAGCACCATGAACGCGTAGGCCTGTGTCTCGTACGGCTCCTTCATCTCTGCGTTCGGAAGCCCGATCACCTCGTTCCTTCCATCGCGGTCGAGGTCGGCGATCGAAGGCGGTGAGGCCGTCCACTGCAGCCACATCGTCTTGCGCACGTCAGGCCAGGGCCCGACCTGCTGGTGGTAGTGGCGATCCTCGACGACCGGATTCAGCCAGCGGATGAACTGGCCCCAGCCGAGTCGGCGCCCGCTGTGGCGGCTGTCCCGATTCCGGAACCAGGGAGACGCGAGCACCGACGTCCCGTCGTGGTTGAAGACGTTGATCTGGTGGTTATCGAAAGTGACAACGACCTCGAGCTGCGGGTCGTCGTCGAGGTTGCCGATGCCCACGTTCTCTCCGTAGGCGCCGTACCCGTGGTTGCCGACCCCGTTGAAGTCGGCGTCGTTGCCCTTGCCGGCCAGCGTGTTGAACCTGGGCCACGCGGTCGCAGGAGCACCCTTCGGCCGGTAGACGGAGCCCTTCGCGTCGAACACGAAGACCTGGGATCCGGTGGGCGACGTGTTCGTCGTCGTCACGACGACCTCGATCCGGCCGTCCCCATCGAGGTCCGCGGCCGCCATCCCGCGCGCCTCGGGGCACTGGCCGCCACTGCACGTCGATGCAGGCCAGCCGGGCTCCAGCCTCAGGCGCCCGCCGCGGAGCTCGTAAGCCGCGACAGTCCCCTCGTTGCCGCCGACGACCAGCTCGGGCACCTTGTCGCCGTCCAGGTCGGCGACCACGCCCGGGGCATAGACGCGACCCTTCGTTGCCGTCGCCTTGCCGAGCGGACGGCCCTTCGCGTCGAACACGAACGTGGAGTAGAACGGCGCGACGATCTCGAGACGCCCGTCGCCGTTCAGGTCGACGAGACCGGGCGAGGCGAACCAGCCGGTCTCGCCCGTGGCGATCGTGCGGACGAAGCGCGGCGCGGCCACCGCAGCCGTTCCGCCGGCGGCAGCGCACCCCGCTCGCGCGGCCGTGCCGAAGCCCGTCGCGCCCGAGCTGCCGCCCGAGGCGAGCGAGATCGCGGCGACCAGGACGGCGACTGGCGTGGAAAGAGGCTTCACTGGCGAAAGTAAAGTAGCGCGACTGTGAGCGCACCAGACGCGCCCCTCCGCGCAAACGTCCGCCTGCTCGGCGACGTGTTGGGGCACGTCCTCGTCGAGCAGGAGGGTGAGGAGCTGCTCGTGTTGGAGGAGCGGATCCGCGGCCTCGCACGCGATGCACGCGAGACGGGCGAACGCGCGGAGCTCGAAGCGAGCATCGGCGCCCTCTCCCTCGAGCAGCAGGCCGCGGTGTTGCGCGCGTTCTCGATCTTCTTCCAGCTCACGAACATCGCCGAGCAGCACCACCGCCTGAGGCGTCGCCGGCAGTACGAGCACGAGGGCCGGGTGCCGCGCGAGTCGCTCGCCGATGCGGTCGCACGCCTGCGCGAGGCCGGGATCGGCGACGAGCAGCTGTTGGCGGCCGCGGCGCGGCTCGAGGTGCGCCCGGTCCTGACCGCGCATCCGACGGAGGCGAGCCGTCGCACGATTCTCCAGGCCAACCAGCGCCTCGCAACCGCCCTGCGCAGGCTCGACGATCCGGAGCTGCCGCACTCGACTCAACGGCGGGTTCGCGAGCAGATCGCGGAGGAGGTAACGATTCTCTGGCAGACGGATGAAGTGCGCTCGCGGCGTCCGCGCGTCGTCGACGAGATCCGGAACGGCCTCTGGTTCGTCGAGGCGAGCCTGTGGCAGGCGCTGCCTCGGCTCGTGCGGGAGCTGCGCGAGGCGATCCCGGGCGCGCCGCCGCCGCTGCGGCTCGGCACGTGGATCGGCGGCGACATGGACGGCAACCCGAACGCCGGAGCGGACACGATCGTCGACGCGCTCGAGCGGGCACGGACACTCGCGCGCGAACTCCTGCGGCGGGACGTACGCCTGCTCGGCTCAGCGTGGGGAATGTCGACCGAGCTCGTGGGCGAGGTCCCGGAGCTCGATGCGACCAGCGACGAGCCGTATCGCGCCGAGCTCGTCCGGATCTGGGAGCGGCTCGCCGCGGACGAGTACCGCGACGCCGAGGCGCTCGCGGACGACCTCGACCGTGTCGATGCGACGCTTCGCGCGCACGGCGCGGCTCGCGTCGCCGACGGCGCCCTCGCCGATCTCCGTGCGCGTGTCGAGGTGTTCGGGCTGCACGTGGCGACGCTCGACCTTCGCGTCCACTCGAAGGATGTGAGGGAGAAGGCCGAGCACGTCGTCGCCGCGTTCGAGGCGGCTGCCGGGGCGCGCGACCGCCACGGGCCGCGCGCGATCGACCGCGTGATCGTGTCGATGACGGCGACCGCCGGTGACGTGCTCGCGGCCGAGACCCTCGCGCGTGCGGCGGGCCTGAACGTTCACGCGGTGCCGCTGCTCGAGACGATCGACGATCTGCGCGGCGCGCGACACCTGGCCGGCGAGCTTCTCGACGGAAGCCCTCGGGCGCGCCTGGAGGTGATGGTCGGCTACTCCGACTCCGCCAAGGACGGTGGCTACCTCGCCGCCAACTGGGAGATCTACCGCGCACAGGAGGAGCTCGTCGCTCTCGCTGCCGAGCGCGACGTCGAGCTGACGATCTTCCACGGCCGCGGCGGTTCGGCCGGCCGGGGTGGAGGACCGACGTACGCCGCGGTGCTCGCGCAGCCGCCGGGTGCCGTCGAGGGACGGCTCCAGCTGACCGAGCAGGGCGAGACGATCTCGTTCAAGTACGGCCTGCCCGGGCTTGCGGAGCGGAACCTCGAGGCAGCCGTCGCCGCGACGCTGCTGACGGCCTTTCCGGAGGCATCCGGTCTCGCACCCCCGAACGAAGGCGCCCGCGACACGATGACGGCGCTCGCAGGCTCCTCGCTCGCCGCCTACCGCGCGCTCGTCTGGGAGGACCCGGCCTTCCCGCCCTTCTTCCGCAGCTTCACTCCCGTGGACGAGCTCGCGCTGCTCGAGATCGGCTCCCGTCCGGTGTCGCGGCCCGAGGCGGCTGGACGAGGCGAGCTCGAGGCCTTGCGCGCGATCCCGTGGGTGTTCGCGTGGACGCAGAACCGCTGCCTGCTGCCGTCCTGGTACGGGTGCGGCGCGGCGCTCGTCGAGTACGGCGTCGAGGGTGAACGGCTGGAGTGGCTACGTCGTCTCTACCGTGAGTGGCCGTTCTTCCGCGCCCTCGTCGAGAACCTCGAGATGACGCTTGCGAAGTCGAGCTTCGAGATCGCCACCGGCTATCTCGACCTCGTGCCGCCGAGCGCTGACCGCGACCGGATCTGGGGCCGCCTGTCGGACGAGCACCGGCGCACCGTCGAAGCGGTACTCGCGATCGTCGAGGCGGAGGCGCTGCTCGACCGGCACCCCGTCGTGCAGCGCTCGGTGCGGCTACGGAACCCGTACGTCGATCCGATGAACGCCATCCAGGTCGAGTTGCTGCGCGCGCATCGAGCGGGTGACGAGCGCGCCCTCCGTCCGCTCCTCCGCTCGATCGCCGGAATAGCCGCCGCGCTCCGGAACACCGGCTAGAGGGCGTCAGGAGAGCCGCGGTGACGGGCATCTAACATGCCCCCATGTCCCCCGCTCGCGCCAGGGGAGATACCGAGGCTGCTCAGACGGCGCAGGCAGGTGACCTCGAGCGCGGCCGCCGACTCTACGCGGCGCGGGAGTGGCTCGAGGCCTATGAGACGTTGTCGCGCGCCGACAAGAGCGCTCCGCTGGGAGCGGAGGAGCTCGAGCTTCTGGCGACGTCCGCCTACATGCTCGGTCGCGACGACGAGTGGATGCGCGGCCTGGAGCGAGCGCATCAACTCCACGCCGACGCGGACGAACTGCAGCGTGCCGCGCGGTGTGCGATCTGGGTCGGCATCAACCTGGCGCTCCGAGGCGAGGTAGGCGGCGCAACCGGCTGGCTGGGCCGAGCGCAGCGTCTGCTCGAGCGCGACGGCCGCGCGTGTGCGGAGCGTGGCTACTTGTTGCTGCCGGCCATGTTCCAGCACGAGGCGACCGGCGACTTCGCGGCCGCGGCTGCCACGGCCGCGGAGGCTGTCGAGATCGGCCAGCGCTTCGGCGACCGCGGATTTGGTCGCTCTCGCCGCTCACGGGCAGGGCTACATGCTGATCAAGCACGGACACGTGAAGCAGGGGCTTGGCCTGCTCGACGAAGCGATGGTCGCAGTCACGACCGGCGAGCTCTCGCCGATTCCGACTGGACTCGTCTACTGCGGGGTGATCATGGCGTGCCAGGAGGTCTACGAGGTACGCCGGGCTGGTGAGTGGACGGCGGCGCTGACGCGGTGGTGCGAGCAGCAGCCCGACGTCGTCGCCTTCACCGGCCGGTGCCTGGTGCACCGGGCGGAGATCATGCAGCTCCGTGGTGCCTGGGACGATGCGCTGGAGGAGGCACGCCGTGCCGGTCGTCGCTTCGAGGAGACGCTGAATCCGGCGGCCGGCCTGGCGCTCTACCGGCAGGGGGAGTTGCTTCGCCTGCAGGGCGACTTCGCGGCTGCAGAGGAGGCGTATCGCGGCGCCGAGCCGGTGCGGCTGGGAGCCCCAGCCGGGACTTGCGCAGTTGCGGTTGGTGCAGGGACGGGCGGAGGTGGCCGCGGCGGCAATCGGCAGGGCGGCCGGCGAGGTCTCCGAGCCGTTGAAGCGCGCTGGCCTCCTGGCCGCTTATGTCGAGATCATGCTCGCCGTCGGAGAGCACGAGAAGGCAGGCCGGGCCTGCGATGAGCTCGTTGAGATCGCCGAGGGCTACGAGAGCGACATGCTGGCGGCGATGGTCGAGCACGCCCGCGGAGCGGTCGATCTCGCGATGGGTGACGCGCGATCCGCTCTCACCTCGCTGCGTCAAGGCCTGGCAGCAGTGGCTCGACCTCGAGGCGCCCTACGAGGCGGCGCGGGTGCGAGTCCTCGTCGGGCTGGCGTGCCGCGCCCTCGGTGACGAGGACACGGCTGCGATGGAGCTGGAGGCGGCGCAAGCCGTCTTCGCCGAGCTCGGCGCGGCGCCGGATCTGGCGCGCGTCGGCGCGCTCGCGCCGGCCGCGTCTATCGACCCGCACGGTCTGACGCCGCGTGAGCTGCAGGTCTTGCGCCTCGTCGCGGCCGGGACGACCAACAAGGCGATCGCGGCCGAGCTCGTCCTCAGCGAGCGCACGGTGGATCGCCACGTCAGCAACATCCTGATGAAGCTGCGCGTGCCGACGCGCGCCGCCGCCACCGCGTTCGCGTACGAGCACGAGCTCCTCTGACGTCTCGCTGGGCCGTTCTACCCACACCGCCCTGAGCGCAAGTTGGGTGGTTGCCCCGATGCGGACAGCTCTCGACTCGGTGCACGTTGTCTCCGTGTCTCAACCGACGTGGAGGTAGGTGCAGCATGAACACGAGCACGATCGACATGGCTGGGCTCGAGGGTGGACGCGTCAACCTGACACCCGATTCACCTCGAGGACCTGGAGTCGCGGATCGAAGGATCGATTCTCCAGGCCGGCGACGCGGGCTGGGACGACGCGGTGCTGGTCTGGAACGGGATGGTGGCCACGGCACCCGCGCTGGTCGTTCAGCCGGCGACGGCCGGAGATGTCGCCGCCGCACTCGGCTTCGCGCAGGAGCACGGCCTGCTGCTCAGCATCAAGGGCGGCGGCCACAACATCGCCGGGACCGTCGATCGCAGAGCGCGGCCTGACGCTCGACATGTCGCGGATGCGCGACGTCACGGTCGATCCTGCCGCGAGGCTCGCGCAGGTCGGGCCAGGGTGTCTGCTGCAGGACGTCGATCGGGCGACGCAGGAGCATGGGCTCGCGACGGTGCTCGGCTTCATCTCCGAGGTCGGCGTCGCCGGCCTGACCCTCGGTGGCGGGCTCGGCTATCTGGCGCGGCGCTTCGGCTGGACCGTCGACAACCTCGAGGAGGTCGAGATCGTGACGGCGGACGGCCAGATCCGCACCGCCAACCGCGACGAGAACGCCGACCTGTTCTGGGCGCTGAGGGGCGGCGGCGGCAACTTCGGCGTCGTCACGCGCTTCACGTTCCGCCTGCACGAGGTGGGGCCGACGGTCTACGGAGGCCTGATCGCGTGGCCGTTCGAGCGCGCCGACGAGATCCTGCGGGCCTACAGGACGATCACGTCCGAGGCTCCGAGGGAGCTCTCCGTCTGGCTGATCTTCTTCCGAGCCCCGCCGGCGCCCTTCGTGCCGGAGGAGTGGCACGGCCGGCGGATCTGCACCATGGCGGTCTGTTACAGCGGCGACCTCGACAACGTCGACGAGGCGCTCGCACCGATCCGCGCGCTGGGAGAGCCCGTCATCGACCTGCTCGCGGAGCAGCCGTATGTCGAGCTGCAGTCCTACCTCGACGAGACCGAGCCGAAGGGGCACCACTACTACTGGAAGACCGAGTTCGCGGCCGAGCTGAGTGACGACCTCCTGGCGACCGTGCGCGATCTGGCGGCCGAATGCCCGATTCCGGAGGCGCAGGTGGGCTTCCTCCACCTCGGCGGAGCGCTCAACGAGCGTGATGGGGACGACGGCGCGGTCGGGAACCGCGACGCCCGCTTCGCCTACGCCGCGAACGGTGTGTGGGAGCCGGACGAGCCGAACGCGGACGCGTTCAGGCAGTGGATCCGCGAGGCGTGGGAGCGGCTGCGGCCGTTCTCGACCGGCGGGAACTACATCAACTTCCAGACCGCCGAGGAGGGAGACGACCGCATCCGCGCGACCTACGGGTCGAACTTCGAGCGTCTCGTCGAGATCAAGAGCAAGTACGACCCCGACAACGTCTTCCGCGCGAACCGAAACATCCGGCCCGGCCTGTCAGCCGCGTCCGTCGATCACGATCGCGTGGACCCTGAGGAGTGGAGACGCTTCGTCTATCAGGTCGCGCAGGCGATCGCGCCAGGCTGGGAACGGCATCGAGCGCACATCGAAGAGAGCGTGACGCCTGTACGCGAATGGATGATCAGAGAGCTCGCGCCCCAGCCGGGCGACACGGTGCTCGAGTTGGCGGCCGGCGCCGGTGATACCGGCTTCGAAGCCGCCGCGCTCGTCGGTGCGCGCGGCCGCCTGATCTCGACCGACTTCTCACCGGAGATGGTGGAGGTCGCCCGGCGCCGCGGCGCCGAGGTCGGGCTTCGCACCGTGGACTACCGGGTGATCGACGCAGAGCGGATCGAGCTGGAAGCCGATTCGGTCGACGGTGTTCTCTGCCGGTTCGGCTACATGCTGATGGCGCAACCCGAGACGGCCTTCTCGGAAGCCCGCCGAGTGCTGCGCCCTGGTGGGAGCCTGGCGCTGGCGGTATGGGGCGCACCGGAGCGGAACCCGTGGCTCACCATTCTCGCCGGCCTTCTCGTCGAGCAGGGCACATGCCGCCACCGGATCCCGGCGGCACCGAGTCCCTTCAGCCTGGCCGTGGAGGAGGACATCCGGAGGATGCTCGAGGCAGCGGGCTTTGCCACCGTGCGAACGGAAGAGCTTCACGTCCACTTCGGCTTTCGCGACGTCGACGACTACCTGAGCTTCACGGCCGACACAGCAGGGCCGGTCGCACTTGTGCTCAGCGGGCTCTCCGCGGAACAGCGCGAGGCGCTGACCGGGCCGCTCGAAGAGGCGTTCCGCCCCTTCGCCGCCGCGGGCGGCTACGCGCTCCCCGCCGTCGCTCTCGCGGCCGTTGCGAGCTAGGCTTTGCCTGCTCGACACGGCGGGGGGACGATGGTGCGGATCGAGAGGTCGAGAATCTTTCCGGTGGAACGTGAGGTCGGCTTCGACTACATCACGAAGCCGACCAACTGGAACGAGTTCTGGCCCGACCTCGTCGACATCCCGGACCTGGAGCAGACGAGGTGGCAGGAGCCCGGCGACACGGCTCGGCTGCGGATGCGGCTGGCTGGACGCGCCACCGAGCTGCACATGACCCTCGACGAGCTACGACGTCCGGCGCTCGTGCGCTATCGCAGCACCCAGCAGGGCGTGCCCGATGCGGCGCACGAGCGGCACTTCGAGCCTGCCGCCGGGGGGTTCGACTACCGCCTGGTCGTCACCTTCGAGCCACGTCCCGGTCTCGCGGGGCTCTTCGACCGAACGGTCGTCAGGTACGCGACCTCGCGGGCGTTGCGCAAGACGCTCGACAACCTGGAGCGAGCGACTGCCTCGCGTCGCTAGCCGAGCCACGTAATTCCGTACCTCTCTGACGCGGCGGCATACGCTTCGGGCCCGAGAGTCCCGGCTTCGTGCGCCGCCGCGAGCTCGCGGAAGAAGCCCTCGAACCCGGCCGGCGAGGTGAGGGCGAGCAGCCGCCCCTCTCCGGGGACGACACGCCGCTGTGCGTGTGGGACGGCGCGAGGCGCGAAGACGATCCCGCCGGGGCGGAGCTGGAACTCCTCGTCGCCGACCTGGACGACGTGGTCACCCTCGAGCGCGTAGAACAGCTCGTCCTCGTTCTCGTGCACGTGAAGCGGCGTGTCGACCAGCGGTGGCACTTCCTCGAAGAGGGCGAACGCGCCGCCGGTCGTCTCGCTCGAGGCTCGGACGAGGATCTTCACCTCGCCGAAGACGAGTAGCTCGCCGCCGTCCGGGTCGAGTGCGGAGCCGCGCTTCATCACCCGAAGGCTAGCGCGGGAGCGTCAGGCGATCGTCTCGACGGGCATCGCCTCGGGCTGAGAGGCGCGCGAGTCGATCTCCACGATCCGGCTCTCCGCCGCCGAGACGAGGATGCCGCGGGCGACGTCGACGACGTGCAGGCCGAGGCTTCCCGAGGCGCGCTCCGGCCGGCCGGCCGCGATCGCCTCGACGAGCTCGTGCAGGCCGATTCCTCGCGCGTCACGATCTCCGCGCGCGGTGAACGGGACCTCCTGCCAGCCCTCGCGCCCGCGCCGCACGCGAACCGGGCCGTCGAAGCTGTTCGGGTCCGGGAAGGAGATCACGCCGTCGGTGCCGTGGATCTCGAGGTCGCAGACGTACTGGCCGTTCGTCTCGAAGCTCGCGACGAGGTTGGCGGTCACGCCGCTCTCGAGCTCCATGGCCGCGGTCGCGTGCGACGGGGTCGCCACGGCGAACTGCTCGCCGGCCCGCGGCCCGATCTGGATCGTGCGCTCGGCGCGTCCGCGTCGACGCGAACCCGGCGACGCGCGCCACCGGGCCGAGCAGCGAGACGATCGCGGTCAGGTAGTACGGGCCCATGTCGAGCAGCGGGCCGGCTCCGTCCGCGAAGAAGATGTCCGGGTTGGGGTGCCAGGTCTCCTGCCCGCCGACGAGCACCGCGGCGCTCACCGACAACGGCTCGCCGATCGCGCCCGCGTCGAGCAGCGTGCGGCCGGCCTGGTAGGCGCTGCCGAGGAACGTGTCCGGCGCGCAGCCGATTCGCAGCCCGAGCCGGCCGCGCCTCGGCGACGAGCTCGGCGGCGTCGGCGGTCTCCGTGGCCAGCGGCTTCTCGGTGTAGACGTGCTTCCCCGCCGCCAGGCAGGCGCGGATCACGTCCACATGCGCGCCGGGGGAGTCAGGTTGAGGACGACGTCGATCGACGGGTCGCCGATGAGCTCGTCCACGGACGCGACCTCGAGGTCGTGCGCCTCGGCCAGCGCTTCCGCCTGCGACGGGTCGAGATCCGCGCAGGCGACGAGCTCGAAGGAGTCGAAGGCCTTCGCGCCCTCCGCGTACTGGCGGCTGATCACACCGCAGCCGACGACGCCGACTCGCGCAGGCATGCTCATGCGACCACCTCGGCGACCATCGCCGTCAGAGCTCCGAGCGAGCGCCGGGCAGCGTCCAGCGACGGTCCCTCCGTCTCGTCCTGCTCGACGAGCAGCCACTCGGCGCCCGCCGCGATCGCGGCCGGCGCGACGCGCTCGTAGCCGACCGAGCCGTCGCCGACGGGAGCGAACGAGCCAGGCTCGCGGCTCGAGAAGTCCTTCACGTGCACGAGCGGGCACCGGCCGCGGGCGCGTCCGAGGAGGGCGAGCGGGTCCGCGCCCGCGTACCAGGCCCAGCCGAGGTCGAGCTCGAGGAAGACCGCGTCGGCGGCCAGCAGGTCGTCCAGGAAGCTGGCGCCGCCGTCACGCGGCTTCACCTCGGCGTCGTGGTTGTGGAAGCCGAGCTCCAGCCCGTGTGCCGCCGCGGCGGCGGCTGCCGCCGTCAGGCGGCCCACCAGCTCCGGTCCGAGCTCGGACGGGTCGACCCAGCTGACGGACGAGCCGCCGCCAGCCGAGCGTCTCGGGCCTCCGCCGCCAGGGCAGGCAGCTCGGCCTCGATCGACGTCGAGCGACGCGTGGCGGCCGCACGGCGACGAGGCCGGTGTCGGCGAGCCACGAGGCGACCTCGTCCGGCTCGTGGCCGTGGAGGTCGAAGAGCTCGACGCCCTCGTAGCCCATCTCTGCCACCTCGCGCAGCGTCGGCTCGAACGCGCGGGCGCACTCGCCCCGCACGGTCCAGAGCATCAGGCCGATACGGGCCATGTGTGTCCCTCCCGCCGGGCGGCGGCGAAGTCGCGGTACCAGTAGTAGCTCGACTTCGGCACGCGCTCGAGCGTCGCGTAGTCGACGTAGACGATCCCGAATCGCTTCCCGTAGCCGTGCGACCACTCGAAGTTGTCGAGCAGCGACCAGACGTAGTAGCCGCGGACCGGCACGCCGTCGGCGATGGCGCGGGCAACGGCGTCGAGGTGCCCTGCGAGATAGGCCTCGCGCTCCGGGTCGAGCACGGAGCCGTCGTGCAGCCGCACGTCGCCGAAGGCGGCTCCGTTCTCGGTGACGTAGATCGCCGGGGGGCGTAGTCGCGGGCGACGCGGGCCAGGCAGGCATGGAATCCGTCCGGATTGACCTCCCAGCCCATGTCGGTGTACGTGGCGCCGGGGATGTGCGCCATCCCGGGAATGGTCTGCCCGTCGCGCATCGGGCTCGGCCAGGATGCGGAAGTAGTAGTTCACGCCGAGGAAGTCGATCGGCGCGGAGATCGTCTCGAGGTCGCCGGCCTGAACGGGCGGCGCGTACGGCAGATCGTCCGGGTACTCGCCGCGGAACAGGGCGTCGAGGAACCAGCGGTTCAGGTTGCCGTCGATGCCGCGCGCGGACTCCGCGTGCTCGGGCGGAGGTGTCGGCCGGCTCGACGTGCGCGAGATTCAGCGTGATGCCGACGTCGGCGCCGGGCGAGAGGCTGCGCAGCACCGGCAGCGCCCAGCCGTGGGAGAGGAGGAGGTGGTGCGCAGCGGCGACCGCATCCTCGTCGCTCGTCCGCCCGGGCGCGTGCATGCCCCAGCCGTAGCCGAGCCAGGATGCGACCCACGGCTCGTTGTGCGTCACCCAGTGCTTGACGCGGTCCCCGAGCCGCGACGCGACGGCCTCCGCGTAGCCGACGAACGCCTCGGCGGTCGCGCGCTCGGGCCAGCCGCCGGCGTCCTCGAGCGCCTGCGGGAGATCCCAGTGATAGAGGGTGACGCAGGGGTCGATCCCGTTCGCGAGCAGCTCGTCGACGAGCCGGTCGTAGAAGTCCAGGCCCGCCTCGTTCACGCGGCCGGTGCCGTCGGGCAGCACGCGCGGCCAGGCGATCGAGAACCGGAACGAGTCGAGCCCGAGCTCGCGCATCAGCGCGATGTCCTCCGGGAAACGGCGGTAGAAGTCGCAGGCGACCGCGCCGCTGTCGCCGTTCCGGACCTTGCCCGGGGTCGCGCAGAAGCGATCCCAGATGCTGTCGCCGCGGCCGTCGGCCTCGATCGCGCCCTCGATCTGGTACGCCGCCGTGGCGGCGCCCCAGACGAACCCTGGTGGGAAAGCGGGCTCAGACATCGGGTCCGGGCGCCGTCACGTGACAGCGTGCGCTCTGGGATCGACGGGCCTCGACGAGCTCTGGCGTCCGTTGCGAACAG
Source organism: uncultured Gaiellaceae bacterium (assembly GCA_963820225.1). Taxonomy (GTDB): domain Bacteria; phylum Actinomycetota; class Thermoleophilia; order Gaiellales; family Gaiellaceae; genus Gaiellasilicea. The sequence goes on along the minus strand of CAWFYY010000007.1, from coordinate 32,852 downwards.
ACCGCGATCGCGAGCGGGCAGCGCTCGACGAAGCGACAGCCGGCGACGGGATCGACGGCCCCGTACTGCGTGCGGCGGACCGGGACGCTCTCGAGCCGCGCGCCGGCACGCGGATCCGGGACGGCCGAGAGGAGTAGGCGCGTGTAGGGGTGCAGCGGATTCTGCAGCACCGCTTCGATCGGCCCCTGCTCGACGATCTGCCCGGCGTACATGACGAGCATCTCGTCGGCGACGTAGCGAGCGCTCGCGAGGTCGTGCGTGACGTAGAGGAACGCGAGATCGCGCTCCTCCTTCAGCGCCAGCATCAGGTTCAGGATCCCGATCCGGATCGAGACGTCGAGCATCGAGGTCGGCTCGTCGGCGAGGATCACGCGCGGCTCGACGGCGAGGGCCCGTGCGATCGCGACGCGCTGCCGCTGCCCGCCCGAGAGCTCGTGCGGGTACTTCGCCGCGTACTGCTCCGCGGGAACGAGGCCGACGGTCGAGAGCAGCTCGTGCACGCGGGCCGTGACGGCGTTCGACGGCACGATGCCATGGATCTTCAGCGGCCGTTCGATGTGGTGCGCGATGGTCTTCACCGGGTTCAGCGAGCCGAACGGATCCTGGAAGATCATCTGCACCTGCGAGCGGTAGCGGAGGATCTCCTTGCGCCGGTCGCGCGGCGTCGCGTCCGCCCCCTCGTAGAGGACGGCTGCCGGAGGTCGGGTCGTACAGCCGTGCGAGCATCCGCGCGACCGTGCTCTTACCGCTGCCGCTCTCGCCGACGAGCGCGGTGATCGTGCCCGGGCGCAGCGTGAAGCTGACGTCGTCGACCGCGTGGAGCTTGGCGCCGCGTGCGAACAGGCGCGTGCCCCCGGCGGTGAAGTGCTTCGTCAGGTGCTGGACGTCGAGCGTCGTGCTCACGCTGAGCCCTCCACGAGGTGACAGGCGACGAAGTGACCTGGCGCGACCTGCTTCAGGCTCGGCTTCTCCGCCAGCTGGCGTGCGTAGAGCGCCTCATCCGACGGAATGCAGTGCGGGCAGCGCGGATGGAAGCGGCAGCCGCTCGGCGGGTCGCCGAGGTCCGGGGGCATGCCCGGGATTCCGGTCATCCGCACGAGCGGGCCCGTGAGCGGCGGGAACGAGCTCAGCAGCCCCTGTGTGTAGGGATGCTTCGCCTCGGCGAAGAGGTCGCGGGCTGCCGCCGTCTCGACGATCTCGCCCGCGTACATGATCCCGATCCGGTCGGCGAACTCGACGAGCAGGGACAGGTCGTGCGTGATGAAGAGCACGGCGAAGTCGAGCTCCCGCTTCAGGGCCTCGAACTGCTGCAGGATCTCGCGCTGGACGACGACGTCGAGTGCCGTCGTCGGCTCGTCGAGGATCACCAGCTCCGGGCTGAGAGCGAGGGCCATCGCGATGATCACGCGTTGGCGCATGCCGCCGGAGAGCTCGTGCGGATACGAGCGGACGCGGGACGGCTCCATCCCGACCATCTCGAGCAGCGAGCCAGCACGCACGAGCGACTTCTTCTTGGAGATGCGCTCGTGCGCGCGCATCATGTCGACGAACTGGTCGCCGACCCGCATCACCGGGTTGAGCGCGTTCATCGCGCTCTGAAAGACCATCGAGACGTTGCGCCAGCGGTACTGGCGAAGCTCCTCGCGGCTCTTGCCGAGGAGGTTCTCGCCCCGGAAGCGGATCTCGCCGCCGGTCACGCGGGCGGGCTCGCGGAGGATCTGCAGGATCGCGTTGCCGGTCGTGCTCTTGCCACAGCCGGACTCGCCCGCGAGGCCGAAGATCTCGCCGGCGTGGATCTGGAGGTCGACGTGGTCGACGGCACGCACACGCTTGCCGGGCGACTCGTAGTCGACGACGAGCTGCCGCAGCTCCAGGAGCAGCTCGCGTTCGACAGCGGCGGGTACGGACACGACTTCCCGGTCGAGCACGGTCACTCGGCCTCCTGTGGTGGGTCGAGCGCCGGCCGGCCGCCGAAGAAGAAGCTGCGCAGGACGCTGGCCCGCCGCGCGCGCTTACGGCGGAGCCGCGGGTTGGACAGCTCGTCGATCCCGTAGTTCACCAGCACGAGTGCGGCGACCGACAGGGCGAGCGCGAAGCCGGGGAAGAAGAAGTGCCACCACTCGCCCTGGAGAACCGCCGAGTTGTTCTGCGCCCAGTACATCGTCGCGCCCCAGCTCGTCACGTTGATGTCCGCCAGGCCGAGGAACTCGAGGCCCGCTTCGAAGAGGATCGAGATGTAGAACACGAGCAGGAAGGCCGCCGCGATGCGGCTGACCATGTTGGACATGATCTCGCTGAAGACGATCCGCCGTGTCGACTCTCCGGCCACCTTGGCGGCGAGCACGAAGTCGCGGTTCCGGAGCGAGAGCGCCTGCCCGCGCAGGATGCGGGCCTCGATTGCCCAGGTGGTCAGCCCGATGATCAGCACGAGCATCCCGGGGCCGCGGTTCTCCACGAACGAGGCGATCACGATCAGCAGCGGCAGCGTCGGGATGACGAGAAAGATGTTCGTGACGAGGTTGATGACGTCGTCGACCAAGCCGCCGCGGTAGGCAGCGAGGAGCCCGAGGGTCACGGCGATCGTCGTCGAGAGGATCGCCGCGAGCGCCCCGACCGCGAGTGACTGCCGTGCTCCCCAGACGACCTGCGAGAAGACGTCGTAGCCCTGATCAGTGGTGCCGAAGAAGAACTCCCGGCTCGGCGGCTGACCGGGGAGGCCGACGATGTCGCTCGGAGTGTTCGTCGCGAGCCAGGGAGCGGCGACGGCACAGCCGACGATCGTGGCGAACATCAGGATGCCGAGCCGCGACTTCCAGTTCCCGAGCAGTAGGCGAGCCCACAGCGGCACGCGGAAGCGCCGCCGAGGGCCGCCGAGCCCGAGAGCGGCGACCTCCGCCTCGGCGCCCGCGGGCGCGACAAGATCGAGATCGGCGAGGTTGCTCACGTCGTGCGGACGCGCGGGTCGAGGACGAAGTAGAGCAGGTCCATGATCAGATTCGCGATCAGCACGATGCCGGCGAGGACCAGCAGCAGCGCCTGGGCCAGCGGATAGTCGGAGCCGAGTGCAGCCTGCTGGAGCGTCAAGCCGACGCCGGGATAGCTGAACACGAACTCGATGAAGACGAGCCCGCCGACTGCCGCGCCGAACTGCGATGCGAACCCGGTGAGCGGCGGCAGGATCGCGTTGCGGCCGGCGTACATCGTCATCACGCGGCTGTCCTTCAGGCCCTTCGCGTGGCCCATGCCGACGTAGTCCTCCTCGACGGTGTTGATCATCACGTTGCGCATGTTCAGGAGCCACCCGCCGCAGAAGACGGCGACGATGATCAGGGAGGGGAGCGCCCCATGGGCGATCGCGCTGCGGGTGAACTCCCAGTTGAAGCCGGGCTGGAGTCCGAGGTCGTAGGCGTGCTGGATCGGGAACCAGCCCCACTTCAGCCCGAGGAAGTAGACGGCGAGAAGAGCAGTGAAGAAGGCGGGAAACGCGCCGAGCGAGATCAACAGCGGCGTCACGAGGTTGTCGACGAGCCCGCCTCGGCGCCACGCGGCGATCATCCCGAGGGTGGTGCCGAGAATGAAGGCGATCATGAAGCCCACGCCGACCAGCGCGATCGAGTAGGGGAGCATCCGCGCGACGACTTCGGAAACGGGCGTTGGGAAGTTCGAGGTCGAGACGCCGAAGTCACCGGTGAAGATCTGCCCGAGGTAGGTCCAGTACGCCTGGAAGAATGGCTCCTCCTGCACGTTCAGATACTCCCGCAGGTTCTCCACCATCTGCGGGTTCGCGGCCAGCTGCGCGGGCGAGAGCCGCGACATCAACCCGTCGATCGGCGAGCCGGGCATCAAGCGCGGCAGCAGGAAGTTGAGGGTGATGGCGCCCCAGAGGGCAATCGCGTAGAAGCCGAGGCGACGGAGAATGAAGCGCATGGCCGGATTGTCTCCCTAAATGGCCGTTGGGCGGGGTGGAGAGCCCCCGCCCAACGGCCGTTGGAGGGAACTACGAGATGGGGCTCTTCTGTGCCACGCCGCCGTTGCAGATGCGGGTCAGCGTGACTGCGTTGTCCGGGTAGCTGTTGAAGATCGGACGCGCATACCGGTTGTTCGGGGTCGGGAAGCAGTGGAAGTACTTCGTGCTGTAGGTCGACCACTGCGTACCGACGAACAGCGGGATGATCGGCAGCTCCTTCAGCCAGAGCTTCTGGACCTGCGTTGCGATCTTCTTCTGCCCGTTGACGTCGAGCGTCCCCTTCCACTTGTCGAGCAGGGTCGTTGCCGGCCGCGTTCTTGTAGTGGGCGAAGTTGCCGGTGTTCACGGCATCCTCACCGGAGGGGACGTACGTGTTGTTGTGCATGTTGTTGAAGAAGTACCCGTACGGGCGAGCCGGTCGCCGCGGTCTGCCAGAGCAGGGTCACGAACTTCGTGCTCGTCGCGTTCGGGTACCACGAGCCCCAGTCCGGCTCGAGCTTGACGCTCGCGTCGATGCCGACGTCCTGGAGGTTCTTGGAGATGATCTGGAGTGAGGCGACCCAGTCCGACCAGCCCGAGATCACGTGGATCTGGAAGGAGACGGGGTTGCCCTTCGGGTCGAGCAGCTTGTTGCCGTCGTACTTGAACCCGTTGTCGGTGAACATCTTCTTGGCCGCGGACGGGTTGTAGGTCGCGAGGCGCTTCGCCTCCGCCTTGACGGACGAATCCGTCAACCACGATCGGGAAGAGGTAGTTCAGCCCGACAGCGTCGACGGGCGGCGAGTAGCCGTACTGGCCGAGCTTGTACACCTTGACGCGGTCGATCGCCATGCTGACCGCCTTGCGGTAGGCCGGCAGGCTGTACGGGTACTGGCCCGTGTCGAACATCAGCGACTGCGCGTAGGCCGTGTTGTCGTAGAACGCGTGGAAGTGCAGCGGATCCTTCGCGATGTACGCCTTCTCGACGTTCGGGACGAAGTTATGCGTCCAGTCGGCCTGCCCGCTGCGGATCTGGAGCAGCGCCGCGTCGTTCGAGGTTGCCTGGATGTACTGGACGCACGGGATCTTCGGCATGCCCGCCTGCCAGTAGTTCGGGTTCTTGTTCAGCACATAGGACTGCCCGCTGAACTTGGCCACCTGAGTGAACGGCCCGGAGCCGACCGGGTTCGGGTTGAGGAACTTGTTGATGTCCGCAACCTTCGAGAACACGTGCTTGGGCACGATGAAGACGGCGTTCAGGTTGACGGCCACGAACTGCGAGTCCTTGGTCTTCAACGCGATGACGACCTGGTTGGAGCCCTTCTGCTTGATCGAGGCGATGTTCGTCCCCTCGCGGTAGGCGCCGACCATGTCCATCGTCTTGTCCTGCTTGCCGGCCGTCAGGCTGTAGACGACGTCGGCGGCGGTCAGCGGCTTGCCGTCCGACCACTTGACGCCCTTGCGCAGGTTCAGCGTGAGCGTCTTGGCGTCCTTGCTCCACGCATAGCTCTGCGCGAGCCACTTGTACTCCTTGCCGCCGCCGGCCGGCGTGGTGATCACGAGCGGCTCGTACATGCCGCCGCGAACGAAGGAGGACGAGGGGATGCCCTGCACGTACGGGTTGAAGTTACGAACGAAGGCCGGATCGCCCGAGCCCGTGGCCACCAGGCACTTGTGTGCCGCCGCAGACGTGCCCGTCGACGCCGTGACTGCGGCGGGAGCGGCCTGCACGATGAGGACGGCGAAGAGGGCCACCGCGCTCACGATGCCGAGGGCGCCGAGCGCCTTGCGACTGGAGCGGATGGAGATATTCACGTTCCCTGCCTTTCTCTCCGGCGGTGAGGCGCGGAGGGTTCTTCCTAGAACCGTTGGGGTCGTCGTCGACCTGCGGGGGACGCCGTTCTCGGCGCGTGTGTTCCGAATCTTTTTCGCTCTTGTTACGGGAACGGTTAACAGGTCGTCGTGGCCGTGTCAAGGCCTGATTGCGCCATATCTGTGTTGACAGCGATCGAGATATGCGGATTAGAGTGACGTGCTTCCTGTAACCGTTTCCGGTGATAGTTTCAAGAGATCCCGATGGCCAACGCGAACACCAACCACGGCAAGCGCGCGACGATTCGTGGCGTCGCGAGCGCAGCCGGCGTCTCGATCGCCACCGTCTCGCGCGTGCTCAACGGCCGGCCGGACGTCGCGCCGGACACCCGCGAGGCGGTGCTGCGAGCAGTGCGCGAGCAGGGCTTCAGCACGAACCGGAACGCGCGCGCTCTCTCCGGCGGCCGCACCGGACTGATCGGCGTCACCATCCCTCTGGTCGAGGCGGCCTACTTCGGGATCATCCTCTCGGGCGCGTCCGAGGCGCTCTACGAGCAGGACATGCGGATCGTCCTCTGCCCGACCCTTCACCAGCACGAACGTGAGGTGACGCTCCTCGACCGCCTGATGCGCGGGACGACGGACGGCGCCGTGCTCATGCTGCCGGAGGAGTCGAGCGCGGAGCTGAAGGCGCTGCAGCGCGAGTTCCCGGTGGTCGTCGTCGACCCACGCGTGTCGCTCGACGAGGGGATCCCCGTCGTCTCGGCGGCGCACGCCGCCGGCGCCCGCGCGGCGACGGAGCATCTGCTTGCTCTCGGGCACCGCCGCATCGGAGCGATCACGGGCCCGCTCGAGTGGATCGCGAGCACGGACCGTCTGAACGGGTATCGCGGAGCGCTTGCGGCGGCCGGTGTGATGCCCGATCCCGCGCTCGTCGCCGAGTCCGACTTCCGCAACGGCCCTGTCACGGAGGCCGCGGCGGCCGCGCTGCTCGACCTGCCCGATCCGCCGACGGCGATCTTTGCGTTCAACGACAACAGTGCGGTCGGTGTCATGAGGGCGGCCCGGGCCCGCGGGCTGAGCATCCCCGACGACCTCTCCGTGGTCGGCTTCGACGACTCCGAGCTGGCGGAGATCGTCGTCCCCGGGCTGACGACCGTGCGGCAGCCGCTGGCCGAGATGGGCCGGATGGCCGTGAGCCTGCTGATGCGGCTGCTCGAGAACCAGCGCGTCGATGCGCTCCGCATCGAGCTTGCGACGAAGCTCGTCGTGCGGGAGTCGACCGCGCCGGTACTGGCGCCCCGGTAGAGCGCACGCGATAGCGTGGAGGCTCGATGGAGTACGTGAACCTCGGCAACACCGGACTGAGGGTCTCGCGCCTCTGCCTCGGGATGATGAGCTACGGCGCAGCACGAGAGCCGCCCGTGGGCGCTCGACGAGACCGACAGCGGAGCCGATCGTCCGCCGCGCGGTCGAAGGCGGGATCACGTTCTTCGACACCGCGGACGTCTACAACGGCGGCCAGAGCGAGGTCGTGACCGGCCGTGTCCTGCCGCGGCTCTTCGGCATGCGCGAGGAGTACGTCCTCGCGACGAAGGTCCACGGGCAGACGATGCCCGGCGAGAACGGCCGCGGCCTCTCGCGCAAGCACATCCTCGCGTCCATCGACGCGTCGCTGCAGCGGCTGGCGCACGACTACGTCGACCTCTACCAGATCCACCGCTGGGACCCGCGCACCCCGATCGAGGAGACGATGGAAGCTCTCCACGACGTCGTCAAGTCCGGCAAGGCGCGCTACATCGGCGCGAGCAGCATGTACGCCTGGCAGTTCGCGAAGGCGCAGTCGGTGGCAAAGACGCGATTCGTGTCGATGCAGAACCACTACAACCTCGTCTATCGCGAGGAGGAGCGGGAGATGATCCCGCAGTGCATCGACCAGGGCATCGCCCTCCTTCCCTGGAGCCCGCTCGCGCGCGGTGTGCTCGCCGGCAACCGGACCCGCGAGGGCGAGAAGCTGACGACTCGCGCCAATACCGACGAGTTCGGCGACAGCCTCTACACGCCGGACGTCGACTTCGCCGTCGTCGACCGGGCAGCCGAAGTCGCAGCCGCTCGCGGCGTCCCGACCGCGCAGGTCGCGCTTGCGTGGCTGTTGCACAAGCCGCGGCGTGACGGCGCCGATCGTCGGGGCGACGAAGGTCGAGCACCTCGAGGATGCGATCGCCGCGGCGACGCTCTCGCTGAGCGCGGAGGAGATCGAACGGCTCGAAGAGCCGTACCTCACGCACGCCATCTCCGGCCACTAGACCCGCTCCGCGAGGGTCTCCGCGGCCCTGAGACCTTGACTTCACGCAGGCCGATGGCCTAGCTTCGTGCGCGAAGTCACGAAGGAGGTGATCCCGAATGTCTGTCCCATTCCTCAGTCCAGGGCAAACGGACGCTGGGGTGCCGAGGTTGAAGAAGCTGCTCGTCCCCGAGCTGCTCAAACTCGGACTGACACCGTTCGCCCAGAAGATCAGCGTCGAGACGACGACCTACGGCCCCACTGCGGTGGCCGGCGTCCGGAAGTTCCAGGAGGCGAAGAAGCTCCAAGTCGATGGCTGTGTCGGCAAGAACACCTGGAAAGCGCTCGGAGTGAACGAGCCCGTCGTAGGAGGCCCCAAGCCCGTCAAACCTGCCGAGAAGTTCGGGGGCAAGGTAGTCATCGCGCCCGGCGCGAACCTGCCGAACCAGGAAATCGAATCGATGACGCTGGAGTTCATCGCGCAGATGGCCGCGACGATCGGGAAACCGATCACCATAACCACGGGTACCAACCACAGCAAGATGTCGGCCAGCGGCAAGGTTTCCGACCACTTCTCCGGGCATGCCTGCGACATCGGGATGTTCGCGAACGGCGGGGCGGATGACAGCCCGGTCGGTGACCGGATCATGGAGGCGGCATGCCTCCTCGCCGGTGACTCGAAGGAGGCTGCGGCCGCCAAAGCGCGCGGCGGCGGGCTCTTCACGTTCAACCACAACAACCAGCGGATCCAGTGCATCTGGAAGACCACGGAAGGAGGCAACCACCACAACCACGTCCACGTCGGGGTTCGCCCCGCGTGACGCGGTAGGAACGGCTCATCGCTTCTCCGTCACGAAAGCGATCTTGCGGACCCGTCCTTCCCGCAGCCAGTCGCTCCAGAGCCGGTGGGCGACCAGCAGCTCGTCCAGCGCCTCCCGCCCGATCTGGGCGGCAATCGCCGTGGCATCGGCGGCGAATGCGTTGATCAACGAGTCCGCGACGGCACGGTGGGACTCACTGCAGTCGTCCTGCCGGTGGACGCGCAGCCCCACCTGCTCCAGGTAGGCGAGCAGCTCCTGCAGCGGCGTGAGCCAGACCGTGTCGGCGTCGGGCATCTGCGCGCGCTCCGCCTCGGTGAGGGGCAGGCCCGCTTCCAGGGTGAACGCGAACCGCCCGCCGGTCGTCAGCACCCGAGAGATCTGCTGCACCAGTGTCTCCTTCTCTGGAAAAGCAAGCATGGTCTCGAGCAGCAGCACCACCTCGAACGGACCGGGAGGGATCGGAGGAACTCGCGAGACCTGGAAGCGACAGGGAAGGTCGCCGGCGCTCGCACGCGCGATGTCGATCGCGCTGGAGCTGAAGTCCACCCCGAGATAGGTGCAGCCCAGCTCGTGGGTGATGAACCGTCCAGGCCCTGCAATCCCACAGCAGAGGTCGAGCACGGAGACCCCTGGTGCGATGCCTGCCTCACGGGCGAGGGCCAGGATCTCTCCGGCGCGCATGAAGCTCTCCTGCCCGACGAATTCGCCCGGGGCGTACGCGGAGACGCGGGCCCGCTGCAGGGCCCGAACGAACGGAGTGCGCTCGTCCTGTTTCATGGCCGGTCTCGCCTTCCCATCGGCCCGGGGATGAACCGGACCACCGAGTCTCCCGTATTACCCCAGGTAGCCACGACCGTACAAGCCCCCGTACCCACCAATCTGGAGGAACGGTGCGAGCGGTTCACGCAGGCCCGGCGACCGGGCTCATAGCCCAGGTGCTGCTGCTCGCAGCCCTCGCGGGAACCGTCGGCCTCGGCGGCGCCGGCTGGGTCGTGGGAGTCACCTGCGGCGTGATCGCAAATGCAGCACTTGCGGGCGGTATCTCCCGTTACGGCTCCGACCGGCTGAGCCCGGCTGACTGGGTGACCCTTGCGCGGGCGACGCTCGCGGTCGGCGTGGCGGCGCTGGTCGCGGACTCGTTCGACGAGCCGGTTCCGGTCGCGCTGCTGGTGACGCTCACGGTCGTCGCGCTCGCGCTCGATGCGGTCGACGGCCGGGTCGCGCGACGGAAGGGAACGACGTCGGCCTTGGGCGCGCGCTTCGACGGCGAGGTCGATGCGTTCCTGATCCTCGTCCTCAGTGTGTATGTCGCGCGCTCGGCGGGCGCCTGGGTGCTCGCGATCGGCGCGGCGCGCTACGCGTTCCTCGCAGCCGGATGGGTGCTGCCGTGGATGCGTGAGCCCCTGCCGCCGCGCTACTGGCGCAAGGTCGTCGCCGCGACTCAGGGGATCGTCCTGACGATCGCGGCTGCCGACGTCCTGCCGCCGGCTCTCACCGAAGCCACCCTCGTTGCCGCGCTCGCCTTGCTTGCCGAGTCGTTTGGCCGCGACGTGTGGTGGCTGCGGAGCCACCGCCGCGCCACGCACAGTCGAGTAGCGGCGGAACGTGTCGCTGCAGTGCTCACGATCCTCGCCGTTGTGCTCGCGTGGGCCGCCCTCGTCGCTCCCGACCAGCCGAGCCGTTTCACGCCCGGCGCGTTCATGCGAGTTCCGGTCGAGGGCCTCGTCGTCATCGCTCTCGCCCTCGTCCTGCCCGCCACCGCGTCGACGCCTCCTGGCCTGGATCGTTGGACCGGCTCTTGGTCTGGTGCTGATCGTGAAGATCCTCAACTTTGGTTTCTTCGCGACCTTCGACCGGCCGTTCGACCCCGTCGGTGACTGGAGCTACACCGGGATCGGGATCGAGACGCTGCGCGAGTCGGTCGGTGAGACGGGCGCGAACCTGGCGGTCGTCGGCGCGGTGGTGCTCTGCGTCGGCGTCTTCGTCCTCATGACCCTGGCGGTGCTTCGCCTGACCCGGGTCGCAGCCGTCCATCGTCGCTGGTCGCTTCAGGCCGTCACGGGGCTCGGCGTCGTCTGGGTGCTCTGCTGGGTGTTCGGTGCGCAGCTCGTGTCCGGCGCGCCCGTCGCCTCCGCGAGCGCAGCCGGCCTGGCCGTCGACGAGGTTCGTGCTGTGCAGGCGGGCCTCGAGGACAACGCGATCTTCGCCGACGAGATCGTCCGCGACCGCTTCCGCAACACGCCGGGCGACCAGCTGCTGACCGGCCTGCACGGCAAGGACGTCATCCTCGCGTTCGTCGAGAGCTACGGAAAGGTCGCGATCCAGGACTCCTCTCTCGCGCCGCGCATCGATGCGGCTCTCGACAGGGGCACCAAGCGCCTGGAGGCCGCCGGCTTCTCCTCTCGGAGCGCCTTCCTCACCTCGTCGACGTTCGGCGGCGCCAGCTGGCTCGCGCACTCCACCATGCATTCGGGGCTCTGGGTCAACAGCCAACGGCGGTACTACCAGCTCGTCAAGACCGATCGCTTCACACTCAGCAGGGCGTTCAAGCGAGCCGGATGGCGGACCGTCGACGACGTCCCGTCGAACAACCGGGACTGGTCGCAGGGGTCGTCGTTCTACCGCTACGACAAGATCTACGACCGGCGCAATGTCGGCTATCGCGGTCCGAGGTTCGCCTACGCGTCGATGCCCGACCAGTACGTGCTCGCGGCGCTGCAGCGGCTCGAGCTCGCGAAACACGACCGCCGTCCCCTCTTCGCGGAGGTCGACCTGGTGTCGAGCCACGCGCCGTGGACGCGCATTCCGCGGCTGATCGACTGGGGCGACGTCGGCGACGGCTCGGTCTTCAACCGCATTCCGGTCGACCAGGCGAGCAAGTCCGAGCTCTGGAGCGACGCCGCGCGCGTGCGTGCGGCGTACGGGCGCTCGATCGAGTACACGCTGAACGCCCTGTTCTCCTTCGTGCAGCACTACGGCGACGATGATCTCGTGCTCGTCGTCCTGGGCGACCATCAGCCGTGGACGATCGTCAGCGGGCAGAGCCCGAGTCACGACGTGCCGATCTCGGTCATCGCCCACGACCCGGCGGTGCTGGACCAGATCGCCGGGTGGGGCTGGGAGGACGGCATGCGGCCAGGCCCGCAAGCGCCGGTCTGGCCGATGAACGCATTCCGCGACCGCTTTCTCAGCGCATTCGGCTCGCAACCGGCGACCCGGTAGCGACTCCCACGGGCAGCCGGAAGTCGAAGGTGTGCGCGCCCCTTCGCGCCTTCGTCGCCAGGTAGCGGGCGTTCGCAGCGGATAGGTGCACGCCGGTCGGCACGAGCGCCGCGACCGTCACTCCGAACCGTCGGAGCTGGCGGGCCTTGTCCGGATTGTTGCTGAGCAAAGCGACCCGCGACACGCCCAGCGCTTGCAGCATTTGCGCAGCGACCAGGTAGCTGCGCTCGTCCTCGCCGTGGCCGAGCGCGAGGTTCGCCTCATAGGTGTCCAGTCCCGTGTCCTGCAGCGCGTAGGCGTCGAGCTTGGCGTATAGGCCGATGCCACGCCCCTCCTGCCGCAGGTACAAGAGGAAGCCGCCCGACTCGGCGATGCGCTCGACGGCCTCGCGTAGCTGTGGCCCGCAGTCGCAGCGTTGACTGCCGAATACGTCGCCGGTGAGGCACTCGCTGTGCGGCCGGACCAGCGGTACCGGACCGCGCCCGCCCGATCTGAGAGCGGCAGCCCGATCGCCCAGCCCGAAGGCGAGATGCTCCAGGCCGTCGACGAGTCCCTCGAAGCTGAAGACGCGGGCGGCAGTGGTGTACCCGTCGGCGAACCGCAGCGGCACCGACACCTGGGTGCGGATCGTGGCGGTAGGGAGCGGTGTCGGCATCGGTCTCTTCGGTCAGTCGGTCCAGAACCGCGGCGAGAGCGCGTACCGCAGCAGCACCACGTCGCCGATCTGGCAGACCTCGGCGAGCGTCGCGCGCCGCTCGGGGTTCCAGGGGAAGAATCCGTCGCTCACGAACCGGGGAGCGCGGGAGTCGCCGACGAAGAAGGGAGCGACGACCAGCTGCAGCTCGTCGGCGAGGTTGTCGGTGAGGAACTGGGTGTGCACCTTGCCGCCGCCCTCGACCATCAGCCGGTGCACGCCGCGCGCGCCGAGATCCTCGCTGATCGCTCGCATTTCCACCGGCTGGCCACCGTCGACCACGGTGGCCACCGGTCCGAGTCGCGAGCGGGCGTCCGCCACCCGCGGGCTCGGGCAGTAGACGAGCTTCTCGGTGTCGCCGGTGGTGAAGAAGTCGGCGCACGCGTCCAGCTCCACCCGATCGGTCACGGTCACCTTGATCGGCGAGGGCGCGAGCCCACGGGCCGTCCGCTCGTCGCGGCGCGTCTTCGAGCGCACCAGCAGGCGAGGGTTGTCGTTTCGTACGGTGGCCGCGCCCACGAGGATCGCGTCGCAGGAGGCGCGTACGGCGTCGACGCGGTCGAAGTCGGCGTCGTTGGACAGCGCGAGGCGCCGCGGCGACGCGCTGCCCAGATAGCCGTCGATCGACATCCCGCAGCTCAACAGGGTGTACGGGCGGTCAGGCATGCGCGTCTCCGTCCGGCCGCACGGTGACCGGGATCCGCCACTGGAGCGACGGTTCGGGTCGTACCGGAGTCCGAGGACGCCGGAGCCATGCCGCCGCGAGGAACGCGGCACCCGGCAGGCTGGCGACGAGCACCATGACTCCATAGACGACGGCGGTGGCGACCCCCTGTTCGGCACCCAGACCGGCCGCGCCGAACACCCACGCCGTCATGCCCTCGCGCGGCCCCCAGCCACCGACGCTGGGCAGCACCATGGCCAGCAGCACCAGCAGTGCCAGGGGCAGCATTCGGGAGAGTGGCGCGGTGGTTCCCGCGGTCCGCGCGGCGATCAGGAAGGTGACGACGTGGCCGAGGACGACCAGCGCGGACGCGAGCGCGATGCCGATCCAAGCGCCGCGGGCGAGCAGTCCGGCGCGGATGTCGCCGGCCGCCGCGCTCCGCACTCGCGCCCACCGGGACCGACCGCCGCTAGGTCGCGCCCGAGCCACGAGCACGGCGCCGAGCACCGCCACGATGACCGCGATCGCGATGAGCGGCATGGACGAGTGGACGGGCGACGGCAGCACGAGCAGAACGACGACGGTCAGGACGATCTGCACGACCTGCCCGGCGGTTCGTTCCCACGCGACGGCCCGCAACCCGCGGCCGAGGTCGCTCACGTCGCGACCGTGGCTCACCCCGCGGTGGACGTCTCCCACGACTCCACCAGGGCAGCGTGACATTGAGGAACACCGACCGGTAATACGCCGCCACCGCAGCGAACAGCGACAGGTCGAGCCCGAGACCACGTGCCACGATCTTCCACCGCCAGGCACAGCACACCGTGGTCAGCACTGCGAGGCCTGCCGCGGCCGCGAGCGCTCGACTGTCGACCGAGCGGACGCCGTCGAGGAACGGACCTGCGCCGAGGCGCCAGACCAAAATGGCGAGCGTCCCGGCGGCGACCGCGAGGCGGGCCCACGTCCATGCGGTTCGACTCATCCTGGCCCCCGATCCGCTCGCCGGGGCAGGATCAGCAGGTCGGCGTGATCCACGGTGACCGCGAGTTGCCCGGCCGCTGCCTCAGCAAGACGCCGGCGTGCGTAGGCGTCGGCCTCGGCGGCCAGCTCGACCTGCTGCTCGCACGCGGCAGCCACCCACCCGGTGAACCACTGCGCCGCCAGGTCGGCCTCCAGCGCGCCGAGTCGCCACGGGCTCGGTCTGACGAGGATCTCGGCCCCGAGTCGGCCGAACGCCTCGACGGTCGCCGCGACGGCGCCGGGACCGAGTAGACGGCCCTTCTCGGTCGCGCGGCGTTGGTGGGCGTTGAAGGCGGCGGCCAGGTGGGCGTCCAGTGGATCCGCCGGTTTCAGGCCGACGCGACCGGTGACGGACAGCGTCAGCAGCACGGGGCACCCGGTGACGGCACAGGCGCTGACCAGTCCGGCCAGCTCCTCGCGGGTCAGGAGGTCCAGGATCGCCGAGGCGGTAATGAGGGTTGCGTCGGCGAGATCGTCGGGGTCCAGCCGGGTGATGTCGGACTGCCTGGTCTCGACGGTGACGGCGGCCTCGCCGGGGAGGTTCTCGGCGGCGATCGCCAGCAGTTCGTCGTCCAGGTCGTGCACGACCCAGTGCTGCGATCCGGGCAGCCGCGGCGCGAGCCACCGGCCCATCGCCCCGGTGCCGCAGCCGAGGTCGTGGATCACCTGGCGACCGGCCGCCGGAAGCTGTCGTCGCAGGTGGTCGACGAGGTCGGGCGCACGGGCTGCAGCGTCAGCAGGCTCACGGAGGTCGAGCCAGCCCCGGCTGACCCGGACGCCGACGGCACTCATCGCGCGGCCCCGGCCAGGACGCTCGCGACCTCTGATGTGGTGGTCGACCACCCGGAGAGCGACTCGCGGCGCTCGCGGGCGGCGTGGCGGGATCGTTCCCTCAGGTCGGCGTCGGTTAGCCACGCCCGTAGTGCGGCGCCGAGTGCCGCAGAATCCTCGGGCGGAACGACCACTCCGGGCAGGTCTCCGTCGGCGCCGTGCCCGAGCGCTTCGGTCAACCCGCCGACGTCCGCTGCGACGACTGGCAGGCCACGGGCCAGCGCCTCGGTGACGACCATGCCGTAGGTCTCCGCGCGCGACGCCAGCACCAGCAGGTCCGCGGCGGCGTAGCTGCGCTCGAGATCGACTCCGGTCCGTGGTCCCGGGAAGCGAACCCGATCGGCGATCCCGCCGTCCACGGCCCGGCGACGCAGATCGTCGGCGAACGCCGGGTCACGGTCGAGGCTGCCCACGCACACGCAGTGCCACGACAAGTCCGAAGTGGTCGCCAGCGCGTCGAGCAGCACGTCGTGCCCCTTGTCGGGCGTCACCGCCGCGACGCAGAGCAGCTCGCGGCCGGCCGAAGTCCCCGTCGCGAGGTCGGCCGCGTCGACACCCGGCTGGGCGACGTGAACCCGGTCGGCCGGCAATGCGTAGAGCTCCAGCAGCCGGCGCCGGGTCCAGGCGCTCGCCGTGACGACGGCGGCGGCGACCGCGAGGACCGCGCCTTCCTGCGTCCGGGCGTCGGTCCCGCCAGGAGCCAGCCGGTCGCCCAGCGGCATGTGCACGAGGACGACCAGGCGCAGCCGGCCGGCCTGGGGCACCAGGATCGCTGCTGCCGTCGAGGCGACCAGTCCGTCGATCAACACGACGGAGTCGTCGGGGATCCGTTCGAGGGCGCCGGCAAGGCCGGCGAGCGCTGCCCCGTCCGGTCGCGGCCAGGAGCCGGGGACCGCGTTCTCGTGAACCGACCAGCCGATTCGCTCGAGCCCACGACAGACCTGGCGGTCGAACGCGTTGCCTCCACTCGGCCGAGCCGGGTCGTCGATTCCGTCTGGTACGACGACGTGCACCACCATCACAGCGGCCGCTCGTAGCTCGCCCAGGCGACATGCGACTCGTGCAGCGTGACCACCAGACCGTTGAGCTCTCGGGCGGCGTCGCCGAGGCTGCCGGAGTGCACGCGATCGGCGAGCCGGTCGGCGATCACCTGAGCAAGCGCCTCGGTCGAGGTGTTCACGCCCGCAAAGGCGGCCTCGTCGTCGAGGTTGCGATAGTTGAGCTCGGCGAGGACGGCGTGCAGTTCGTCGGTCGCGCGGCCGATGTCGACCACGATGTTGTCGGCGTCCAGCGCCGTGCGCCGGAACGTGGCGTCGACCACGTACGTCGCTCCGTGCAGTTGCTGCGCCGGCCCGAACACCTCGCCGCGGAAGCTGTGGGCGACCATCACATGATCGCGGACGGTCACGCTGAACACGATCTACCCCTCCCCGTAGGTGATGGTGTGACAGAGCGCCGGCAGGCTGCCCGCGGCCAACTGGGCCATCACCTCGGGAAGCTCACCGAAGTCGGACTGCCCGGTCACGAGCACGTCGAAGGCCGGATCGCGTAACAGGTCGAGCGCGAGCTCCAGCCGGTCGGCTGTGGTGCGGCGTCCGCTTCGGGCCGGGGAGATCGTGCCGACCTGGCTGGCGCGGATGCCGAGGCGCCCCGAGTGGAACGCGCCCCCGAGCGACAGCCGGACCTGGGTGTCGCCGTACCAACTGAGGTCGATCACCGTGCCTTCGGGGGCGAGCAGGTCGAGCGACCGCTGGAGCCCGGCGGACGTCGCGCTGGTGTGTACGACCAGGTCGCGACCGTCCGCTGCATCGGCCGGCAACGCGAAGTCGACGCCGAGCGCAGCGGCGACATCCGCGCGAGCGGGATCGACGTCCACGAGGGTGACCTGCACTCCCGGGAACCGGCTCAGCAACCGCGCGACACTGCACCCGACCATTCCGGCGCCGACGACTGCGATCCTGTCGCCGACCAGGGGTGCGGCGTCCCACAGGGCGTTGACGGCGGTCTCGACGGTGCCGGCGAGCACGGCGCGTGCGGGTGGCACGCCCTCCGGGACGACGGTCACGGCGCCGGCCGGAACCACGTAGGCGGTCTGGTGCGGGTACAGGCAGAAGACCGTCCGGCCGCGCAGATCGCGTGGGCCCTGCTCGACGACGCCGACATTGAGGTAGCCGTACTTGACCGGCCCCGGGAAGTCCCCCTCCTGGAACGGCGCCCGCATCGCGGCGTACTGGCCCGGCGGCACACCGCCCCGGAACACCAACGTTTCAGTGCCGCGGCTGACGCCGGATCGCAGGGTGCGCACCACCACGTCGCCCCGCCCCGGCTCGGGCAGCGTGACCGGCCGGATCTCCCCGCAACCGGGCGCGCGCAGCCAGAACGCGTGCGCCTCGTCTTGCACGGGCCTCTCGCCAGTGAGAACTGTGTCCATCGAAAGACCTACGCGAGATCGGAAGGGCCGGATTGAAGCCGAGGCTCCGTACCGAAGTTGCCTGCGTCGACCTGCGTCAGAACTTCCACACGGCGGCGGTGCGAGGGTCCGGAAGGTATCCGCAATACGTGCCGGTGCGGATAGCAAGGTTGAGGTGCTCGCCGAGCAGGGGGTGGTGCTCGCCGATCCGGGTCATCGCATGGCGGATCGCGCGGGTGACGCCGACTCGGGCACGCTCGGACGCCGACGCGGCTCGTCGATCGCGACCGCCCAAGCCGACAGCGCGTGACAGCTCTCGAACGAGGAAGTCGCGTTCGGCGTCGGCCTGCGACTCCCGCTCGGTATCTCCGAGGGCGCGCGCCTGCGCGATGTCGTCTTCGATCTCGGCGAGGCGTCGGCGGTACGCATTCTTGGCGCGGGCGTCGAGCATCTCGCCGGCATCGCCGAGTGCCGTGCGCGGCACTTCGGAAGTAAGGCCGCTCTCCGACCGCCCTAGCCCGACGCTCTCGGCGGCGACGAGATCGAGCGCGTGGAACTCTCGGCCCGGGTGCGCGAGGAGCCGGGCGAGGTAATGCATCCCTTTGAGGTCTCGCACTCTCACCGTGAGCCCCTCGAACTCCAGCGACCAGTAGTCGCCCTCGCGACAAAAGACGCTGAGATCTGGGGCAGGCAGATCGTCTGTTCCCTCCCGTCCCGCGACGTGTGCCGCTGTGTCCGTCGGCGGTGCGGCGTCGATCCCGTCGAGGACCGTGCGCGCCGCTTGTCCTTCGAGGTCGGCTTGCCGCTCGCTGCCGCTGGCCCGGAGGGTCTCTGCGAGGCCCATACGTGCGAGCGCAGCTTCATAGGGCGCCCCGACTTCGTTCCAGAGTCGCGCCGCCTCGGCGAAGAACCGTTCCCCGTCCACCGCGTCGCCCTCCGCGAGTCGCACCCGTCCCTGAGCAAGGGTGGCGCCGGCGACGAGCGCCTTGCTGTGGAACCGGGCGGCAACGAGCTGCAGCTCATCGGCAGCTGATCGGGCTCGATCGAGGTTACCGGCCGCGATCTCAATCTCGACTTGCGCCTCGAGCAGCGGCGCCCGCTGCAGCTCGGTGTCCGGTGGCAGTTCCTTCGAAGGCACCCGGAGAGGCCGCTCGAGCGCGTTACGTATCGAGGCCACCGCCGAAGCGATGTCTCCTCGGGCAAGTTGAACAAGCGCGAGACCGGGGTGCGGGTCCCACCCGACTTGGTGCGCGGCCAGCAATGCTTGCTCGGCGCCTTCGATGTCTCCCTTTTGAAGCCGGATCCGTCCGAGCTCTGTGAGCGGCCATCCCAGTTCGCGTCGCAGGTACGGGCGGAGTTCCTCGCACGCTGCGAGCGCTTCTCTCTCTGCCTCGTCGCATGACCCGCGCAGTCTGAGGATCTCCGCGCGATGGACCCTGCACCGTCCGTGGAGGCTCCCGATGGCGTTTGTCTTGCACCAGCGCTCCATCGTCTCCGTCCATTCCTCGGCCGCGTCGTACTGTGCGAGTCCCTGCAGGGCGCATACGAGCTCGCAGTAGACGAGGCCTGTTGAGAGCGGGTCGAGGTCATCGGAGACCATTGCCACCCCGACCTCGTCCAGCTGGGCGAGACCTTCCCGCACGTCGCCGCCCAGAATGAGGAGCCGGGCCGCTGCGACCCGTCCGATGGCGCACGCGGACGGATCGCATCTCGAACCGACCTCGATCGCGCGCCCCGCCCACTCTCGCGCGCTAGGCAGGTCGCCCGTCAACATCCGCTCGTACGTCCGGACCACCGCGAACCAAGCGTGCGCCGACGTCTCACCCTGACCCTCCAGTAGTCGCTCGGCTCTGCCCAACCAGCCGCGCACCGGTGCCATCAGGGCGGTATCGAGAAGCAGGTGCATCGCGAGGCGTACTGCCGCCCCGGCTGCTGCGGCCTGGTCGCCGGCTTGCAGGCACTCTGCATGAGCACGTTCCCACGCGTCGATCGTCACGTCGAGGTGGCCCGCGGCATATGCGACCTCGGCGAGAACCGGTAGCTCGGCGGCGCTCATGAGACCGTCCGCGTCTGCCTGCATGAGAAGGTCGAACGCCTCCTGCCAATCGCCACGCGATGCCGCCTCACGCCCGCGCTGGACAACGCCCTCGTGCACGTCGTCGCTCATCCCACGCCGACGGTCACTGATCAATCGCGGCGCTGAGCCACCGCCACCCGTAACCGGGAGTGTTACCGCAGTAACGGTGTTGCTCACGCATCTGGGTTGAGGACCCCGATCCCGGCCAGCTGAGGAGGACGAATGGACAGCGTAGAGGTCAACGGCATAGAACTGGAATTCGAGGTGCGCGGATCAGGTGAACCCGTGCTTCTGATCGACATGCTCATTCCCGATTGCTTCGTGCCGCTCCTCACGGAACAGTCACTGGCCGGCCGTTATCAGCTGATCCGGTACCACAAGCGGGGCTGGGTCGGCAGCACGCACACCCGACCGCCGGTGAGCATGGGGGATCACGCCGCCGATGCTGCCGCCTTGCTCGGCCATCTAGGTGTACGTCGCGCTCACATCGCAGGGCACTCCACCGGTGCGTCGATCGCATCCCAGCTGGCTCTCGACTACGCCGAGAAGGTGCACACGCTCACTCTGCTGGAGCCGACGCTGGTGTCGCTGCCTCTCGGCCAGGCGTTCCTGAAGTCGGCCACCCCGGTGTTCGAGGCGTACGGACGCGGCGACCACTCAGGAGCGTTCGCCATGTTCGCCGCTGCGGCAAGCGGACTCGAATGGGACGAGTGTCGCGCGCTGCTCGAGGAGCGGATCCCTGGCGTGGTTGCGCAGTCGATCAAGGACGCGGACACTTTCTTCGGCATCGAGCTGCCCGCCCTGACCGAATGGACTTTCGGCGCCGAGCAAGCGGCCGCCATCCACCGTCCAGTCCTGTCCGTGCTGGGTGCCGAGACCCAGCCCCTATGGGTCGAGATCGCCGAGTTCCTCCGCTCTTCAATTCCGAACATCGAGGACTGCACGATCGAAGGCGCGGGTCATCTCCTGCAGATCCAGCGTCCCGAGCCCGTCGCTCGAGCGATGGCGGAGTTCCTCGATCGACACCCGGTGCTGGCGACTGAGGGCACGCCCGACACTGCACGCCAGCAGGACCGGGGAGAAGTCGGGAGCGCCGCATGGAAAGCGGTCGAAGGCATCGCGTAAAGATCTGTGGGTGGCGGAGAAGGAGGTCGCTCAGGGCTTGATGTTTTGGTTGAGCCTGAAGAAGTTGGTCGGGTCGTAGGCGCGCTTGAGCCCGACCAGCCGGTCGTACTTCTCGGCGCCATAGGCCTGTCGCACGCGGTCGGGTCCCTCGTCGCCGAGAAAGTTGACGTAGACGCGGTCGCGCGCGTGCGGCTGCAGGGCTTCGAAGAAGTCGCGCGCCCAGGCGGTGTGCCGCTCGCCCTCTGGGTCGTCTTCGGTCCAGACGGCGTTGATGACGACGTTGTGCGCGGTGTCGCGCTGGCTGAAGGCGGTTGAGTCCTCTGGCACACGACCGAGCGCTCCCCCGAGCTGGAGGAGGATGGTGTACGAGCGTGGCGACGTGATCCGCGAGGTGTGGTCGATGAGCGTGTCGATCGCACCATCGGTGAGCGGCGGCAGCTCGACGGATTTCCAGTAGCGGTGCCAGCCGTGCGGCACTAACGGGTCGAACATCGAATTCAACGCCACGTAAGGCTTGGGCTCGAGCCGATCGACGATCGGGTTGCCGAACTCTTTCAGCGGCCGGACGATCTCGGCCCCGTCCTCAGGCGCCCCTGCGTAGCACGCGCCCACCATGACTATCGGCTTGCCGTGCACATCCTCGGGCAGGAACGGCAGTGGCGGCGCGAGCTCGAGCTCGACGATCGTCGTGAGCTCGTCGGGCGCGGCAGCCGCGAGTTCGCGATAGAACCGCAGTACCTCCGGCGCGTCTTCGAGCGGGTGGAAGATCGGCCCGGCGAGCACGATCGGCCCGACCGGGTGCAGGCGGTACTCGAACGACGTGGCGATGCCGAAGTTACCGCCGCCGCCGCGCACTCCCCAGAACAGATCGGGGTTCTCGTTCTCGCTGGCGGTGACCAGCTCGCCATCGACCGTGACGAGGTCGACGGAGAGCAGGTTGTCGACCGTCGCCCCGTACTTGCGCATCAACCAGCCGATCCCGCCCCCCAGTGTCAGTCCCGAAACGCCGGTGTGGCTCACGATTCCACCCACCGTCGCAAGACCGAAGAGTTGGGTCTCGCGGTCGAGCTCGCCCCACAACACACCCGCTTCGGCGCGCGCCGTCCTGGCTTGTGGGACGACGCGAATGCCTTTCATCGGCGACAGGTCGATCACGAGCCCGCCATCGCATAGCGCCTGCCCGCCAACCCCGTGGCCACCTGAGCGGACCGCCACGAGCAGATCATGCTCGCGTGCGAAGCGCACTGCGGCGACGACGTCGGCGACGCCGGTGCAGCGGGCGATCCAGGCCGGGCGGCGGTCGATCGCGCCGTTCCAGATCGCGCGGGCCTCGTCGTAACCTTCGTCTTCGGGGCCGATCACCGGGCCGTTGACGGAGTTGCGTAGACCCTCGTCGTCGGTGGCTGTCTCCACTCTTGCCGATTCGGTAGCCATGCGACGACGGTAGGTGGATGCGTCCCGACCGACTAGACCGAACTTCGAACCAAGCGGTCCTAATTTCGAACTAAGTGGTTCGAATTCCGAACCTGATCGCCAATCCGGGGCTAGCATTCCTCGAGCATGCGGAGCTACGCCCAATACTGTCCGATCGCGAAGGCGAGCGAGATCCTCGGCGACCGTTGGACGCTCCTGATCGTGCGTGAGATGCTGGGCGGCGCGCGCGGGTTCAACGAGCTCCAGCGTGGCCTGCCGGGGATCTCGCGCTCGGTCCTCACCGACCGCCTGCGCGCGCTCGAGCGGGCCGAGATCATCGAGCGGCGCACTGGTCCCGAAGGGCAGGACGCTCGAGTATCGCCTCACGCTCGCCGGCCGCGATCTGGAGGCGGTCGTGCAGGCGATGGGGGAGTGGGGGGTTACCTGGTCGTTCACCGATCCCCGCCCCGAGGAGCTCGACCCTGACCTCCTGATCGTCTGGATGGCCCGACACGTCGATCGCGAGCAGCTTCCCCCGGCTCGCACTGTCGTCCGGTTCGACTTTCGCGATCCGGAGAAGCGCTACTGGATGGTGCTCGAGCCCTCGGAGGTCTCCGTTTGTCTCCAGCATCCCGGGTTCGAAGTCGACCTCGAAGTAACGGTCGACACCGCCACCCTCTACCGCGTCTACCTTGGGCGCGCCGCGCTCAGCGGCGCGATGCGGGCGCGCAAGCTGACGCTGAGCGGCCCGAGGGCGCTCCAGCGCGCCTTCGGGCGCTGGTTCGCCTGGAGCGCGTTCGCCCCGGCCAGCCGCCAGGCCGACGAGCGCCGCAGGGCGGCGTCGCGACTCGCGGACCCCGAGAGGGTGCGGGTCGATCAGCTGCTGCCGCCCTATCCTCGCTGAGTGCATGAGCGTGCCAGTGGAGATTCGCGCCTCAAGCGGGGTTGGCGAAATCGCTGCACGGATTCCGCATGAACAAAGGGATCGTGGTCCCACATCACGAATCGGGGGCCTCGCCGGGAACTGCGTGCTGCACCGGTGATGCACGGCCGATGGGGCACTAATAGGAAAACCCTGCAAATGCAGGGTTTTCCCGTAGCAGGCCTGTAAGCCGGATTCTTCGCCCACGCCTCGTCGAATCGCCAGATTTGGCTTAACCATGCGGTTCGTCCTCATTCCGCGATTCCGCCAAACGCCGCCAGACGCTGTGCTCGTGATGCACCGGTGATGTATGGCGGCCGTTTTCTACAGTGCAACGCGAAAGAGCTGAAAACGAGCGACTCAAGTCGTCGCCCTTGATCAGTGGTCGATGCGATTGGAGCGAGCCCGGCGCGCATCTCGTCGGGATTGTTCCACTGCGGCCGTGGTTGCTATCGCACGCGCGTCCAGCTGCCTCCCCAGACGCCGCTTTGCACGTCGCATCGCTTCGGACCCGCAAGCCTGAGGGCCAGGGTGTCGCTGTCTACCGACCAGCGGTAACGAACGGGCTCGTTCGTATCCTGGCACCAGCCGTTGCCTTGCTGCAGGTTTCTTGGCCTCGTCCAGATGCCGCCACGCGCCTCGAGTAGCCCCGGTGAGAGGTAGGCGACATCGATGAGGTTCCCCGTCCCAACGGGGTCACGGATGCTCCAGCCGACCTTGTCGATCAGGATCTTCCACGTGCCGGCTGGTCCATCTCCTGCCTCCGCTTGGGTGACATGTCGTTCCCACCGGGTGCGCGCCAGCTCAACGGGCGGCGACGGCGCAGGAAGGACGCGGGCGACGGCCGTGTTTGTCGCCTTTCGCCCGTCGGTAGCCGTGGCTCGAACCGTGAACTGGTGGCGCCCCGGCGTGAGCCAAGAGGTGACGAGGTAGTTGTCGGGGTCGTCGTGGCAGCCGTAGCAGTACGGCCTGATGCGCTCGACCCACCGCACCTTGCCATCGATGAGGAACTCGACCTCCGTCACATTCACTGTCCGTGGCTTCGGGAAGGCGAGCCACAGGATGCGGTGCGGCAACACTCGCTTGCCGTCGAGCGTCGAGGTGACCTTGAAGGCCTCCGCTTCCCGGCTGGCGAGTGCCGACGAGACCGCGACCACGCAGGCGAGCGACACGATGCCCACGAGCCATACCCGCATTGACATCCCGGACTCCTTTCTCTCGATGCGCGGAGGTTGGCGACCCGATGTCGGAAAACTCTCGTAATCGGCTCGGAGCGGTGCTTAGCTGCTCGTGATGGAGTTCGCGATCCTCGGCCCTGTCGAGGTCCGGCTCAACGGGAACCCCGTTCCGTTGGGCGGACCGAAACCGCGCGCCTTGCTCGCAATGCTCCTACTGGAGGCGAACAGCGTCGTCTCGCGCGACCGTCTGATCGAAGGGCTGTGGGGTGAACGGCTGCCGCCGACGGCCGGGCACACCCTTGACGACTACATCTCTCGCCTTCGCAAGGCGCTCGGTGCGGATCGCATCGAGCGCCGACCACCGGGGTACCTCGTCCGCGTCGAGCCGGGCGAGCTCGACCTCGCTCGTTTCGACAGCCTGCTCGAGGAGGGCCGCGAGCAGCTGACACGAAGCGATGCAGCCGCTGCCGCGGAGACCCTTCGGAACGCGCTCGGCCTCTGGCGCGGGCCAGCGCTCGCCGACGTGCTCAACGAACCGTTCGCCTCCGTCGAGGCGGACCGAATCGAGGACAAGCGGCTGTCGGCCCTGGAGGACCGGATCGAAGCCGACCTCGCGCTCGGCGGCGGCTCGGAGCTCGTGGCCGAGCTTGAAGCGCTGGTTCGGCAACACGCGTTCGTGAACGTCTGCTCGGCCAGTTGATGCTCGCGCTCTACCGCTGCGGGCGGCAAGCCGAGGCGCTCGCAGCTCTTCCGATCCGCCAGGCACCGACTGGCGGATGAGCTTGGGCTCGAGCCCGGGATGCAGCTGCGGCAGCTCGAACGCCAGATCCTGGCTCACGACCCCGCTCTCCAGGCGCCGCGCCGGCCGCTACAGAGCCTCCGCGTCCGGAGACGATCACGGCTGGCAGCGATCGCGACAGCCATTGTCGCGGGCGGCGTCACGATCGGCGTCGTGCTCGGAATCGACCGGACCGACGCCTCGCAGTCTCCCGCGGTGGTCCGTGACGCGCTCGCTGTCGTCGACGCGAGCTCCGGCCGCGTCGAGCCGGGGATCGAGTTCACGGGCTCCCCCGCCTCGATCGCGGCCGACCGCGGTTCGCTCTGGGTGGCCGACCCCGACGAGGGCGTCGTTTCACGGGTCAACGTCTCCTCCGGCGCGATCCAGGACCGGATCCACGTCGCCGGTCAGCCGGGGGAGGTTGCCATCGGCGACGGCTCGGTGTGGGTTGCGACGACGGTCGGCGGCACGGTCAGTCGGATCGACCCGGCCACGGGGACCGTGACCCAGACGATCCCGCTCGGCGGAACGCCCGCCGCGATCGCGTTCGGGATGAACTCGGTGTGGGTCGCCGATCCTGCCGATGACGTACTCCTGCGGATCGAGCCGCGGACAGGCACCGTGACGGGCACGCTCGAGCTTCCCTCTCGGCCGTCCGCCGTCGCGGTGGGACTCGGCGGCGCCTGGGTCGCCAGTCACGACGCGGGCACCGTGGCGCACGTGGATCCGGCCTCGAACAAGGTCTTGGCCAGCGTCAACGTGGGCCAGGGACCGGCGGCGGTCGCGACGGGCGCCGGTTCGGTATGGGTCGCGAACGCCCTGGACGGCACCGTCTCCCGGCTTGAGCCGCGAACGGGAAGAGTCGTCGCGACGATCGCGGTCGGAAGCGGACCCGTCGCGCTGGCGTTCGGTGGTGGCGCGATCTGGGCCGTAAGCGAGTTCTCGCGCACTGTCTCCCGGATCGACCCCATCAGCAACACGGTCGCGCAGACGCTGCCAGTGAGCGGCCGCCGACCAGCCGCGGTGGCCGCCGCGGGAGAACGTGTCTGGATCGCCACCCGTCCATCGGGAGACGAACACCGCGGCGGCACGCTGACGCTGCTCGGCTACGCACCGCCCTCGCTCGACCCGGCATTCAACATGCAGTGGTACCCGCCGCCGTCCTTCCTCGGCCTCGCGTACGACACTCTGGTGACCTTCGAGCGGACGGGCGGGCCCGACGGATTGCAACTCGTTCCGGACCTCGCGGTCGCCCTACCGACGGCGACCTCGGGCGGAAGGACATACACCTTTCGATTGCGGCCGGGGATCCGCTACTCGAACGGTGCGGCCCTAAGGGCGTCGGACGTCCGGCGCGGGCTGGAGCGGCTCTTCCGCGTCGGCTCGCCGGCAGCGGGCATCTACAGCTCGATCGTCGGCGGCGAGCGATGCGCGCGCGACCCCGAGAGCTGCGACCTGTCACACGGGATCGATGCCGACGACACGACCCGCACGGTTGTCTTCCGCCTCGCGCGGCCCGACCCGGAGCTGCTCTTCAAGCTCGCGCTCGGCTACGCCGTGCCCGTTCCCCCCGGGACGCCCACGCGCGACACCGGCCTGCAACCGATCCCCGGCACCGGCCCGTACCGTGTCGCGCGCGCGACACGGCAGGAGACGCGCTTCGTGCGCAACCGGACCTTCCACGAGTGGTCGCACGCCGCCCAGCCGGACGGCAATCCCGATGTGATCGTCTGGCGCTACGGCATCTCAGCCACGGCGCAGGCGCAGGCCGTGCGGGCGGGCCGGGCGGACTTCATGTTCCAGCAGATCCCGCTGCCGCTCTTGGAGGACATCCGCATCCACTCGCCGGGACAGCTCCGGGTGAACCCCGTGCTCGGGATCGAGCTCCTGACGATCAACAACCGGCTGCCGCCCTTCGACCGGCCAGCCGTCCGGCAGGCGCTGAACTACGCGATCGACCGCGGTGAGGTCGTCCGGCTCTACGGCGGCCCGTCCGTCGCCGAGCCGACCTGCCAGGTGCTTCCGCCTGGGATTCCGGGTTACCGCCGCTACTGCCCCTACACGCTCCACGCGCGCGCGGACGGCGGCTGGGCCGCGCCGGACCTCGCACGAGCCAGGCGGCTGGTCGCCGCATCCGGCACGGTCGGCGCGCGCGTCACCATCGGCGTGTTCATCAACGAGTCTGAGCTCCAGAAGGGCGTGGCGCGCTACATCGCCGGCGTCCTTCGAAGCCTCGGCTACGGCGCCGGCGTACGACTCCTCTCGCGTGCCGACGACTCAGCCGAGCAGCAGCGAACCGTCCAAGTGATCCCGTTAACGTGGTACGCGGACTACCCTGCGCCGGCGAACTTCCTCCAGGTCTTGTTTGCCTGCCGCGGAGGCCTGACCCACGGCCGGTTCTGCAATCCCGCCGTCGACCGGCTCATGCGGCGCGCGTCGGGACTCGGACTGACGGACGCGCAGCGTGCGGCAGCGGCGTGGGCCGAAGTCGACCGCAAAGTCGTCGACGCGGCCGCCTCGGTACCGCTCGTCAACCCGCGCGCGGTGGAATTCATCTCGTCGCGCGTGCGCAATTACCAATACCACCCGGTCTGGGGTCTCCTGGCCGGCCAGGTCTGGCTTCGGTAGAGCGACTCGACGCAATGACTCAGCGCGTTACCAGACGCAATCCTGGTGCCTGTCCTGCGGGCTTCATGACCTCGTTTGGCTAGTCGCCTCCTGTCAGGGAGCCTGGGCTAAGCAGTGAGCCGCTGGGGCCGCGCTCACGTGATGCACGGCAAGAATAGAAAGCCCTGCATTTGCAGGGCTTTCCTTAGCAGGCCTGTAAGCCGGATTCTGTCGAGGGTGACCATCCCTCTAGGCCGGGAGTTGCCTCACGGCTCGAGCGGTGTACCCGATCCCTCGGCGGGCCGCCTCAACGGGATCTGCTTCACCTTGCACCGGACGGGGTTTGACGAGCCGTCGTGTCACCACGACGCTGGTGGGCTCTTACCCCACCGTTTCACCCTTACCGCCGGAGCCTCCGGAGATGCTCCGGCGGCGGTTTGCTTTCTGTTCCACTTTCCGTCGGCTTTCGCCCCCTGGAATTTCTCCAGCGTCCTGCCCTGTGGTGTCCGGACTTTCCTCGGCGCCACCTTGCGGCGGCGACGCGGTCACCCGGCCTGCGCCACGAATTCTAGCTCGGATTGGGGGATTTCGAGGCCGTCGCACAGGAGCGTTCCGCACTCGAGACACGCGTGAGCGACGGGCCGCTTGAGGAGAAACTCGCCGCAGACGAGGCATTCGAGGCTGGCGCCGCGCGCGATCGCCGCCAGTTCCTGGTCGAGAGTGCGGTTGAGGAACGCGACCGCCATCAGAGTGTCCTGAAGACCCCGGTCACCGTGCCCAGGATCTGGACGAAGTCGGCATAGATCGGCTCGAGCGAGTCGTTCTCCGGCTGGAGGCGGACGCGATTGCCCTCGCGGTAGAAGGTCTTGACGGTCGCTTCGTCGGCGAACTCGTCGTCGCCGACGAGCGCGACCACGATCTCGCCGTCGCGGGCGTCCTGCGCGCGCTGGACGACGAGGATGTCGCCGTCCAGGATCCCCGCGTTGATCATCGACTCGCCCTTGACTCTCAGCAGGAAGTCGGCTCTGCGGCCGAGTGGCCCGGGTACCGCGAGCTCGTCCTCGATGTTCTCTTCCGCGAGCAGCGGGCTACCGGCCGCGATCTGGCCGAGCAGCGGCAGCTTCTGAAGCTCGATCGCCGCCGGCTCGGCGCGGCTTTCGTCGAAGCCGCGCGACTCGCGCCGGTGGCCGATCAGGTCGAGGGCACGCGGCTTCGTCGGGTCGCGCCGGAGCAGGCCGGCCCGCTCGAGATTTGCAAGGTGCGCGTGCACGGTCGACGGTGAGGCCAGCCCGACCGCCTCGCCGATCTCGCGGACGGTCGGGGGATAGCCGTGCCGGTCGACGTAGTCGACGAGGAACTGCCAGATCTCCTGTTGCCGTGCGGTCAGCTGGGGTGCGGCGGACATGGTTCCTCCGATGAGAGTTGAGGCGTCGGTGAGAGCTGTGTCGAACGTGTGTTCGCTCTGAAGGGTAGAGATCCTTCCGGACGGCGTCAAGGAAGGTGCGAGACTGGGTGCAGAGCGTGGACTGGCCGACGATCACCCTCGCCGACGTCCTCGAGGCGCGCCGGCGGATCAGCCCGCACCTCCGGGCGACTCCGCTCTATCCGTACGCGGGCCTCGACGAGCTGCTCGGCGCCGAGGTGTGGGTGAAGCACGAGAACCACCAGCCCGTCGGAGCGTTCAAGGTTCGAGGCGGGGTCAACCTCGTCTCCCAGCTCTCCGAGGACGAGCGGTCACGCGGGCTGATCGCGGCTTCGACGGGAAACCATGGGCAGTCGATCGCGTACGCCGCCCGCCTCCACCGCGTCGCCGCGCGAATCTGCGTCCCGGAGGCTGCGAACCCGGTCAAGCTGGCTGCGATGCGGGCGCTGGGCGCCGAGCTGATCGTGCACGGGAAGGACTTCGACGCGGCCCGCGAGCACTGCGAGAGCCTCGCCGGCGAGCACGGCTATCGCTACGTCCATTCCGGCAACGAGCCGCTGCTGATCGCGGGCGTCGGAACCGAGGCGCTCGAGATCATCGAGGACCGGCCCGACATCGACGCGATCGTCGTGCCCATCGGCGGCGGGAGCGGAGCCGCCGGCACCTGCATCGTCGCGAAGGCGATCCGGCCCGGCATCGAGGTGATCGGCGTGCAGTCCGACGCAGCCCCCGCGGCCTTCCGCTCGTGGCAGGCCCGCGCGCTCCTGGACGGCGACAACGCGACGTTCGCCGAGGGGCTCGCGACCCGGGTCCCGTTCGAGCTTCCCCAGCAGATCCTTTGGGAGCACCTCGATGAGTTCGTGCTCGTCAGCGAGGACGAGATCCGGCAGGCGACCCGGCTGATGATCGAGCACACGCGCAATCTCGTCGAGCCGGCGGGCGCCGCGCCGCTGGCCGCCGCGCGATTGCTCGGAGATCGGCTGCGCGGCAAGCGCGTTGCACTCGTCGCCAGCGGCGGCAACATCAGTCCGGCGCAGCTCGCTGCACTGTTCTCCTAGCGGTCAGGCCTGAAGGTCGAGGCCGCTGACGCCCCACGTGTCGGCGAGCAGGTATCCCTCCGGGTAGGGATCGGTGGGGTCGACGAAATGCTGTGAGATGCCGGTGATCCAGGCGCTGCCCCGGATCGCCGGGACGATCGCAGCGCGATCTCCGACCCTGCTTTCTTCGACGATGCGACCGTCGAAGGTCGACCCGATCGCAGAGGCGTGCGTCATGCCGTCACCCACGGCCATCAGCCCGCGCGCGTGAAGAACCGCCATGCGGGCGGAGAGCCCGGTTCCTGTCGCCGAGCGGTCGAGCCGCCCAGGCGCGACGACGACAGCGTTCTTCGTCACCGCGCCGACGCCCTCCCAGGGCGCTGCGATCTGCACGATGCTCACGCCGGCGATGTCCGGGTTTTCGGGATGCGCGCACGGAAGCTGCTCCCGGGCGGCGGCGCGAATCGCCTCTCCGGCCAGGGAGAGGTCGCGCGCCTCGTGCGGTGCGAGCTCGAAGCCCAGCGCCCGTGCGTCTGCGATCGCGTACCACATGCCGCCGTACGCGACGTCCACTGTCAGCGTCCCGACCCCGGCCACTTCGAGCGGAGCGTCGAGACGGTCGGCGAAGCAGGGGACGTTCGTGAACTCGACGCTCTCGCAGCGCCCGTCGCGACACGTCGGCGCGCACCTCGACGACGCCGCCCGGCGCTTCCAGCCGCAGGACGGTCTCCGGCTCCCGCATCTCGACCATTCCGGTCTCGAGCAGGACGGTGGCGGTGCAGATCGTGTTCGAGCCTGACATCGCCGGATACTCGGTCGGCTCCATGATGATGAACCCCGCATCGCAGTCGGGCCGCGTCGCGGGCACGACCAGGTTCACATGGGCCGCCACGCTGCCGCGCGGCTCGCGGAGCAGCATGCGCCGCAGCCAGTCGCCCTCCCGCTCGAGCTCCTGCATCTGCTCGAACACCGTTGCGCCGCTGGGCGGCAGCACACCGCCGACGATGACGTTTCCGATCTCACCGCCCGCGTGACAGCCGACGACGGTGATCATCCGGTGGGAGTGCATCGTCGTTCGACCTTAATCGAGCGGGACGCCGCTGCCGGCGTCCCGCACTCCCGCATGCGCTGGAGAGGACTTGAACCTCCACGGCCCTAAGGCCACAAGGCCCTCAACCTTGCGCGTCTACCAATTCCGCCACCAGCGCGGGGACGAACAGTGTAGCCGTGTGGTTTCCGCCTACGCGAGAAGCCGGTAGAGCACGACGCTGTTGATGAAGAAGACAGTCGCGACCGCGACCGTGAGCCTCGTCAGGTTCCGCTCGACGATGTGCGTTCCGCCCTGCGAAGCGGGCGTGAAGCCCATGCCGCCGAGGCCGGCGTCGCGGCCGGAGTGCATCAGGATCAGCGCCAGCAGCGCAACCGCGACGATCACCTGGAAGATGGCTGAGACCTGCAACATCGCGCGAAAGAGGGTAGCAAGCGCTGTTGTGCTCTCTACCCGCGATTGCCGGCTACAGCCAGGATCGCGTCGACGAGCCGCGCGGCGATCGCATCCTTCGTGATGTAACCCTTCGCGCCGACCTGCCGCGCGCGATCGACGTCCTCCGGCGCGCTCGAGCCGGTGAGCATCAGGATTGCCGGCGGGTGCGCGAGCTTCTCGAGCTCGACGGCGGCCTCGAACCCGTCCATCACCGGCATGCTGATGTCGAGGGCGATGACGTCCGGCACGAGCTGCTCGGCCATCGCCACCGCCTCGCCGCCGTCGGCGGCGCGCCCGACCACCTCGATTCGCTCCTCTGTCAGGAGCACGGCTTCGAGCGCCTCCGCGAAGAGGCGGTGGTCGTCGGCGATCAGCAATCGAACCGGCGGCTTGCGCGTCTTCAATGATGCCCCCAGGTGATCTTGCCTGGCTAGGCTACGAATGTGAACCCCCCCGGCGATGAGGTGCGCGCCAAGATTCAACGGTTGCTCGTCACCGGCGACAACCGGCTGAAGCAGGGGGTTGCCGTCGAGAAATCGCGGCAGAGCTACGAGCAGGCCCTCGAGCTCGCCCGCGAGGCGGGGATCGAGGACGCGGTCCGGCCGCTCGTCGAGATCAGGCTCGCCGACCTCGAACGGCTCGCTCGAGAATCGCCTCCACACGAGCCGCCTGACGCTTGACGTCGTGCGCCTCGGCGGCCTCGCGCGCGGCCGGGTTCGGGACCGGCAGGGCAGCCGCGTCGCGCAGGGCGCCGGCGAGCGCCGCCTCGTCTTCCGGGTCGACGAGCACTCCGGCGCCCTCCGGGACGAACTCCGGCGGCCCGCCGACACGTGTTCCGACCACGGTGCGCGCAGAGGCGAGCGCTTCGAGCGCCGCCTGGCCGAACGGCTCGACCAGGCTCGGCTGGCAGAGGACGTCGGCGGCCGCGAGATAGCCGGGCACCGCGTCGTGCGCGACGTAGCCGGTGATCGTGACGCCGGCGCGACCCTCGAGCGCGGGCCGTAGCTCGCCGTCCCCGACGAAGGTGAGCGTCCCTTGGCCGAGTCGAGCGAACGCGTTCGCGAGCCGGACGACGTTCTTGCGCTCGATCAGGGAGCCGACGCAG